>NZ_OZ239771.1:1152500-1883110 GCF_965196655.1 Rickettsia endosymbiont of Nabis limbatus
ATAATATCAATTAAAGGCTTAGCAGGATCTTGCTGTATTTTTTTGCCGAATGTGTAAGTTCATACTCATTTAAAGAAAGCATTTTGCCATTTGTTAAAGTAATTTTAACGTTATTATTAGCGATAAGGTGAATATTATTTTTCTAGCTACTTGTTCCCAATCTCTGTAACCGGCGGGAGGCAAATACATCATGTCATCTTTATTATATTTACCTTCAATACCGGTAATTTTTTGTAATACATTGGTAGCAGCAGCAATCACACCATCATCAGTATTTCTAGTGTTACTTTCGTAAAAATCGTTTCCAGGAAGTGAAACATGATCCCAGCTACTATTTTATATAAAGTACAGTTTTTAAATTCTCCTTTTTTTTCTTCATATTGCTCAGGAGGCAATAATTGAGGTTTTTTATCTTGCCCGTCCGGAGTTTGCTCACTAGGTCTAACTCGGTATTTTATTCCTCCTATATTTTTTTCAGTATTTTCAACCTCATTATATGGATCATAATATATACATGCTATGTTAGGGAATTTTTTCTCATGTTTTTTCAACATGTTTTGCATTGCCAAATCTAAATGAGTACCCATTTTTCCATAAAATTCTCCGGCAAAATTACCGCAACCTATACCTGGCATAGTAATTACTGCCGGCTTACCTTCATTACTTGCAGTTTCATTAGCATGAGCTAGAAGAGGTAAAAGCCTTTTTTCAATTAAGCTGTCATATTTTTTTGATCTATTTTACCGTTAGTAGTTACTTCATCATAATCTATCGGCTTACCTTCGAGACCTGCTATACCGTTTAATAAAACTCCAGGTGTAAATAAAAGATTTCCTTTAAATGGCTTATCATGTGTTTTTAAATTTGGATCAGTCGTAGACCATACACCGTTATCATGCACCTCAACATTTATATCTCCTAATAATTTTAATTCTTTATGATTCCAATCTAAACCCTTTCCTTGAACTGATAGTTCAACAAAAATTCTAGGCTGCTTAGTTAATAATAGAGCTTCTAAAAATTTTTTGTTGCTCATAGCACTTAAATCTTGATTACCTAATTTTTCTTTTAAGTAAGCACCTGGTTGCTCGTGACCTTCTATTAAAGCGTTTTTATAATCGATTAATTCTTTTAGACTGGTTTCATTTAAGATTAAATTATACTCTGGTTTTGTTTTAGACATGATATTAACTTTTTACATTAGTACTTAATAAGTATAAATATAAAATCTTAACCTAAGCTAATAAATATTAACTTTTTGATAATTATTTTAAATATTTGATGTAAATAAAATCATTTATTTAGCAAATCCTCTAATTGGAGAAAATATTTATAGTAACCCTTTCACTAGTGTTGAGCCTTAAATTATGGACTTTCTGAAATTTTTAGAAAGCCTAACTAATTACTCCTATTTCTTGACGTCTAACCTTGAGTTTAAGTTCTTCAAGGTTAAATCTAATATCAATCACAGCTCCGCTTGCCTCTCTATTTGCGATATCTAAAACTCCACAATGTTCTTCGACTATTCTTTTAACAATAGCAAGCCCTACTCCCATACCTTTACTTCTAGTGGTTACATAGCTTTCAGTAGCCTTACCTATTAGCTCAGGCGGGAATCCTCTGCCGTTATCTATGACTGTAATATTAATAAATTGCTCACTCACATTTATCTTAACTTTTATCTCTGCTTGATTGCTTTCCTCTAATGATTCTTCAGCATTTTTAAGTAAATTTATCATTACTTGATTTATCTGAGTAGTATCACACGTAAAATCAAATTGATCGATATTAGTTTCGAAAATATAAGAAATATTATCATTAAGTAATTTACGTGCTTCTACAATATTATTAATTACATAAATCAAGTCACAATTAGTAAATTTAGGTGCAGGAAGACGAGCAAAAAGAACAAACTCAGATACAATATTTTTAATATCATTAGTATGGCGAATAATCATTTTTAAATAATTCTCAAACTCTGCCCTTTCTTTAATTTCAGGACTAAATTTTTTAAGTAATCGCTCGGAAGCAAGCAAAATAGGTGTTAATGGATTTTTAATCTCATGTGCTACTTTTTTTGCTACATCTGACCAAGCTAACGCCCGTTGTGCTATCACTAAATCTCTTTGCTGGCGTGAAAGTTGCTTAATCATTCTATTAAATGCGGCATAAAGTGTTCCTATTTCATCTTTATCCACTTCATTCTCTGGAACTTGCACTGTTAGATCACCGCCCTTTACTTTATCTGTTGCAATAACTAACTTTTTGATAGGGTTTACTATTTTAGCAGTAACTATAACACCAAAACTTATCGCTACTAAAAGAAGTAATAAAGCAATAAAGATAAAAATAATTGAGAATTTTATTTGTATGTTTCCTATTTGGTTTTTAAGACGATGATACTCTGCTGCCGCTCCATTAGTTGCATCTATATGATCAATAATTTTATTATCAATTAACCTACCAACTAACAAATATACGTCATTATATTCTTTTAATTTAATCAACATTCTTATCTTAGTCGGATCAGATTTTACTTCCACAGGCTCACACGAATCTGCCTTTTTAATTAGATGTGCAGGAATAGTTGCAAATGATAAGGAAAAACTTAAATAGCTATTAGCAATTATTGTGTTGGTCGACTTATTTAATACTATTGCCTCATCAAGCGATCTCATTTCAGCTTCAGTATTTAGTGTCTTAGTAAATAAAGCAGGATTATGAATTAAATCGTAATACATATCGCTTAAATCTTCAGCAACAGCAAGTGCTGTTTCTCTCAACTGTAATTTATGTTCAGTAATATAAGAATCAGCAACCATTATAGATTGATCAAGCACAATAGAAATTTTTTGATCAAACCAAGCCTGAATACTAAGGTTTAAAAAATAAGCAGAAGATATTGAAACAATTATAGTAGGAATAGCAGCAGCTAGACTAAACGCCACTACTATACGGTTTTGTAACTTAGAAGTATTTTGATCGCTATTTTTAAAGAAAAAACTTTGGAAAAATTTACGAGTTAATAGTACGCCAAGAATTAAGAAAATTATTAAATCAATTAGTAAAAACCAAATTACTTTACTAGAATTAACTACACCACTTTTTGTACCTGTAGATATTGTGTAATAAGTAAGATAAGAAAAAATAATAGCTATTGCGACTAAAATACCGATAAATCTTTTACTATAGAGATATTTAAATAAAAATATTTTTAATTTTGGCATCTTGCTATCTTAAAATCTTAATTCGTTTGTTATTTTAGCGTTGTTGCATGGCTCATAAATTGTCATGAGCTACATGACTGCAATGAGTGTGGCAATCTCATGAAGTAGAACTCCTAAGATTGAGGCTTCACCTCTCCTCACAATGACGACTCTACATCGATGCAAGCAAGCCTCACACGAGAATAACAATGATACTCCTCGCAGCAGAGCTACGAGGTATCTATCCAAAAAGTTTTAACTGTTTTTGTTGAAATGCTTTATAAGAAGGTTTGCCTGAACCTTGATTTTTTACATAATTACGTAATTTCCGCTCATCACCATGTTTACCTACTGTGCTCATAAAATATCCTTTACTCCAAAACTCACTTCCCCATAATTTTTCTTTAAGATTTGGATATTTCTTAAACATTTCCTTAGATGTAATACTTTTTATGATTTGAGTTATTTTTGTTGGGCTATACATTAGTATTGACTGTAGTAAAAAATGTACATGTTCTTTATCTACTCCTATTTCCAAAAATCTAATTTCATAACGAGCTTCTATGTCCTCACAAATTTTACATAAATAATCGTCTAGTTCCTCTTTGAATATTACTCTTCTATACTTTGCCGGTGTTACTAAATGATATATTAGTACTGTGACATTATCACTTTTATGTATATAACTGCTTTCTTCCATGCATCTAGTATATCACGAAGCAGACCTTCGGGGAATTAAACCCTAAGAGATTAACTATAATAACAAAAAAAGCTAGAAATACCACTATTTCTAGCTTTTATGCTTCTAATAAATGAAGATGATAATTTAATTAAATTCAAGCAGCATCTGACCTTTGACCACATTATCCTTTTCACTTACAAAAATTTTAGCTATTTTCCCGTCACGTTCAGCTAAGATAATATTTTCCATTTTCATAGCGGTTAAGATCATTATTTCCTGCCCTATTGTTACATCTTGCCCCTCTTTCACTTTAATTGAAGCAATCTGACCATTAAGAGGTGCTTGCATTTCAGAATTTTCTTCTGTTACTACTTTCGAAACCATTAACCCCTCAAGCTCTGAAATACGAGGGGAGCGAACAAAGGCTTTTACACTAATACCAGCATGTGATAGTAAATAACCGGTTCTGATATTTTCGATTTTAATATTTGTCTTTTTGCCGTTAATTATTGCTACAAAAAGCTCGTTACCTAAATTCCAGTTACTACGAATATATATTCGGTCACTTTCATGACGTATATTATAACCATTTTCAACAGGCGTAATTAGAACGGGGAACAATTTATCGTCAATCGTTACCACCCATCTAGTACCGATTTTATTAGCTTGGTTATTGATATTTCCAGAAATTAAAGAGGCACGTCTTTGCTCAGATATATAAATAAAAATAGCAGTTGCTAAAAATACTGCTGTTACTTCTGAGGTTAGACTTGCACCAGAAAATCCATCTGGATATTCTTCTTGAATAAAAGCAGTAGAAATATCACCGCTAACAAAACGAGGATGAAGCATCACTGCTTCTAAGAAACTAATATTATGAGAAATACCATTAATAATGTAAGAACTTAAGGCAGAACGCATTACCTCAATTGCCTGCTCTCTTGTTTCGCCGTAAGTACATAATTTTGCGATCATCGAATCATAAAACATACTAACTTCGCCGCCAAGTCCAATGCCGGTATCTATACGAATATTTGGGCTTTTTACAGGTTCAGAATATGCATTAATCCTACCACTTGAGGGTAAGAAACCACGGCTTGGATTTTCTGCACAAATTCTTGACTCAAACGCCCACCCTTTTAACTTTACGTCATCTTGCGTAAATGATAATTTTTTACCGGCAGCAATTTTTATCATTTCTTCAACGATATCTATATCGGTTATTAATTCAGTAACAGGATGCTCTACCTGCAATCTTGTATTCATTTCTAAGAAATAGAAATTCTTTTCACTATCTACTATAAACTCAACAGTACCTGCAGAGTAATATCCAACTTTTTTGGATAGCGATATTACTTGCCTATACATTTCTTGCCTTATTTCTTCAGTAATAAACGAGCTCGGTGCTTCTTCAATTACTTTTTGATGGTGACGCTGTATTGAGCATTCACGTTCCCCAAGACATACGCTATTGCCATACTGATCAGCAAGCAGTTGAATTTCGATATGACGAGGTCTTTGAATTAATTTTTCAATAAATAATCTATCATCGCTAAAACTATTACCGGCTTCAAGCTTTGCAGATTCAAAAGCATTTGCCATTTCAGAAGGGTTATTTACTACCCTCATACCACGCCCGCCACCACCGGCAGCCGCTTTCACAATCACCGGAAAGCCTATTTCTTTTGCGATATCTATTGCTTGTTTAACATCATTTATAGTTCCCATATAACCTGGAACAGTACTAACTCCTGCTTCTATTGCTATCTTCTTTGCTTCAATTTTGTCACCCATTTTCTTTATAGTAGCAGCATTAGGACCTATTAAAACTACTCCCTCTCTTTTAAGAACATTGGCAAAATTAGGGTTTTCAGATAAAAAGCCATAGCCAGGATGTACGGCATTTGCACCACTTTCACGAATTGCCGAAACAAGATTTTTAATAGATAAATAGCTCTCTGTTGCAGGTGAATCGCCTATATAATAAGCTTCATCAGCATGTTGAACATAAATTGAGTTTGTATCGGCTTCAGAATATACGGCAACCGATCCAATTCCCATTTTCTTTAAAGTACGAATTATTCTAACAGCAATTTCGCTACGATTAGCGATTAAAATTTTATCAAATAAAGGTTTAGTCATAGAATTTTGATTAAAATAGTTATTTAGTTATCCACCGATATGTGGCTCAGCATAAATTGTTTCACCTGTAAGAGATAAAGCACATGTACTTGTTATATCATCATAGAACTCAACAGGTATGGGAGGTGGTGCTTCTTCTGGGGCTGAATCTTTTATCAGTCTTACAAGTGCATGTGCTGGATTATAGAAATATTTACTTTCCTTATGATTAAAAAACGAATTAGATTTAACGAAAGGCGTATATGGAGTCATAGGTGTTACTGGAGTCATAGGTACATCCGAAGAAGTATTTTTTTTATCTCTTGCAATCCTAGTTACTGCATAAGGAGTAATTATTTTATTACCATTATAATCTATTGGAGTTGGAGGTGCTATATATATTAATTCCTCTTGTGGTACGATAATTAAAGGTGATGGTGAAGTTTTCATAATTAATTTTTGATTATATTATTGTTCTCAAATCTTATATTTTATTTTTAAATGTTATTTTTATGTCATTCCCGCTTAAGGCTTGTTTGCGTGGATCATTTTCCCCTGTCATCCCGTGATTTATTCACGGCATCCAGCTATAACGGCAAATTATCATGTTTCTTCCAAGGTAGTTCTACTTTTTTAGTACGTAAGAAATTCAGGGCTTTACATATTCGCCATCTTGTATTTTGTGGTCTTATGATATCGTCTAAATAGCCTCTAGATGCTGCAACAAAAGGCGATGTTACTACTTTTTTATATTCATCGATTTTTTGTTTTTTAGCCTCTGGATCTTTACATTCTTCCCTAAATATTATTTCAGCTGCCCCCTCTGCTCCCATAACTGCGATTTCGGAATTAAACCAAGCATAATTTATATCACCTCTAAGATGCTTAGAGTTCATCACTATATAAGCTCCACCGTAAGCCTTGCGAGTAATCACGGTAATTTTTGGCACTGTTGCTTCAGCATAAGCATATAAAAGTTTAGCACCGTGCTTGATAATACCATCATGCTCTTGAGAAGTACCTGGCAAAAACCCTGGCACGTCAACAAGGCTTATTATAGGAATATTGAAAGCATCACAAAACCTAATAAATCTTGCTGCTTTTCTTGAAGCATTAATATCTAAACATCCCGCTAAATGCAATGGTTGATTTGCAACGAATCCTACCGGATATCCCTCCATATAACCAAGACCAATGATGATATTCTTAGCAAAATCTGGCTGCAATTCAAAAAACTCTCCCTCATCTACAATACGCTCGACAAGCTCTTTCATATCATAAGGTTTATTGGGAGTATTAGGGATCAGAGTACTTAGAGACATATCAACCCTATCAGCAGGGTCAACAGTAGGACGAATAGGTAGAGGACTACGATTAGATGATGGTAGAAAATTAAAGAATCTACGAATTTCTAGCAATGCTTCTATATCATTATTAAATGCAAGATCAGCCACACCGCTTTTAGTAGTGTGCATACGTGCACCGCCAAGCTTCTCTTGGCTTACTTCTTCACCTGTAACAGTCTTTACTACATCAGGACCAGTTACAAACATATAGGAAGTATTTTTAACCATGAATATAAAATCGGTTAAAGCAGGTGAATAAACAGCACCGCCCGCACAAGGTCCCATAATTAAGGTAATCTGAGGAATAACCCCTGATGCTAACACATTACGCTGGAATAGCTCACCATATCCGGCAAGAGCATCCACACCCTCCTGAATTCTTGCACCACCTGAATCATTAATACCGATTACGGGAGCACCAGTTGCTATAGCTTGATCTAGAATATCGCAAATCTTTTTAGCATGATACTCACCAAGTGAACCACCAAGCACTGTAAAATCTTGGCTATAAATAAAAACTAATCTACCATTTATTGTGCCATGACCCGTTACAACACCATCGCCTAAAAACTTCTTATCATCCATCCCAAAATTTTCGCATCTATGAGCTACAAACATTCCTGTTTCGGTGAAACTATTAGGATCTAATAATACTTCTATTCGCTCACGTGCTGTTAACTTACCTTTCTTATGCTGGGTATTAATTCTATCTTCACCACCCCCTTGCCTCGCAATATTTTTTTTCTCGTCAAGTAACTCCGCAGAGACTATATTACTTTGATTCATAGATATTTATAATTTTATTTTTCAAAATATCCGTAGTATAATATAATAATGTTAGCGTGAAAAGATAATTATTTATGTCATCTACCAAAGATAGCAAAGAACAAACTACAAAAACCAAGATAAAGCCTAATTTTAGCAATTTATCATCTGCTCTAAAAAAGAATTTACAGAGACGAAAGAAAGTTCAGAAAGAAAAAGATGTAACCTCTTAATAAAAATATTTCAAAAGTTAATGTTTCTTTACCTTTGATAAATAATTTAGCTTGTAATATATTAAAATAAAGTATAAGAATGCACAGCAAATTACTAATGAGGAGGAAACAAATATGATTATGATATCAATACTTTAGTATCTCAAAGCATAAATTTTCTTTTATACCCTACTCTTTTAAGAGATACAAAAACTTATCAAGATTGGAGCGATGAGACTAAAATGAGTACTGAAATAGCATTGCAAAATATGAAAGGTCAGTATATTAAGCAGTTAAGTGACTCTAATATTGCACAACATGCAATTAATCATAAACAAGTAAAATTTAACTCAGACCCACAAAAAAATATATCTTCAGATGATAAAACTAATAATATTATTACTATTTATGGTAATAATTTAGGTATAACTACAGAAAAAATAGTATCAAGTGCCATAGAACAATATGAAAATAATAACAAATTAAATTTAAATAATTCAACTAAAACAAACAAAATAAAAATATTAACCGATCAACTAAACGATAATTTACTCAACAAGCTAGAGAAGAATTTTTATCCGACATTAGTTATAAATAGCAAAAAAATAATAGATGTAATTACTAAAGGATTAGAAAAAATTAAGTTAAATAAGTTATTTAATAAATTTGCAAATTTTAATGAAGAAAATTTATTAGCAATAACAAATAAAGTATCAGAAAAAATAGGAATCGTTGAAAATAAATCTAATACACATAGAAAGCCACAAATATTACCAGTAATTAAGGGTGATGTAGATGAAATTTTGAATAAATTGTCTAAAATGCCAAATTTATCAGAAAAAGAAAAAATGTTATTACAAAAACCCAATCCAACAAATAAACCAAAATCACAAAAAAGCCGTACAATTTGACATGTTAATATAAATTGCATAATATATTTGACAATAATTCAAACCTAGAGTAATGATTAAAATCATGTATCCTATGTCATCCCGTGATTTATTCACGGGATCCAGTTAAAAATATCAATAACATTGATATTTTTAGTTATTTTTCTGTATGCCCTGGACAAGCAACTAGATGACACCGAAGATGCTTTCCGATCCATACAACAAAGCCTCCTCGTAATGACAAAAACTTAATAAATTACTATATACTATGGATTCACATAAATTATATCTTTTCAAGGATAAACGATTCTTACCGAATTTTATAGTACAATTATGCGGTTGTCTTAACGATAACATCTTGAAAAATGCTCTTGTAATTTTAATTACTTATGGAGTTGTTGGTTCTCTAAGCAAATATAATAACTTACTTGTTTTAGTTACCAATGCTATTTTTGTTCTACCTTTTATAATATTTGCAAGTATAGCCGGACAAATCGCTGATAAATATGAACGCTCTACCCTAATTAAAATTATAAAAGCTTGCGAGATTGCTATAATCGCTTTTGCTATTTACGGCTTTCATCATAATAATATTATAGTACTACTCTGCTCTATTTGCCTAATGGGTATTCATTCCACTTTCTTTGGTCCAATTAAATATAGTGTACTGCCTGATCATTTAGGTAAAGATGAGTTACTAGGTGCTAACGGCTTCGTTGAGGCTGGAACTTTCATTGCTATTTTTATTAGTACTATAATCGGCAGCTATTACACAATCAGTAATAATTTCATAATTTATTCCTTAGTTACAATTGCAGCTATTGGTTTTATTTCAAGCCTTACTACACCAAAATCAAATAACGCAAATCGTGATATTAAGGTAAATTTTAATATCATAAATGAAAGCCTAAATATGATAAGATATGCTCAAACCAAAAAGCAAATATATTTAGCAATACTAGGTATTTCATGGTTTTGGTTTATTGGAGCTGCTATAATTTCTCAGATACCTTTACTTGCTAAAATAACGTTTAAAGCTGATGAGAATGTTGCTAATTTGTTTTTAGCAGTTTTCTTGCTTGGCGTTGGTGTCGGCTCATTTTTATGTAGCAAAATATTTGAAGATGAAATCACTGTTAAATACCTCTTTATTTCAGCACTTGGCATTAGTATTTTTGGCATCGATTTATTTTTTGCTAGTAGAATTAGTGCCGTTGCTTATGAACCAGCTCAACTAAAAAGTATTTTTGTATTTTTATCAAAAAGGCATAATTGGCGAATAGTTATTGATCTATTCTTTTTAGCAGCAATTGGTGGATTATATATTGTACCTCTTTTTGCTATATTACAGCATTACGCAAATCCCGCTCACCGCAGCCGTATTATTGCCATAAACAACCTAATTAATTCTATCTTTATGGTAGGATCAACTATTATCCTATCATTATTATTTTATTTAAATTTTACGATACCTTGGATAATATTATTTATCAGCCTATCTAATATGATCGTTACCATCTATATTTATCGCTTAATCCCTGAAGTTAAAATTATTCCTTATCCTGTCCTACGTAGAATATTCCAATTTTGGTTTGATTTAATGTATAAGGTTGAAGTTAAAGGACTTGAGAACTTACAGAAAGCAGGCAACAAAGTAGTAGTAATTGCTAATCATATTTCATATCTGGATCCTCCATTAATTGCGACCTACCTAAAAGAGGAAATGACCTTTGCAATAAGCCCTGATATACGCAAAATATGGTGGATTAAACCATTTTTACGTATGGCTAATACTTTGCCTGTTGATCCAAACAACCCAATGGCAATTAAGACCTTAGTAAAAGAAGTACAAAATGATCGTAAAATAGCTATTTTTCCGGAGGGTAGAATAAGTGTTACTGGCTCTTTAATGAAGATTTATGAGGGTCCTGGGATGATTGCTGATAAAGCAAACGCAACTATTCTACCGGTTAGAATAGATGGCACACAATTTACTCATTTCTCAAAACTACAAAATATATTAAAGAGAAAGATATTTCCTAAAATTACTGTTACTGTTCTACCACCGGTAAAATTTGCTGATATTGGTTCTGCATCCGGTCAAGAAAGACGCCAATATATAGCAAGAACTCTATATGATATTATGGCTGATATGATGTTTGAGAGTTCAGACTATAAGAATACTTTATTTGCATCATTGATAGAAGCTGCCAAAATTCATGGATTTAAGAAAAAAATAGTTAATGATTTTGAAAATAACAAAGCTACTTATCAAGATTTAATACTTAAATCTTTTATTCTTGGCGATTTAATCAAAAGAAATAACATTTTTGGCAAGCATTTAGGTTTAATGCTACCTAACACGACAAATACCCTAATTACTTTTTATGCTATGCAATTTAGCGGATTTGTTCCAGCTATAATTAATTGGAGTAGCGGGATAAGTACTATTATTAACTCCTGTAAAACCGCACAGTTAAAAGTAATTTACACTTCAAAACAATTTATAGAAAAAGCAGAGCTACACGAATTAATAATTAATTTATTAGATTTTGGTATTAAAGTAATATATCTAGAAGATTTTAAAAACCAAATCAATCTAGCTCTAAAATTAAAAGCTTCAATAGGCATCCGTTTTTCTAAAACTTATTATAAGTATTTTTGTCGTAATCGTGATGATGAAAAACCAGCAGTAATAATTTTTACTTCAGGTACTGAAGGAGAACCTAAAGCTGTAATGTTATCTCACAGAAACCTACAAGCTAATAGATATCAAGTAACTGCTAAAATACCTTTTAGCCCTGATGATATAGTATTTAACTCATTACCACTATTTCACTGCTTTGGGCTTGGCGGAGCAATTATTACAACTTTAAATGGCATTAAGCTATTTTTATACCCCTCACCTTTAAATTACCGCAGCATACCAGAAATGATATATGATGTCGGAGCAACCATATTAATTTCAACTGATACATTTTTAAATGGGTATGCCAATTATGCTCATCCATACGACTTTTACTCATTACGTTATATATTTGCAGGTAGTGAAAAATTAAAAGAAACTACAAGGCAATTCTGGCTTAATAAATATGGCATACGTATTTTTGAAGGATATGGTATAACAGAAAGCTCACCTATAATTGCTTGCAATACCCCTATGCATAGTAAAGCTGGTACTGTTGGGAGGTTATTGTCACAGATTGAATATAAACTTGAAAAGGTTGAGGGGATAGATGAGGGGGGACGCTTACTAATTCGTGGTCCTAACATCATGCTTGGTTATTTAGACGAAAGCGGTAATTATATTTACAAAGAATGGCACGATACGGGTGATATAGTTAAAATTGATGGAGAAGGATACATAACTATTTTAGGACGTTTGAAAAGATTTGCTAAAATAGCTGGCGAGATGATTTCGCTTACAAAAGTCGAGGAGCTTGCAAGTGAGATTGATCTTAGCTCCTTACATGCTGCAATTTCCACGCAAGATGAAACCCAAGGGGAAAAAATTATTTTATTTACTACCAGTACTGTTATAAATAGAGAGAATTTTACAAATAACATACGCAAAGCACAAGTTTCTTTACTCTATGTACCAAAAATAGTTATTACCTTACCTGAAATACCGCTACTTGCAAATGGTAAAGTTAATTACTTAGAAATGACGAAAAATTTGGATAAGTATATTTCTTCTCTTTGAAAAAGAGTATTTTGTAATCCTTTCAAAAGAAGTTTAAATATTTTATTGCACAGTTGAAATTTATTAGATATTTTCAATTAAGTTTAATTAATTAGAAAATTATTATGAAAAAAACAAACTTTAACACAAGGTGTGAATTACCTGACGGAAAAATTGTTTTTTGTCACATGGTAGAACCTACCTTAAGAATTACTAAAACATTAAGTCAAAATTGTTTACAAGAATTATACTTAAATGTTACAGATAACTCAAACAAGTCATTTAAGTCATCTGATAAAGAATGTCAAAGAAAAGTAGAGGATTTTATGGCAAAAAAAGATGGTATAATATACCCAGTTTTTAGAAAAAAAATTAGAGAATTCTCTACAAATAGATACTAGATCAAGTGATGATACTGTAACAATAATTGATCCTAAATTACATACCATCGAAGATTATTATTACGACTAGTACTATAACAAATTTACCATGCGGTCAAACTGTGTTTGCATAGCTTGCGTGGATCGTTTTTTTGTTGTCACCCTGTGATGGCATTGTTGCGTGGTTTCGATGTCATTCCTGCGAAAGCAGGAATCCAGGAAAAAAGCATAAATACAGCAAATTTATGAAGAACTCGGCCGCAAGCGACCGAGTTTCAAAACAGGTTAAACTGCTTTGTTTCTTTTTCAATTTTATCCATTGCGTTTATTTGATTTCGTACATATTCACGAATTACCTCATCATTAACGTTACCTACAGTTTCTACAAAAAAACTTTGCGTCCAAAGTTTACCACCCCAAAAATATTTACGCTTTATTTTTGGATAAAGCTTGAAAAAATTTCTTGCAGATATGCTTTTTATTATTTGCATAATATACGACGGAGAAACTTTTGGCTCAGATTTTACTACCATATGAATATGATCAGTAGGTATCTCTAACTCCACTATTTCTATATTATAATCGTAACCAATCTTCTTTATTATTAACCTTAAGCTTTCTCTATAAGGTTCAATAAACACTTTATGACGATATTTTGGTATCCACACAAAGTGATACATTATTCTAAAAACATGATGACTATTACGCCTCAATTCCATTCTACTAAATTATAATATGCCAACGCTTATATTATAACGCTATCCATCTAGGGAGCAAGCTCCCTAGATTTTTGCTATGCGGTTAAAATTAAAAGCTCGATTTATCTCGCTTTATACTAGATTCCTGCTTTCGCAGGAATGGACATCCAGGATGTTTTTCAATCCACGCAACAAAGCCCTCTGTGATTTATTCCGAGAATCCCGTTACAAGTGAGCTAGATGACAGAGGTAAAATTGAGCTATGCAACAACATACTTTAGTAGGGATAACATAGGCAAAATGTAGTATTACTATATAGAAACGGTATACCATTCTGAAGCAATGTTTAGTCCAATTGACTTTAAAAATAGGCGTTTAGGTTCATCATATCCGCCACAAATAACTAAAATTTGACTAGCATTCTTTAGTTTAGCTCTAGCCTTAATTTCTTCTACTAGCTTATTGCCTACTGAAAACCAATTATTCTCTGTTTCAACACAAAAATCATCAACCATTAAAGTAAGACCTAATGGGTCATAAACTTCGGGAGCTTCTATTATCTTACCTATAATAAAACCAATTATTTTATTTTCACTTTCTGCAATCAACATAATATAATCATCAAGTAGTAATAGCTCTTTAAACCATTTAGCTTGTAACTCTTCGGCTCCTTTTTTATAACGCCAAAATTGTGGTTGAGCTTTTTCATAAGCCAGGCGTTTGGTGTGCGATAAAGAGACCATGGCATGAATATCATCACTATTAGCAAAACGAATAGAGATATTGTTATTTGTTTGAATATATTCTTGTGTATTAAAGCTAAAGCAATCGACATTTCAACGCATTATTCAACAATGTTTAAAGGCACTGGTCTAAAAGCCATGTTAATAGCCCCTCTAGATCGATTGCTATTAGTTTTAAAAAATTTTTGGATGAGATAGATCAAGTAAGTTCTGAAGTTATTATATCTTCTTTTGATGATCGAGAAAGTCATAATGATATTGAAAGCAAAAATGAAATACAAGAATTTTTATCTACCCAAAAAGGGTTAAAATCAAACCAAATCATTGAACAATTTAAAAATACCGATAACCCTGAAATTTTAATTGTAGTATCAAAATTACTAACCGGTTTTGATGCACCTCGTATTGCAGTTGTTTATATATGTAAAAAATTAAAGGAGCATAATCTTTTACAAGCAATTGCCAGGGCAAATCGTCTATTTGAGGAGATTGAGAAAACTAAGGAATATGGTTATATAATTGACTATGAAGGGTTAGCAGTAAAATTAGATGATGCATGCAAGCTTTATGAAAGTGATAAGTTAAGAAGTTTCGATAAAGAAGATTTAGAAGAGGCTATATTTGTCATAAATGACAAGGTGGAAGAGTTTTTCTCGTTACTGCAAGAAATTAGAAATATTTTTACTAGTGTATCTAATAGCTCAGATCTTGAACAGTGTGAGCAATATTTAGCCGATGAAAACATACGGAGTAATTTTTATTTCCTGCTAGACAGATTAAAAAATTTGATGTCTATATTCTCTAATTCTAATAAATTAGCTGAATATTTTAAACCAAAAGAATTAGACGAATTATATAGCCAATTAAAAAACTTTAATAAGCTTAAGAAAATAGTAGAAAAGCGTTATAATGAAAAAACAGATAAAAAAATATATACCGAGCAAATCGCAAAGTTACTTGATGAGCATATTACTGCCGGTGATATTACTAACACTGAAACAATTAACATTTTTGACAATGAATTATTTGGCAGTTTTATTAAAAGAACAGACATTACAGCTTTAGAGAAAGCTAATCAAATTAATGCTGAGATAAATTATATTATTAGTAATTGTATACGTGTTGATCCTGCACTTTTTCAGAAATTTTCTGAACTTATAAATAAAACAATTTTACAACATCGCAACAAACATTTATCGGATAGCGATTTTTTAAACAAATCTATAAACATACTAAATAAACTTAAAAAAGATATACCAAGTGAATTAGGACTTAGCAAAACAAAGCTAGCTTTTTATAGGAAATTACTTAACTTTTTGCATGATAAAACAAATCAAAATCAGCGTGAAAATGCTATTAAAATTGCTCTTGATACCTATAAAATCATTAAAGGGAAAATAATTGTTCATTGGCAAAAAAATAGTGAAGTTTTAAGAGAGATGAAAAATGCACTTGATGATTACTTTTATGATGTTGTTGGAAAGAAAATGGATATTAATTTTAATACTAAAAATTTAAGTATTCTTACAGATAGTTTAATTGATCTTGCTATAGAGCATGAAAGCTAAATAATTATGCTCCTGATTCTTGCAGGAAGTTTTTGCGATTTATTTTTCATAAAGTTTAGAAATTGGCTAACTGAATCTACTATATCATCATTTTTGATATGCGGGAAGTTTAGTAATTCTTTTAAAACTATGGTTGATGGTTTAGGTATTAACACTATACTGGCTTGAAATAAAGGCACTACCGCAGCAAATCTCGTAACTTTATCTAATTTTGGTTAATACCAATCACTCTAATATTATCCCCTAAGAAACCCAAATCTTGAATTAGCTGCTGTCCGCTTGCTTTATCTTCTATTAATATAAATCTCGGTTTATACTGATTTGCTAATTTTTCCGTCAAATTTTTAAGTTCTGGATAATTAATTCTTTTACGTATTAATGATACTAAATAATATTTCTGCCCTAAAATACCCCATATAGTACAGACACTATAGTCAGAATCTTCAGAAATTTTAATTGCCGTATCCCAGCTTTGGACAAAATAATCAAATTTCTCAGGCAAATTTTCATAAAAGCTAATATCTTCCATATTAAGCAGTGATGAGCCTTGCGGTATAGGTTCTTGCAAATATTGAGCATAATAATTATGGCTACCTATTTCTTGCTCTAATTTCTCTAAACAATCAGCAGGCTTTTTGTAGCTATCCAGTACCTCGCCACTAAAATAATTATATTCTTTTTTCTGATTATTAATCGTTAACTTAAAAGCAAGATCATTACTAGCTACTGCTGGAATTTTTAAATGATGCCACGCATTGCTATTATTAAGCAAATATCCAACTAAATCATCACTATGCAGACGCTGCATAACCAAAACTATTGCCCCACGATTACGATTATTAAGCCTACTGACAAAGGTTTGTTCAAACCAATCTATAACTTTTTGGCGTATTTTATAGGAATGTATTTGCGTAGGATTATGTGGATCATCAATAATTAAGATATCACCTCCCTCCCCTGTAGCTGAACCCCCACCGATGTTGCAAACCGAAAGCCATTAGCAGTTGTAAGAAATTTACTTTTTTGATTATGAGTTTTACTAAGTATAGTATTTGGGAAAAGTTCCTTATACCAATTGGAATTCAAAATAAAACGACAATCGAGTGAATGTTTTACGGTAAGCATTTGAGAATAGCTTGCAACCATAATACGCTTGGTTGGATCAATTCCAAGCAAAAAAGCAGACCAAGCAACACTAACGCAGATGGATTTCAGGCTTCGCGGCGGTATGTTAATTATTAAGCGATTAATATCACCATTTTGCACTGCCGTTAAATAATCGCTAATTATATTTATATGTTTACTAGGATAATATTCAGCACCCGGGTTAATAGTATTAAATACTTTAAAGATAAAACTAGGAAAATCCTGACGCAAAATTGAGTCTAGTAATTCTTTTGAATAGATCATATTGGTTTAATTGTCATTCCTAGCTAAAAGCAGGAATCTAGTATTTATTGTCCCAAATTTGGGAGAAAAACCCCGCACTTGCAGTGCGTCGTTTTAACATATAGAATGTAGAGATGCAGTATTACAAGAAGATAAGCCACACAGTTTACGATTGCACTTATCATATAGTATGGGTGACTAAATATCGATATAATATATTGGTTGGTGATATTGGTAGGAGAGTCAAGGACCTAACCCAAGAGATATGTAAGGATAATGGAGTAGAGATATTAAGAGGGGAGATAGCTTCAAATCACGTACATATCTATGTATCTGTGCCACCTTATCAAAGTATTAGTAAGGTGGTACAGTATCTAAAAGGAAAGAGTTCAAGGAAGATTCAGCAGGAATTTCCAGAATTACGGAAACAGTATTGGGGTAAACACTTATGGGCTGTTGGATATTTTGTCAGAACCACAGGCAATGTGACTGACCAAATGATCAAGGATTATATTGATAAACATGAATCGAGAGATGATAAGTTTGGAAACTTTCAAGTTGAAAACTAGCTATAGCTAAGGCATTGATGCCGTAATCTTAAGCCCTGCATTTGCAATGCAGGGTGGTTAACTTAATTTTTTGGGATTCCCGCCTATGCGGGAAATGACATTGAAAACGTTTTTTTATCCATGTAAACAACGCCTCTCCTCACAATGACGTTTAAAACCTATCATAAATTATCATTGCCATTAATAGGCTATAGTATATAATTCTTAAAACTACATAATTTACTTATGAAATCTTTAAAAACCATTTTAGCGTTTATTATATTTACCTGCTCGCCTACTATATTTGCAGAGGAATTAGATTCTGTTACAACTACTGAAGATATTGAGAATGACATATTTAACCTTATTAATAATGATCCACCGGTTTTAAATTCTGATCAAGCCATTAGTGATAGTACAGAATTCAAAAATTGTGATAATTGTGAGATTATTGCCTTAAATAAAACTACTGCTAAATCTGAAAAACTCACGTTTAAAGTTGGCGAAGAACAATATTTTGGTAATATAAAAATTAAAATATATAAATGTGTTAAAAACCTTGATCCGTATAACGAAGATAATTATATATTGATGACTATAACGGAATATATAATTGACGAAGACCCTAAATTACTTTTTCAAGGTTGGATGACCTCTGGCAGCATTTCACTTTCTACATTCGAACACCCTATTTATGAAATATTTGCTAAAGAGTGTTTTTAAGTTAAAATGATAAACTATTTTTTTATATTCTTAATTCCTAGCCTTGGCATGGTTGCCGGCTTATCAGTCGCAGCTACTGTAACGGTGTTTTTGCTGGGTGTTATTATACATGCATTGGCATCCAGCGGCTTGACCACAAGATCTAGAAAGAATGTTTTGCATATTTTACTAGATTCCCGCTTTCGAGGGAATAACATATGGGGTAGTGAGAATAAAACAGAACTACTCTTCGCTGGTTGGTGCTTGATATCCTGTTTATTTGCGATCAGACCTATTAATAGCTTAATTAACTTTACTCAAGTCTTTACAATCTTATTTCTTGGTTTTGTGGTTAGTAATTTCAAACCATTTCAAAATCGTCCACAGCTTAAAAAAGCTTTAATATTTGGCACTCTTACCGCAATTTCACTATTTTTTATTGAGTATTTCTCTCATGGCTTCTTAACTAAAATATTTAAAGCAAATTTTAACCTTTATATGCTAGATCGTGGTTGTGCTTTATTATCAATTACTACATGGGTAGTTATCACTATTTTAACTCATAATAAAAAATATTACTTAGCTCTAATATTATATATCTTAGTGCTTTATTTATTAAATATTTCTGATAGTTTAGCAAGTTTCTTAGGGTTTAGCTTAGGGGGAATAGTATTTATTTTAGCAAGGATCATAAAACCAATATTTTCTAAATTGATAATATTTGGTCTAATAATCAGCTCAATATTATTTCCAATTATAGCCGGACAAATTAATCCTAAGGAGTTATCAGACAAATATTTGACTACTCACCTATCAGCAGCTCACCGTCTATTTATTTGGCATTTTGTTGCAAATAGAATTACTGAAAAACCACTTATGATTAATGGCTTTAATTCTTCTAAATATACCCAAGTTAAAGATAGTGAAATGATCGATTATAAGGGTGAAAAATGGCATCCTTTGCCGCTTCACCCGCATAATAACATATTACAAATTACCTTAGAGCTGGGATTAATAGGGTTAGCTTTATTCTTAAGCTTGGTTTACAAATATCTCAAACAAATCGGTAACATAGCAAATGATAATTTTAGAGCAAGCTCTTATGCATGTTTCATAAATTATTACATTATCGGCATGATTTCATATAATGTTTGGCAAATATGGTGGGTGGCAAGCAGCATTTGGGTACTAATTTTAATGAAGTTATTAGTCAAACCCGATATTGTCATTGATAAATAATGTTATTTGGGGTAGATTGTTAGAATCTGGGTCATTGCGAGGAACAAAGCGACGAAGCAATCTTGTCAAACATCCTGAGATTGCTTCGCCGAAACTTTCAGTTTCTTCTCGCAATGACGATAAAACAATAAAAAAATATATGCTACAGAATTCAGAACTCTTACAAGAATATTTACCGATTGCTATATTTTTTGGTATTGCAACATTGGTATCTAGCCTAATAATGATTTTACCGAATCTGTTATCTACCAAGAAATATAATAAGGACAAATTAGAGCCTTATGAGTGCGGGTTTGAACCTTTCGACGATGCCAGATCAAAATTTGATATACGATTTTATTTAGTTGCTATTTTATTTATTATCTTTGATCTTGAAATCACATTTTTAGTTCCTTGGGCTATTAGTCTTGGAACAATAGGTAAAATAGGCTTTTTCTCAATGATGTTCTTCTTATTCGTGCTTACTGTAGGATTTATATATGAATGGAAGAAAGGAGCTTTAGACTGGGAATAAGAAATACTTGTTTAATTTAAAAATTAGCGACACCTCCTTTTGTTTTTAAATAAAACTTCGTATTTCCGTCCATATTTATTAGATTTAACTTATGTAAAAATAAAATGCATAATAATTTTTATCAAGAAGATGAGCTGCTTAATAATGAACTTTCAAATCGAGGGTTCTTATTAACTAAAGTCGATGATGTTATCGGTTGGGCGAGAAGCAATTCATTATGGCCTATGACTTTTGGGCTTGCTTGTTGTGCTGTTGAGATGATGCAAGCAGCAGCAAGTAGGTATGATATGGATCGCTTTGGCATGCTGTTTAGACCAAGCCCAAGACAATCCGATCTTATGATAGTTGCAGGAACGCTTACCAACAAAATGGCACCAGCATTACGTAAAGTATACGACCAAATGGCTGAACCTAAATGGGTACTTTCAATGGGTAGTTGTGCTAATGGTGGTGGGTATTATCACTTCTCTTATTCGGTAGTAAGAGGCTGTGACCGAATTGTACCGGTTGACGTATATGTCCCTGGCTGCCCTCCTACAGCTGAAGCTTTAATTTACGGACTTATGCAGTTACAAAAGAAAATCCAACGCACTACAGGTTTTAAATATGACGCTCGAAAAAATCATTGAAAAGCTTACTGCTAAGTCCAACATTCTAATAACTCCTATTATAGTTAAGGATTACATAGCGTATAAAGTTGATCTGAATTTTTTACTACCTTTCTTAAAAACCTTAAAAGAATCAGAAGAACTACGTTTTACCATACTAACCGATTTATTTGGTAGCGATTTTCCTGAAAGAACTAAACGATTTGAAGTAGTATACAATTTATTGAGCTTAAAACTAAATAAACGTCTTATCATTAAAACTTATGTATCTGAAAAAGAAAGCGTACCATCTATAATCAATATATTTAATGCCGCTTGTTGGTATGAACGTGAAGTTTATGATATGTATGGTGTAAATTTTGATGGCAATGATGATAAAAGGCGGATACTCACCGATTATGAGTTTGAGGGACATCCTTTGCGTAAAGACTTCCCATTAACCGGTTATACTCAAGTTAGATATGATGAACAAGCAAAGAAAGTAGCTTACGAACCGGTCAATTTAGACATAGAATATCGTGAGTTTGATTTTAGCTCACCTTGGCATAGCCCTACTTATGTATTACCTGGAGATGAGAAAGCTAAATGATTAGAGCTTTTACTATTAAAGAAATGATTCCATATATTGTAAAAGGTCAACGAAATAACTTAACCTTACATAAAAATTTTTCATTAAAAATAGATGAAGAATTTTTTAAAATATTTAGCGAAAAAAAGTACCATATATACATTTACGTACTATTAGTGACTTTTCAAAACATATGGTAATTGATCCTGTAAATAAATCGATTTATACGTTACAGTGAAGATGTTAAGTCTAATTATGGGTGGCAAGTAAATTATAATAAATTTTCTCTTTCATACCAACTTGTTTTAGCAAATAAACAAAATCAAGAATTATATAACACTTTTGCTTATTTTAACCCTTTTCTATTTGATTGTATAATAAACGATGACTTTGAAATATTACCTTTAGGTTCTGTTAATATAGAAGAATCTTTAATATAAAAATAACTATCATGCAAAACAACACTAAAAGTATAACGTTAAACCTTGGTCCGCAACATCCGGCAACGCACGGAGTTTTAAGGCTAATTCTTGAGATGGACGGGGAAGTGGTAAATAACGCTGATCCTCACATTGGGTTACTTCATCGTGGTACCGAAAAGCTGATTGAACATAAAACTTATCTGCAAGCTATACCTTACTTTGATCGCCTTGATTATGTTTCGCCAATGAGTCAAGAACACGCTTTTGCTTTAGCTGCCGAATCACTATTAGAGTGCGAAATACCACGAAGAGCTCAGTTTATTAGGGTGCTATTTTCAGAACTAACGAGAATCCTGAACCATACATTAAACATCGGTAGCCAAGCTTTAGATGTCGGGGCAACCACTCCTTTATTATGGCTGTTTGAAGAGCGTGAAAAGATCATGGAGTTTTACGAACGTGTTTCTGGCTCTCGTATGCACTCGAACTATTTCAGACCAGGCGGCGTTGCTGAGGATTTGCCTAGCGGCTTACTTGAAGATATTGATAAGTTCATTCAGCAATTCCCGCCTAAACTTCAAGATATTGAAAATCTGCTAAATGAAAATAGGTTATGGAAACAGCGTTTAGTGGATATTGGTGTTGTTTCACAAAAAGAAGCCATGGACTGGGGATTTTCAGGACCAATGCTTAGAGGTTCGGGCATAGCCTGGGATTTGCGTAAATCAAACCCTTATGACGTTTATGACGAAATGGATTTTGAAGTACCGATCGGCAAAAATGGCGATTGTTATGACAGATATTTAGTGCGTATGCTTGAAATGTATGAGTCTGTTAAGATAATCAAGCAATGTATAGAAAAAATGCCGCAAGGTCCGGTTAAAACTGATGATCCAAAACTAGCACCACCAACAAGGGCTAAAATGAAAGAGTCTATGGAAGCAATGATTCATCACTTTAAGCTTTATACCGAGGGGTACGATGTTCCAGCCGGCGAGATTTATAAGGCAGTAGAAGCTCCTAAAGGCGAGTTTGGCGTATATTTATACTCTAATGGCGGTAACAGACCTTACAGATGCCGAATTAAAGCCCCAGGATTTGCTCACTTGCAAGGACTTGACTTTATGTCTAAAGGTCATTTAATGGCAGATGTTATTACTATTATAGCAACACTTGATATAGTATTCGGTGAGATCGATAGGTAGACGAAGTTTTATTTGAAAAATTGGCTACGTCGCTTCTCATTTTTGATCCTCACGTACCAAAGTGTACGCTGCGGTCAAAAATCTAGATGCTTCTTGCTCTTTTCCAAATAAAACTTCGTCTACTAAATTATTCATGATATTAGGAGTATATGAATACAAAAATGACAAATTTTAGTTTTGATAAGAAAAATTTAAGTCTAGCAGAAGATATCATAAAAAAATATCCTCCGGAGGGCAAAAGAAGTGCCATATTACCACTTCTTGATCTTGCTCAACGTCAAAATGGCGGTTGGCTGCCCGTTCCTGCTATTGAGTATGTGGCGAATATGCTAGAAATGCCGTATATGCGAGCTTATGAAGTGGCAACTTTTTACACTATGTTTAATCTAAGGTCCGTCGGTAAGCATCATATACAAATATGCACCACTACCCCTTGCTGGTTGCGTGGTAGCGATGATATCATGAAAACTTGTGAGAAAAAACTTGGCATAAAAGATAAAGAAGTAACCAAAGATCAAAAATTTAGCCTAATTGAAATCGAATGTTTAGGTGCATGCGTTAATGCTCCGGTAGTGCAAATTAATGACGATTATTATGAAGATTTGACGCCGGAAAAGATGGAAGCAATTATAGATAAGCTGCGAAATGACTAGAATATTATTATTACTTCTTACTTTCTATCGATATTTTATTTCCCCATTACTTGGTGGTAACAATTGCCGATTTTATCCTACCTGCTCCAAATATGCTAAAGAGGCACTAAACACACATGGAGGTATCAAAGGATCATGGCTTACTTTTAAAAGAATAATTAAATGCCAACCTTTTTGCGATGGCGGATATGATCCTGTTCCAACAGTAAATAGTATTACTACCCCTATGTCATTCCCGCGAAAGCGGGAATCCAGAAGAAAAATTAAATAAATACAATAGATTTTTAAAATTAAAAGCTAGATTTATCTCGCTTTATACTGGATTCCTGCTTTTAGCTAAGAATGACATATAGGATATTTTCCGATCCAAGCAACAATACCTACGCGGGCATGACACCGAAGATGCTTTTCGAACAGTGCAATGAATTAATAATAAATTAAAATGAGTAATACACTAACCCCATTAGGACGTGAATTCTTTGCTAGAGATACTAATATAGTAAGTCAAGAGCTGCTGGGTAAAGTTTTATATTTCCAAGGTAAAACAGCTATTATTACTGAAACTGAAAGCTATATTGGACAAGAAGATCCGGCTTGTCATGCTGCAAGAGGTCGTACAAAAAGAACTGATGTAATGTTTGGTCTGGCTGGTTTTAGCTATGTTTATCTGATTTACGGCATGTATTATTGTCTAAACTTCGTAACCGAAACTGACGGCTTTCCTGCTGCCACCCTAATTCGTGGAGCATATATTATTTCACCTACAAATTTGCATCTAAATGGACCAGGAAAGTTGTGTAAATATTTAGGAATTAATATTTCTCATAATAGAATTGACCTAATTAATAACAACGAATTTTTTGTTAGTGACATTAACTTAAAACTCCCTTATTCTACCACCACACGTATCGGCATAACTAAAGGCACAGATAAGCTATGGCGTTATGTCGTTGCTAATCCTATCAATTTAACAAAAATATCATTTTAACTAAAAGCAGAAGTTTGGAAGAAGATTATTGGAGCGGGTGAAGGGATTCGAACCCTCGACTTCGACCTTGGCAAGGTAGCGCTCTACCCCTGAGCTACACCCGCTTAAATATAGAATAATTAGCTGTGGGCATTTTAATATTTGAATTTAAGGGGATAAAATTCATTATTAATATTAAAACACCCTTGTGCTTTTTATTTAAGCGACTTTGAATATAAGAAATAATGGAATAAATTGCAATAGTTAAATTAGAAAATTATTAATATATTGCATTTATTTTTAAGACGATTTCTTCCATAAATCGCCCCTTTGCACTAGCTGATAAACTTACTAGGCTCTGTACAAATAAGTGTGTGTGTGCCGTAGCAAAGCTATAGAAGAGATGGTGGTAGGTCCACCGAGATCGGTTATCGAGAGTTGGTCTCAAACTACCTTAAGCGGCTGTGGTTAAGAGCGATGGTCGTGAGCATTAAGGAAAATCAAAAAAAACTTTTTGGTGAAGTAAGGATTAGAGAGATGAATGAGAGTGAACTACTATAAGCGTCGTAAATGATAATAGTATCAAAACCTAGGGCTACACATTCTCTAGGGATAAGCTTATCGGCTACTCGGATGTTGGGTAAGCGGTACTCGGTGTATAGGTGGCATGAATCTAATCTAGGCTCTTTTATGGAACTGCGGGAACCAGTCGTACTGATGTAAAAGTAGAATATCAAGCAGGGTGACTGCAAGATAAAGAATACTAAAGCAGTGCACTGGGGCGGATCACTTTGTAGTAGTATTGAAGTTGTTGTAATGACGATGGAGCGAAGGAAGTGAATTAAACTGTCTAACTAATATTCAACTTTTTTTTAAAGGGATGAGATAGAGGTAATGACGAAACCATTTAAGATTTCGAAACTGTTAGTGTTGCAAGCATACAAGCTTATAAAAGCAAATGCTGGAGCTGCAGGAGTTGATCAACAAACGATAAAAGATTTTGAAGAAAACTTGAAAAAGAATTTATACAAGATCTGGAATCGTATGTCTTCAGGAAGTTATATGCCACAGCCTGTTAAAGCTGTAGCCATACCTAAGAGAAATAGAGATCAACGAATTTTAGGAGTGCCTACAGTAGAAGATAGAATAGCTCAGATGGTAGTAAAGTTAGAACTTGAACCAAAAATTGAACCTCACTTTTTAAATGTCATTGCTAAAGTAAAAGGGACCAGTAAATTGCACGAAAAAGGGACCAGAGAATTTGGTGTAACCTAATAAGGTTATAATGTGCAATATTCACTAGATAATTAATTAAAATAAATATCTAGTGATACAATGATAAGAATAAATATGTACACAACAATTATCACCCTTTATAAGCAAGGCAATAGTCAAAGAAATATTGCCAAACTAACGAGAATAGACCGTAAAACAGTAAGAAAAATAGTAAACCGTTATGTAGAGTCTGGTACAGAATCTCCTGCACCCTATGAACGATCTTCAGCACTGGATTCTTGGCACGAACAAATAATTGAGTTATTAGAAAAGAATCTAAGTTACATAAGAATTTTTGAAGAGTTAAAAATTCAAGGTTATACAAAAAGTTATGGTTCGCTAACCCGTTATATCAAAAAATATAAGATACAAAATAACAGTTGCATTCGTTTTCATACTTTAGCAGGAGAGGAAGCACAAGTAGATTTTGGTGACATAGGCTTACAGTATAATTCTAAGGGGCGTAGAGTTAAAGCATATGTATTTAATATGCGTTTAAGTTATAGTCGCCTTGATTATTATGAAGTAGTGTTTGATCAAAGTTGTCAAACATGGATACAATGTCATATCAATGCATTTAATTATTTTGCTGGCAGTCCAAAAGTAATAAAACTTGATAATCTTAAAGCTGGAGTGGTAGATAGCAATTTCTATGAGCCCGTATATCAGAAGGAATACAAACGTTTAGCTGATCATTATGGAATTTTACTTTCTCCTTGTCGTGTATATCAACCTCAAGAAAAAGGCAAAGTAGAATCAGGAATAAAGTATGTCAAAAATAATTTTTTTGCTGGACGTAAATTTCATAGATATGAAGAATTAACACATGATCTTGCTAACTGGTTAAATAAAGCAAATAACCGAATACATGGTACTACTAAAAAAATTCCTCAGGAACTATTTGAGCAAGAAGAAAGTAATAATTTAATGCCTTTACCATTAGAAACGTTTGATTTGTCATCGTGGCATAATCGAAAAGTAGCAAAAGATTGTCATATCACCATAGATAATAATTATTATTCCGTACCGGCAAAATATATATACAGTGAGGTACTGGTACAATTATCACCAAAACTTGTTCAAATATTTTCTATCCAAAATGATTTAATAGCAAGGCACGTTAGAACAGATGGCAAAGGAATATTTACCACTAATCCGTCTCATTATGCCAAATATAAACGTCTATGCCCAGGTTTTATAGAATATAGTGAACATTATCAACAACAAATGCAGCAGATAGGAAATAATTGCAGTTTATTATTAGAGTTATTACAACAAACACGAGTAAATGATTGGCAACGTTGTGCTAGAGGTATTATTTCTTTACGTAAGGTTTACAATGATGAGTTAATAGATAAAGCTTGTCATAGAGCATTACATTACGGTATAAGTTCTTACTCTAAAATTAAAAATATCTTAAATAGTAATGCAGTAAACTTACCATTGCCAGAGTTTGGAGGTCAGAATGCAGAACTTGCTTAATGACCTACGTAGTTTTAGATTATCAGGTATAGTCAATAGCTTAAATGAAAGGATTATTTATGCTCAAAATAATAAACTAGGATTTAAAGAATTTCTCTCACTATTATGTGAAGATGAAAAATCTCACCGTAAGGATAATAATTACCGTCGTCGTAAAAGTGCTGCTAAATTACCAGTCACTAAAAATTTAGAAGACTTTGATTTTCAGTTCCAACCAAGTATTGATGCCAAAGTAATAAGTGATTTATCTACTTGTGATTATATTAATACTAAGGGCAATGTCATATTCATAGGTAATTCTGGAACTGGCAAAACTCATCTTGCTATTGGATTAGCATTAAAAGCTTTAACACGAGAATACTCTGTATATTTTACTACGGTATCGGATATGCTTTATAATTTACATATTGCAAGAGCAGATAATAGCTATCACAAAAAAGTTAAATTACTCTTATCATTTGACTTATTAATTCTTGATGAGTTAGGTTTTAAGCAATTACCAAAACATTCAGTAGATGATTTTTTTAATATTATTGCTAAACGATATGAAAATAAATCTACCATTATTACCACAAACAAGGATTTTGAAAGATGGAATGAAATATTTGCTGATGAGTTATTAACTCATGCAATTATTGATCGAGTAGTACATCATGCACATATACTAAACATCACAGGTAAAAGTTATCGTATTAATAACTATAAATTTGGAGGTCATTTGACATAAAAATTTTTACATATAGTGGTCCCTTTTTCGTGCAATTTACTGGTCCCTTTTTATTTGACAATGACACCTTCTTTGTTATGGGAACACATTAAGAATGATGTTATCTTTTCATCTAACGGATATACAATATTTGATGATACGGTGTTAAACAAAAGGAACACAAAGAAAATAGAGGTTGCTAGATCGCAGTATAGTGGAGCTACAGGTGGAGTTACTACCGGTATAGGAGTAGTGAGTCTTGTATATTATAACCCCGATATTGATAAGTTTTGGGTAATAGATTATCGCATTTTTTCACCTGATCATGATGGAGCGACGAAACTAGATCACCTACTAAAGATGTTCAATAATGCTGTTTATAGTAAAAAGATTCCTTTTCAAACTGTACTTTTTGACACATGGTATGCTACACACAAAATTATGCAACATGTTGACTCCTTGGGCAAATATTATTATGCCCCTATTAAAGCCAATAGAAATGTTAGTAAAACGTGTGATTACGAGCCTTATAAAGCTGTTAGCAAGTTGACGTTTTCAGATGAAGAAATTAAGAATGGAATGGAGATTCATATAAAAGGATTTGCCAAAAATAAGCATGTTAATTTGTTTAACATTTACTGTTTCTACCAACAGAGTTGATTATGTTGTTACCAATAACAAAACTCAAAAATCTTCTAAAGCTGCACAAGATGAGTTTGGCTTGCGATGGGTAATTGAGAGCATGCATAGAGAAATTAAGCAACTGACTGGTATAGAACGTTGCCAATGCAGAAAACAGCGTATCCAACGTAATCACATTAGTTGTGCATTTCTAGTTTGGGCTTTTCTCAAAAGAACTGCAAATAAAATAGGTAAAACGGTCTACCAAATAAAGTTAGGGCTTTTAGATGACTATATGCAACAACAGCTTCGTTCTCCATCTTTACGATATTTAGAACCAAACATAGCGTAAGTTTTGAATATTCTCTTGACTTCTCGAACACAATCATCAGGGAGTTAGAAACACTGCCCAAAGTCAGCTACCATAGGTTTTAAGCTTAAAGCCAAGCTCTAAGTTCTGAACATGCCTATAATCTCCCCGACCTTAATAAAGTTGAGGATTACATCATTTTACGGGTTGATGCATACCACTTAGGGTTTAGAGTTTCTACACTCCTGAAAAGCCTTTACAGCTCCGGTTACGATTCTATATATGAATACTGAAAAGTCAATAGGTTTATGGGAGGAATATTGGATAGTATCGGACAGTTTTTATTCTATGTCATTCCTGCTTAAGGCTTGCTTGCGTAAATCATTTTTCTCTGTCATCCCGTGATGGCATTGTTGCGTGGTTCCGATGTCATTCTTAGCTAAAAGCAGGAATCTAGTATAAAGCGAGCTACCTAAGTTTTTAATTTTAAAAATTTGCTACTTTTATGTTTATTTTTCTGGATTCCTGCTTTTAGCTAAGAATGACATTAAGGTATTTTGCGATCCACGCTACAATGCCTCCACGGGAATGACGTATAACCTTAAAAAATGAGCAGTAGACGAAGTTTAATTTGGAACAGAGCTAGGCGTTTTGAAGATTTTACTAGCTGCGTGCATACTAGTGTAGTAGCGGATTAAAAGCGAAAAACAACGACGTCAATTTTTCAAATTAAACGAGTATACTAAATAGAGCAAGCGTTGCTACTATAATCATCTTCCTCACGGATAAATTTTTGCTTTACCTTAGAGTTATTATTGTAAGGCTTACTATTTTTAACTGGTGCTACAGGTTCGTAATTTGAAACTGGAGGCACATAATTTTGATTTGCTGTTGCATTTGGGCAAGTATATTTCGATATATCACGCTTAGTTTCCCTTAGCATTGCCTTTATCTGGTCTAGCTCTTCTTGCATTTTTCTTTCTTTATCGGTATTATCCTTTCTAACCTTTTTATTAGCTTTACTTAAGGAAATATCATCCTCAGAATCTTCACCTGATTCAGCTTTATACCTTGCCATATCTCTTTTAATCATTTTAAGGTATATCTCACGATTTCTTTTGACGGGATCAATTTGCTCCCCTCTTAAAGGATTATCATAATCATCATCGTCATCCTCTGGGTCATCAAGATTATCTTCAACTATATTCTTTTTAGCTAAACTAATATATTTATTATTATATAAAGGTTTTCTTTTACCACCTTTAAAACCTTTACTATCAACTAACCTATTATTTGCGGATTTTTGGAAGTAACCTCTAACGCTATCAGTACAACCTGACAGCACAAAAACACCTAAAAATAATATTATAATTTTTTTCAACATATATTATTCCAAAACTTCAATTAGATTTATTTATATAACTTGACAAATTATCTTTAAAAACAAGCCATATGAAAAAGTCTATTATGATTAATGCCACATAATAATCAAACTTGCAAGAATAAAGAGCTTATATTGTTTAAATTAGCTCTTCTATTAGGTTACTTAGCAACTTATGCCCCTCTTTTTTTCTTTTTAATAGATTTTTCGAGGTATTTTCTAATATCCTCAGATTACTTATTAACTCAAATATTTTCTCAGCTAATTTTTCACTTGATATATCATCTTGCTTCATACACCAACCACATTTCTCATCCTCTAATAATTTTGCATTATGATATTGATGATTATCGGCAGCACTTGGTAACGGAATAAAAATTGCTGGTAGTCCTATATAAGTGAGCTCTTCTATAGTAGATGCTCCTGCTCTTGAAATCACTAAATCAGCATTTTTATACTGATTTGCCATATTGTCAAAAAATTCAGCCAATTCGTAAGTAATATTTAAATTTGAGTATATATTTTTTATTTTTACTTGATCGTCAAATGCTGCTTGTTGAGTTATATGCAGTTTAAGACTTGGTTGCTTTTGCACTAAAGCTTCTATGCTTTCAGGTATTAACTCCGAAAATAATTTAGCCCCTTGGCTGCCACCAAAGATAAACAGCCTGAACGGCTCTGATTTCTTTTTGACAATCTTTAATTCCCTAATATTCTTTCTAACTATCCCACCAGTAACTACTGTTCTATTTTTTGCAACTACAGGCAAGTTTTTGGTATTTTTATAAGAGATAGCTATTTTCTTAGCAAAATTTGCAAAAAATTTATTAACCTTTCCAAGATAAGAATTCTGCTCATGAATTACAATCGGCACTCTTAGAAAAATTGCTGCAAACATTGAAGCAACAACTGGATAACAACCAAATCCTACTACTACTGAGGGAGAAAGGCTAAACAACAATTTTATAGCTTTAAAAATAGCAAGCGATAATAGCGGTAAGAATAACAAAATATTTTTTGGTCGTTTTAAATCTATGACATGAAAAATTAATCCCGCATCACGATTTATATACTTCTTACATCTTAAATCAGTAATAAAATGAACTTCATATTTTCTTTTTATTAACTCTTCCCCAAGAGCAACTGCCGGAAAAAAATGTCCACCTGTCCCACCTGCCACTAAAACTATCTTTTTCATATTTCTATTTTATTTATTTTGTACGAATCAAGCGGCGTTCGGTATCTAGTAAAGCCAAGAAGCATACCAGTAGCTATAGCGATCGCAAGCGTTGAAGAGCCACCATAGCTAATAAAAGGCAACGTCATACCCTTAGTAGGTAATAAATGCAAAGTCACACCCATATTAATTATTGCTTGGAGCCCTAATTGGGCAATAATACCGCTAGCAGCAAATTGGACGAATTTATCTTGCTCATTTAATAGCTTAGCAAGGCTTCTAAGCACTATAAACGCAAATATACCTATAACAATAAGGCAAATAATAGCCCCAAATTCTTCTCCTGCAACGGCAAAAATAAAATCAGTATGCGAATCAGGTAGAACCTGCTTTACTGCCCCCTCACCCGGTCCTTTACCATATAAACCACCATGCTCAAAAGCTTTCAATGACTTGCTAACTTGATAATTCTCACTACTATCAGGATCTAAGAATGAGTTAATCCTTTGCGTAACGTGCGGTAACCAAAAATACGCAATAGTTACTCCTATCATTCCTAAAAAACCTGCTAGAACAATCCAAAATATCGGCATACCAGCAATAAAAAGCTGAATACCAAAAACTGCTGTAATCATCACAAGCATTCCAAAATCCGGTTGAATGATTAAGAGAATAGCAACAATAAAATAAAGTATAGAGCAAACTGTAAAGCTTGGGAAATCATCATTAAATTTTAACGATAATATCCAGCCTGTAACGACAGCAAAAAATGGCTTAATAAACTCTGACGGCTGAATAGATAAGCCAGCAATATTAATCCACCTAGTTGCACCTTTCACTTCATACCCAAAGAATTTAACAGCGATCAATAAAATTACACTAGCTATAAAACCCAATATGGCAAAACGCTTTAACCACTTCTTATTAAAACACGAGAATAACAATATAAGGACTGAGGCAGCTGTTAAATAAAACACTTGCCTTGATGCAAAATAATTTTCTTCGAGCCCTATTCTACTTGCTACTGCTGAACCTGAAGTAGTCACAAGCATTAAGCTAAAAGCAAATAAAATAACTAAAGAAATAACTATTTGACGATCTGTACTACGCCACCATAATTTTATAAAATTATTAGATATTTCGTTATTCATGCTATAGTTATTCAATTTTTTCCTATCTTTTCATTACATAATTTTACAAACAAATTGCCTCTCTCCTCAAAGTTCTTAAACTGATCGTAGGAGCTACAGCAAGGTGCTAATAAAATATTTTTTATGCTCTCATTATCATTTAATGCATCTTTATAAGCAAGTTCAAAAGCCTGTTTAAGGTCATCACATATAACAAAATCTATTACATCTTTAGCAGTATTTGCAAACATTTCTTTAGCTTGCCCATAAAAATAAGCTTTCTTGATTTTACTAAAATAAGGTTTTATTTCCTCAATACCACCCTCTTTAGCAATACCGCCTGCAAGCCAATAAATATTATCAAGAGCTTTGATTGATTGCACAGCAGCTATAGCATTCGTTGCTTTACTATCATTATAGAAATTTATACTATCTATACTACCTAGATATTGCATTCTATGTGGCAACCCTTGGAAATTACTTATGGATTCAAGTATTTGTGCAGTTTTGAGACCTATTATTCTAGCAACTGCATAGCTTGCTGCAATATTTTCGCTATTATGGACTCCTTGAAGACTTTTATTAAATAGTAATTTAAAGCTAATATGCTCAAAGAAATTATCAGTAATTGTATTATTAACTATTGATATACCTTTCTCAAGAATTTTAGTAACTGAAAAAGGGATTAATTTAATATGAGGTTTTTGTTGTAGATTTGTAAAAATTTCATGGCAATAATTATTATCAATATTAATTATTCCATAACTATTTTTTTCCATTCGGTCAAAAATTTTAGATTTTGCTGCAATATAACTCTCCATATTTTCATGTCTATCCTGATGATCGGGAGTAATATTAAGAAGTACTGCTATTTTAGTGACAAAAGTTTTCACTAAATCTAGTTGAAAGGAAGATAACTCAAGCACATATCCCCCCTTACTTGCTTTAGCTTGCAGAGCTGGAACACCTATATTGCCGGCAATCGGGTATTCTAAGCCGTTATTGTTTAAGATATGACTGATTAAAGCGGTGGTAGTACTTTTGCCGTTTGTACCTGTCACAGCAATAAGGTTTAAATTTTTGGACTTTTCGAAGAATAAATCTATATCGGAAGTAATCGGTATATTAAAATTTTTTGCGATTTTGACTATCTCATGTGTTAGAGGAATTCCAGGACTTAATGCAATTTTATCTAAATTTTGCCATTTTATATCAGATATAGGAATAATATAATTTTTACCGAATAATCCCTCAAACTTATCCCTATTTGCTTCTAGATCATCATATACAATTATATTGCATTTGCTTTGCAGCTCTTCATAAACCGAAATACCAGTTTTACCAAGCCCAAAAACACCTATATTTTGTTTTTTATGGATAGTCATGAGTTAATTACACGATGTCATTCCCAGCAACAACGGGAATGACATAAACCATTACTTCATCTCTTGTATCAATGCTTGCTCACCCTTGTTAAGGTTAACCTGATCATTAACATTATTATAAACTGCTTGATTGTTGGTTGGAACAGGTAAATAATAATGAGGTGGCACTTCTAAAGCCTTACTACGCTGAACTTGATATTCATTAGGACCAGCCGTTGATATTCCTACAGTTTCTTTTAATTTTTTATTACACGCAGAAGTAATTAATAAAACAGTAAATAATAAAAAAACTTTTCTCACTTTAATACCTTATAGATTATTTAGATTATATTTTATCGTTATCGCCTTGTGGAGCATTACGAATCTTTTCAGCCATAGCCTCAATTTGGGCTTTATCATAATTCTCTTTAGCTTTTTCTTCAATATTTTTTTTAGCACTATAGTAATCTTCTACTAAGATAATTACTCCAAGTGTAATAAAACAGTCAGCTAGATTAAATACTGGAAAGCTATAATCTTGATAATGGAAATGTATAAAATCAAAAACTGCTCCTCGAAAAGATCTATCAATTAAATTACCGATAGCACCACCAATTACAAAGCTATAACCAGCAAAACCTCCTATGGTTTTGGAACTCATCATTAAATAATATAAATAACAAACAATAATCGTATTTGTTATTAAAAACACAATATTACTATATTGGTAATAATCACGCATTAAACCAAAGCTAATACCATAATTCCAAGTATAAACCATATTTAAAAAAGACGTGACCTTTAAGGTCAAGCCAGGCTTCCATCTTAGATTATTGATAAACCACCATTTAGTCAATTGATCAATAATCACTAATGTTATTATAATACGGCTACTACGAGCAAATGTTAGATATAGTTTTTTAAATGATAGAATCATAATTATTTAGGGATTTTTATAAAGGAGTGTAAGTAAGCTTTCGTCATTGCGAGGAGATGAGGCAATCTCATGAAATAGTAAGAGCTCCTGAAATTGCTTTGTTGCTATGCTCCTCACAATGACATATTACATCATATCGAAACTTCAGCTACTTTATTAGCCTGCAAATCTTTATCAAGCTTAACATTCAAAGTTTTAACTTCTTTCTTAAACTGCTTGAATTTTTCTAAATTTTTTCCACTTAATTCTACGCCTGGTGTTGTTTTAACCGACATAGGATTAACATGTTTACCATCAATTTTAACTTCATAATGTAAGTGCGGACCTGTAGCTCTACCGGTGCTTCCAACATATGCTATAATATCACCTTGTTTTACTAAACTTCCTACTTTTAAACCTTTAGCAAAATTTGATGCGTGAGCATAGGCAGTAGATAACGTACCGCTATGTTTTATCTGGATAAATTTCCCATAACCTGATTTCCAACCTATTTCAGTAATAACACCATTACCCGCTGAGTATATAGGTGTTCCAGTCGGTGCTGCAAAATCAACCCCTTTATGCATTTTGGTATAACCAAGTATAGGGTGCTTTCTAATACCATATTGTGAAGAAACTTTTATAACTTTTAAAGGAGTTCTAAGCAAACTTCTTTTTACACTTTTACCATCCTCAGAAAAAAATGCATGATTATTTACATTATTATCATGTGAATAGCGATAAATATTATATTCTTTTCCTGAAAGATTTAACGAGACATATAAAATCTTACCGTGATGAGAAAATTTACCATCTTCTGTTATGTATTTTTCTGTTATAACAGTCGCAGTATCACCACTTTTTATTTGACGCTGAAAATCAATTTGATAAGCATAAGCATTAATCAGCTCTATTATATTATTGTTTGACAAACCAAGCTTCTTAAGAGCAGACATAAAGTTTGATTCAATATTTACTGATGACTTAGCCACTGTTTTTGTTAAAGGCACGATAATTTCTGCAATCTTAAAATTATCGTTTTCTCTTATTATTTCAATAGTCTTAAGTTTATCTATAGCTAAAATAATCTTATTAAGAAATACTGTTTCAGAAGTTAAATCCTCATCATCATTTTCAGTAATTTTTGTTTCATATTCAAAAGTAATTTGCTGCCCTATTTTAAGTGATGGCAATAATTTATTTTCTTTTACTAAGTTTAATATTTTTTCTATATCATTTCTTGGGATATTTTGACCGCTCAGAATAGAATTTATAGTATCGCCTTTTTTAACTGTTACTTCTTTAAATGAAATTGCTTCTTGAGCTTCTTCAGCCTCAGGACGTACTAATGTTATAGATAAGGTATCATTCACATAGTTATTAACCGCAAAGGAGACAAATATCACTAATGCTATAAATAGTAATAGGGATACAGAGGTGAGATTTTTTTTGAATCGTGCACTAAGATAAGGAACTGATAATACATCATCAAAATCGTAAGATAGCGTGTCGTTTTTCATTGATTACTTAGAAGTTATCTTGGTTTCGTTATTATTAATATATGAACTATATAAATACAAATTACAATAAAAAATTATAAAATAATTTAGTTTTAAATCGTTTTATTTAAAATACTTTCTGTTTTTATTTTATATTTTTTGTGTTATTAAAGTTAATTTTCTTTAATTTTTAATAATTAAAATTATGTTTAGATTATTTCTATTTTTATTAATTCTTACAAACTTCACTTCTTGTTCGTTTAATAATCAAGATGTTAAACCATCAAAAATAGAATATTATGAGAATATTCTTTCAAATAAAAAATGTTTACCAAATAGCAAAACTGTTTTAGTAGGAGGTTGTTTTGATGTGTTACATTATGGTCACCTAGAGTTTTTACGCAAGGCTAAACAACAAGGTAAATATTTAATCGTTGCTTTAGAACCTGATCAAACAATTATTAAATATAAAAAGCGGAAACCTATTCATAATCAACTGCAACGAGCAAAAATTTTAAGTTCCCTTACATTTGTTGATAAAGTACTTATGTTACCTGAGCTAAAAGGTTTTCAGGATTATACAACATTAGTACAAAATACTTGTCCTTCTATAATTGCCGTAACAAGAGATGATCCTCAGCTAACTAATAAACAAGCTCAAGCTAAATTAATAAATGCACAAGTTATAGAAGTTATAGACCTAATACAACATCCTGATTTAGGCATACTTTCCAGTTCAAATATTATTAAGAGTATATAATTTTTTCAAAAAATTTATCGATTTTTGCTTTAATAAAAATACATATACATTTATATTAGTATAGAAATAATTTGTATTATGTACTTTATGAAGAATGTTATTACTTTAATTGGCTTAGTTTTATTTAGTAGTTTTTGCTTTGCTTCCGAGCCTTCGCCTTGGCAAATGGGATTTCAGCCACCCGCAAGCCCGATCATGGAGGAGTTACATAAATTCCACGATTTCTTACTTTATATATCTACTGCTATAGTTTTATTTGTCGCAGGATTACTAGCTTTTGTGTGCGTTAGATTTAATGCAAGAAATAATCCAGTGCCGGCAAAATTCTCGCATAATGTTTTAATAGAGATTATATGGACTGTAATACCTATAATAATTTTAGTGATTATTGCCGTACCATCTTTTAGAATATTGCGTCATGCTGAAAAAATCCCTCAAGCAGACTTAACTATTAAAGTAGTAGGTTATCAATGGTACTGGCATTATATATATCCTGATCATAATGATATAGAATTTGATAGCGTCATGATCTCAGATGAAAACCTAAAACCTGATCAGAAAAGATTATTAGATGTTGATAATAGGATTATAATACCTGAAAATGCTACAGTAAGATTTCTTGTAACCGCCGGTGACGTAATACATAGCTTTGCCGTTCCGTCTCTTGGCTTTAAAATAGATGCCGTACCCGGAAGAATTAACGAAACATGGACAAGAATTGCCAAAAAAGGCGTATATTACGGGCAATGTTCAGAGCTGTGCGGCATTAATCACGGCTTCATGCCAATTGCCATAGAGGTAGTCAGCAAAGAGGATTTCGATAATTGGGTTACGAGTAAGAAATAATGTTTTACATATATCATCCCGTGGAGGCATTGCCCGCGTGGATTGAAAAACGTCCTGGATGTCATTCTTAGCTAAAAGCAGGAATCTAGTATAAAGCGAGATAAATCAAGCTTTTAATTTTAAAAATTTGCTGTATTTATGCTTTTTTTTTCCTGGATTCCTGCTTCTGCAGGAATGACATCGAAATCACGCAAGCAAGCCTTAAGCGGGAATGACATCAAAGCCATGCAACAAAGCCAAAATGACAAATAATTACATTTAAAAAAGTGAGGATGCCGTAGGTAATGAATTATGGTAACTAACTTAAAAAATAAATATAAAATTTAATACAAACAGAATAACAATTATGGATATAACTACTGACGATTTAAATCATGATGACCATCACACTCCGCACAGGTGGAAAAGGTGGCTTTTTTCTACTAATCACAAAGATATCGGCATTATGTATATCATATTTGCCGGAATTGTCGGGGGGTTGTTTTCGCTACTATTTAGGCTAGAACTTGCAATGCCAGGTGGTACTTTCCTAAATCACGATTTCCAGTTATATAACGTGCTGATTACTGCTCATGCGGTGATTATGGTGTTCTTTATGATCATGCCGGCTTTATTTGGGGGCTTTGGTAATTACTTTGTACCTTTACTAATAGGGGCTCCTGATATGGCATTTCCACGCCTCAACAATATCAGTTTTTGGCTGCTAGTTCCAGCTTTCATTCTACTTATGGGATCGGCTTTTGTTGACGGCGGACCTGGTACAGGTTGGACGCTCTACCCTCCTTTAAGTAGTATTAGTGGACACCCAGGGGCAGCTGTTGATATGGCTATTTTTAGCTTGCATTTAACGGGTCTTTCATCAATCCTCGGCTCAATCAACTTAATAGTTACCATCTTTAATATGAGAGCACCTGGGATGGGATTATTTAAAATGCCATTATTTGTTTGGTCTATTTTAGTTACTGCATTCTTGATAATTTTAGCTATGCCGGTGCTTGGCGGAGCTATTACTATGCTACTTACTGATCGTAATTTCGGCACTACTTTCTTTAAAACAGATGGCGGCGGTGACCCCGTATTATTTCAGCATTTATTTTGGTTTTTTGGTCACCCTGAAGTATATATCGTAATACTACCGGGCTTTGGTATTGTAAGCCAAGTTATTTCTACTTTCTCACGTAAACCAATATTCGGTTATCAAGGCATGGTTGGAGCTATGGTAATAATTGGCTTTGTCGGATTTATTGTATGGGCTCACCATATGTTTACAGTTGGGCTTTCTTACAATGCACTTATATATTTCACTGCTGGCACAATGATTATCGCGATTCCAACAGGTATCAAAATATTTAGCTGGATAGCAACTATGTGGGGTGGCTCAATTACTTTCCCAACGCCTATGCTATTTTCTATAGGATTTATTATATTATTCACAATTGGCGGTGTAACGGGTATAATCTTATCAAACTCGGCACTTGATAGAGTGTTGCACGATACATATTATGTTGTGGCACATTTCCATTATACGATGTCGCTCGGTGCTTTATTTACGGCATTTGCTGGCTTTTATTATTGGTTCGGTAAAATATCAGGCAAACAATATCCAGAAATCTTAGGTAAAATCCATTTTTGGATTACCTTTGTCGGTGTTAATTTAACTTTCTTCCCACAGCACTTCTTAGGGCTTGCCGGTATGCCAAGAAGAATACCAGACTACCCTGAAGCTTTTGCAGGTTGGAATATGGTTTCATCAATAGGGGCAGGAATCTCTATGGCAGCCGCTCTTTATTTCGTATTTATCGTTTTCTATACGTTGAAATACGGCAAAGATTGCCCAAATAATCCTTGGGGTGATGGAGCTGATACGCTTGAGTGGACACTTACCTCCCCTCCTCCATTTCATACATTTGAGAACCCTCCACATATTGAGGAATAATTTATGATTCTTAGAAGATTATTTGCTTTCTTAATTGACAAAATTATAGTTGGAATGTTGCTATCATTGACTATAGCATTTGCAAGAGACACTATAATAGAAATTGCTTTATTTTTTATCATTTCAGGAGTTTACTTTTCTTACTTAGAATCTTCAAAAATACAAGCGTCTATTGGGAAAAAATTACTAGATTTAAGAGTAGTTCCATCTTGATGAACTACTCTTAAAGGTAGTGAAGCATTTATTAGATTTATCGCTTTTTATGTGATTAATTTAACTGGTATACTTTTTGTAATAAGCATTATCATTATGATTATGAGAGAAGATAATAAGATGCTTCATGATTTAGTGTTTGATACACAAGTAGTAAAGTCATAATGACTAAACAAGAGTTACGTTTGTATTTCAAAGAGTTTTTAACAAAAAATATAGATAAAATAAATTCTGATTTAATAAAAACTTCTTTACTAAATCAAGTTAGTAATTTATTAAAACAGTTAAAAGTAAAGCATGTGGGAATATATTACCCACTAAAATATGAAATTAACTTGCTTGAAATAATAAATATTAATCATGAAATAAAATTTTTTCTGCCTAAAATTATAAATAATGAAATAAAATATTGTACTTATAACTATAACGATGAATTAGTTTTAAGCAGCTTTAAAACTTTAGAGCCGATAAATAATGATTTTTATAAACCAGAATTGATAATTGTTCCAGGTCTGGCATTTAGTAAAGATGGCTACAGACTTGGTTATGGTAAAGGACATTTTGATCGATATATAAATAATAATAAAGATATATTAACCGTTGGTGTTTGTTTAAAAGAACAAGTTATAAATAACTTTCCTATTGAATCACATGATCAGAAACTTAATTTTATTATTTCTATATGAAGAATATGAATAGAAAACCTATAATAGGAATTACTCCTGATTTAGCTCAAAATTGTGAGAAATATAGCTATGCTGCTTTTCCCTGGTATGCATTACGTAAGAATTATACCGATGCAATAATCGAAGCCGGCGGCGTACCTATGTTACTGCCATATCAAAGCGAAACAATAGATCATCTTATGGATTTTATTGACGGCGTTATATTGCCTGGTGGTGATGAGGATATACACCCTAAATTTTATGAGCCTGAATATGCTGAAGATGTAGTAATTTCTAATGAAGAGCGTGATAATTTTGAAATATTAATTTTAAAGAAATCGTTAGAAAAAAACATACCTGTTTTAGGAATATGCCGAGGGATGCAACTAATAAATGTTGTTTTAGGCGGTACTCTTATTAAACATATTCCGGATTATATTGAAGCAACAAAACAGCCTATAATCATAAACCATACACAGCCTCATCCTAAAGATATAGCCTCACATGCAATTAGTATAAAGCCAAATACTAAGCTTGCTAGAATGACGAATAATAAGCTGGACACAATGGTTAATTCAACTCACCATCAAGCCATCAAACAAATTGGTAATAATCTTATTATATCAGCAAAAGCAGAAGACGGGATTATAGAAGCAATAGAATCAACAAGCCATAAATTTCTTATCGGTGTACAGTGGCATCCGGAATATGTCAATGATAATGGCATAGACTTGACTTTATTTAAGGAACTAATCAAAGCTAGCACTATACAATAATTAGAATGAATATTTTAAAGTATTATGCTCTTGAGGTACTGACTGAATTTCATTTATAATTGTTTTAGGCACATCTAAATCATTAGCATCCCCATATAAATTATTAATTACAGTAATCTCACTTAATATTTTTAAAGATGCAACAGTACCGGAAAGTAATGCAGAGCCTATAGCATTATCATGAATTTTAGTAATATCATATTATGGCGTCCTTCCTTTCTGATTAACGCGAGTTTCGAATTAATATAGCATAGGATTTAGCATATCAAGAGAGATGTAATAGAAGGTTTATTATCAGACATTTGATAATTTATCAGTGCTGCAACCATATGCACAAAGGCATTTGTAACTGATCTATGCCTTGAATGCTCAAACTTCCCCAATAGTTTAATTTTACTAAACACAGATTCTATTAATGCTCTTTTAAGCAATAATATTTTATCCAACATAGACATAAGTTTATTTTTCATATTTTTCTTTACCCTAGTTACCATAAAAATTCCTTGCTCTAAAAGTTGTTGAAATAATTGTTGTGAAATATAACCACGATCTCCGAATACTTTACCAAAAAGATTTTTGATCATCAGTTCCAGCTGTTTTCTATCATCCTTATTGCCAGGGCTAAAAGATGCTTTAACTATACCACCGGCTCTATTAATTATTAGATGTAGTTTAAGTCCATAGAACCAACCTTTTGTTGTCTTACTGCGTGCTGCTATGCCGGCGAACACTTTATTCATTGAAATACGGTATCTCTTACATACCTCTATACTACTTGAATCTACAAAAGAAAGGCCATCACACTGATCCAAAATAGAATTGAATATCAGTACTAATAGTGGTAAATGTGGACCTATTATTTTTATAAATTGACTATAGCTTACTAATTGAAAATCTCTTTGATGATAAATCCATATTTGCTTCAGATAATAATTCTTAAAACAATCATAAGATGACTGCCAGTAGCCTATTATAATTGTTATTACCTCACTTCTGTTAAGTCGACTTTTAGGACCAGATTTGTTGTTATGGTTAGTAATTGAATTTGTATGCTTGTCTAATTCTTGAAAAAAATCATCGACGTAACAAAATATTTCTGTAAAATCCATTATCATAGGTTATTGCTCTTAAAGTTTTTTCAATAACCTATAAACTTTTTTCTTATACTATAAATACCATATTTTAATTAGCAATTTGTATTTTGTACTCACTTTATAACAAAAACAGTATTATCAATATCCCCGTAACCCACTGTTTATCAGCTATACAGCGACTTTTTGAATACGAAACTCGCGTTTATTAGCTATTGCAGCGGATTTGTAGTCATTTCTGAGTAACAACATTAATTCATTATTTTTATTCAAATCAGCCGCATAATGATAGATAGTATTACCATTTACATCTTGATATCCTACGTTAAACGCTCACCTTTGAAGTAGCAGTTCTAGAATACTATATGAACTATCTATAACAGCTATTTGTAAAAAGGATTGATTGACTTGTATCAATCACCCCTCTCGAATTAATAAATTCTTCAAGAGCATTAATATTTTTATCAATGATACTCCTCGCAGCAGAGCTACGAGGTATCTATCCAAAAAGTTTTAACTGTTTTTGTTGAAATGCTTTATAAGAAGGTTTGCCTGAACCTTGATTTTTTACATAATTACGTAATTTCCGCTCATCACCATGTTTACCTACTGTGCTCATAAAATATCCTTTACTCCAAAACTCACTTCCCCATAATTTTTCTTTAAGATTTGGATATTTCTTAAACATTTCCTTAGATGTAATACTTTTTATGATTTGAGTTATTTTTGTTCGGCTATACATTAGTATTGACTGTAGTAAAAAATGTACATGTTCTTTATCTACTCCTATTTCCAAAAATCTAATTTCATAACGAGCTTCTATGTCCTCACAAATTTTACATAAATAATCGTCTAGTTCCTCTTTGAATATTACTCTTCTATACTTTGCCGGTGTTACTAAATGATATATTAGTACTGTGACATTATCACTTTTATGTATATAACTGCTTTCTTCCATGCATCTAGTATATCACGAAGCAGACCTTCGGGGAATTAAACCCTAAGAGATTAAGCAAAACTTACGCTATGTTTGGTTCTAAATATCGTAAAGATGGAGAACGAAGCTGTTGTTGCATATAGTCATCTAAAAGCCCTAACTTTATTTGGTAGACCGTTTTACCTATTTTATTTGCAGTTCTTTTGAGAAAAGCCCAAACTAGAAATGCACAACTAATGTGATTACGTTGGATACGCTGTTTTCTGCATTGGCAACGTTCTATACCAGTCAGTTGCTTAATTTCTCTATGCATGCTCTCAATTACCCATCGCAAGCCAAACTCATCTTGTGCAGCTTTAGAAGATTTTTGAGTTTTGTTATTGGTAACAACATAATCAACTCTGTTGGTAGAAACAGTAAATTTAAACAAATTAACATGCTTATTTTTGGCAAATCCTTTTATATGAATCTCCATTCCATTCTTAATTTCTTCATCTGAAAACGTCAACTTGCTAACAGCTTTATAAGGCTCGTAATCACACGTTTTACTAACATTTCTATTGGCTTTAATAGGGGCATAATAATATTTGCCCAAGGAGTCAACATGTTGCATAATTTTGTGTGTAGCATACCATGTGTCAAAAAGTACAGTTTGAAAAGGAATCTTTTTACTATAAACAGCATTATTGAACATCTTTAGTAGGTGATCTAGTTTCGTCGCTCCATCATGATCAGGTGAAAAAATGTGATAATCTATTACCCAAAACTTATCAATATCGGGGTTATAATATACAAGACTCACTACTCCTATACCGGTAGTAACTCCACCTGTAGCTCCACTATACTGCGATCTAGCAACCTCTATTTTCTTTGTGTTCCTTTTGTTTAACACCGTATCATCAAATATTGTATATCCGTTAGATGAAAAGATAACATCATTCTTAATGTGTTCCCATAACAAAGAAGGAGTATATTTTTCATTTTCTAAAAATCTATTAATAACATCATGGCTACATTTCTTGGCATGTTCAGCGTAGTAGGTTAAACTATAATTCTTTTGGCTAATTGTTAAAAATTGACAGTAATCTGTTCTATTAATTGGTATTGCTTGCAATCTGTTCCTCTTTGACATGTTTAATTATTCTTACAATAATTTATCACTCTTCCACTCATAGCGTAAGTTTTGTAAGATTATTGGGCAATTACCCAGCTCCAAGAGTAATTGTTACTGATAAGCTCAAGAGTTACATTAAACCGATTAAGCTTATGTGTCCTAGGACTAAACATCGAACTAATAAGAGATTAAATAATCGCGTTGAGAATGCACATCAACCAACTAGGCGAAAAGAGAAGATATTGATTAAATTTAAGCATCCTAATGCAGCACAATGTACATTATCACTGATGGGAAAAGTTAGAAATATATTTGCCGTAAATGTTGGAAGGTATACTAAAACAGCACCTGACCAAAGAATTGCATTTGCATCCGCTAAATCCATTTGGGATGAAGCTACTCAAAGACTTCTTGCTGTCTGAAATCTAAAAATATTACTCTTTTTGACACTATGTTACTTAACTTGATGGTATGGACGCCAATGATAAGAAAGAACTTATCAACGGTTTTAAGTGATATTAAGATATCAAAGAACCAAAACCTAAGATAGGTTTGTAATTTTTAATAATTTTATAAAGGAGTCCATACCATGAGTAATTATAAAGTAATAGGAATTGATTTAGCAAAAAGAAAGTTGCATTTTGCAGCAATAAATTTAGACAATAAAGTTGTATTAAAAAAAGCAATGGATCGAAGAAGCTTTTTTGAAAATTTATCAACAATGTTTCCAGAGTCAGAAACCTTTGTATTTGAAGCTTGTGGTGGAGCTCATTATATGGCTCAAAGGCTTGAATCAATAGGACATAAAGCCATCTTGCTTAAACCTAAAGATGTGAAAGCATATGCAAAAACTCGACAAAAAAATGACATTAATGATTCAATTGCAATTTGCAAAGCATCATGTGATCCCGATTTAATACACGTCAAAGCTAAAACAATAGAAGAGCAAGAAATATCTTACCTGCATAAAGCAAGACAAAATATAATACAACAAAGGATTCAGTACAGCAACTCTCTGATGACTTCATTATTTGAATTTGGCTATTTGGTAACATGCGGAAAATCTACATTTGCAAAATCTTGTCAAAATTTTGTAAATTTTGCCCTAGAAGAAGGATTTATTAACAACACTATTGCTGAACAAATGTTGCTGGATTGTAAAGAAATTGAACAATTGATGATTCGTGAACAAAGCTTAGATAAAGAATTAGCAGCAAAGAATCGGAGTTCCAAGAAGGCAAAAATTTTAGAAACTATTCCAGGAATTGGTACAATTAACGCAAGTATTTTAAGCATCAAACCGGTTGAAGCATACGATTCTGCTAAGGATTTTGCTGCTTCACTTGGAATTGTCCCGAAACAAAATAGCACTGGAGGTAAGATTATTCTAGGAAGAATAACCAAGCAAGGTGATAGATATGCAAGAACAATGCTAATACAGGCTGGTAGGTCTTTATTGATGAGAAGCTATAAAACTAATCAGACATCAGGAGCGTTATCAGAATTTATTGAAAGATTAAAAGAAAAAGGGAAATCGTTCAATGTAATTGCAGTAGCTACAGCTAATAAATTGGCTAGAATCGCTTATGCCTGTCTGGTAAAGAACAGAAATTACCAATTGGTATAATAGTACTTAAGATTTAGGATAAATTATAAACTATATAATTTTTAAACTAGATAGGGGTAAAGAAATAAAAACAAAGTAGAATAATAAAACGGCGGGTTAAAGAGATAATACATAATCATTCTGGATGAAATCCGAGCTAACGTCATGGTACCTAGATACCGCTAACTTGAGTGAATCTCTCTAGGATCTTAGGCAGAATGCAGAAACCATTATGGCACTTTGATGCCGAATATATGACTGCTTCATTTATCATTAACTGTTTTTTATTTTTAGTACTTGTTTTTAACCAGGCGTCCATATATGACGATGCCATTCTGACAGCTAGTTAAAAAAATAATACTAAAAAATATATGAAGAAAAACCATATCTTATGTATATGATAAGATGAATGCTCTTAACGATATTTTTTATTGCTCATTTTATTATTTATATTCTCTATTTTTTGTAATTAAACTTAATTTTTTGAGTATAAACAGAAGATTTGACAAGAGGAATTAAAAAATTTGCATTGCAAGCTTGGCAGCGACTTACTCTCCCATGCCTTATGACATAGTATCATTAGCGCTATGAGGTTTCACGTTCGAGTTCGGGATGGGATCGTGTGTTTCACTCATGCTATAACCACCAAGCTAGCAATACAAACTTTTAAGTAGTAGATTGTATTGATTTGCTGTTAGTGCTGTTGCAAGACTTTAAAAAACCTTGAATATATACTGTAGTTTAATCTACAGATTTTATTTCGCAGTTAATGTCCTGAGAGCCCGTGACTTGATCACGGAACCTTAGTTTTAGTAGATCCCTGCTTTTAGCTAGGAATGCCATATAAAGCCGTACAACAACACTTTTATTAATTGATAAAGCTATTTTAACCTGATAACTTTGTGAGTTGATACTGACATATTATAGAATAAACACTATATACATGTGTAATCTCACAGCAAAGTAAATCAATCGAGCTATTAGTATCAGTTAGCTACACACATTACTGTGCTTCCACACCTGACCTATCAACGTGGTGGTCTTCCACGGCTCTAATGGGGAAGTCTAGTTTTGAGGTGGGTTTCCTGCTTAGATGCATTCAGCGGTTATCCCTTCCGTACTTAGCTACCCAGCTGTGCCGTTGGCACGACAACTGGTCCACCAGGGGTACGTCCACCTCGGTCCTCTCGTACTAAAGGCAGATCCTCTCAAACTTCCTACACCCACGGCAGATAGGGACCGAACTGTCTCACGACGTTCTAAACCCAGCTCACGTACCACTTTAATCGGCGAACAGCCGAACCCTTGGGACCTTCTCCAGCCCCAGGATGTGATGAGCCGACATCGAGGTGCCAAACGATTTCGTCGCTATGGACGCTTGGAAATCATCAGCCTGTTATCCCCGGAGTACCTTTTATTCGTTGAGCGATGACCCTTCCACTCGGGACCACCGGATCACTATGACCGACTTTCGTCTCTGCTCGTCTTGTCAGACTCGCAGTCAGGCTAGCTTATGCCATTGCACTCTAAAAGTTGATTTCCGACCAACCTGAGCTAACCATCGCGCGCCTCCGTTACTCTTTGGGAGGCGACCGCCCCAGTCAAACTACCCACCATGCATTGTCTCGGATCCTGATTCAAGGTTCTCGGTTAGATGTCAAGAACCAAAAGGGTGGTATCTCAAGGATGACTCCACAAAGGCTGACGCCTCTGCTTCATAGTCTTCCACCTATCCTGCACATTTGATTCCTAACACCAGTGCAAAGCTATAGTAAAGGTTCACGGGGTCTTTCCGTCTGACCGCGGGAACTCCGCATCTTCACGGAGAATTCAATTTCGCTGAGTCGATACTGGAGACAGCGGGGAAATCGTTACGCCATTCGTGCGGGTCGGAACTTACCCGACAAGGAATTTCGCTACCTTAGGACCGTCATAGTTACGGCCGCCGTTCACTGGGACTTCAATTCAGAGCTTGCACCCCTCCTCTTAATCTTCCAGCACTGGGCAGGCGTCAGACCCTATACTTCGTCTATTGACTTTGCAGAGCCCTGTGTTTTTAATAAACAGTCGCTACCCCCTAGCTTGTGCCACCCACAAATGGTTGCCCATATGTGGGTCATCTTTCTTCCGAAGTTACAGATGCAATTTGCCTAGTTCCTTCAGCATCGTTCTCTCAAGCGCCTTGGTATACTCTACCTGTCCACCTGTGTCGGTTTCGGGTACGGTCTATAATGAAGGTGTTATTTCCTGGAAAATATTCGCTGCACAATCAATCCAATAAGACTGCACAACTTACTACTTTCGTCACATCCTTCAGGTTCAGGAATATTAACCTGATTCCCATCGATTACGCCTTTCAGCCTCACCTTAGGGACCGACTAACCTTGCGCAGATTAACTTTACGCAAGAACCCTTGGACTTTCGGCGAGAATGTTTCTCGCATTCTTTATCGCTACTTATGTCAGCATTCTCACTTCCGATACCTCCAGCAAACCTTACGGTTCACCTTCACAGGCTTACGGAACGCTCCGCTACCACTCACACTAAATGTGTGAATCCGCATCTTCGGTACATGACTTGAGCCCCGTTACATTGTTGGCGCAAGAAAACTTATTTAGACTAGTGAGCTATTACGCTTTCTTTAAATGATGGCTGCTTCTAAGCCAACATCCTAGTTGTTTTGGTCTTCTCACATCCTTTAACACTTAGTCATGATTTAGGGACCTTAGATGGCGGTCTGGGCTTTTTCCCTCTCGACTATGGACCTTAGCACCCATAGTCTGTCTGCTATGCTATACTCATCGGCATTCGGAGTTTGATTGAGTTTGGTAAGTCTGTGGGACCCCCTAGCTCATTCAGTGCTCTACCTCCGATGGTAACCGCTATAACGCTCTACCTAAATAGATTTCGCGGAGAACCAGCTATATCCGAGTTTGATTGGCCTTTCACCCCTAACCACAGCTCATCCCCTACTTTTTCAACAGTAGTGGGTTCGGTCCTTCAGCGGATTTTACTCCGCTTTCAACCTGGCCATGGCTAGATCACTCGGTTTCGGGTCTAATTCATCTAACTATAGTCGCCCTATTCAGACTCGCTTTCGCTACGCCTACACCTAACGGCTTAAGCTTGCTAGATAAACTAAGTCGCTGACCCATTATACAAAAGGTACGCCGTCACAAGACGTAAATGCTTGCTCCGACTGCTTGTAAGCATTTGGTTTCAGATACTATTTCACTCCCCTTGTCGGGGTACTTTTCACCTTTCCCTCACGGTACTTGTTCACTATCGGTCACTAGAGAGTACTTAGGCTTAGAGGGTGGTCCCCCTATGTTCAGACAGGATTTCACGTGTCCCGCCTTACTCAAGGACTTCAAACTTTTTACCTATACGGGACTATCACCCTCTACGGTCAACCTTTCCATGTTGTTTTAGTTATTTTTTTGAAGCCACTGACCTGGTCCGCGTTCGCTCGTCACTACTAACGGAGTCTCGGTTGATGTCCTTTCCTCCAGCTACTTAGATATTTCAGTTCGCTGGGTTTGCCTCATATAGCTATGTATTCACTATACAATACCTAATAAATTAGGTGGGTTTCCCCATTCGGAAATCTTCGGATCAAAGCTTATTCACAGCTCCCCGAAGCTTATCGCAGCGTATTACGTCCTTCATCGCCTTCTAATGCCAAGGCATCCACCAAATGCTCTTATTATATTTACTTACGCTTTATTACTTGAGATTACACGATGCATACAGAATTAATTTTACAATTTCTTCAGTATCTAACTCACGATATAAATTTTTATTATCGCGGTGTATTTAGTTTTTAGCTTTATCAACTTTTTAAACAGCTACAAAGTTTTGTGTTTCAAACCTTGTGTGATTGATTTTATATCCATAATTTTAGATGTTGTCAAACACTATTTTAAATAATTTTTAAATTTCTTTTTTGCGATAAGAATAAAATATTATTTTAGCTTCTTTTAAGGATAGACCTTTTTGGCTTTCCATTAGGGTTTATTGCACTATTTGGAACTTTTATATCTTTCCCTGAATCTTCAAAAAAGAATCTGCCCTTTTGTAAAATTTTATTCACTTCTTTTAATTCCCCTTGCCTATTTACTAAGCCTTTCTCTGTTTTAGCAAGCAATAAATTACCATCTTTTCGTAATACTATCTATTCATCAGCTTCAAAATTTTTAGATATTTTTAAATTACCCTCCTTATCAAACTTACCTAAAATATTTTTTGTAAATCGGCAAATTCTGCAAAAGCGTATAATTTTAGATTCTGTTTTATTTGTTCAGGTTCAGTTACATATTCCCCAGCTTTATTAATAAAACCAGTTATTTCATATTTGGAATCTTTACCATACGGAGTTTTTTTAACAAGGAATTGAGTTTCAGTAAGTAATTTAGTTTCATTTTCTACCTCATCATCAACTATATTAATTATCAAAACTTACGCTATGAGTGGAAGAGTGATAAATTATTGTAAGAATAATTAAACATGTCAAAGAGGAACAGATTGCAAGCAATACCAATTAATAGAACAGATTACTGTCAATTTTTAACAATTAGCCAAAAGAATTATAGTTTAACCTACTACGCTGAACATGCCAAGAAATGTAGCCATGATGTTATTAATAGATTTTTAGAAAATGAAAAATATACTCCTTCTTTGTTATGGGAACACATTAAGAATGATGTTATCTTTTCATCTAACGGATATACAATATTTGATGATACGGTGTTAAACAAAAGGAACACAAAGAAAATAGAGGTTGCTAGATCGCAGTATAGTGGAGCTACAGGTGGAGTTACTACCGGTATAGGAGTAGTGAGTCTTGTATATTATAACCCCGATATTGATAAGTTTTGGGTAATAGATTATCGCATTTTTTCACCTGATCATGATGGAGCGACGAAACTAGATCACCTACTAAAGATGTTCAATAATGCTGTTTATAGTAAAAAGATTCCTTTTCAAACTGTACTTTTTGACACATGGTATGCTACACACAAAATTATGCAACATGTTGACTCCTTGGGCAAATATTATTATGCCCCTATTAAAGCCAATAGAAATGTTAGTAAAACGTGTGATTACGAGCCTTATAAAGCTGTTAGCAAGTTGACGTTTTCAGATGAAGAAATTAAGAATGGAATGGAGATTCATATAAAAGGATTTGCCAAAAATAAGCATGTTAATTTGTTTAAATTTACTGTTTCTACCAACAGAGTTGATTATGTTGTTACCAATAACAAAACTCAAAAATCTTCTAAAGCTGCACAAGATGAGTTTGGCTTGCGATGGGTAATTGAGAGCATGCATAGAAAAATTAAGCAACTGACTGGTATAGAACGTTGCCAATGCAGAAAACAGCGTATCCAACGTAATCACATTAGTTGTGCATTTCTAGTTTGGGCTTTTCTCAAAAGAACTGCAAATAAAATAGGTAAAACGGTCTACCAAATAAAGTTAGGGCTTTTAGATGACTATATGCAACAACAGCTTCGTTCTCCATCTTTACGATATTTAGAACCAAACATAGCGTAAGTTTTGTTATATTCCTCTTTATAGAATAAATCTCACTATTTTTATCAAGCTTTGGAGTAAATTCTTTAATGTCAGGATTTTCATTAAATTGAACTGATTTTTTATCTTTATTCATAATTGCCCTTTATATTACCAGCTAAATTAATTCACACTTAGTTTTTTAGTCATTACTTTTTATATTTTATTCTATTGATCGTAGAAATCCAAAAATTTTTGTCACTGTAACTTGTACTTGTTAAAAATACAACTTCAACTTATTTTTTAATATTTTATTAATATATTTGAGTTGCAGCAAGAAAAATGATTTCTTAATATTTAATGATACTCCTCGCAGCAGAGCTACGAGGTATCTATCCAAAAAGTTTTAACTGTTTTTGTTGAAATGCTTTATAAGAAGGTTTGCCTAAACCTTGATTTTTTACATAATTACGTAATTTCCGCTCATCACCATGTTTACATACTGTGCTCATAAAATATCCTTTACTCCAAAACTCACTTCCCCATAATTTTTCTTTAAGATTTGGATATTTCTTAAACATTTCCTTAGATGTAATACTTTTTATGATTTGAGTTATTTTTGTTGGGCTATACATTGGTATTGACTGTAGTAAAAAATGTACATGTTCTTTATCTACTCCTATTTCCAAAAATCTAATTTCATAACGAGCTTCTATGTCCTCACAAATTTTACATAAATAATCGTCTAGTTCCTCTTTGAATATTACTCTTCTATACTTTGCCGGTGTTACTAAATGATATATTAGTACTGTGACATTATCACTTTTATGTATATAACTGCTTTCTTCCATGCATCTAGTATATCACGAAGCAGACCTTCGGGGAATTAAACCCTAAGAGATTAAACCCTAAGAGATTAAAAGGTTAATTATGTTTAGACATGAAAATAATACACTATTTTTAGATAATTTAAATGAAAGAGAAATTAACCAAGTATTAGAATTATTAGGTTCTCATCCTGAAATTAATGAACTTACAAGACATCGTCAAGTTAAGTAACATAGTGTCAAAAAGAGTAATATTTTTAGATTTCAGGCAGCAAGAAGTCTTTGAGTAGCTTCATCCCAAATGGATTTAGCGGATGCAAATGCAATTCTTTGGTCAGGTGCTGTTTTAGTATATCTTCCAACATTTACGGCAAATATATTTCTAACTTTTCCCATCAGTGATAATGTACATTGTGCTGCATTAGGATGCTTAAATTTAATCAATATCTTCTCTTTTCGCCTAGTTGGTTGATGTGCATTCTCAACGCGATTATTTAATCTCTTATTAGTTCGATGTTTAGTCCTAGGACACATAAGCTTAATCGGTTTAATGTAACTCTTGAGCTTATCAGTAACAATTACTCTTGGAGCTGGGTAATTGCCCAATAATCTTAATAAAAAGCGAATAGCTGATTTCTTGTTGCGTCGCTTCTGTAGCAATACTTCTAATTCATGTCCCTCAGAGTCAACAGCCCTCCATAGTATGAATACTTCACCTTTAATCTTAATGTTCATTTTATCTAAATGCCATTTATCAGTTGGCTTCCGCTCCCTCCTTCTGATAACATCTTGAAAATAAACTGCAAATTTATTGCACCAAAATCTTACTGTCTCATGACTCAAAATAATACCTCAATATGCCATCTGTTCTTGAACATCTCGGTAGCTACTATTAGAACGATGATATAACCATACTGCATGGCTAATGATGCTTGCTGGAAAACGATGTCTCTTCGGAGCTTGAGTAATACGCATAATGGTGAAATTTAGAGATAAATGGTTACTGCTATTCTATAAATTATTCCATGCATTTGCTCAATACTTAATTTACATCTCTCTTAACTTGATGGTATGGACGCCAATGATAAGAAAGAACTTATCAACGGTTTTAAGTGATATTAAGATATCAAAGAACCAAAACCTAAGATAGGTTTGTAATTTTTAATAATTTTATAAAGGAGTCCATACCATGAGTAATTATAAAGGGACTGTTGCGAGATGAGAGGGTAGCAGGTATAATAAAAAAATAAAAAATATGTTTATATGTCAGAGTATCAAATGCTAATGGTAAGTTTAGATGAGTTAGTAAATGCGGATCATCAATATCGTAAATTCAAAAGTTTATTCAAATTCAAAGCAGTTGAAGCTGAGTTATTAGCATTAGAATGCGAAGCTAATTATAAAGGATATGGTATAGAGAGGCTGTTTAAATGTTTGCTGCTACAATTTATGGAAGACTTATCTGATCGGGAATTAGAACGTTATTTAGCTGATAGCACAGCGGCGAAATGGTTTTGTAATTTTGCTCTTACAGAAAAGACACCTGATTATAGTGTATTTAGTAAAATACGTAAAAAAATAGGTACTAATTTACTATCAAAAATATTTACAAAATTCCGCGATCAACTACGAGTACAAGGCTATATGGGTGAAGTATTTACCTTTGTAGATGCTTCTCATTTAATCTCAAAAGCTAATCTCTGGGAGGAACGTGATAAACTAAGAGCACAAAAATATGATAAATTGAATAATGAGACTTTGCCTAAGGTTGCAAAGGATAAACAAGCCAAAATTGGCTGTAAGGGAGGGAATAAATTTTGGTATGGTTATAAAAAACATGTGAGTGTTGATATTCAATCAGGCATGATCAATAAGGTTGCAGTTACCCCTGCAAATGTTACCGATAGCAAAGGTTTTAAGCATGTTATGCCAAGTTCTGGTGCTACATATGTTGATAAAGGTTATTGTACAATCTCTACCAAGAATGCAGCAGCTAAAAAGGGAGTCCATCTTTGTGCAATAAAGAAAAATAATATGAAAGATAAGAATTTTGACCTTGATAAATATTATACGAAAATCAGAGCACCTTTCGAGATGGTATTTTCAAAAGATAATAAGCGGGTTAGATATATAGGAATTGCCAAAAATCAATTCTCCGAATTTATGAATGCCATATGTTTTAATTTAAAACGATTAGTGGTTTTAACAACTTTAATGGCTTAAAGAAATTTATTAATAAAAATTCTAACTCTGTAAACAAATCTCTATTAAATTACTACACTATTGAATAACATTTATCTCTATATTAAACAGAATTTCTTTTTTAAAATATTTATTACCTCCTTTCCTCTTATTTTACTATCAAAAATTATCTTTCAACGACCCCATAAAGTAATAGGAATTGATTTAGCAAAAAGAAAGTTGCATTTTGCAGCAATAAATTTAGACAATAAAGTTGTATTAAAAAAAGCAATGGATCGAAGAAGCTTTTTTGAAAATTTATCAACAATGTTTCCAGAGTCAGAAACCTTTGTATTTGAAGCTTGTGGTGGAGCTCATTATATGGCTCAAAGGCTTGAATCAATAGGACATAAAGCCATCTTGCTTAAACCTAAAGATGTGAAAGCATATGCAAAAACTCGACAAAAAAATGACATTAATGATTCAATTGCAATTTGCAAAGCATCATGTGATCCCGATTTAATACACGTCAAAGCTAAAACAATAGAAGAGCAAGAAATATCTTACCTGCATAAAGCAAGACAAAATATAATACAACAAAGGATTCAGTACAGCAACTCTCTGATGACTTCATTATTTGAATTTGGCTATTTGGTAACATGCGGAAAATCTACATTTGCAAAATCTTGTCAAAATTTTGTAAATTTTGCCCTAGAAGAAGGATTTATTAACAACACTATTGCTGAACAAATGTTGCTGGATTGTAAAGAAATTGAACAATTGATGATTCGTGAACAAAGCTTAGATAAAGAATTAGCAGCAAAGAATCGGAGTTCCAAGAAGGCAAAAATTTTAGAAACTATTCCAGGAATTGGTACAATTAACGCAAGTATTTTAAGCATCAAACCGGTTGAAGCATACGATTCTGCTAAGGATTTTGCTGCTTCACTTGGAATTGTCCCGAAACAAAATAGCACTGGAGGTAAGATTATTCTAGGAAGAATAACCAAGCAAGGTGATAGATATGCAAGAACAATGCTAATACAGGCTGGTAGGTCTTTATTGATGAGAAGCTATAAAACTAATCAGACATCAGGAGCGTTATCAGAATTTATTGAAAGATTAAAAGAAAAAGGGAAATCGTTCAATGTAATTGCAGTAGCTACAGCTAATAAATTGGCTAGAATCGCTTATGCCTGTCTGGTAAAGAACAGAAATTACCAATTGGTATAATAGTACTTAAGATTTAGGATAAATTATAAACTATATAATTTTTAAACTAGATAGGGGTAAAGAAATAAAAACAAAGTAGAATAATAAAACGGCGGGTTAAAGAGATAATACATAATCATTCTGGATGAAATCCGAGCTAACGTCATGGTACCTAGATACCGCTAACTTGAGTGAATCTCTCTAGGATCTTAGGCAGAATGCAGAAACCATTATGGCACTTTGATGCCGAATATATGACTGCTTCATTTATCATTAACTGTTTTTTATTTTTAGTACTTGTTTTTAACCAGGCGTCCATATATGACGATGCCGCTATAAGTGCTAAGATATTTTTTAAAAAATGGCAAGAAGCAGAAGAAAATGAAAAATATAAAGCTATGAAGAAAGAATGGAAAAAGCAATTTGGTTAAATAAAAATAATATAATTAAGCTATTGTAAAGAAGATTTTAGAGGTGTATCATCTAACTATGAGCAAAATAATTTGCTTAATAAAACATAATTAATAAAGGAGTAAATTATGAAAGACTTAAAAGTTGGTTCTGCTAAAGAAGATATCGAAGGAATCAAAAAAGATATAGAGAGCCTAGTTTCAAGGTTACATAATTTGAAAGGTAAATCTGGTGACATCTTAGACGAGCAGCTAGATAATTTATCATCTGTTATGGATCATTACAAACATAAAGGAATAGAAAAAGGTAAAGCTAATGTAGCTGATTTATGTGAGTCGACACGTGACCACCCTTTGCGGAATCTCTCCTACGCTTTTGGTGCAGGTGTGTTACTCGCTATTCTTATGAAATAGGTACTTCAATGTTAAAATCTCTAATATTTGAGTTATTAAAAGGTAGTATGGAGCAGGAAAAAAAATCTTACGGCAAGCCGTTTGTATATTTTTTCAATGTTCTAGGTTTAGCTTTAATAATTGCTGCTAATTATCTTTATGTTGCGAATGCGGTAAAATTTTGTTCTCTTATGAATATTGGTATAGCATCTATAATAATTTCTATTATTATTGAAGCTATCAGATGTTATCTAAAATATAAAAATAGATATCGTACAATAAATATGTTAAGGGATAAAAGTAGAAGTTTAGTAGATGGCGTAAGCGATCAATTTTCGGATTTAATTCCTAATAAAACCTTGATTAAATATTTACCAACAATTATCCGCTATGTTCCAACCACCATGTTAACATTTTTAATAGGTGTTTATATAAAAAGAAAATTTGTAAAAAATATCACAAATCCACTTTTAGGTAAATGGTAATAAAATAAGATAATAGTAATTTGAAAGTTACTATTATCTTATAAATTATATTCCTCCTCCTTGAGATTGCTTTGATTGTTATCTTGTGCCAATAACCTTTCTTGATGAGTAGCCTTACTGACTTCTTTTTGCTCTAAAGGTTTATTATGTGTTGGTGATTTTCCAGCAAGGGCATAGGCACCGTCAAGTTAAGAGAGATGTAAATTAAGTATTGAGCAAATGCATGGAATAATTTATAGAATAGCAGTAACCATTTATCTCTAAATTTCACCATTATGCGTATTACTCAAGCTCCGAAGAGACATCGTTTTCCAGCAAGCATCATTAGCCATGCAGTATGGTTATATCATCGTTTTAATAGTAGCTACCGAGATGTTCAAGAACAGATGGCATATCGAGGTATTATTTTGAGTCATGAGACAGTAAGATTTTGGTACAACAAATTTGCAGTTTATTTTCAAGATGTTATCAGAAGGAGAGAGCGGAAGCCAACTGATAAATGGCATTTAGATAAAATGAACATTAAGATTAAAGGTGAAGTATTCATACTATGGAGGGCTGTTGACTCTGAGGGACATGAATTAGAAGTATTGCTACAGAAGCGACGCAACAAGAAATCAGCTATTCGCTTTTTATTAAGATTATTGGGCAATTACCCAGCTCCAAGAGTAATTGTTACTGATAAGCTCAAGAGTTACATTAAACCGATTAAGCTTATGTGTCCTAGGACTAAACATCGAACTAATAAGAGATTAAATAATCGCGTTGAGAATGCACATCAACCAACTAGGCGAAAAGAGAAGATATTGATTAAATTTAAGCATCCTAATGCAGCACAATGTACATTATCACTGATGGGAAAAGTTAGAAATATATTTGCCGTAAATGTTGGAAGATATACTAAAACAGCACCTGACCAAAGAATTGCATTTGCATCCGCTAAATCCATTTGGGATGAAGCTACTCAAAGACTTCTTGCTGCCTGAAATCTAAAAATATTACTCTTTTTGACACTATGTTACTTAACTTGATGGTATGGACGCCAATGATAAGAAAGAACTTATCAACGGTTTTAAGTGATATTAAGATATCAAAGAACCAAAACCTAAGATAGGTTTGTAATTTTTAATAATTTTATAAAGGAGTCCATACCATGAGTAATTATAAAGTAATAGGAATTGATTTAGCAAAAAGAAAGTTGCATTTTGCAGCAATAAATTTAGACAATAAAGTTGTATTAAAAAAAGCAATGGATCGAAGAAGCTTTTTTGAAAATTTATCAACAATGTTTCCAGAGTCAGAAACCTTTGTATTTGAAGCTTGTGGTGGAGCTCATTATATGGCTCAAAGGCTTGAATCAATAGGACATAAAGCCATCTTGCTTAAACCTAAAGATGTGAAAGCATATGCAAAAACTCGACAAAAAAATGACATTAATGATTCAATTGCAATTTGCAAAGCATCATGTGATCCCGATTTAATACACGTCAAAGCTAAAACAATAGAAGAGCAAGAAATATCTTACCTGCATAAAGCAAGACAAAATATAATACAACAAAGGATTCAGTACAGCAACTCTCTGATGACTTCATTATTTGAATTTGGCTATTTGGTAACATGCGGAAAATCTACATTTGCAAAATCTTGTCAAAATTTTGTAAATTTTGCCCTAGAAGAAGGATTTATTAACAACACTATTGCTGAACAAATGTTGCTGGATTGTAAAGAAATTGAACAATTGATGATTCGTGAACAAAGCTTAGATAAAGAATTAGCAGCAAAGAATCGGAGTTCCAAGAAGGCAAAAATTTTAGAAACTATTCCAGGAATTGGTACAATTAACGCAAGTATTTTAAGCATCAAACCGGTTGAAGCATACGATTCTGCTAAGGATTTTGCTGCTTCACTTGGAATTGTCCCGAAACAAAATAGCACTGGAGGTAAGATTATTCTAGGAAGAATAACCAAGCAAGGTGATAGATATGCAAGAACAATGCTAATACAGGCTGGTAGGTCTTTATTGATGAGAAGCTATAAAACTAATCAGACATCAGGAGCGTTATCAGAATTTATTGAAAGATTAAAAGAAAAAGGGAAATCGTTCAATGTAATTGCAGTAGCTACAGCTAATAAATTGGCTAGAATCGCTTATGCCTGTCTGGTAAAGAACAGAAATTACCAATTGGTATAATAGTACTTAAGATTTAGGATAAATTATAAACTATATAATTTTTAAACTAGATAGGGGTAAAGAAATAAAAACAAAGTAGAATAATAAAACGGCGGGTTAAAGAGATAATACATAATCATTCTGGATGAAATCCGAGCTAACGTCATGGTACCTAGATACCGCTAACTTGAGTGAATCTCTCTAGGATCTTAGGCAGAATGCAGAAACCATTATGGCACTTTGATGCCGAATATATGACTGCTTCATTTATCATTAACTGTTTTTTATTTTTAGTACTTGTTTTTAACCAGGCGTCCATATATGACGATGCCGTATGTTGTTATGAGTAAGTTTTTTAAATTCAATATTATTTGTATATTTTATTATGTTAGTTATTTTACAAAATCCAGAAGAAGTACAAGGAGCAGATTTAGTCCTAGATAGAAATGATGAAAAAATTTTTACGCATATATATGATAATCAAATATGGCAAAAAGGTTCTGGAACTGGTTCTTATAAAGAATATACAGAGGAATATAGAAAAATTTTACAAGAATATTTCTATGATCCAAAATTTCATACTATTGTTGATTACGGTTGTGGGGACTTCCAAATAATGGAATTAATAGATATTCCAAACGATAAAGTTTATATAGGTCTTGATGTAGTAAAAAGTGTTATAGAGAATAACAAAAAGTTATTTGCTAAGGATAATGTAAGGTTTTATAAAATATATGATTTTGATAAAATTGAAGACCTAAATTTACTATCAGGGGATTTATTAATAGTTAAAGATGTTTTTATACATTGGCCAAATGCTAAAATTCAAAAATTTTTAGACACAGTTTTACCAAATTTTAAATACGCTTTAATAACTAACGATTCACTAAAAGAAGAATTTACTAGGGATATACAATTAGGGAATTTTAGGGCGATAGATATTACAAAAGAACCTTTCAATTTTAATAAAAATATTAGGCTAATTAAAGAATATTCTTATTATAGTACTGAATATAACCAAGATATACCAAAAACTATTTACTTATATACTAACCCTTCTCAAATCCAAAATTGATATTTAAAGATGCACTAAAATTTATAACATAGGTAGCATTATGAGTATTTTAATTAAAGAGTTAATTACGAATCTAGAGAATTTTGTTTATTGTTTTCAAATCGAGTTAGCTAGCGGTGAAGAGCTAAACTTAACAAACAGCGATCACATTATAAAAAATGAAGAGATAATTTTTTTACCTAATTCTGGTTTAGATTTAAAAGAAGCAGAATTCAATGATTCAGCACAAAATCAAGTAATTATTGAGGGTGTTTTTGAAGAAAAAGGCATTACGGCAGAAATGAATTTAAATAATGCTGTTGTTAAAATAACAATACAAAACTTACGCTATGAGTGGAAGAGTGATAAATTATTGTAAGAATAAATGATACTCCTCGCAGCAGAGCTACGAGGTATCTATCCAAAAAGTTTTAACTGTTTTTGTTGAAATGCTTTATAAGAAGGTTTGCCTGAACCTTGATTTTTTACATAATTAACGCGAGTTTCGTATTCAAAAAGTCGCTGTATAGCTGATAAACAGTGGGTTACGGGGATATTGATAATACTGTTTTTGTTATAAAGTGAGTACAAAATACAAATTGCTAATTAAAATATGGTATTTATAGTATAAGAAAAAAGTTTATAGGTTATTGAAAAAACTTTAAGAGCAATAACCTATGATAATGGATTTTACAGAAATATTTTGTTACGTCGATGATTTTTTTCAAGAATTAGACAAGCATACAAATTCAATTACTAACCATAACAACAAATCTGGTCCTAAAAGTCGACTTAACAGAAGTGAGGTAATAACAATTATAATAGGCTACTGGCAGTCATCTTATGATTGTTTTAAGAATTATTATCTGAAGCAAATATGGATTTATCATCAAAGAGATTTTCAATTAGTAAGCTATAGTCAATTTATAAAAATAATAGGTCCACATTTACCACTATTAGTACTGATATTCAATTCTATTTTGGATCAGTGTGATGGCCTTTCTTTTGTAGATTCAAGTAGTATAGAGGTATGTAAGAGATACCGTATTTCAATGAATAAAGTGTTCGCCGGCATAGCAGCACGCAGTAAGACAACAAAAGGTTGGTTCTATGGACTTAAACTACATCTAATAATTAATAGAGCCGGTGGTATAGTTAAAGCATCTTTTAGCCCTGGCAATAAGGATGATAGAAAACAGCTGGAACTGATGATCAAAAATCTTTTTGGTAAAGTATTCGGAGATCGTGGTTATATTTCACAACAATTATTTCAACAACTTTTAGAGCAAGGAATTTTTATGGTAACTAGGGTAAAGAAAAATATGAAAAATAAACTTATGTCTATGTTGGATAAAATATTATTGCTTAAAAGAGCATTAATAGAATCTGTGTTTAGTAAAATTAAACTATTGGGGAAGTTTGAGCATTCAAGGCATAGATCAGTTACAAATGCCTTTGTGCATATGGTTGCAGCACTGATAAATTATCAAATGTCTGATAATAAACCTTCTATTACATCTCTCTTGATATGCTAAATCCTATGCTATATTAATTCGAAACTCGCGTTAATTACGTAATTTCCGCTCATCACCATGTTTACATACTGTGCTCATAAAATATCCTTTACTCCAAAACTCACTTCCCCATAATTTTTCTTTAAGATTTGGATATTTCTTAAACATTTCCTTAGATGTAATACTTTTTATGATTTGAGTTATTTTTGTTGGGCTATACATTGGTATTGACTGTAGTAAAAAATGTACATGATCTTTATCTACTCCTATTTCCAAAAATCTAATTTCATAACGAGCTTCTATGTCCTCACAAATTTTACATAAATAATCGTCTAGTTCCTCTTTGAATATTACTCTTCTATACTTTGCCGGTGTTACTAAATGATATATTAGTACTGTGACATTATCACTTTTATGTATATAACTGCTTTCTTCCATGCATCTAGTATATCACGAAGCAGAGCTTCGGGGAATTAAACCCTAAGAGATTAAACATGTCAAAGAGGAACAGATTGCAAGCAATACCAATTAATAGAACAGATTACTGTCAATTTTTAACAATTAGCCAAAAGAATTATAGGGACTGTTGCGAGATGAGAGGGTAGCAGGTATAATAAAAAAATAAAAAATATGTTTATATGTCAGAGTATCAAATGCTAATGGTAAGTTTAGATGAGTTAGTAAATGCGGATCATCAATATCGTAAATTCAAAAGTTTATTCAAATTCAAAGCAGTTGAAGCTGAGTTATTAGCATTAGAATGCGAAGCTAATTATAAAGGATATGGTATAGAGAGGCTGTTTAAATGTTTGCTGCTACAATTTATGGAAGACTTATCTGATCGGGAATTAGAACGTTATTTAGCTGATAGCACAGCGGCGAAATGGTTTTGTAATTTTGCTCTTACAGAAAAGACACCTGATTATAGTGTATTTAGTAAAATACGTAAAAAAATAGGTACTAATTTACTATCAAAAATATTTACAAAATTCCGCGATCAACTACGAGTACAAGGCTATATGGGTGAAGTATTTACCTTTGTAGATGCTTCTCATTTAATCTCAAAAGCTAATCTCTGGGAGGAACGTGATAAACTAAGAGCACAAAAATATGATAAATTGAATAATGAGACTTTGCCTAAGGTTGCAAAGGATAAACAAGCCAAAATTGGCTGTAAGGGAGGGAATAAATTTTGGTATGGTTATAAAAAACATGTGAGTGTTGATATTCAATCAGGCATGATCAATAAGGTTGCAGTTACCCCTGCAAATGTTACCGATAGCAAAGGTTTTAAGCATGTTATGCCAAGTTCTGGTGCTACATATGTTGATAAAGGTTATTGTACAATCTCTACCAAGAATGCAGCAGCTAAAAAGGGAGTCCATCTTTGTGCAATAAAGAAAAATAATATGAAAGATAAGAATTTTGACCTTGATAAATATTATACGAAAATCAGAGCACCTTTCGAGATGGTATTTTCAAAAGATAATAAGCGGGTTAGATATATAGGAATTGCCAAAAATCAATTCTCCGAATTTATGAATGCCATATGTTTTAATTTAAAACGATTAGTGGTTTTAACAACTTTAATGGCTTAAAGAAATTTATTAATAAAAATTCTAACTCTGTAAACAAATCTCTATTAAATTACTACACTATTGAATAACATTTATCTCTATATTAAACAGAATTTCTTTTTTAAAATATTTATTACCTCCTTTCCTCTTATTTTACTATCAAAAATTATCTTTCAACGACCCCTTATAGTTTAACCTACTACGCTGAACATGCCAAGAAATGTAGCCATGATGTTATTAATAGATTTTTAGAAAATGAAAAATATACTCCTTCTTTGTTATGGGAACACATTAAGAATGATGTTATCTTTTCATCTAACGGATATACAATATTTGATGATACGGTGTTAAACAAAAGGAACACAAAGAAAATAGAGGTTGCTAGATCGCAGTATAGTGGAGCTACAGGTGGAGTTACTACCGGTATAGGAGTAGTGAGTCTTGTATATTATAACCCCGATATTGATAAGTTTTGGGTAATAGATTATCGCATTTTTTCACCTGATCATGATGGAGCGACGAAACTAGATCACCTACTAAAGATGTTCAATAATGCTGTTTATAGTAAAAAGATTCCTTTTCAAACTGTACTTTTTGACACATGGTATGCTACACACAAAATTATGCAACATGTTGACTCCTTGGGCAAATATTATTATGCCCCTATTAAAGCCAATAGAAATGTTAGTAAAACGTGTGATTACGAGCCTTATAAAGCTGTTAGCAAGTTGATGTTTTTAGATGAAGAAATTAAGAATGGAATGGAGATTCATATAAAAGGATTTGCCAAAAATAAGCATGTTAATTTGTTTAACATTTACTGTTTCTACCAACAGAGTTGATTATGTTGTTACCAATAACAAAACTCAAAAATCTTCTAAAGCTGCACAAGATGAGTTTGGCTTGCGATGGGTAATTGAGAGCATGCATAGAAAAATTAAGCAACTGACTGGTATAGAACGTTACCAATGCAGAAAACAGCGTATCCAACGTAATCACATTAGTTGTGCATTTCTAGTTTGGGCTTTTCTCAAAAGAACTGCAAATAAAATAGGTAAAACGGTCTACCAAATAAAGTTAGGGCTTTTAGATGACTATATGCAACAACAGCTTCGTTCTCCATCTTTACGATATTTAGAACCAAACATAGCGTAAGTTTTGAAAGTTTAAGAATAGAAAATTAAGATAAAGAAAATGGCTATTATAACGGTGGTCAAATTATATTTTGTGATAATAATTTTAGTAGTAAAGTTTTAAGCAACTTCGGTAATTTGTTTATATTAGAAGATGTTATACCTGATTATGCTAAGGATGCTAGAGAAGTAAAAATTATATCAGGATGTGATAAAAATTTTATAACTTGTTGCAATAAATTCAATAATGCTATAAATTTTAGAGGCGAACCGCTAATACCTGAGAAAGATTTTATAAATTCACATTTAATATAATAATGAAACAAAGCTTTATAAAAGTGATTTTTAATGAATTAAAGACTATATTCAAAACAAGCAACAATATAGAGCAAAAGAAAGAAGTAGCATTGTTTGACTATTTTGAGGTAGTAAGAGATAATTTAGCATGTGCGTTTCAAAAAATAATAAGAGAATATGAAAGAGACTAAAAGTTTTTTTACAAAAAATAATAGATTAAACAAAGGCTATGCTAAGAATTTTAATTCTAATGAAATAGATAAAAATTTTTATCGTAAAAAGTTTGAGCATATATTGCCGCCAATTGATACAGTTACCGAATATGAAAATATTTATCCAGGTACTTTGGAAAAATTAGTAAATATGGCACAAAAAGAGCAAGCTCATAAGCATGAGATAGAATTACAAAATTTAAAAATAAAGGAAAAAGTTGCAAAATTAACTAGAGTTTGTCTAACAATATTTGGTATTGTCGCTGTATTAGTATTTGGATTTGCTTAATTATATCTTTCCCATTTTTTTAATAGAATATATAAAAATAAAGATAAAATATTTTATTTACTTGTAATTTAGAGTAAAATAAGTTAAATGCAATATAAAACAACATAAGACGGAGTAGTTTTATTTCTAAAAATAATTTTCCTAAAGCTAATAGAGAAATCAGAGCTAGAGAGGTTCGTTTAGTAGGCGAAAATGGTGAAATGTATGGCATCGTAAATATTAGGCAAGCACTTGACATGGCTGAAAGAGTCGGTCTTGATTTGGTTGAGATATCGCCTAATGCTGAGCCTCCTGTATGTAAAATTTTAGATTTTGGTAAATTTAAGTACGAAAGCAAAAAGCGTTTGCATGAAGCACGTAAAAAGCAAAAAATAGTCGTACTTAAAGAAATGAAATTCAAACCTAATATTAGTATAGGTGACTTTGAAACTAAACTAAGGAAAATAAAAGAATTTCTAAAAGATGGTGATAAAGTAAAAATCTCTTTATGGTTTAAAGGTAGAGAAATTCTTCATAAGGATGTTGGTGAGGAATTATTTAAACGTATAGAAGTAGGATTAGAGGGGCTTGCTAAGATCGATCAGCAAGCTAAAATGGAAGGCAAACAAATGATAATGATAGTTAGTCCTGACAATAAAGTGTGATGGGGGTGTAATACTGTCATCCTGTGGCTTGTCCACGGGATCTTAAGACACGGATTGTGATACAAGATACCGCAATCAAGTTGCGGTATGACAAATACTAAGCAAAGAAGACAACAATAAAAAAATCAAACTATAATAAATTATGCCAATCAAACTTTTAATGCCTGCTTTATCTCCAACTATGACGGAAGGGAATTTAGCAAGGTGGTTAAAAAAAGAAGGGGATAAAATCAATCCCGGGGAAGTAATCGCTGAAATCGAAACTGATAAAGCAACTATGGAGGTGGAGGCGGTAGATGAAGGCACTCTTGCTAAAATAATCATTCCTCAAGGTAGCCAAAACGTCCCTGTGAATTCGTTAATTGCAGTATTAACCGAAGAGGGAGAAGAATTATCCGGAATTAAAGAATTTATAGCGAAAAATAGCATTAACTCATCTAAAAAAGAAGAAATATCAAAATCTGTTGAAACTACAACTTCTCAAACTGTTAAAGAAGAAAATGTACCGATCGCTTTAGATCAAAACAATCTCAAGGTGTTTGCTTCGCCGTTAGCTAAGAGACTCGCAAAAATTCAAAATGTAAGACTTGAAGATATCAAAGGTAGTGGACCGCATGGCAGAATAATCAAACAAGATATGTTATCGTATAAAGGTGGATCAAAAGCCTTAAGCAATAAAATAGTCAGTAGAAATCCTGAAGAATATCGTTTAGTGCCTAATAATAATATACGTAAAATTATAGCTAAGCGTCTTCTTGAGTCAAAACAAACAGTTCCACATTTTTATTTATCAATAGAATGTAACGTTGATAAGTTAATAGATATAAGAGAAGATATTAATAGGTCTTTTGGTGATGATAAATCCGCAAAAATATCAGTTAATGACTTTATTATCCTAGCTGTTGCTAAGGCTTTGCAGGAAGTGCCGAGTGCTAATGCATCGTGGGGGGATGATGCTATTAGATATTACAATAATGTTGATATTTCAGTAGCGGTAGCAATTGAAAATGGACTTGTTACTCCGATAATTAGAAATGCTAACCAGAAAAATATTATAGAGCTATCTAGTGAAATGAAAGGGCTAATCAAGAAAGCTAGAGAAAATAAATTAACTCCTGAAGAATTCCAAGGCGGAGGGTTTACTATTTCAAATCTTGGTATGTATGGTATTAAAAATTTCAATGCTATAATTAACCCGCCACAAAGTTGTATAATGGGTGTTGGCAGTAGCTCAAAACGTGCTTTAGTCAAAAATGATCAAATAAGTATAGCAACAATTATGGACGTAACTCTTTCTGCTGACCACAGAGTAGTAGATGGAGCAGTTGGAGCAGAATTCTTAGCTGCGTTTAAGAGGTTTATAGAAAGCCCTGCTCTAATGTTGTTGTATACTCGATAAACTTCAAAAATTGGCTACGTCGTCCTATAAGCACGCAGGTAGCTCACGTACCAAGCGTACGCTCCGCTCCTCGTCTTATGGACTCTTTGCTCTTTTTGAAGTTGATCTTCGTCTACCTATGCTTTATTAAATAATAAGCAATCTCACAATAAATCACAAATTAAATAATATGAATATTTCAAGTTTTTCGGATAATCTGACAAAAATTTTAAGTAAGTATGAGGATTTAAGTGAAAAACTATCTTCAGGAATAGGAGGGGAAGAATTTGTTAAAGCTTCCAAGGAATATGCTGACCTTGAAGATATTGTTCAAAAAATTAGAGAGTATAATAAAGCTAAAGCTGAACTTGAAGAGGCTAATAATTTTAAGCAAGATCCTAGTTTAGATAAAGCAACTCTAGAAATGATTGAGGAAGAAATACACAATCTTGAAGATTCATTACCAGGTCTTGAGCGCTCGGTAAAAATAGCATTATTGCCAAAAGATGAAGCGGATAGTAAAAGTGCTATTATTGAAATTAGAGCAGGAACAGGTGGTGAAGAGGCAGCGCTTTTTGCGGCTAAGCTGTTTAATATGTATCAGAGATATGCAGAGTTAAAAGGGTGGCGTTTTGAAATATTATCTATTGATGAGACAGGCATAGGTGGATATAAAGAGGGTTCGGCATCTATAAGAGGTAAAGATGTATTCTCTAAGCTTAAATTTGAATCAGGAGTCCATAGAGTACAACGTGTTCCGGAAACTGAATCACAGGGGCGTATTCATACTTCGGCTGCTACTGTTGCTGTACTTCCTGAAGTAGAAGATGTTGATATTAAGCTTGAGGAAAAAGATTTAAGAATTGATACTTATAGAGCTTCAGGAGCAGGAGGACAGCACGTTAATACAACTGATTCTGCTGTTCGAATAACACATATACCTACCGGTATTACTGTAGCACTGCAAGATGAAAAATCCCAACATAAAAATAAAGCTAAAGCATTAAAGATCTTACGTGCTAGAATATATGAAGAAGAACGTAGGAAAAAAGATCAAGAAAGAGCAGATAATAGACGTGAGCAAATAGGATCTGGGGATCGTTCGGAGCGTATACGTACTTATAATTTCCCACAAGGACGTGTATCGGATCATCGAATAAATCTTACTCTTTATAAAATAGATGAAGTAATTAACGGACAGTTAGACGAATTTATCGAGGCTTTAATTGCAAATGATGAGGCTAAAAAACTTTCAGATATATAGGGGTTTCATATGGGGAAACGTAAAATATTGGAAGACTCTCAGAATAAGATAAGCAAAGAGTAAATTGCAAAACTAAAATTTAAAGCTGAAAAGCTTGGCTTTGAATTAGATAATAGTACGATAAAACAGTTATCAGTAGTTTGTTCAAATTATAGAAGAAAAAACAAGCTGCAAAAATGCTGGATTTATAGATGAAGACGGTAAAGTAAATGTCAAAGCTTATAGTAAGTAGATAATTATCCAAATATAAATAAATCGTATTATTTAGACATAGAAGAAGAAAGCTATTTAATTTTAGCTGGAATGAGTCAAAATTTTAGTTCTAAAAGTATGTAAAAATGGAACAAATCAAATCTACAAAAGGTAAAGTATGGATAAAGATAATATAACAATATATACATATGATTGTCAAGGTAGAATGTCTAACGTGTCAATTGGAAAGGTAAAAATAGAAAAAACTCATTCTAATAATAGTTTAGATAGTAGTGAATCAATTCTGTTAAATGAAATAGAAGAGAAAAAAGACAACCACAATAATATAGATTTAGAAATAATTAGTATCTCTACTAATACAGATTCATTAAAAGAGAGCAAGGATAGTGATAATAATAGTCAAACAAAAATTTTAGATTCAGAAAAGGAAAGTGATTGTGGCACGTTTGATTGTATGGGTAAAAATGATGATTTTTGTTGTGTAATTACCTAAAAATGCATCATATGAAAATGTTTAAACAATTTAGGTAATTAATGAAATCGCAAGCATCTATAAATGGTAAAATATGGCAGCGGAGAAGCGTTAACGAGGAGATAGTTGTAAAATTATGCCGTAGTTTTAAAATCAGTGATTTGCTTGCTAGAATGATATCTTTAAGGATTGATGATATAGCTAAAGCAGAAGATTTTTTAATGCCAAAAATCAAAAACTTGCTTCCTGATCCTTTCCATTTACTTGATATGCAAAAGGCAGTGGATAGAGCTATTAAAGCTATCTTAAGTAAGCAAAAAATATGTATATTTGCTGATTATGATGTTGATGGTGCTACTTCGTCAGCATTACTTAAAAATGTTTTCAAAGATTTAAATATTATTTGTGATATTTATGTCCCTGATCGTATAGCTGAGGGGTATGGTCCTACTCCTTCTGCTATGCAAAAAATTAAAGATAATGGCACTGAATTATTAATAACAGTTGATTGCGGTGCGATGGCTCATGAAGCTTTAAAATATGCAAAGGATGCAGGGCTTGACGTAATCGTTATTGATCATCATATAGCTACTGAAATATTACCTGAAGCGGTAGCTATAGTAAATCCGAATCGTGTTGATGAGACAAGTGAATGTAAACATCTTGCAGCTGTAGGGGTTGCTTTTTTATTTGCAACTGGGATATTATCAGATTTAAAGAAGCAGAATTATTTTGAAAAGATTCTTCCGCCTAATTTGATGAAGTATTTGGATTTAGTGGCTCTTGGTACTGTGTGCGATATGGTAAAGCTTATTGGATTAAATCGTGCTTTTGTATCGAGCGGTTTAAAAATAATGCATCAAAGGCAAAATATCGGTATTAAAACATTATATGATATGGCAGGGCTTAATGAAGTCCCAAAGTATTATCATTTAGGTTTTATTTTAGGTCCGCGTATTAATGCTGGCGGTAGGGTGGGAAAATCAAGTTTAGGTGCTAATCTATTATCTACCGATTGCTCTAATGAAGCTTTTAAATTAGCTGAAGAGCTTGAGAAGCATAATAATGAGCGTAAGGTCATTGAAATGTTGATGATAGAAGAAGCAATGGAAATGGCTAAGACGCAGCAAGATGATAGTTTATTATTTATTGTTAAAGAAGGGTGGCATCCTGGTGTTATAGGTATTGTTGCAGGGAGACTTAAAGAGAAGTTTGATAAGCCGGTAGCAGTTATAGCCTTAAATGACGGAATCGGTAAAGCATCATGTCGTTCTATTTTAGGTATTGATTTTGGTGCTGAGATTATCAATGCTAAGGTCAAAGATTTACTAGTTGCAGGCGGAGGGCACGCCATGGCAGCAGGTTTTACAGTAGCTGCCGAAAAAATACAAGAATTACAAGAATTTTTAAATAACGCTTTTAGAATTAGTCTAAATAAATTAGAAAACTATAAGCAAGCAGAATATGATCTTGACTTAAGTCTTAGTAGCGTCCATTTACCTTTAATGGAAGAATTAAGTGCTTTAGAACCTTTTGGTCAGGGTAATTATGAACCTATATTTAAATTTGATAATTTATTTGTATTAAAAGCGGATATAGTAGGAAGTAAGCATATCAGATGCTTGTTTGCTCCGAATAAGAAAAGTTCTAGTAGTAAAGCATTACAAGCTATTGCTTTTAATTCGTTAGGTACTTCATTTGAAGAGGTATTACTTAGTCCTAAAGCACATAATATTTCAGTATTAGGAACATTAAAGACAAATAATTGGCAAAATAATTATACTATTCAGTTAATTATAAAAGATGTAATAATAACTTAAAAATGATGTTTATAAGCAATTTTAAAAAAATAAAAGATGCTTCTACAAAAATTTCAAAAAATTTAGCCAAAGTCGAAGAGCATCATCAAAATTATCCCCATCCATTTAGAGATTCAAATCAAGAAAAAGAACGTTTGCTTACTGTTTGCGGTGAGTTTCTAGGAGAGTTAAATCATTTTTTATATAAAGGTAAAGAAAATTTTGATAATGGTTTTAGATGTCTAATAGTGGGTGGTAATGCAGGTGATTCGGCTATTTATCTTGCAGATCAGCTGAAAAATAAAAATGCTGAGATAATATATTTGGATTTAAACAGATCTAGTATGGAAGTAGTACAAAAACGTGCTGAAATACGTGGTCTTAAAAGTATCAAATGGGTTAATGACTCTATATTGTCATTGCTAAAGTAAAAGGGACCAGTAAATTGCACGAAAAAGGGACCAGAGAATTTGGTGTAACCTAATAAGGTTATAATGTGCAATATTCACTAGATAATTAATTAAAATAAATATCTAGTGATACAATGATAAGAATAAATATGTACACAACAATTATCACCCTTTATAAGCAAGGCAATAGTCAAAGAAATATTGCCAAACTAACGAGAATAGACCGTAAAACAGTAAGAAAAATAGTAAACCGTTATGTAGAGTCTGGTACAGAATCTCCTGCACCCTATGAACGATCTTCAGCACTGGATTCTTGGCACGAACAAATAATTGAGTTATTAGAAAAGAATCTAAGTTACATAAGAATTTTTGAAGAGTTAAAAATTCAAGGTTATACAAAAAGTTATGGTTCGCTAACCCGTTATATCAAAAAATATAAGATACAAAATAACAGTTGCATTCGTTTTCATACTTTAGCAGGAGAGGAAGCACAAGTAGATTTTGGTGACATAGGCTTACAGTATAATTCTAAGGGGCGTAGAGTTAAAGCATATGTATTTAATATGCGTTTAAGTTATAGTCGCCTTGATTATTATGAAGTAGTGTTTGATCAAAGTTGTCAAACATGGATACAATGTCATATCAATGCATTTAATTATTTTGCTGGCAGTCCAAAAGTAATAAAACTTGATAATCTTAAAGCTGGAGTGGTAGATAGCAATTTCTATGAGCCCGTATATCAGAAGGAATACAAACGTTTAGCTGATCATTATGGAATTTTACTTTCTCCTTGTCGTGTATATCAACCTCAAGAAAAAGGCAAAGTAGAATCAGGAATAAAGTATGTCAAAAATAATTTTTTTGCTGGACGTAAATTTCATAGATATGAAGAATTAACACATGATCTTGCTAACTGGTTAAATAAAGCAAATAACCGAATACATGGTACTACTAAAAAAATTCCTCAGGAACTATTTGAGCAAGAAGAAAGTAATAATTTAATGCCTTTACCATTAGAAACGTTTGATTTGTCATCGTGGCATAATCGAAAAGTAGCAAAAGATTGTCATATCACCATAGATAATAATTATTATTCCGTACCGGCAAAATATATATACAGTGAGGTACTGGTACAATTATCACCAAAACTTGTTCAAATATTTTCTATCCAAAATGATTTAATAGCAAGGCACGTTAGAACAGATGGCAAAGGAATATTTACCACTAATCCGTCTCATTATGCCAAATATAAACGTCTATGCCCAGGTTTTATAGAATATAGTGAACATTATCAACAACAAATGCAGCAGATAGGAAATAATTGCAGTTTATTATTAGAGTTATTACAACAAACACGAGTAAATGATTGGCAACGTTGTGCTAGAGGTATTATTTCTTTACGTAAGGTTTACAATGATGAGTTAATAGATAAAGCTTGTCATAGAGCATTACATTACGGTATAAGTTCTTACTCTAAAATTAAAAATATCTTAAATAGTAATGCAGTAAACTTACCATTGCCAGAGTTTGGAGGTCAGAATGCAGAACTTGCTTAATGACCTACGTAGTTTTAGATTATCAGGTATAGTCAATAGCTTAAATGAAAGGATTATTTATGCTCAAAATAATAAACTAGGATTTAAAGAATTTCTCTCACTATTATGTGAAGATGAAAAATCTCACCGTAAGGATAATAATTACCGTCGTCGTAAAAGTGCTGCTAAATTACCAGTCACTAAAAATTTAGAAGACTTTGATTTTCAGTTCCAACCAAGTATTGATGCCAAAGTAATAAGTGATTTATCTACTTGTGATTATATTAATACTAAGGGCAATGTCATATTCATAGGTAATTCTGGAACTGGCAAAACTCATCTTGCTATTGGATTAGCATTAAAAGCTTTAACACGAGAATACTCTGTATATTTTACTACGGTATCGGATATGCTTTATAATTTACATATTGCAAGAGCAGATAATAGCTATCACAAAAAAGTTAAATTACTCTTATCATTTGACTTATTAATTCTTGATGAGTTAGGTTTTAAGCAATTACCAAAACATTCAGTAGATGATTTTTTTAATATTATTGCTAAACGATATGAAAATAAATCTACCATTATTACCACAAACAAGGATTTTGAAAGATGGAATGAAATATTTGCTGATGAGTTATTAACTCATGCAATTATTGATCGAGTAGTACATCATGCACATATACTAAACATCACAGGTAAAAGTTATCGTATTAATAACTATAAATTTGGAGGTCATTTGACATAAAAATTTTTACATATAGTGGTCCCTTTTTCGTGCAATTTACTGGTCCCTTTTTATTTGACAATGACATATATTAAATATACCTAATTTAGAGCTTGGAAAATTTGATTATATAAATTGTACTGATGCACTTAATCATTTAGCAAATCCCGATATAGGATTAAAAAATTTAAAGGATTCTTTAAAGCCAGAAGGTGGTATGGGCTTGATGGTATACGCAAAATATGGTCGTACCGGTGTTTATCAGATTCAAGATTTAATGAAAATGGTGAATAAAGAGGCTAGAAGCCGTGCTGAAGAGGTAATAAACGGAAAACTAATTTTAGGTAATTTGCCTGCTACTAATTGGCATAAAAGAGGTTGGGAGTTATTTCCAAATTATAAAAATTTGAGTGAAGCTGAAGTTTATGACACGTTTTTGCATAAACAAGATAAAACTTATTCTATTCCTGAATTATATAAATTTGTAGAAAATGCCAATTTAAATTTTGCAAAACTTACGCTATGTTTGGTTCTAAATATCGTAAAGATGGAGAACGAAGCTGTTGTTGCATATAGTCATCTAAAAGCCCTAACTTTATTTGGTAGACCGTTTTACCTATTTTATTTGCAGTTCTTTTGAGAAAAGCCCAAACTAGAAATGCACAACTAATGTGATTACGTTGGATACGCTGTTTTCTGCATTGGCAACGTTCTATACCAGTCAGTTGCTTAATTTCTCTATGCATGCTCTCAATTACCCATCGCAAGCCAAACTCATCTTGTGCAGCTTTAGAAGATTTTTGAGTTTTGTTATTGGTAACAACATAATCAACTCTGTTGGTAGAAACAGTAAATTTAAACAAATTAACATGCTTATTTTTGGCAAATCCTTTTATATGAATCTCCATTCCATTCTTAATTTCTTCATCTGAAAACGTCAACTTGCTAACAGCTTTATAAGGCTCGTAATCACACGTTTTACTAACATTTCTATTGGCTTTAATAGGGGCATAATAATATTTGCCCAAGGAGTCAACATGTTGCATAATTTTGTGTGTAGCATACCATGTGTCAAAAAGTACAGTTTGAAAAGGAATCTTTTTACTATAAACAGCATTATTGAACATCTTTAGTAGGTGATCTAGTTTCGTCGCTCCATCATGATCAGGTGAAAAAATGTGATAATCTATTACCCAAAACTTATCAATATCGGGGTTATAATATACAAGACTCACTACTCCTATACCGGTAGTAACTCCACCTGTAGCTCCACTATACTGCGATCTAGCAACCTCTATTTTCTTTGTGTTCCTTTTGTTTAACACCGTATCATCAAATATTGTATATCCGTTAGATGAAAAGATAACATCATTCTTAATGTGTTCCCATAACAAAGAAGGAGTATATTTTTCATTTTCTAAAAATCTATTAATAACATCATGGCTACATTTCTTGGCATGTTCAGCGTAGTAGGTTAAACTATAATTCTTTTGGCTAATTGTTAAAAATTGACAGTAATCTGTTCTAATGATACTCCTCGCAGCAGAGCTACGAGGTATCTATCCAAAAAGTTTTAACTGTTTTTGTTGAAATGCTTTATAAGAAGGTTTGCCTGAACCTTGATTTTTTACATAATTACGTAATTTCCGCTCATCACCATGTTTACATACTGTGCTCATAAAATATCCTTTACTCCAAAACTCACTTCCCCATAATTTTTCTTTAAGATTTGGATATTTCTTAAACATTTCCTTAGATGTAATACTTTTTATGATTTGAGTTATTTTTGTTGGGCTATACATTAGTATTGACTGTAGTAAAAAATGTACATGTTCTTTATCTACTCCTATTTCCAAAAATCTAATTTCATAACGAGCTTCTATGTCCTCACAAATTTTACATAAATAATCGTCTAGTTCCTCTTTGAATATTACTCTTCTATACTTTGCCGGTGTTACTAAATGATATATTAGTACTGTGACATTATCACTTTTATGTATATATAGTAAATTAAGTTGAGGTTTGAGTATAGGGATGATATATATAAAGGAAAATGCCAAGATCATATAGTCAAGATTTTAGAAAAAGAGTTATAGGATATGTAGAAAGAGGTAATAGCTGCAATAGCACTGCGATAAGATTTGAAATAGCAGCAAACACAGTAAGGAATTGGTATAAGAGATATAAGTCCGAAGGACATTATTTAGCAAGAAGAATAGGAGGCAAAAAAGGACGGGTAACAAGTCAAGATGTTGAGTTGTACGTGAGTTCTAATCCTAATTTCACATTATTAGAAATGGGTACGTATTTTAATATGAGTTCTGTGGGTGCGTATTATTGGTTAAAGCAACTAGGTTTTAGCTATAAAAAAAAGACTTTTCCTACTTGGAAGCAAGTCAAGAAAAGCGAGATAAGTACCAAGAGGTCATAAAAGATACACCAATAGAACATCTTGTATATATTGATGAAAGTGGTATTGAGATAAATATCTGCAAAGATAGAGGATGGGGCAAAAAAAGCGAAAAACTTATTGGTAAAAAAAGCGGTAAATATTACAACAGAACAAATATCATAGCTGGTTATGTTAATAAAGAGTGTATAGCACCGATGATATTTAATGGAACATGTAATAGACAATTATTTGAAAGTTGGGTTGGAGAATTTTTAATAAAAGAGCTAAAACCTGGACAAGTTGTAGTGATGGATAACGCTGCTTTCCATAAGTCTCAAAGGACCAAAGAACTAATAGAATCAGTAGGTTGTAGGATAATATTCTTACCACCTTACTCCCCTGATCTAAATCCAATAGAGAAATTTTGGGCCAATATGAAGCGATGGATTAAAGCTACAATTACTCAATTTGATCAATTATATAATGCTTTAATTCAATTCTTTAATACGCAAACTTCAACTTAATTTACCATAACTGCTTTCTTCCATGCATCTAGTATATCACGAAGCAGACCTTCGGGGAATTAAACCCTAAGAGATTAAATGAAGTCAAAAATGTATTTGCCCCGCTACTTAGTACAAATATTTTGTTATTAAAGTCAAAAAGTTTATAAAGAGTATTATTGACATTTCTGAAATCTTAATTATCTTTAAGTAAATAATTTTGGAGTAAAAAAATGGCAAAAGAAATTACTATAGGGGGACAAGAACCCGAAAAACAAAATAAAGAAGAAATAAAATTTAACAATATCGGAATAAAATTAACGGAGGTTAATAATAATTTTGATAAAATAATAGAGAGCTTAAAGAAAGCAATAAGTAAAGATCCAACAAATAAAGCTCTTTTAAATGCTATGAAAGATTTCAATATTATTAGTGAAGAATTCAAAAATCATACTGAAAATGTTAAAAATAATATTGATGAAATTATCTCGTCACCTATAAAAAATTTAGCTGAACATTTAGAAAAAAATACCCCTATTGGTAAGTTACAAAAATTTGTAACTGATCAAGCAGAAAGAGCACAAGAAAAGTTACACGGTTCTATAGGTGAAAATAAGGTTCTGAAAGCTGCGTGGGGAGTTGTACTTGCTGTATGTGAAGTAATAAAGGTTACTGTTAGTGCAGTTATAAATTCTGCCATAGCCAATGGTAAGCTTGCTACAAGTGTAAAGGATTTTGGAGCAGTAGTTAGTGATTCACTTCAAAAAAGCCCAGCAACTAGTAGAGTACATTAATTTATTTGCTGTCACCCTGTGATGGCATTGCCCGCGTGGATCGGTTTTCCAGTTGTCATCCCGCGACTTGATCGCGGGATCCAACTTAAAATACTAAAATTATTAGTACTTTTTACTTTTTTCTGGATCCCGTGGTCAAGCCACGGGATGACACCGAGAACGTTTTTTGATCCACGCAAGTAACTCCTAAGCAGTAATAGCATCTTTTTCAAGTATATATTCTACAAACATTTGTCTTATCTCAGGCTGTCTATGATTATGGAACAAGTATCTATTAAAGAAGTAACTTGTTAAACTTAAAGCTTGCCTTTTTTCTTCTGAGTTAATTTTGTCATTGTCAGATAGCAAAAATTTTGGCAAAGGTAATAATTTCTCTTTATAAGGTGCTCCTACATCATATGATACAGCTCTGCCTGATTTAGGTGATAGATAAGCTAAATCTTGTGTAGTATTGCTAACGCCGCATTTAGTGAAATCAAGTTCATAACCCATTTCAGCAAGCAGTGCCAGCTCAAAATTAATATAATCACGAAAACAAAAATGCTTTGCTAGATTATCCAGATAGTTTATTAGCAGTGAGAAAAAATTATAATGTTCTTCTCTTTCATGAAATAACTCTTTAATTAACGATATAACAGAATTAAAAGCATACAGCTTAACTTTGTTTATAATAAAATGACCAGTGTAAGATTTGACCAGTTCACATTTGGCAATTCCGATATGCTCATGAAGTCTTGCTTGCCATAAAAAATCTACTACATTACCTCCTTGATATATAAACTTGCTTTTCTTAGAAGATTCTTTTGCCACACCTGAGTATAAACCATGATTTTTAGTAAAAACTGTAATGATAAACGTATTTTCCTTTAATGGTTTTTTGGCAATTATTACTCCTATATCTTTTATATTCATAGTTTTTTTATTACTTAATGTCACCCCGTAGCTTGCACGGGGTCTTTTATTACAGGTTATAAGATCCCGCTACAAGCTCGCGGGATGACAGATACAGCTGTTTCTTCGCCTCGTCCGAGTTACCAGTATATACTATATTTTTATAATTTAGTTTGATTGCAGTAAATAAAGCCGCATGGTCATCATCAATATCGGCAATAAGATCTATGACTTTTTCAGGAAATTCTTTTTGTAAAGTTTTAAGCATATGATCAACTACTAACATACCATAATATTTTACACTGCTTTTTGGGTTTGTTAATATATACTCACCTTGTGCAGAAGATAAAAAATCTCGTGCATCTTCCAAATTTTCCACCTTATAAACTACACTCATTTTATTATCTCTTTTAAGTCTTTCAAGTGAGCTACTGAAGATATAAAATCGTAACTTAAATTTTCTGATTTAGAACAAATAATTTTATTAAAACCAAGTTTTTTGGCTTCTTTTATTCGTGCTTCTGCTTTGGCAGTTTTTCTTATTTCACCTGATAGGCTTATTTCACCGAAAAATACGCTATGTTCTGGTAGAGGCTTATTTGTGGCTGCGGAAATAAGGCTAGCTGCTACCGCTAAATCTGATGCAGGTTCATTTATTTTAAGACCGCCTGCGATACTTAAATATACTTCGTAACTGGCAAGATTTAGTCCTATTCTGCTACTTAATACTGCAAGTATCATTGATAGCCTGTTAACATCCCAGCCGACAGCAGAGCGTCTAGGCGTTACCATATTTGATGGCACTATTAAAGCCTGCACTTCCATAAGTAGCGGTCTTGAACCTTCAATTCCAGCAAAAATTGCAGTACCTATAACATTCTGCTCTCGCTTCATCAAAAATAATTCAGATGGGTTTGTTACCTCAATAAGCCCGCTACTGCTCATCTCAAACACTCCTATTTCTCCTACTCCGCCAAAACGATTTTTATAAGAGCGTAAAATACGGAAATGGTTATTATGATCACCTTCGAAATATAGCACAGTATCAACTAAATGCTCTAGTAATTTAGGACCAGCTAGCTGCCCATCTTTGGTTACATGACAGCTAAGTAAAATAATTATGTTATTTTGTTTAGCATAATTAACAAGCTCATGAGCACATGTACGAATTTGGGAAACAGTACCAGGGGGGGAAGATAATTCCCGTGTTGCAATTGTTTGAATAGAGTCGATAACCACTAAATCGATATTGCCTTTATTAGCCTCAAGGCTTGCTATAATATCTTCTAAATTATTAGCAGCTAAAATATTTGTTTTATCATTAACTAAATCTAACCTCAAAGCTCTTAGCTTTATCTGATCAAGCGATTCTTCACCTGTTATATATAAACATTTTATTTTTGAAGCAAAACTGCCAGCAACCAGCTGTAATAATAAAGTGGATTTCCCAATACCAGGATCGCCACCTATTAATATTGCAGAACCAAGCACAAGCCCACCACCTAGTACCCTATCTAACTCACCTATTGGCGTAGAAATACGTACCTGGTCAGTTACATTATTAGATAATTTTTCAAAATCTTGCTTACTTCCTATTTTGGCAATATTCTTATTTGAAATTACTTTCTCTTCAACAATACTACCCCATACCCCACAATCAAAGCATTGCCCCGACCATTTGGGACTAGTGTTCCCACAATTAGAACAAATATAATGCTTTTTCTCTTTGGTCATATTATTTCTCATCAAGTAAAAATAATATAGTCAATTAAGAAAATAATTTCAATTTAAGAATTTATAAACGCTAGTATAGGATAAGATTTTAAAAAACCTTATCCTGTATTCACTATATAATACAACAAAGGATTCAGTACAGCAACTCTCTGATGACTTCATTATTTGAATTTGGCTATTTGGTAACATGCGGAAAATCTACATTTGCAAAATCTTGTCAAAATTTTGTAAATTTTGCCCTAGAAGAAGGATTTATTAACAACACTATTGCTGAACAAATGTTGCTGGATTGTAAAGAAATTGAACAATTGATGATTCGTGAACAAAGCTTAGATAAAGAATTAGCAGCAAAGAATCGGAGTTCCAAGAAGGCAAAAATTTTAGAAACTATTCCAGGAATTGGTACAATTAACGCAAGTATTTTAAGCATCAAACCGGTTGAAGCATACGATTCTGCTAAGGATTTTGCTGCTTCACTTGGAATTGTCCCGAAACAAAATAGCACTGGAGGTAAGATTATTCTAGGAAGAATAACCAAGCAAGGTGATAGATATGCAAGAACAATGCTAATACAGGCTGGTAGGTCTTTATTGATGAGAAGCTATAAAACTAATCAGACATCAGGAGCGTTATCAGAATTTATTGAAAGATTAAAAGAAAAAGGGAAATCGTTCAATGTAATTGCAGTAGCTACAGCTAATAAATTGGCTAGAATCGCTTATGCCTGTCTGGTAAAGAACAGAAATTACCAATTGGTATAATAGTACTTAAGATTTAGGATAAATTATAAACTATATAATTTTTAAACTAGATAGGGGTAAAGAAATAAAAACAAAGTAGAATAATAAAACGGCGGGTTAAAGAGATAATACATAATCATTCTGGATGAAATCCGAGCTAACGTCATGGTACCTAGATACCGCTAACTTGAGTGAATCTCTCTAGGATCTTAGGCAGAATGCAGAAACCATTATGGCACTTTGATGCCGAATATATGACTGCTTCATTTATCATTAACTGTTTTTTATTTTTAGTACTTGTTTTTAACCAGGCGTCCATATATGACGATGCCCTTATTTCTAAGTATCGAAGGTATAGAACATACTATTACTAAAGCATATTCTCCTCAAACAAATGGTATGTGTGAACGTTTTAATAAAACTATGAAACAAGAATTCTTTGATACAGCTATGCGGAAAAAGATCTACACTGATCTTGATGATTTACAATTAGATCTTGATATTTGGTTAGAGCATTTCAATAATGAGCGACCACATTCAGGAAAATATTGTTATGGTAAAACGCCTATGCAAACTTTTAAGGATAGTAAGAAATTAGCTATTGAAAAGAACAATGAAATCTTATATCTTGAATACTCATCTGACAGTCATAATTTATCAGATATTCAGATATAATTTTTATAGTGCCTGTAAGATCAAATCTTGACTTCTACATTTTAGTATACCTTCCAACATTTACGGCAAATATATTTCTAACTTTTCCCATCAGTGATAATGTACATTGTGCTGCATTAGGATGCTTAAATTTAATCAATATCTTCTCTTTTCGCCTAGTTGGTTGATGTGCATTCTCAACGCGATTATTTAATCTCTTATTAGTTCGATGTTTAGTCCTAGGACACTTAAGCTTAATCGGTTTAATGTAACTCTTGAGCTTATCAGTAACAATTACTCTTGGAGCTGGGTAATTGCCCAATAATCTTAATAAAAAGCAAATAGCTGATTTCTTGTTGCGTCGCTTCTGTAGCAATACTTCTAATTCATGTCCCTCAGAGTCAACAGCCCTCCATAGTATGAATACTTCACCTTTAATCTTAATGTTCATTTTATCTAAATGCCATTTATCAGTTGGCTTCCGCTCTCTCCTTCTGATAACATCTTGAAAATAAACTGCAAATTTATTGCACCAAAATCTTACTGTCTCATGACTCAAAATAATACCTCGATATGCCATCTGTTCTTGAACATCTCGGTAGCTACTATTAAAACGATGATATAACCATACTGCATGGCTAATGATGCTTGCTGGAAAACGATGTCTCTTCGGAGCTTGAGTAATACGCATAATGGTGAAATTTAGAGATAAATGGTTACTGCTATTCTATAAATTATTCCATGCATTTGCTCAATACTTAATTTACATCTCTCTTAACTTGACGGTGCCCTTTCAACCGCTGTTTCTATCGAAATTTTTATAATATCATCAGGAACCGGTAGTAACTTTAACTTCTTCAGGTTCTAGGATAATAGGTGGTTGACTACATGGTAAAGATACAGGGTTGTTATCTTTTATTTTGACTGTTTCAGTATTAACTAACTCAACTTTTTCTTCAAATTCTTTTATTTCTTTATATCTATTTTTAATGTGTAAAAAGGTTTTAGCTTCTAGATTCAGCATTAAATTACTTAGTTTTAATTATTACGAGGCAAAAAAATATAAAAAACGTTAAATTATTTCAATCAGTTTTTGCCACAAACTTAACAATGATAATTATAATACTTGCCAAAGTTTCATAAGATAAATAGAATTATCTAGGAAAATGTTAATAAGGAAAAACAAATATGTTAAATGTAAATTTTACTGACGAAGAATCATTAAACACTCACTCATTAATAGTGTTTATTGATGACAAATTAAAACTTGATAGTGACCTAATAAACCTTGACCAACAACATCATGGTTTGATATCTAAAACCATTGCCAATAAATTACAATTTACTGGTAAATATGGACAAATCAAAATTATTCCCTCCGTTGTCAAATCAGGGGAAGTAAAATATTTAATATTAGCAGGACTTGGAAGCGAAGAAAAACTAACCGAAGTTAAGATTGAAGAGTTAGGCGGTAAAATATTACAGAATGTTACTAATGCTAAAATCACTACTATTGGCTTAAAAGTTAAGAATAGAATAAGCAGTTTTACATCATCTCTTGTTGCATCTTTAATTGCTAGCGGTGCATCACTTGCTTCCTACAGATTCGATAAATATAGAACAACTTTAAAGGAAGCAGATAAGTTTGTTGTAGAGTCATTTGAAATTTCTACAGATAATAACGTAGAAGCAGCAAAGTTATTTGAAGTTAAAAAATTAATTGCTGAAGGAGTCTTTTTCACAAGAGATGTTAGTAACGAGCCATCAAATATTAAAACTCCGCAAATGTATGCTGAAAGAATAGCAGATACACTTGAAGAATTAAATGTTGATGTTTCTATTCTTGGTGAAAGAGAAATGAAAAATCTTGGCATGGGTGCTCTTCTTGGAGTTGGTCAAGGTTCACAAAATGAATCAAAACTAGTGGTAATGGAATATCAAGGTGCAAATAAAGATGCTCCTTATATTGCTTTGGTTGGCAAAGGAGTAATTTTTGATACTGGCGGCATATCTCTAAAGCCATCGAGTAATATGCATTTAATGAGATATGACATGTGTGGTTCTGCCGCAGTAGTTGGTGCTATGATTGCGGTTGCTAGTCAAGAATTGCCGGTAAATATCGTAGGTGTTGTAGGACTTGTTGAAAATATGCCGTCAGGTAATGCACAACGTCCTGGTGATGTTGTAACTACTATGTCAGGGCAAACTGCCGAAGTTTTAAATACCGATGCAGAGGGGCGTTTAGTTCTTGTTGATGCCGTTTGGTATGCACAAGAGAAATTCAAACCTAAATGCGTGATTGACGTTGCTACTTTAACTGGTGCTATAGTCGTGTCTTTAGGTCCTACATATGCTGGTTGTTTTTCCAATAATGATGAGCTTGCTGATAAACTAATAAAAGCTGGTGAGGAAGTAAATGAAAAATTATGGAGAATGCCGCTTCATGAGGATTATGACGCAATGATTAACTCCGACATAGCTGATATGGCAAATATCGGTAATGTGCCAGGAGCTGCCGGAAGTTCTACCGCTGCTCATTTTATTAAACGCTTCATTCAAGAGGGAGTAGAATGGGCACATTTAGATATAGCAGGTGTTGCAAATAGCAACAAATCTTCATCGCTCGGTCCGAAAGGTGCTGTAGGTTATGGTGTAAGGCTACTTGAGAAATTTATAAAGGAAAATTATGAACAGTAAGCCTTATATATTTGTTATAGGTAATGAAAAAGGAGGGGCAGGTAAAACAACCTGCTCTATCCATTTAATAGTGGCACTACTTTATCAAAAATATTCAGTAGTAAGTATAGATACTGATTCTCGCCAAAGTTCTTTAACTAATTACCTAAAAAATCGAGATTTATATAATGAGCAAAATCCTGACAAACCAATATTAGTACCAAGGCATTTCCATGTCAAAGAAAGTTCTGAAGAAGAACAGGCAAATAGTTTTGAGCAGATATTAAAAGACAATATGGATGCTGATTATATAGTAATCGATACGCCAGGTAGCCATACTGCCTTATCAAGGCTTGCTCATTCTTATGCTGATACAATTATTACACCGATAAATGATAGCTTTTTAGATTTAGACGTAATAGCAAAAGTTGATAATAAAGATGAAATTATTAGCCCGTCAATTTATAGTCAAATGGTGTGGGAACAGAAAATACAGCGTGCTAGCCGTGATAGAGGAAGTATAGATTGGATAATTTTGCGGAATCGTTTAAGTAACCTTGATGCTCTAAATAAGAGACGTGTTAGTAATGTCTTAAATAAGCTTGCTAAAAGAATCAATTTTAAACTTACTGAAGGTTTTAGTGAGCGTGTGATATATAGGGAGTTATTTCTACAAGGCTTAACTCTACTTGATTTAAAAGTCGCAAATTATGACCGAGCATTTAATAGTTCACATATAGTTGCTCGTCAAGAACTAAAAAACTTCTTAAAATTCCTAAATATTACTTTTGTATCCTAGATAATTTTATTGCAGGATTTAGCTATTTTGATTATAGTGAGTTGATTTAAAAAGAAAAATTAAGATGCATAAATATAGAACTCATAATTGTAACGAATTAAAAATTTCCGATGTTGGAGCTGAAGTAAAACTATCTGGTTGGGTACATAGAAGAAGAGATCATGGCAATCTAGTTTTTATAGATTTACGTGATCATTATGGTATAACGCAAATAGTCTTTACTGATCAAAATCCACAGCTTATGGAAGATGCTAGCCGTTTACGTTATGAGTCAGTTGTTACAGTAATTGGAAAAGTAGTAGCAAGATCAGAAGAGACTATTAATAATACGCTTCCAACTGGTCATATAGAAGTTTTAGCTGGTGAGTTTATTATTGAATCAGCTGCTGATACTCTGCCATTTGTTATTAATACGGAAAAAGATGCACCAGAAGATTCAAGACTTAAGCATCGCTTTTTAGATTTAAGACGTGAAAAGCTGCATAATAATATTATGCTTCGTTCTCAAATTATTTCTTACATTCGTCATTTAATGACCGCAAGAGGATTTACCGAGTTCCAAACGCCTATTCTAACTTCTAACTCGCCCGAAGGGGCTAGAGATTTCTTAGTACCTAGTAGGATGCATCCAGGCAAGTTCTATGCATTACCGCAAGCACCGCAACAATTCAAACAGCTGTTGATGGTATCAGGGTTTGACCGCTATTTCCAAATCGCCCCATGTTTTCGTGATGAAGATGCAAGAGTCGATAGATCACCAGGCGAGTTTTACCAGCTAGATATTGAGATGTCGTTTGTCACACAAGAAGATATATTCTGCACAATCGAGCCAGTCATGTATGAGTTATTTACTAAATTTACAGATAAGAAAGTATCAGAAGCACCTTTTATCCGTATTCCATATAATGAGTCTATGTTAAAATATGGCTCTGATAAGCCTGATTTGCGTAATCCTATTATTATTGCCGATGTAACAGAAATATTTAAAGATTCCGATTTTACTATTTTTAGAGAAAATATCAAAAAAGGTAGTATTGTGCGAGCAATCCCTGCTCCAAGTGCTGCCGGTCAACCTCGTAGTTTTTTTGATAAAATGATAGAATTTGCAATATCAGAAGGAGCTGGTGGGCTTGGTTATATTCAATTTAGCGAAAGCGGTGAAGCAAAAGGACCGGTAGCAAAGTTTTTAACTAAAGAGCAGTTAGAAAATTTAAAAGCTGCTGCTAGTATTAGCAATGGTGATGCAGTATTTTTCGCAAGCGACAAAAAAGATAAAGCAGCAAAACTTGCCGGTAAGGTGAGAATTAAGCTTGCCGACGAGTTAGATTTACTTGAAAAAAATTGCTTTAAATTTTGCTGGATTACTGATTTCCCATTCTATGAATTAAACGGGGAAACCGGTAAAATTGATTTTAGTCATAATCCGTTTTCTATGCCGCAAGGGGGGGTAGAAGCTCTTGAGAATGCAAAAACAACGGAAGAACTACTTGAGCTTACTGCGTATCAGTATGATATTGTTTGTAATGGTATAGAACTTTCTAGTGGTGCTGTTAGAAATCATAAACCGGAAATAATGTATAAGGCATTTGCCATAGCCGGTTATAGTGAAGAGGAAGTAGATAAAAGATTTGGTGGCATGATTAGAGCGTTTAAATTTGGTGCACCACCGCACGGTGGTATAGCTCCAGGCATCGACCGAATCGTTATGTTACTTGCAGAAGCTACTAATATAAGAGAGATAATTGCTTTCCCATTAAATCAGCAAGCTGAAGATTTACTAATGAATGCCCCGAATTACGTTGAGGATAAGGCATTAAAGGAGCTAAATGTCATGCTATCCCCATCTGCTAGAAAGAATGCGGAGAAAGAGTAAGGGTTTATAGTTATCATCGCATCAGTAGCATTCGATCAACGGAATTTAGTGAAATATATTAAAGGCATCGTCAAGTTAAGTAACATAGTGTCAAAAAGAGTAATATTTTTAGATTTCAGGCAGTAAGAAGTCTTTGAGTAGCTTCATCCCAAATGGATTTAGCGGATGCAAATGCAATTCTTTGGTCAGGTGCTGTTTTAGTATACCTTCCAACATTTACGGCAAATATATTTCTAACTTTTCCCATCAGTGATAATGTACATTGTGCTGCATTAGGATGCTTAAATTTAATCAATATCTTCTCTTTTCGCCTAGTTGGTTGATGTGCATTCTCAACGCGATTATTTAATCTCTTATTAGTTCGATGTTTAGTCCTAGGACACATAAGCTTAATCGGTTTAATGTAACTCTTGAGCTTATCAGTAACAATTACTCTTGGAGCTGGGTAATTGCCCAATAATCTTAGTTAACCACCCTGCATTGCAAATGCAGGGCTTAAGATTACGGCATCAATGCCTTAGCTATAGCTAGTTTTCAACTTGAAAGTTTCCAAACTTATCATCTCTCGATTCATGTTTATCAATATAATCCTTGATCATTTGGTCAGTCACATTGCCTGTGGTTCTGACAAAATATCCAACAGCCCATAAGTGTTTACCCCAATACTGTTTCCGTAATTCTGGAAATTCCTGCTGAATCTTCCTTGAACTCTTTCCTTTTAGATACTGTACCACCTTACTAATACTTTGATAAGGTGGCACAGATACATAGATATGTACGTGATTTGAAGCTATCTCCCCTCTTAATATCTCTACTCCATTATCCTTACATATCTCTTGGGTTAGGTCCTTGACTCTCCTACCAATATCACCAACCAATATATTATATCGATATTTAGTCACCCATACTATATGATAAGTGCAATCGTAAACTGTGTGGCTTATCTTCTTGTAATACTGCATCTCTACATTCTATATGTTAAAACGACGCACTGCAAGTGCGGGGTTTTTCTCCCAAATTTGGGACAATAAAAAGCGAATAGCTGATTTCTTGTTGCGTCGCTTCTGTAGCAATACTTCTAATTCATGTCCCTCAGAGTCAACAGCCCTCCATAGTATGAATACTTCACCTTTAATCTTAATGTTCATTTTATCTAAATGCCATTTATCAGTTGGCTTCCGCTCTCTCCTTCTGATAACATCTTGAAAATAAACTGCAAATTTGTTGTACCAAAATCTTACTGTCTCATGACTCAAAATAATACCTCGATATGCCATCTGTTCTTGAACATCTCGGTAGCTACTATTAAAACGATGATATAACCATACTGCATGGCTAATGATGCTTGCTGGAAAACGATGTCTCTTCGGAGCTTGAGTAATACGCATAATGGTGAAATTTAGAGATAAATGGTTACTGCTATTCTATAAATTATTCCATGCATTTGCTCAATACTTAATTTACATCTCTCTTAACTTGACGGTGCCCTTTGCAATCCTTAGGCTCAGCTAAAAAATTATTTTAATCAATTTAGTAAATTTGACCATTCAGGATCAGATGCATCATCAGGGGTTTTAATTTCTCGCTCGTTATGACCGGTTAAGTCAATTGCATAAATTCTATTTTTGCCGGAAGATTTTCCGTTTGATGACCAACCTTTAGCAAACATAATAACCCGTCCATTAGGTGACCAACAAGGGCTTTCAACTAAATAACCACTTGCTATTATTCTCTCGCCATTTTCATCATCTTGCAAATCAGGTTTAATAACTCCAATAGTAAATCCTGCACCCCTGGTAATTTTGGTAAATGCTATATAATCACCTCTTGGTGACCAACTAGGTGCGGCATAAGCACCTCCACCAAAGCTAATACGTCGAACATCACTACCATCAGAATTCATTATATATAATTGACGGGTACCATTTCTATCAGAATTAAAAACAATTCTGCGTCCGTCCGGTGAATAGCTTGGAGAGGTATTAATTCCAAGACCATCAGTTAGTTTATGAAGCCTTTTAGTTGCAAGATCAATTTCATAAATATGGGTTGAACCATTCTTAGCTATAGACATTACGGCTTTTCTGCTATCAGGGGCAAATCTTGGAGCAAAAGATATTCCAGCAAAATCGCCAACTATACTTTCTTTGCCTGTTTTTAAATCCTTTTCATAAACAAGAGTTCGTCTTTTAGTAGCATAGGAAACATAAAAAATCTTATCTACTGAACCAGAAAATCTTGGAGTTAGAACTAGCGATTTACCATCGGTAATATATCGGTTATTAGCCCCATCATAATCCATTAAAGCAATTCTTTTTACCTTTTTTAAATCAGGACCACTTTCAGCTACATATATTATTTTACTATCAAAATAACCAGTATCACCTGTGATTTTTTCATAGATTTTATCAGCAATTTTATGGGCTGCTCTTCGCCATAAATTTTCAGGTAGTTCAAGTACTTCACCACCAAGCTGTTTTTCAAGCAATGTATCCCATAATATAAAACTAATTCTAAGCTTACCATTTTCAAGCTTTTTTACTGCCCCATTAACTAATAAACTAGCATTAATTTGACGCCATGCAGCAAAAAGCGGTTTATACCCAATGCCAGTTTTTTCTTCTATAAAAGAAGCAGAAGAAATAGGATGAAACAACCCACAAAGTTTTAAATCGTTAGATATAACTTTCACTATTTCATGACCTACTGTATTATCCGAAGCAGAATCAGCCTCAAAATTGTTCACTGCTATAGGAGTAGGATCAGCCTTTCCATGCTCGATATTTATTGTCTCAAGAGCATAGCTATTGAAATGAAATAATAGTATTATAAAAGATATAATGTTTTTCACTAAATTACTCCGTATGATTTTTTTTGTGGTATACACTATTGTCATCCCGCAGCTCGACCGCGGTATCTTAGGATACAATCGTGACACAAGATCCCGCTACAAGAACGCGAGATGACAGGTTATAAGCGACTAGGGTCGAAGTTAAAATTAATTTCTTTCCAATGATTAAATCTTGCAGGGTCAAGATTTTCGATAGGGCTTGCTTTCCATACTGCCCTAACTGCACTATCTGCTAGTGCTTCACAAACACTTGCTGAAATATTAGGGCAAATTTTTTCTTTAACTTTTGCTTGCTCTACATTGCCTGCTTTATCTAATGTAATACTGAGAATTATTTTTACCTTGTTATTACCTCTAGCACCTGCCGGAATATTATTCCAGTGTCTTTCAATCTGACGCTTTATTAGTGAGCTTTCGCTATCAGAAAGGGGTAATCCTTCCGTATAAACTCCTTTAGCTTCTTTCTTATTATCAACCTGCTCTGACCTTTTGTACTTATTTGATTTAACATTATCACCTTCTGAAGATTGTTCTAAGTTCTTTAATAAAGAATCAAGCTCATCTGTTTTAGGTTCTTGCTTTTTTTTCTCTTTAGGTTTCTCTATCGGTTTTTTTTCTTCTTTCTTTTCTTCAATTTTTTTTGCTTCTGCTACTTGTTTTTTTTTCTCTTCTTTAGGCTTTTCTTCTTTAATTTCTTCTTTTTTGTCAGGTAAATTTTCTTCTGGCTTTGGCTCGATGATAGGTTTATTTTCTTCTATTTTAGGCTTTTCCTCTACCTGCTTAGTCTCAGGTTCTTTTGCTTTTTCCTCTTTAGGTAAATCTTTAGGCTTCTCTTCTTTAGGTTTAGTCTGCTCTGATTTTTTAGCATCTTCATTCTCTACTGGAGCTTCTTTTTGCTTTGTTTGCGTTATGATATTAGGTTTGTCACTAACAGGTAGCATTTCAAAAGTTATTGTTTGCTCTTCAGGTAATTTTTCAAAAAGAGATGGCATACCAAATAGAAAAAAATATAAAAGAAGTAAGTGTAGTGCAATAGAGCAGCTAAGGAAAACTGTGAAATTATCCTTATTGTTTGTATCGTTACTTTTCATTATTTTTAATATTTGAAATAAGAGCTACACGAGAAAATCCAGCTGTATGAATTTCTGATACTATTTCTACCACTTCACCATAAGAAACGTTTTTATCACCTCTTACAAAAATTCTAGCGTCCTTTTTCTCTTTAGTGATATTTACAAGCTTATCAGTTAAATGCTTTCTTTCAATTGGCGTTTCAAGCAGGAAAACTTCACCTTTATTGTTGATGGTAACGACTAGAGGCTCATCCTGCCCTAAAATTGGGCTTAAATTTGTTTCAGGTAAATCGACATTTACGCCTGAAACTAACATCGGGGAAGTAATCATAAAAATAATTAGTACCACAAGCATCACATCAACAAGCGGCGTAACGTTGATTTCACTAACTACAGCTCTTTTACTTTTTCTATTACTTCCGGCAAGCTTAATAGCCATTACATCTTCTCCTGGTCGATTGCCTTAGAAAGTATAGAGTTCAACTCGCTAATAAAATCCTCAATTTTATTATTGATCAGAGTAATACGGGAAATAAGATAATTGTAGAAAATCACCGCAGGGATAGCTGCAAATAAGCCTATTGCAGTTGCAAGTAACGCTTCAGCAATACCAGGGGCTACTACTGCAAGCGAGGTATTTTTAGAAGTAGCGATCGACTGAAAACTATGCATAATTCCCCAAACAGTACCAAATAGCCCGATAAAAGGACTACTAGAGCCGACAGTTGCTAGAAAGCTTAAGTTTTTCTCAAGTTTTTCGATTTCTCTGTTTTGAGCAAGATACATAGAATTTGTAATACGCTCTTTATGATTATTTTTTAATAACTCAGGAAGACCTTTAGTATTTATGCTTTTGCACTCATCCATAGCTGAGACGAATATTAAAGCTAACGGATTATTAACTGATCTTTTTATGCTATCATATAGCTGCTCTAAAACACCACCTGACCAAAAAGTATTTTCAAATGCTCGCATTTTTCTTTGCACTTGCATTAGCTTAAATACTTTATCCAAAATAATAGCCCACGACCAAATAGAAGCAATAAGCAGCATTAGCATAACTGACTTACCAATAATATCAGATGAACTTATTAAAGAAAAAATCGATAAATGATCTTGCACAGCGACTTCTAAACCATCGCTAATATTAGTATCTGCACTCATTGAATATATATTATTTAATTATCCTGAACTTAAAATAATATATCGTTATTTTAATTTTGTCATTAGGTTAAATAAAAATTTTTGAGTTTCCGCAGGACTAAGATACAAAAATATTGTATAAATTAGAAATTGGATTTATAATTTGTACAATAATTAATATGGCACCGTCAAGTTAAGAGAGATGTAAATTAAGTATTGAGCAAATGCATGGAATAATTTATAGAATAGCAGTAACCATTTATCTCTAAATTTCACCATTATGCGTATTACTCAAGCTCCGAAGAGACATCGTTTTCCAGCAAGCATCATTAGCCATGCAGTATGGTTATATCATCGTTCTAATAGTAGCTACCGAGATGTTCAAGAACAGATGGCATATCGAGGTATTATTTTGAGTCATGAGACAGTAAGATTTTGGTACAACAAATTTGCAGTTTATTTTCAAGATGTTATCAGAAGGAGAGAGCGGAAGCCAACTGATAAATGGCATTTAGATAAAATGAACATTAAGATTAAAGGTGAAGTATTCATACTATGGAGGGCTGTTGACTCTGAGGGACATGAATTAGAAGTATTGCTACAGAAGCGACGCAACAAGAAATCAGCTATTCGCTTTTTATTAAGATTATTGGGCAATTACCCAGCTCCAAGAGTAATTGTTACTGATAAGCTCAAGAGTTACATTAAACCGATTAAGCTTATGTGTCCTAGGACTAAACATCGAACTAATAAGAGATTAAATAATCGCGTTGAGAATGCACATCAACCAACTAGGCGAAAAGAGAAGATATTGATTAAATTTAAGTATCCTAATGCAGCACAATGTACATTATCACTGATGGGAAAAGTTAGAAATATATTTGCCGTAAATGTTGGAAGATATACTAAAACAGCACCTGACCAAAGAATTGCATTTGCATCCGCTAAATCCATTTGGGATGAAGCTACTCAAAGACTTCTTGCTGCCTGAAATCTAAAAATATTACTCTTTTTGATACTATGTTACTTAACTTGATGGTATGGACGCCAATGATAAGAAAGAACTTATCAACGGTTTTAAGTGATATTAAGATATCAAAGAACCAAAACCTAAGATAGGTTTGTAATTTTTAATAATTTTATAAAGGAGTCCATACCATGAGTAATTATAAAGTAATAGGAATTGATTTAGCAAAAAGAAAGTTGCATTTTGCAGCAATAAATTTAGACAATAAAGTTGTATTAAAAAAAGCAATGGATCGAAGAAGCTTTTTTGAAAATTTATCAACAATGTTTCCAGAGTCAGAAACCTTTGTATTTGAAGCTTGTGGTGGAGCTCATTATATGGCTCAAAGGCTTGAATCAATAGGACATAAAGCCATCTTGCTTAAACCTAAAGATGTGAAAGCATATGCAAAAACTCGACAAAAAAATGACATTAATGATTCAATTGCAATTTGCAAAGCATCATGTGATCCCGATTTAATACACGTCAAAGCTAAAACAATAGAAGAGCAAGAAATATCTTACCTGCATAAAGCAAGACAAAATATAATACAACAAAGGATTCAGTACAGCAACTCTCTGATGACTTCATTATTTGAATTTGGCTATTTGGTAACATGCGGAAAATCTACATTTGCAAAATCTTGTCAAAATTTTGTAAATTTTGCCCTAGAAGAAGGATTTATTAACAACACTATTGCTGAACAAATGTTGCTGGATTGTAAAGAAATTGAACAATTGATGATTCGTGAACAAAGCTTAGATAAAGAATTAGCAGCAAAGAATCGGAGTTCCAAGAAGGCAAAAATTTTAGAAACTATTCCAGGAATTGGTACAATTAACGCAAGTATTTTAAGCATCAAACCGGTTGAAGCATACGATTCTGCTAAGGATTTTGCTGCTTCACTTGGAATTGTCCCGAAACAAAATAGCACTGGAGGTAAGATTATTCTAGGAAGAATAACCAAGCAAGGTGATAGATATGCAAGAACAATGCTAATACAGGCTGGTAGGTCTTTATTGATGAGAAGCTATAAAACTAATCAGACATCAGGAGCGTTATCAGAATTTATTGAAAGATTAAAAGAAAAAGGGAAATCGTTCAATGTAATTGCAGTAGCTACAGCTAATAAATTGGCTAGAATCGCTTATGCCTGTCTGGTAAAGAACAGAAATTACCAATTGGTATAATAGTACTTAAGATTTAGGATAAATTATAAACTATATAATTTTTAAACTAGATAGGGGTAAAGAAATAAAAACAAAGTAGAATAATAAAACGGCGGGTTAAAGAGATAATACATAATCATTCTGGATGAAATCCGAGCTAACGTCATGGTACCTAGATACCGCTAACTTGAGTGAATCTCTCTAGGATCTTAGGCAGAATGCAGAAACCATTATGGCACTTTGATGCCGAATATATGACTGCTTCATTTATCATTAACTGTTTTTTATTTTTAGTACTTGTTTTTAACCAGGCGTCCATATATGACGATGCCATAAAAAGTATTACATCTAAGGAAATGTTTAAGAAATATCCAAATCTTAAAGAAAAATTATGGGGAAGTGAGTTTTGGAGTAAAGGATATTTTATGAGCACAGTATGTAAACATGGTGATGAGCGGAAATTACGTAATTATGTAAAAAATCAAGGTTCAGGCAAACCTTCTTATAAAGCATTTCAACAAAAACAGTTAAAACTTTTTGGATAGATACCTCGTAGCTCTGCTGCGAGGAGTATCATTAAGTCAATGGTAATCCAAAAGCTCAGGGGCGAAGGTGATGCAAAATGTATGTAGTATCAAGCTTGCGCATTCTAGATATGAAGCCGCTATTAGAGATTATGAGAAATCTAAAGAGCTAGATCCTAATGATGCTGGCTACTACAATCAAGCTATGTGCCTCCTATATCTTGGAAGATATGAAGAAGCAATTAACAATTTGAATAAGGCTATAGAGTTAAATCCTAATGCGGCATCAAGATACTACCACAAGGGTCAATGTCTATACAAACTGGGAAGATTAGAGGAGGCAATTGAGGCTTACGACAATGCGATAAGCTTAAGACCTCGTGACGCAAAAGCCTATAATAATAAAGGCAAGTGTTTGTATGAGCTTGGAAGACTCGCGGAGTCAAGGATTGCTTTAGAAAAAGCGGTTAAATTACGTCCCTATTATGGTATTGCAAAACATAATAGAAATATCCTTATCTGCAAAATTGGAAAAAATTTTATTGATCAAAAAAAGATTGCAAGTATTTTTCTTTTACAGATATAGCGGGGGAGTCCCGAGGGGGTTAGCATAACCCCTCTCATAATCTTTCAAGTAAAATAACATGACGGATAAGATGTAAACAACAAAAAGGATTAAAAACGATAAAAAGGAGTAAGAATAAATGTTTAAAATAACAAGAGCAGCAAGACAAATATTAAAAAGTACGAGCAATATTAAGGCTTTTACGTTAAGCAGTATTAAAGCAATAGATCAGTACCTAAATCCTAGTAAATCTGAAAGGTTTGAGGATGCAAGGCATGAGTTCTACTTTGAGTCTTTTACAAAGATACTACCACAGCAGTCAGTAAGCAAAGATCACTTTAGGGCTTCTGCACCTATTTTTCAAGAAACTAACAAACTAAACTCTACAAGTCCATACAACACTCTAGAAGCATCAGATATCAGAAAGCTCATATATGCAAGATTTGCAAGTGAGATAGTAGCTAAGTCCAAGAATGCTGAAGGAAGCAAGAACTTTGAGACTAAGAGCTATGATACAAAAGAGCATACAGCAACTTTTACTACTTACGACATTGCTAATGAGTTTAATGACTTAAGAACCCAAGGATACGATTTTGCAGGAGCACGGAAAGCAATAGAGAATCAAAATGTTATGAGTATAGCTGAGCGTATAAAAGAGCTATCTATATCAGGTTATCTATCGAATTACGCAGGTCATCTGCAGCTAAGAGAGGATATAGAAAAGGTCATTATTCAGAAAGACTTAGTAATTAATGAGTTTATGGCAAGAGTTGTTGGCAAGGTAGAAGAGCTAGAAGAATATAGTAGTGAATTACTAGGTTAAGAGAGGAAGAGGTAAAAATGAAATTAGAAAGCAGTACCGGCATGAGTTTTTCTGAAGGGTATATGCATTTAGAGAATGGAAGATACGCAGAAGCAGCAAGGATATTTAGAAGTATAGTAAAGTCTGATCCATTAGATGCAACTAGCTATTACCATTTAGGCAATGCTTTAAGAGGAGTAGGCAAGCAAGGACAAGCATTAGAAAGCTATATTGCAGCAATAAAGCTCGATGGTAGTGAAGGAGCCTATTACTATGGAGCTGCAAGTTGTTGTTTTTCATTAGGTTTTCATGAGTATGGTGTATCTGCACTACAGTTAGCGGTTGCAGCTCCAAGTCAGAAGCAGAAAATATTTTGCAAAATCACGAATAAACATGAAACAAGCACTAACCAAATAGCAAACCAAAATCAGCATGTAAGGAGGTATTTAGATGAAGCAAGACGAGTCCAGTACAGTTAAGCAGCCTGAAAATGGCAAGAGATGGAAAGAACAAAGCGTGCAAGAATTAATGGAATTAAGACAGAAATTGTTAAGTCAGAAAGAATACAAAACAAAAGTAATACAAGAAAAATTAATTAAGGAAATTTAAACTATGATTACGGATATAGGGCAGAAGCAAGCGACAAAATCATCAAAAGAGCAAGGAAAGGAACAAGTAAAAGAGCAAGGACATGCCACGCTAGCACATGATAGCATGTTAATAGTTGGTGGAGAGGAGCATGATCTAAATGTGCAGCAGCTAAGTTTCAACGACGCTAATATAGAACTAGATTCAATTACGGAAAGCATACGCAAAGAGATACTAGAGAAGCAGAGAGAGCAATTGAGGTTATATTTAGCTACTTTATCTGATACGTATCCTGAACTTGCAGAGCATATTTTAGATGACGAGAGATTTAGCAAATTCTTAGCTAACCTAAAGGGCTTACTATTACCCACAAATTTTACCACTAACAATTGATAGCATCATTACGCTCTCTTGAAGGATTTCATATCCCCGCCATAAAGACATTGCTCCGGGCAACCCATCACTCTTTCTTGCCATAAAGCCTCCTAATTTACCAAGCAAAATAATAGCTTCTTTTATATTTGGAGGCTTGCCAGGAGTATTATTTGTTCTGTGCACGCGCATATAAAGCGTTTTCCATTCTTGGGTGGTAAGTATGCTATCGCAGCTCTCTTCAGGACAAGTTGAGGCTATTTTTGATAAATATAAAATTTTAAAAGCAATGAGGCTTTTTATGGCAATTAATTTTTGTAGCTTTGTTTCGGCAGATAAGCGAGAGGCTTCTATCTTGCATCCTGATTTCAGAACTCTAAAATATTCTTCTATTTTCCATCTTAGCTTATACCAAGTTATACGCTCAACAGCATCTTCAAAGCTACTCACGGGGATGTTGGTCAGTATAGTCCAATCGATTGCCTCTACTCCAACAGGGGCATTAATTTCTTTAGCGCTTACAACATAAACAGCTAATTTGTCACTGATTTTGTGATCAGTATTTTCAGGGCCATATAAAGATACAGACCTAATTGGTATGTGCCCATATGTGTATTTAATTTCAACATTTGCTTTTCTTGCTTTATGAAGTCCATTGCCTGGGATTTTCAGTCTAATCTCTTTCTTGGACTGTAGCTTACTTATTTTCGTTTGTATTTTTGTTTTACCATTTTCCGGGCAAATAAATTTCCTATCCTGTCTGTTGCGAATTACAAATTCTGCAGCTGATTCTTCAATTTTCCATAACAAATCAAAGATATCTGCTTCTCTATCTCCAACCGTAATAACTCTAGTATTTTCAGGAATATTGGCAATTGTTTCCTCAAACGCGTTAATCCATTTATAGCTTTCTTTATCTTTGATGTGAGTGATATACTTACGCCTTGCTTTTTCCTTCTGATCCTCTTCCCTTGCGATACGTGCCCAACATTGCTGAGAGGTAAGGCCTAAAGGCAGACCTCCTGGCGTCACTATAATAGTACTATGCATAATAAGACCCTGTTTGTGCTTTGTATAAGCTTTGGAGATACTGCCTAGCCCTTTTGTCTTAATATGAGTGTCATAATCCAGGTAAGTTGTATCCTGAATTGCAAACACTAAATTTTTGCCTTGGATTCTATTTTGTGTTTCCACATGATGCGAAGAATAGACTTCATCTATATCAAACTTATCATTGCTAAATAGTCTGTAAGCTCCCTTCGCATCTTTCCAGGATCTGCAACTTTGATTTATTGTGCCGGATGCTTTGCTATCAAGTAAGTTACTGGTTTTAATAAGCCGATTTATAAGTCTTTTATCTTTAAAGTCAACATGCCTGAGCTCATTCTCTAACCAACCAGTGCTTGATATATTTATCCCGTATGTTACTATATCTTGCATATCGCCTATCCTTCTTATTTAAAATGATCAGTGAATACTCTAGCAGCATTTTATAATTGTGGGTAATAGTAAGCCTAAAGGGTGAGCATAGGCTACTTGTTAACGATGCACTTGCAAGCGAGAAAGTAAAGGCTGCAATGGAGGAAATAGAGCTAGTTGGCTATCGTAATATTCACAATAACTTCAGAGCAAGTACCTTAAATCCTAATGGTCTTAAGCCAATGGATTGGAGCGGATTTGCTGAAGTAAATAGCAGATCACAGATAGTTAAAAATGGTGTTGGAGATGAGATATGCACCTTAAAGGAGCAGACACACAAAACAACACCGCTGACAATCAGCAAGCAAGATGGTGCTGAGATAATAGTGAACTCGTATAGAACTATTGATTTGCCAGTTAATCTAGAAGAGCCAGCAAGCGGCACTATGCATTTGTCGCTCGTTGCAAGAGACAAGGACGGAAAAGCTCCACCACTCACGAAGGCAATATATTTTACAGCACACTATGAGGCAACGCCTAAGCCGAATGGAGTACCGAAACTAAAAGAGGTAAGTAGTCCAGTACCTATTAAGTTTTTAGGAAGTAGCATGGATGCTATAGGCTACATAGAGCATGGCGGTGAGATTTACACTTTGCCAGTAACTAAAGGCAAATATCAAGAGATGATGAGAGAGGTAGCAAAAAACAAGGGTCAGGCTATAGATGTATCTCAAGAAGTAGAGCAAAGAGCACAAGATTTGATTGGAGTAGCATCAGGAGTATCAGAGACGAGAGCAGATAAGGCGTTAAAAGCTATTCCTGATTTGAAAGAAGAGCAAATTAAGCACCATAAAGCACAGATTGCAAGATACAAAAAGATATTAGAAGAGCATATAGAGCAGGCATTAAACGCACGTGATCAGGAAAGAGAGAAGATATTAGCACTAACCAAGAAATGTTTTACTGATGCTAAATACAAGGAGTTAACGCCATACATTAGAAAGACAGCGAAGCAGCATATCGAGGCTCACCATGAGGCATATTTAAAAGAAGCAGATGGAGGCAAAGCTTTAAAGGAGCTTACTGAAATCATGAATAATATAGGCTTCAAGGGTTTTACATCAGAGAACAGTCAGGATAGTTCTAGGGGAGCAGTAGGAAAAATCAAAGATGTTTTAAAAGCAGGTGGAAAATTGGGTTTTAATGTTGTGTTAGAAAGCTTGAAAGCTGGTGGTTTTGAGAATTATGTAAAGCAGCAGGCTATAGAGGGGTCGAAGAAAGTAGGAAGCTACGTTGCAAACAGTATAGCTGACCGAATCAAGGCAACTTTATCGGGTAAATCTACAACCTTGAGTAATAATAGTGTGTCTGCTGAACCCTGCAAGTCGTATGTGGTTGGTATTAATCAATGTGCATCTAAATCTTCAGGAGTATCAAGATGATATTACCAACCAAATTCATTGAGGAAGAAGATACTTTACTACAAGTAGGCATAGACCTACTTGAGTGTCATTGTCAAATAAAAAGGGACCAGTAAATTGCACGAAAAAGGGACCACTATATGTAAAAATTTTTATGTCAAATGACCTCCAAATTTATAGTTATTAATACGATAACTTTTACCTGTGATGTTTAGTATATGTGCATGATGTACTACTCGATCAATAATTGCATGAGTTAATAACTCATCAGCAAATATTTCATTCCATCTTTCAAAATCCTTGTTTGTGGTAATAATGGTAGATTTATTTTCATATCGTTTAGCAATAATATTAAAAAAATCATCTACTGAATGTTTTGGTAATTGCTTAAAACCTAACTCATCAAGAATTAATAAGTCAAATGATAAGAGTAATTTAACTTTTTTGTGATAGCTATTATCTGCTCTTGCAATATGTAAATTATAAAGCATATCCGATACCGTAGTAAAATATACAGAGTATTCTCGTGTTAAAGCTTTTAATGCTAATCCAATAGCAAGATGAGTTTTGCCAGTTCCAGAATTACCTATGAATATGACATTGCCCTTAGTATTAATATAATCACAAGTAGATAAATCACTTATTACTTTGGCATCAATACTTGGTTGGAACTGAAAATCAAAGTCTTCTAAATTTTTAGTGACTGGTAATTTAGCAGCACTTTTACGACGACGGTAATTATTATCCTTACGGTGAGATTTTTCATCTTCACATAATAGTGAGAGAAATTCTTTAAATCCTAGTTTATTATTTTGAGCATAAATAATCCTTTCATTTAAGCTATTGACTATACCTGATAATCTAAAACTACGTAGGTCATTAAGCAAGTTCTGCATTCTGACCTCCAAACTCTGGCAATGGTAAGTTTACTGCATTACTATTTAAGATATTTTTAATTTTAGAGTAAGAACTTATACCGTAATGTAATGCTCTATGACAAGCTTTATCTATTAACTCATCATTGTAAACCTTACGTAAAGAAATAATACCTCTAGCACAACGTTGCCAATCATTTACTCGTGTTTGTTGTAATAACTCTAATAATAAACTGCAATTATTTCCTATCTGCTGCATTTGTTGTTGATAATGTTCACTATATTCTATAAAACCTGGGCATAGACGTTTATATTTGGCATAATGAGACGGATTAGTGGTAAATATTCCTTTGCCATCTGTTCTAACGTGCCTTGCTATTAAATCATTTTGGATAGAAAATATTTGAACAAGTTTTGGTGATAATTGTACCAGTACCTCACTGTATATATATTTTGCCGGTACGGAATAATAATTATTATCTATGGTGATATGACAATCTTTTGCTACTTTTCGATTATGCCACGATGACAAATCAAACGTTTCTAATGGTAAAGGCATTAAATTATTACTTTCTTCTTGCTCAAATAGTTCCTGAGGAATTTTTTTAGTAGTACCATGTATTCGGTTATTTGCTTTATTTAACCAGTTAGCAAGATCATGTGTTAATTCTTCATATCTATGAAATTTACGTCCAGCAAAAAAATTATTTTTGACATACTTTATTCCTGATTCTACTTTGCCTTTTTCTTGAGGTTGATATACACGACAAGGAGAAAGTAAAATTCCATAATGATCAGCTAAACGTTTGTATTCCTTCTGATATACGGGCTCATAGAAATTGCTATCTACCACTCCAGCTTTAAGATTATCAAGTTTTATTACTTTTGGACTGCCAGCAAAATAATTAAATGCATTGATATGACATTGTATCCATGTTTGACAACTTTGATCAAACACTACTTCATAATAATCAAGGCGACTATAACTTAAACGCATATTAAATACATATGCTTTAACTCTACGCCCCTTAGAATTATACTGTAAGCCTATGTCACCAAAATCTACTTGTGCTTCCTCTCCTGCTAAAGTATGAAAACGAATGCAACTGTTATTTTGTATCTTATATTTTTTGATATAACGGGTTAGCGAACCATAACTTTTTGTATAACCTTGAATTTTTAACTCTTCAAAAATTCTTATGTAACTTAGATTCTTTTCTAATAACTCAATTATTTGTTCGTGCCAAGAATCCAGTGCTGAAGATCGTTCATAGGGTGCAGGAGATTCTGTACCAGACTCTACATAACGGTTTACTATTTTTCTTACTGTTTTACGGTCTATTCTCGTTAGTTTGGCAATATTTCTTTGACTATTGCCTTGCTTATAAAGGGTGATAATTGTTGTGTACATATTTATTCTTATCATTGTATCACTAGATATTTATTTTAATTAATTATCTAGTGAATATTGCACATTATAACCTTATTAGGTTACACCAAATTCTCTGGTCCCTTTTTCGTGCAATTTACTGGTCCCTTTTACTTTAGCAATGACACTTGAGATTTTAGGCAAGCAGCCGAATATAGAAAATCTTTGGGAGGAAGCAAAAGATATACCAAGTATTACAACATATGAAAGGTTTATTCTTGGTTTAGACTTACTATTTTGCTTTGGACTAATAGATATTGAAAACAATTTAATCTCTTAGGGTTTAATTCCCCGAAGGTCTGCTTCGTGATATACTAGATGCATGGAAGAAAGCAGTTATATACATAAAAGTGATAATGTCACAGTACTAATATATCATTTAGTAACACCGGCAAAGTATAGAAGAGTAATATTCAATGAGGAACTAGACGATTATTTATGTAAAATTTGTGAGGACATAGAAGCTCGTTATGAAATTAGATTTTTGGAAATAGGAGTAGATAAAGAACATGTACATTTTTTACTACAGTCACGCGAGTTTCGTATTCAAAAAGTCGCTGTATAGCTGATAAACAGTGGGTTACGGGGATATTGATAATACTGTTTTTGTTATAAAGTGAGTACAAAATACAAATTGCTAATTAAAATATGGTATTTATAGTATAAGAAAAAAGTTTATAGGTTATTGAAAAAACTTTAAGAGCAATAACCTATGATAATGGATTTTACAGAAATATTTTGTTACGTCGATGATTTTTTTCAAGAATTAGACAAGCATACAAATTCAATTACTAACCATAACAACAAATCTGGTCCTAAAAGTCGACTTAACAGAAGTGAGGTAATAACAATTATAATAGGCTACTGGCAGTCATCTTATGATTGTTTTAAGAATTATTATCTGAAGCAAATATGGATTTATCATCAAAGAGATTTTCAATTAGTAAGCTATAGTCAATTTATAAAAATAATAGGTCCACATTTACCACTATTAGTACTGATATTCAATTCTATTTTGGATCAGTGTGATGGCCTTTCTTTTGTAGATTCAAGTAGTATAGAGGTATGTAAGAGATACCGTATTTCAATGAATAAAGTGTTCGCCGGCATAGCAGCACGCAGTAAGACAACAAAAGGTTGGTTCTATGGACTTAAACTACATCTAATAATTAATAGAGCCGGTGGTATAGTTAAAGCATCTTTTAGCCCTGGCAATAAGGATGATAGAAAACAGCTGGAACTGATGATCAAAAATCTTTTTGGTAAAGTATTCGGAGATCGTGGTTATATTTCACAACAATTATTTCAACAACTTTTAGAGCAAGGAATTTTTATGGTAACTAGGGTAAAGAAAAATATGAAAAATAAACTTATGTCTATGTTGGATAAAATATTATTGCTTAAAAGAGCATTAATAGAATCTGTGTTTAGTAAAATTAAACTATTGGGGAAGTTTGAGCATTCAAGGCATAGATCAGTTACAAATGCCTTTGTGCATATGGTTGCAGCACTGATAAATTATCAAATGTCTGATAATAAACCTTCTATTACATCTCTCTTGATATGCTAAATCCTATGCTATATTAATTCGAAACTCGCGTTAATGTATAGCCCAACAAAAATAACTCAAATCATAAAAAGTATTACATCTAAGGAAATGTTTAAGAAATATCCAAATCTTAAAGAAAAATTATGGGGAAGTGAGTTTTGGAGTAAAGGATATTTTATGAGCACAGTTTCTTATAAAGCATTTCAACAAAAACAGTTAAAACTTTTTGGATAGATACCTCGTAGCTCTGCTGCGAGGAGTATCATTTTATACGAGATAACCTATTCAAGACTTTTTGAGTACGAAGTAATAAGGTAATTATGTGTTTTATAATGTCTGTAAATGTAATGCGTATAAATTGCTACACTCAATTATTAAGATGCTCGAACTTTTCTTCTTTCAGGATTTTATAAACAGCAGCACGGCTTATTTTCATTTCTTTAGCTAATGCTACACCTTTAATTCCATCTGCATTTAATTGTAACAATTTATCTCGATCTATACTACGATTGCGACCAAACTTAATACCTTTATTTTTTGCTTCTAACCGACCTTCATTAGTTCTTTCAAGTATCCTGACTCTCTCGGCTTCTGCTATTGCACTAAGGATTGTAATAACCATTTTGCCCGTGCTGCCTTCTGTACTAATTCCATCATCAAGAAAACGCATAGCTACACCTATTTTAGTAAACTGTTTAATTAAGCAAATCATGTCGGCAGTATCTCTTCCTAAACGATCTAACTTGGTAACCAATATTACATCTCCTTCTTCTACTTTATGTAATAAATTATTTAATCCCGCTCTATCTAAATTACTACCTGTAGCTTTGTCATAGAATATTCGTGATTCTTTTACTCCGGCATCTTTTAAACATTTTATCTGTGTGTTTAAAAGTTGCTGATTTGTTGATACCCTAGCATAACCAAATAATCTCATACTGCTTCTAATATATTGTACATTATATCGATTAGTAGACAATAATGTCTACTAATCGTGTTTTTACGATTTAGTATACAGTTCACTTAATTCCATTGATACTCCACAACCTCAATTCCCTACTCACTCAGTTTGTAAAATCTAATTAACGCTGTTCCAAAAACGAACGTTTTTGGAATATACTAACGTTTTTTACTTACCTAGTAAAGGTGTCGTATCATCATTACTCAAGTAACTTAGATCCAAAATAGACTCAGTCCAAATATCATCATTGCTATGAAATAACTGATTTTGAAATAAATCTATCTCTTTTGTTGGCATGTTATCCTTATAAGCTCCTATCTCCTTAAAATGATTATATATATCATCACTACTTAATGCTCGCACCTCTTTGCCAGCAATATAGGCTGTTTTAAAGATTTCCTTGGTTATCTTCTTAACTAAGTGCTGCTCTTCAAGTTGCGTCTTACTATAATGTATTCCCCCATTTACCCAAAAGTTTCTAATATATTCAATAAATGATACATTGTCGCATATATAATTCTTAACGCTGCTAAACCAACTCTCCTCTTCTTTTTGGATCAAAGCATTATCTTCTTTCCACTGCTCTAATATATTATTTGTTATATCACGTAGCTCTGCTTCATTGGTATTATCAAGTCCTTGTAATATCTTCTTTGAAATACCTTGATCCATCTTTTTTAAAAGAATAAGTGGTATATTGACCATTTCCTTAACTGCCACTACTTCAAAATTTGTGAATATTTTAATTACATTCAATACAGCAACTAATGGTATTGCCATGATCTTTAATACCGCACTTAAAGCACTATATCTATATTCATGCGAAGTTAAACTGTAGATATCGCTATATTTCTTATGCTCTCCTATACTAAAACTATTTAACGTCTTTAGATTTAAGCCGATTTTATTTTCTATGTACTTGTTTGTATTATTACTATAATCTGTCATTGTTTTTATTATTGGTATAATATAACAATAAAACTTATAATGCAAAGTGTAAGAAGCATTAAGCCTCTACACCTATATCGATATGATGTGATAATTCTGATCCTCTACCATCACATGCTACTTCAGCAGTATATTCTTGGGTAGCATTTAATGATACTTCAGATCCAAACTCATCTTGGTTAGTAAACATATTGCTAAAAACCTGCAAAAACTTATTCTGAAATATATTCATCTCTTCTATTTGAGTATCCTTAAATTCACCGTCAGCAATTACAGGCAGTAGCTTAGATAAAGCTATAACTTGATCATTATTAAGGTTGTGTAAAAATGCTTCTACCATTTCACTTTCTTTGGAACTTAAGCTTGCAAGTGCCCTTTCGATAGTAGCTACCTGCTGCTCATTTAAATTGGCTCCTAATTTTTGTACTAATTCTTCGGATATTATTACTTTGTCTATTGTTTTATCTGCAACGAACATATCATCTATAGTAGCTGCAGTATCAGCATCACCCTCCATATTTTGTTCGTGATTATAATGATAGAGTAAATTATCACATAACTTCTGTAATTGCTGATCATGCTCCTTTATATACTGACGACCTACTTCTTCTAAAGCAGCTATATTTTTTACTTTTGCATTATCTAAACTTGATGTTTCTTTAGTAATTGGAAGCTTTACCTCTATAAACTCATCTGTACCCGGTAAATCACTCCTGACCGCAGAGTTTACATTTTCTTCGCTTGCGTGCATTAATCTATCTATTAGCTTGCCCTTAGACATCCACCCTATTGCTCCATCATCATGCGTACTCTCAAATAACTTCGATAGCCCATCATATATTAGTAATGCTGGACTTGCATACTTTATATACTTCCAAATACCATTACTGGTTGGTTTATCACTTACAGGTATTGCTTCATGAAAATTCAGGGCATCATCAAAATCTAGTGAACACACCATCGTTTTATCTAATATTTCTTTTTTCTGCTCACGATTATTATTGCCTTTTAATATCTTTAATGCCTCATATGCTGGACGGTTAGCAGCTAACCCTCCATCTGCATAGGCATATAATGCTTCTTTTGATACAGATGTACCTGTAATAGCACTCGCATTTGTTACTGCCTTAAAATAAGTAGGGGCTGCTGTAGTTGCAAGCAGCACATCCTTAAGGCTTGGATCACTATGCCCGCTTGTCCCAAATAGATTATGGCTATCAAAGACTTCTACTTCCCGACCATCTGTATTTAAATTTGTCACCGGTATCATTAAGCGTGATGTTGCCTCACTTAAACGCATACCTCCTAAATGTTCATCTAATATTTTCTCTAATGGCTTTTGACTGTATTTATGTGTAAATACTTGCTTCACTCCGCTTAATAACTCATCTGGAAATATTTGCGGGGCTGCTTCCTTAAATATCTCTAAAGCCTCTTTGGCACTATATTTTGGTATACTACTTCCTGATTCTTTGGGAATGGTTAGCAATCCTGCAATAAGTCCGCCAACACTAGTGCCTGTTATTATTGGAAATAACTCCGTTATAGACTTACCCGTACGCTCCTCTATCTCAGCGAGCACCACTAGCTCTGCTATTCCTTTTACTCCGCCTCCTGATAAGGATAATACGCGATTACTCTTCACAATATCAGTTTCTATATTTGATGTTACATTTTGTTCTTTATGGCTCATTTTCTCGCTCCTATCTTTTTTGATAATTTTAATTGATATTTATATAATGTTTTTTAAAAATTACTAGCAAAACTTACGCTATGAGTGGAAGAGTGATAAATTATTGTAAGAATAATTAAACATGTCAAAGAGGAACAGATTGCAAGCAATACCAATTAATAGAACAGATTACTGTCAATTTTTAACAATTAGCCAAAAGAATTATAGTTTAACCTACTACGCTGAACATGCCAAGAAATGTAGCCATGATGTTATTAATAGATTTTTAGAAAATGAAAAATATACTCCTTCTTTGTTATGGGAACACATTAAGAATGATGTTATCTTTTCATCTAACGGATATACAATATTTGATGATACGGTGTTAAACAAAAGGAACACAAAGAAAATAGAGGTTGCTAGATCGCAGTATAGTGGAGCTACAGGTGGAGTTACTACCGGTATAGGAGTAGTGAGTCTTGTATATTATAACCCCGATATTGATAAGTTTTGGGTAATAGATTATCGCATTTTTTCACCTGATCATGATGGAGCGACGAAACTAGATCACCTACTAAAGATGTTCAATAATGCTGTTTATAGTAAAAAGATTCCTTTTCAAACTGTACTTTTTGACACATGGTATGCTACACACAAAATTATGCAACATGTTGACTCCTTGGGCAAATATTATTATGCCCCTATTAAAGCCAATAGAAATGTTAGTAAAACGTGTGATTACGAGCCTTATAAAGCTGTTAGCAAGTTGACGTTTTCAGATGAAGAAATTAAGAATGGAATGGAGATTCATATAAAAGGATTTGCCAAAAATAAGCATGTTAATTTGTTTAAATTTACTGTTTCTACCAACAGAGTTGATTATGTTGTTACCAATAACAAAACTCAAAAATCTTCTAAAGCTGCACAAGATGAGTTTGGCTTGCGATGGGTAATTGAGAGCATGCATAGAAAAATTAAGCAACTGACTGGTATAGAACGTTGCCAATGCAGAAAACAGCGTATCCAACGTAATCACATTAGTTGTGCATTTCTAGTTTGGGCTTTTCTCAAAAGAACTGCAAATAAAATAGGTAAAACGGTCTACCAAATAAAGTTAGGGCTTTTAGATGACTATATGCAACAACAGCTTCGTTCTCCATCTTTACGATATTTAGAACCAAACATAGCGTAAGTTTTGCTAGTAAGTCATTATTAATAGCTAAATTAATGATACTCCTCGCAGCAGAGCTACGAGGAGTATCATTAATGAGTTGTGCCACTCTTTAAATCTTGTTCAGATAGCTGAAAATTATTTTGATATCGTACAATCCTCTAGGTCTATCAGCAGTATAGGTGCTAAAATTCCTAATAGGTCCAATACTAAAGATCGTGCAAGGAGCGGCAAAGTTGAGAAGTTTAAACAGGAAAATTTTTTATATTTTCTTCATATATTTTTTGAGCTTCCGATAACGATAATTTTGAATAAATCTCTAGAGACTTGCGGGTTTCATTACCAGAGTATGGTTGAATAAGTGCGTCGTCTACTCCTCTTTTTTTAAGCCAAGTAAACAAAAAATGACGTAATTTGTGTGGAGAAATGTTTTGCTGCCTACTAATTATATTCTGATCAATGATTTATCAAAATATGATTTTATAACTTAATTCAATATAGATCAAAAGCTATACCATCTAAGGCATCGGTGGTAAATATGATTAGTATTTACCAAAAACTTTCTGAAAGCGGTATAACACTATTGTATTTTCCCGTTTTGGTGCAATAAAAAGTTCCTATAATTCCCAGTCTCGGTACATTTTTAACCAAAACTGCAAAAAATCTGAAAACTTTTATAACACAATTACCCTAACTATGAAAGCTATTTCTTAACTCGGTACTTTCTTTAACTTTGCCGCTCTTTGCACGATCTTTAGTATTGGGTCTATGTATCTATAATGTCATATTTGGAATTGCTGTCTTTTTGACGTAATTTACTGCTCCCTTTTAGTTTAGCAATGACACTAGTAAAGGCGGTCTAGTAAAAAGCTAGCAATATATATTACTTCTATAGTGACAATAATAAAAGAATAATATAGTATGAAAAATATCAAAGGCTCAACTATAACATCAATCAATAATTTAATAAGGATTATGGAAGAGATAAAAGACTGGGAGAAAGATTTTGAGATGTGTATTTATGCTAAGAAATTACTAGGTAAAGTAATATATTTAAATAGCATAGTAAAAGTATCACCGGTTGATGTGCTAGAAGTAAAGAAAGCGATATACTACGCCAGGAAATATCATGGAAGTCAAATGCGTCGATCAGGAGAGCCATATTACTCTCATCCGATAGAGGTAGCATATATGGTATCAGATTATTTATTTAGAACAGATATTTTAGTGACCGCAATACTACACGATACATTAGAAGATACAGAACTAACCAAGGATCAGATAACACAAAAATTTGGGTGGAAAGTAACCAATCAAGTAATGGATTTAACAAGGATTAAAGAGGACGGCATAAAGATTAGTGCTGCTGAAACAGTAGAGATCTTATATAAAGAAAAGAAACATGATGTACTGTTAATAAAACTCTTTGATAGGCTGCATAATATGCAGACAATAGGGGCTAAATCTCCTGAGAAAATTAGTAACACTGTAGAAGAAACTATGCATTATTTTTTAGTGTTATCTAAATACTTAGAATTATTAGATATAGAAATTAATCTTTTAGAATTATGTGCTACTACTCTTACAGTACCGAATTATTATTTAGATCATTATCACTTATTTTCTTTGGATAATTACCAACTTCCTTTTCAAGTTTTTCAAAATGATATAGACCAAAAGTATATCCTACAATTAAAGGAATTAGTATAATCAATAATCCGTAGTGTCCAAAAATATGTACAAAATATGTGATCCCAAAAGATGTTACAATGTACATGAGAGCATGTGCTATTGCATATGTTACATTTACATAAGTAAAACGTTTAAAAATGGGAAAATGTTTAAAAAATATTGGCATAGCTGGTGTTTGTGCGAGTCCGCATGTTATAGGTACTAATTGTATTAATAATAAATGTAAAGGTGATGTTATATTATCTAATAAGTAAGGACAAAATATCATTATAAATGTAAATATTAATAATTTAACTTTTAATATTATTAATGGATATATCTTATAACTAAGATATATCATTATACAGTAGATTACTAATCCGATTGTTGAAACTATAAAATTTTGATGTATTACTTGTGCTGCAGTATAATGGAAAGAGTTTTTTAGAATATTTCCACAATGGATATAAGTAAAATATAAAGAGACTGGTCCTCCACATAATGTGAAAAAATTTGCAATTATTGTTTTCTTACTTACATTTTCTTGCATAATAGGATTAATCTTTTGAGCTTTTAATTTAGTTGCATCTAAGATATTTGTGATTCGTCGTTTTGCATTAACAAATTCTGCTGTTTCGCGAAGAGATGTTCTTGCTAAAAAGCCGATAACTGCTACAACTGCACCAATCCAAAAAGCGATCCGCCAATTAAAACCTTGTGAAGTTACTAGAGAAGCTACAGCTAAAGCAAAAGTACCACCTAAAGCAGATAAACAACCTGTTAATGTAACAGCGGCATATTGTATTGGAGGTTTTGTGATTTCAGTAATATAAATTCCAGCTCCAATTCTTTCTCCCATTGATGAGATACCTTGTATCATGCGGCATACTGTCATAATGACAACAGCCTTCATTCCAATTTGGTCGTAAGTTGGTAAATTAGCCATAACAATACAAGAAATAGCCATCATAAATGTAGTAATAATAACAGTTACTTTTCTACCTATGGTATCACCTATATAGCCAAAAATTAATGCTCCAAAAGGTCTTAAGGCATAAGTGGAGCAAAAAGCAGCAGCAGACAAAAATGCTGCTACATTTGGATCAGATTTTGGAAAGAATAATTCATTAAGAAGTACTGCCATGTGCACATAGAGCATAAGGTCAAAGTACTCTAAGAAAGTACCAATTGAAAGTAATCCTACTGCCTCTTTTTGTTGTTTTGTTAGAGAAGCAAATGTCCCTTCACCATGTCTAATATATTCTGGCATATATGATTTTATTTGATTAATTATCTATCTAACTGTAATAGTAATAGTAGTTACTTAATTTGTCTATTTTTTTTTGCAAGAGGATTTATAGAGGGGCTCAGATAGCAATAGATTTATTCTTTTGTGTTGCTCAAGGGTATCAGAAAGTTTGTTTTATAGCGACTAGAAGTCGCATATCAAGCTAAAGCTTATTCAAGCCGTATGTGAGAGAGATCATGTCTGGTTCATGTACCTCAATATGTCTTTAATCTCTTAGGGTTTAATTCCCCGAAGGTCTGCTTCGTGATATACTAGATGCATGGAAGAAAGCAGTTATATACATAAAAGTCATAATGTCACAGTACTAATATATCATTTAGTAACACCGGCAAAGTATAGAAGAGTAATATTCAAAGAGGAACTAGACGATTATTTATGTAAAATTTGTGAGGACATAGAAGCTCGTTATGAAATTAGATTTTTGGAAATAGGAGTAGATAAAGAACATGTACATTTTTTACTACAGTCAATACTAATGTATAGCCCAACAAAAATAACTCAAATCATAAAAAGTATTACATCTAAGGAAATGTTTAAGAAATATCCAAATCTTAAAGAAAAATTATGGGGAAGTGAGTTTTGGAGTAAAAGGGTATTAGGAAGAATCGTGCGTAAATACACGCTAAGAAACGCGAGTGTCGTATTAAGATGCCTAATTATGGTTAATTAACTTGAAAAATCCTTGTTACTCCAATCTTTTAAGCACTTTGATAAGTTTCACACCTCAATACTTGAACATAAAAAATGCAATTTATGATTTTTAGCTAATTTTATAACAAAAATAGTATTATCAATATCCCTGTATCCTAGTATTTATCAGCTATTCCGCTCCTTTGTGAATACGAAATTCGCGTTAAGAAATTAGCTGCTATTTGATTAAACTTTTATCCAGTATATATTCTCCGTATAAAATAACGCGAGTTTCGTATTAAGATGCCTAAATTATAGTTAAGGAATTTGCCACAATCCTGATTTTTTAAGGCTTTTGGGAGATTGGATAAGTTTCATACTGTAATAATTGGAGTCAAAAAAGACAAATTGCTGAAAATTTATGCATTTTAAGCCCATTTTATAACAAAAACAGTATTATCAATATCCACCGTAACCCAGTATTTATCAGCTATACAGCGACTTTATGAATACGAAACTCGCGTTACAGTCAATACCAATGTATAGCCCAACAAAAATAACTCAAATCATAAAAAGTATTACATCTAAGGAAATGTTTAAGAAATATCCAAATCTTAAAGAAAAATTATGGGGAAGTGAGTTTTGGAGTAAAGGATATTTTATGAGCACAGTATGTAAACATGGTGATGAGCGGAAATTACGTAATTATGTAAAAAATCAAGGTTCAGGCAAACCTTCTTATAAAGCATTTCAACAAAAACAGTTAAAACTTTTTGGATAGATACCTCGTAGCTCTGCTGCGAGGAGTATCATTTGAATAAATTTTTAGTTATGTTATACCAGCAGTTTTCAGGAATATTTGATTTGTTACTAAAACCACATATAATTAAATGATCTTTAGCCCTAGTCATTGCAACGTAGAGCAGTCTTATATATTCTTGTAAATCCTTTAACTTTTCTGCGTCTTTCATTTTTTGTAAAAATTCAGGAGTGTCAGCAGTATTAGCAGAAAAGAACATTCGACCACTTGTATAACTTGCTTCTAAAGGTAATTTATGGGTCAATCCGGTACTCACATCCTCACGTACTAAAGTGTACGCTGCGGTGCTGCGTTCCGTGTTTCCTATAAATTCCTCTTTATTAGCTGCGTTTTCCAAATGCTCTATTCCCCCATTATCATGCCAAATAAATTTACTACTGCTTATAGGTAGGGTAGTGGAGTCGCATAATATAACAATTGGGGCTTCCAAGCCTTTAGAGCCATGTACTGTCATCACTCCTATTTTATCAGAATGCTCCATATCACGTTTAATCCAAATATCGTTATTCTCAAACCAGGCTACAAAGCTTTGCAGCGAATTATCCATATCATTTGCGTAATTACTGCTTAGTGTTAGCAGCTCATTTACCATATCATCAATATGTAAATCTAGAGTATTCACGATTAAATTAAAAAAATTATCGAGAGTGGAATTTTGATAAAGCTCAATAAAAGAAGTAAGCCTATTATATATATCCAAATGCGAGGATAGATTTTCCCACAAACTTCCATCGTTTTTATTCATCAAAAGTTCATATAATTGTCGTTCGCTAATGCCGATAATCGGTGATTTAAGTAATGCTGCAAGATTTAAGTCATCGTAAGGTAAAAGTACAAATTTAGCTACCGAAATTAAATCCATTATCGGCAAATGCTCTTTAAGATTTACTTTATCGCTTGCCTCAACTTTAAGTTCAGCTTTGTTAAGCTCTTTTATCAAATTATTGCTAAATTCATCTCGCTTTCTTACCAAAATCATAAAATCTTTTTCAGATATAGGGTTACCGGTCGAGGGCAGAATTTCTTTGCTAGCTATTTTTTCCTTTATAAAGCTAACAATTTTTTCTACAAGTAAATTAGCTGACGAAAGAGCATTGGCATAATCTTGTGGCAATGCCCAAAAAAGTTCTTCTTGTTTTTCGCTTGTCATCAAAGACCAAATCGTTACAGAACCAGTATGTGTACGAAATGCAGAAATTACCGGATTATCGGACAAAAAAAAAGTAGGGTAATGAGCTTTTATATATTTAAAAACTTGATGAGTAAATTGTAAAATTTCGCCGCTTGATCTATAAGAATATTCAAGCGTAATATTCTTAAATTTTTTATTTGCTTTAGCGAGATTTGCTTGTAATTTTTCATTCACTAAATTAAAATTCGTAAGATTAGCACCTTGAAAGCTATATATAGATTGCTTGTCATCCCCAACGATAAAAATACTACTATCAGGTCTATTAAACTCGGTTATTAGAGTGGTGATTATATTCCATTGTTCATGGCTCGTATCTTGTGCTTCGTCGACAAGTATATGATCAATCTCGCTTTCAAGCTTATGCAATAACCACTCATGTATAGCCTTATTCTGGAATAATTTTTCAGTATGGTAAATTAAATCATCATAATCAAGCAAGTTATTTTCTTCTTTAAATTTTTCATATTTTTCTAGTAAAATATAAGCAAGTTTAGAAAGTAAATTAGTATGATATTCTAGCTCTTCTATGCGATATTCTTCGTCTAATTTATAAATTTGAGATGTTAGCTTCTCTAGCTCTAACAGCAATTTAGGATGTTTCTGGGTTAGCTCTTTTGATAAAAGGCTTTTACGTTTTTTTCCATCTTTAGTAAAAAATAGTTCTTTTGGCTCTATTTCTAAATCGTAATCTGCAAATAAATTTTTTACCTTATCATAGATATTATTTAGCTCGGATAGTGCTAGTCGCTTATTATTTATTTCTGCCGGAATAGTTTTATAAGAGAATAATTTTTTAAATTTAATTTTTTGGTCAATAATCTCACTAAAAATATCCTGCAAAGTTATTTCATGAAAACGATTTAATAAAATTTTAATTAAATCATTATGCTCATCACTTAAATAAATTTCATTTCGTATTTGTAGAAAAATATCATGTAATTTCGTCTCTTCAAGAATCTGAAATTCTGGTGTTATACCAGCTTCTACAGGGAAAGTTTTAAGGATTTTTTGACAAAATGCATGAATGGTGTAGATATTTAGAGGTTCATTATTGTTGAGTAATTTACTATATAGATTTTTTGCATTTTCCAGTTCTAAGGCAAGTGGCTTCTGACCGCTCATTGAGAAAAGTTCTTCTTCTAGTTTTTGAGAATCGCAAAGAGAAAAAGTTTTGAGTTTGTTGCTAATTCTTAGCTGCATCTCTACGCTGGCTGCATTAGTAAAAGTAAGGCACAAAATGTTTTGAAAATTTACTCCTTTAATTAATAACCGCAAAAACCTATCAGTTAAGATTTTGGTTTTACCTGTGCCGGCAGACGCCGACACCCACACAGAATAATCAGGATCAGATGCTTGTTGTTGTAGGTTGTTCATTTGTTTTTGCGTGTGAATGACAGAGAGCGCCTATAAATCCTATAAATTACAATTAAAGATGCAGCAAGTCCAAACCAAGTAAGAGCATATTCTAAATGATCGTTTCTAATGACTGCTAGATGATTTATTGAAAGTGGTAGTAAAATATCTAAATTACTTATGTCCTTGCTTTCTTCAATAAGATAAAAATTCTCAAGATTTAATCCTAAAACTTTAGATGCTTCTTGTAAGTCTAGGGTTAACCAAACGTTGTTTTTAATGTCGTTAGCCAGCAAGTAGCTGCGGGTTTTTTCGGACGGCATAGTAACGCCGATAAGCTCATGGGGTTGGTCATTGGTTGCTTGTGTAATAATATTTTTATTGCGGTTGCTAAACCAACCTCGTGCTACTAAAATAACCTTATTATCATTAGTTTCAAATGGTGTTACTAAATAATAACCATCTTTCTCGCTCGACATTGAACGCCTACCATATAAATATATATCTTTATCAGGTAAAAAATGCCCATGAAGTTTTATTTTTTGATAAGGTAAGTTGTCATGAATTTCAGCAAAATCAATTGCAGGGGAGGTAAGATTTTCTTGCATCGATGCTAAAAATATTTTCTTTTCTTTTAAGCGGTTAAGCTGCCAAAAACCTAAAGAGACAAGTATTATAAAGGTTATTAGTACAGTGATGTTTGTTTTCATAATTGGGTTTTAGGAATGTTAATAATCGTCATTGCGAGGAAATTACGTAGTAACTTGTACGTACGCAATCTCATGCAATAGTATAAAATTCCTGAGATTGCCACGTCGATGCTATGCATCGTCTCGCAATGACGCTTTACGAAGCCGGTTTTAAAATCTTGCTCAAGAATTCCTTATGTTTTTGTAATTCTTCTTTTGTTGGTTTAATAACGGGAATATTCTTATGTGCTTGAGAATCTAAGCGATTATAGCATAAGTTATTTATTTTAGCAGCTTTATCAAGTATCTTAAAAGCTGACTGCCTACCGCCGGTTAGTTCTACATATACCTCAGCAAGTAAAGCTGCATCTTTAAGAGCACCATGAAGTTGCCTACCGGAATTATCTACCTTAAATCTTTTACATAAAGCATCAAGGCTATATTTTGATCCAGGAAACATACTCCTAGCCATCACTAAGGTATCAATAGCATGTTCAAGCTCTAGAAGTTTAATTTCAGCTCTTTTTAATAATAATAATTCATGATTTAAAAATTTAACATCGAAAGGTGCATTATGAATAACAAGTTTACTATCGGCAATGAACTCTAAAAAATCATCTGCAATAGTATGAAATAGTGGCTTATCTTTTAAAAACTCACCGGCAATGCCGTGAATTCTATAAGCCTCAAACGGCATGTCTCGCTCTGGATTAAGATAGAAATGAAAATGTCTGCCGGTTAGTACCTTATTTACCATTTCAATAGCACCGATCTCAACAATTCGGTGACCACCTTTTGGATCAAGACCTGTAGTTTCCGTATCCAAAATTATTTCTCTTAAACTCGACATTCTAAATTTGTTATTAGGTTATTTATTTGTTTGTTCAAGTCTAACATATCAACGCCACTATTTATAGCAAAATCTGCTTTTGCTATTTTGCTCTCTTGCGAAAGCTGAATTTCTTTAATCTTATTATAGATTTCCATATCAAAAGAAGATCTAGTTGTTGCCCTTTGTATTCTTATTTCTTCAGAGCAATGTACTGTCACGACAAAATCGAAATATTTATCAAATTTAGCTTCGTATAATAGCGGTATTTCAGCAAACCCAAATTTGGAATTTGCATTTTCCTGTTTAAATTGAATTAGCTTATCTATTAGCAGTGGATAGATAAAATTTTGTAATTTCTCACGTGCAAGATCATTGTTATAGATTAAATTACTAATCTTTCCAATGTTAAAAGTTTCAAGCTCCGGCAATAATTTTAAAATAACAGCTTGTATTTTTAAGTCCTGATATAATTCTTTTATACATCTATCGGCACAAAAAGTTTTATATCCTTTTTCTGCTAAATAATCCAAAATAAAAGTTTTGCCCGATGCATAGCTACCGGTAATGCCTATTGCTAACATTTTGTTATAAAAATTTTATGTTCATTAGCGAGTTTTATAGTTTTCTCTTCTTCAGCTATAATTACTTGGTTTTTTTGAATTGCGACGCCTTTGTAATTATATTTAGCAAGATTTTTTATAGTATTAATGCCGATAGTAGGCAAATCTAGCCTATTATCCTGTCCTATTTTTGAAAGCTTAATAAGCACTCCCCCATGAGATTTTTTACGTAAGTCTGTACATCTAGCTATTAAATTATCTGTTCCCTCGGCCGCTTCTATGCCAAGTACATAACCATCTTCAACTATAACCGACTGACCAATATCAAATTTACTTAAATGATTCAGTAATTTTACTCCAAATTCAATATCTTTTTTATCAGAACTTGTAGGGATAGTATCAGTTATAATATTAGAATCACATTGTTGATTTTGGTATATCTCACTACTTGAAATTACCTTAAAGCCATAACTCTCAAAAAAACTAGCTACTATTCTTAATAAATTATCATCCCCACGAATTTTCTGGCTGATCATTTTCAGAAGTAATAAACCGCCTATTGAATCTACAGCTAAGTTTTTAAAATTTGGTCTATCGACTCCGCCTATAAAAATAATATTTTTTACGTTGTGTTGTGTAAAATACTTAATAGCTGCTCCAACCATACCGATTTTAAGAGGTTGATACTCGAAGTCCTTAATTAATTCTATATCAGCTTCGCCCTCTATCGCAGCTATATAACAATTACCACCCTGTTTTCTATAGTTACCTGCTATTAAAGAAGGCAATGAACCTTTACCGGCAATAATTCCAAGATTTGGTAGCATAGAAGATTTTTTAATTTAAGTAATATTTATTATAAGTATACAAGTATATAAATAATATTTATTATTGAATATATTTAAAACATAAATCTAAAAACCTTTACAAATTAATCAAATTAAGCGATAATAGTAAGTGCTAATATAGCTATAGTAATAAACGTAATTTAGAATAGAGGTTGCGGACTCGGGGGCAGTACCCGACGCCTCCACCAATACTCATACTCGATGAATTTCAAAAATTGGCTACGTTGTCCTACAAGTACTCCGGTACTCACGTATTAAGTATACGCTCCGTTCCTCATCTTGTGGACGCCTTGCTCTTTTTGAAATTGATCTTCGTATAATAATATGATGCAAATACTGCTTGTATTTTAAAAATTGAATTTTATTTTGATGTGTGAGTGAGCGGAGCGTATACTTAATACGTGAGCATCACGAATCCCTGATAAAATGAAAGAGCAATTTTTAAAACACAAGTAGTATTTTGAGGGGGCGAAATAGGATCGACGTGCCTAAAAAAAATTGCTTTTACTCGGGATGATTCCGCCGCAGGCTTTTGCCTTACGGGTCAAAACAAAGAAACGCAAACGATAATCGTTTTGTAAGAGCTCCAGCTTTAGCTGTAGCATAACCTTACGCGGCTTGGGGGTTTGCCGGGCAACAGAAAAACCCTCAAATATACTCGTTTTATTTGAAATACGCTGAATGTTGTTTTTTGCTTTTAATCTCAGGTATTAAGTATATGTAGCTAGTAAAAGCTTCAAAACGCCTGGCTCTTTTCCAAATAAAACTTCGTCTACTTACTTATATTATTTATTTCTTCTATATATGAATATCGAATATAAAAAATTTTTAAATGAATCTATGCTGGAATTTATAAAAAAGGTTTTGGCAAGGATTCAGCATGAAAATTTATATTGGGATCAATTGATATATATATCATATAAGACCGATCATCCAGCTGTCATTTTGCCTTTAAAAGTTAGACAAGCATATCCGAAAGAAATAACAATAGTACTTCAGAATCAATTTGAGAATATAATAGTAAAAGATACCGGATTTTCTGTAATGTTGAGTTTTAGCGGTATTAAGGAAACAATCTATATACCATTTGATGCCCTTATTAGTTTTGTTGATTCAAGCAATAGCTATAGTTTTACTTTTAATCAGCAATTAAATATTCAAAATAATAATACAGCTGAAATATTGAAAATAGAAAAGCAAATTCTGGAAAAAGAAAATAATGATAAAATTGATGAAGCTTTACTGTCAAAAAATGTTATTATGCTAGATAAATTCCGTAACTCTCCCAAATCTAAACCTATTAAACCTAGTTAAAATATTGAAAGAAGATATATCGAAAGTAGTTATATATACTGATGGTGCCTGTTCTGGCAATCCAGGTCCAGGAGGATGGGGAGCATTACTTCAATTTAATGAGGTGAATAAGGAAATATTTGGGCATGAGCTTGAGACTACTAATAACCGTATGGAAATTACAGCAGCTCTTGAAGCACTAAAAATTCTAAAAAAACCTTATCATGTGGAAATTTATACTGATAGTAAGTATTTGCAGCAAGGTATTACCGTTTGGATCCATAATTGGATAAAAAACAACTGGTGTAAAAGCAACAATGAACCCGTTAAAAATGCTGATTTATGGCAAAATTTGTACGAAGAATTAAGCAAACATACTATCATTTGGAAATGGGTGAAAGGACATGCAAGTAATAGCGGTAATATTGCTGCTGATAAACTTGCAGTACAAGGAAGACAAACTGCTATAGAAATTTTAAAATGTCATGGATAAATAAGTTTTTTATTACTTTTTTTCATAAAAAAGTAGGAGAAGATGAGTTACTAAACCAATATTACGAAAGTAAGAAGCTTGACTATTTAGGGCGTCCTAAAAGATCTGTTATTTATAAAAATGCTAACGAACCAACAAAAATTTCACCAAGTTGGCATGCATGGTTGCATCATTTAGTAAATGAAGTACCAAGAAATATTAAGCTTTTTTCTTGGCAAGAAAGTAATAAAATAAGCCAAAAATCGTCTAAATCGTCAAATGCTAGATATAGCAGATGGCAACCATAAATTAACTATTTAGTATAAAAAACAATGAAACAAAATATTATTGAAACAATTATCGGTTTTGCAGTATTAATTATTGCTTTCCTATTCTTAATTTTTGCTTATAAAACTGGCAGTTCTATGACTAACGCCAAAGGCTATCAGCTCACTGCCAGCTTTCAAAGTGCTGAAGGGATATCAGTCGGAAGTGATGTGATGATTTCAGGTATAAAAATCGGAAATGTTAAAAAGATTTTTTTAGATCCAACCAGCTATTTTGCTATTGTATATTTAAATGTCAATGAGAATGTTAAAATACCTAAAGACTCAAAAGCTCAAGTAGTTACTAGTGGTCTACTCGGAGGTAAATATATTGCAATCGTACCAGGAAATGATAACGATGATTTAACGCCTAATGAGGAAATAAAATATACTCAATCGGCTATTAATATCGAATCTTTAATTAATAAAATTGTTTCTTCATTCGGTAGGAAGTAAATCCCTTAATATCTGGGCTTTACTTCCTCTTTTTGGAATTACAAATTTAGTTTTTATATCATATAGTTTTTTAAGAGAATTAATTAATCTCTTAGGGTTTAATTCCCCGAAGCTCTGCTTCGTGATATACTAGATGCATGGAAGAAAGCAGTTATATACATAAAAGTCATAATGTCACAGTACTAATATATCATTTAGTAACACCGGCAAAGTATAGAAGAGTAATATTCAATGAGGAACTAGACGATTATTTATGTAAAATTTGTGAGGACATAGAGGCTCGTTATGAAATTAGATTTTTGGAAATAGGAGTAGATAAAGATCATGTACATTTTTTACTACAGTCAATACTAATGTATAGCCGAACAAAAATAACTCAAATCATAAAAAGTATTACATCTAAGGAAATGTTTAAGAAATATCCAAATCTTAAAGAAAAATTATGGGGAAGTGAGTTTTGGAGTAAAGGATATTTTATGAGCACAGTATGTAAACATGGTGATGAGCAGAAATTACGTAATTATGTAAAAAATCAAGGTTCAGGCAAACCTTCTTATAAAGCATTTCAACAAAAACAGTTAAAACTTTTTGGATAGATATAGCTTAATGCGATAAGGTAATGACTTTTTTAAGAGCATAGTAAACCGCATCAAAAAAGTGCTCAAAATTAGAAACAGTTTTTCTTATTTCGTTCTTGATTTTAAACCAGTAATGCTCAATAGGGTTTAAATCTTACTATTACCCACAAATTTTACCACTAACAATTGATAGCATCATTACGCTCTCTTGAAGGATTTCATATCCCCGCCATAAAGACATTGCTCCGGGCAACCCATCACTCTTTCTTGCCATAAAGCCTCCTAATTTACCAAGCAAAATAATAGCTTCTTTTATATTTGGAGGCTTGCCAGGAGTATTATTTGTTCTGTGCACGCGCATATAAAGCGTTTTCCATTCTTGGGTGGTAAGTATGCTATCGCAGCTCTCTTCAGGACAAGTTGAGGCTATTTTTGATAAATATAAAATTTTAAAAGCAATGAGGCTTTTTATGGCAATTAATTTTTGTAGCTTTGTTTCGGCAGATAAGCGAGAGGCTTCTATCTTGCATCCTGATTTCAGAACTCTAAAATATTCTTCTATTTTCCATCTTAGCTTATACCAAGTTATACGCTCAACAGCATCTTCAAAGCTACTCACGGGGATGTTGGTCAGTATAGTCCAATCGATTGCCTCTACTCCAACAGGGGCATTAATTTCTTTAGCGCTTACAACATAAACAGCTAATTTGTCACTGATTTTGTGATCAGTATTTTCAGGGCCATATAAAGATACAGACCTAATTGGTATGTGCCCATATGTGTATTTAATTTCAACATTTGCTTTTCTTGCTTTATGAAGTCCATTGCCTGGGATTTTCAGTCTAATCTCTTTCTTGGACTGTAGCTTACTTATTTTCGTTTGTATTTTTGTTTTACCATTTTCCGGGCAAATAAATTTCCTATCCTGTCTGTTGCGAATTACAAATTCTGCAGCTGATTCTTCAATTTTCCATAACAAATCAAAGATATCTGCTTCTCTATCTCCAACCGTAATAACTCTAGTATTTTCAGGAATATTGGCAATTGTTTCCTCAAACGCGTTAATCCATTTATAGCTTTCTTTATCTTTGATGTGAGTGATATACTTACGCCTTGCTTTTTCCTTCTGATCCTCTTCCCTTGCGATACGTGCCCAACATTGCTGAGAGGTAAGGCCTAAAGGCAGACCTCCTGGCGTCACTATAATAGTACTATGCATAATAAGACCCTGTTTGTGCTTTGTATAAGCTTTGGAGATACTGCCTAGCCCTTTTGTCTTAATATGAGTGTCATAATCCAGGTAAGTTGTATCCTGAATTGCAAACACTAAATTTTTGCCTTGGATTCTATTTTGTGTTTCCACATGATGCGAAGAATAGACTTCATCTATATCAAACTTATCATTGCTAAATAGTCTGTAAGCTCCCTTCGCATCTTTCCAGGATCTGCAACTTTGATTTATTGTGCCGGATGCTTTGCTATCAAGTAAGTTACTGGTTTTAATAAGCCGATTTATAAGTCTTTTATCTTTAAAGTCAACATGCCTGAGCTCATTCTCTAACCAACCAGTGCTTGATATATTTATCCCGTATGTTACTATATCTTGCATATCGCCTATCCTTCTTATTTAAAATGATCAGTGAATACTCTAGCAGCATTTTATAATTGTGGGTAATAGTAAGGGTTTAAATCAGGAGAGTAAGTTGGTAAAAATAAAATACTGCAACCAAAAGATTCAATTAACGTTTTCACTTTTGTACTTTTATGAAAATTAATATTATCCATTACTACTATCTGACCAGGCTTTAACTCTTTGATCAATATCTCTTGTACATAAGTTTCAAAAATGTCCTTATTACATGTCCCATCAAATATTATTGGGGCAATAATATCTTTGGCAGACACCCCAGCAATCATACTAATCAGTGATTTATGTTGATAGACCCTTTCACCATAACATCTTTGACCGATAATGCTCCACCCGTGTTCTCTACAGCTATTATCTTCTATCCCAGATTCATCGATAAATACTAAATCTTGTTTGTCTATAGTTTTTAGTTTCAATATAAACTCATTCCTTAGACCAACATCTCTTTTGGGATGAAGAAAAGTTTTTTTTATAACTATAACCTAATTTAACGCGAGTTTCGTATTCAAAAAGTCGCTGTATAGCTGATAAACAGTGGGTTACGGGGATATTGATAATACTGTTTTTGTTATAAAGTGAGTACAAAATACAAATTGCTAATTAAAATATGGTATTTATAGTATAAGAAAAAAGTTTATAGGTTATTGAAAAAACTTTAAGAGCAATAACCTATGATAATGGATTTTACAGAAATATTTTGTTACGTCGATGATTTTTTTCAAGAATTAGACAAGCATACAAATTCAATTACTAACCATAACAACAAATCTGGTCCTAAAAGTCGACTTAACAGAAGTGAGGTAATAACAATTATAATAGGCTACTGGCAGTCATCTTATGATTGTTTTAAGAATTATTATCTGAAGCAAATATGGATTTATCATCAAAGAGATTTTCAATTAGTAAGCTATAGTCAATTTATAAAAATAATAGGTCCACATTTACCACTATTAGTACTGATATTCAATTCTATTTTGGATCAGTGTGATGGCCTTTCTTTTGTAGATTCAAGTAGTATAGAGGTATGTAAGAGATACCGTATTTCAATGAATAAAGTGTTCGCCGGCATAGCAGCACGCAGTAAGACAACAAAAGGTTGGTTCTATGGACTTAAACTACATCTAATAATTAATAGAGCCGGTGGTATAGTTAAAGCATCTTTTAGCCCTGGCAATAAGGATGATAGAAAACAGCTGGAACTGATGATCAAAAATCTTTTTGGTAAAGTATTCGGAGATCGTGGTTATATTTCACAACAATTATTTCAACAACTTTTAGAGCAAGGAATTTTTATGGTAACTAGGGTAAAGAAAAATATGAAAAATAAACTTATGTCTATGTTGGATAAAATATTATTGCTTAAAAGAGCATTAATAGAATCTGTGTTTAGTAAAATTAAACTATTGGGGAAGTTTGAGCATTCAAGGCATAGATCAGTTACAAATGCCTTTGTGCATATGGTTGCAGCACTGATAAATTATCAAATGTCTGATAATAAACCTTCTATTACATCTCTCTTGATATGCTAAATCCTATGCTATATTAATTCGAAACTCGCGTAATTTATTAAGCAATCTTGATATCGTACTTGCAGATACTTTTTGACTCCAGTTGTTAGCTAGTTCCATGGTGGTTTTATCAAAATTTAATTCTATAAATTTTTTAAATCCCTCTATGTCTCTTATTATTCTACGATGTCCTGTATGATAACCACTTTTTGCTTTGATATCGCCGGTTTGTTTCTTTAATTTTTTCCATTCTATTATAGTCTTCCTACTAATAGAGTATATCTCAGAAGTCTCTTTTATTGTTTTACCATCTGTTAAACTTTTTATTACTCATATTCTTAAATCGTATGAATATGCCTTTGCCATAAGTTTTTCATTTAGTATAATCTAACTCATACTCTAAGTCACTATCTTATCGCATTAAGCTATACCTCGTAGCTCTGCTGCGAGGAGTATCATTCTTAATGTTCATTTTATCTTAATGCCATTTATCAGTTGGCTTCCGCTCTCTCCTTCTGATAACATCTTGAAAATAAACTGCAAATTTGTTGCACCAAAATCTTACTGTCTCATGACTCAAAATAATACCTCGATATGCCATCTGTTCTTGAACATCTCGGTAGCTACTATTAAAACACGCGAGTTTCGAATTAATATAGCATAGGATTTAGCATATCAAGAGAGATGTAATAGAAGGTTTATTATCAGACATTTGATAATTTATCAGTGCTGCAACCATATGCACAAAGGCATTTGTAACTGATCTATGCCTTGAATGCTCAAACTTCCCCAATAGTTTAATTTTACTAAACACAGATTCTATTAATGCTCTTTTAAGCAATAATATTTTATCCAACATAGACATAAGTTTATTTTTCATATTTTTCTTTACCCTAGTTACCATAAAAATTCCTTGCTCTAAAAGTTGTTGAAATAATTGTTGTGAAATATAACCACGATCTCCGAATACTTTACCAAAAAGATTTTTGATCATCAGTTCCAGCTGTTTTCTATCATCCTTATTGCCAGGGCTAAAAGATGCTTTAACTATACCACCGGCTCTATTAATTATTAGATGTAGTTTAAGTCCATAGAACCAACCTTTTGTTGTCTTACTGCGTGCTGCTATGCCGGCGAACACTTTATTCATTGAAATACAGTATCTCTTACATACCTCTATACTACTTGAATCTACAAAAGAAAGGCCATCACACTGATCCAAAATAGAATTGAATATCAGTACTAATAGTGGTAAATGTGGACCTATTATTTTTATAAATTGACTATAGCTTACTAATTGAAAATCTCTTTGATGATAAATCCATATTTGCTTCAGATAATAATTCTTAAAACAATCATAAGATGACTGCCAGTAGCCTATTATAATTGTTATTACCTCACTTCTGTTAAGTCGACTTTTAGGACCAGATTTGTTGTTATGGTTAGTAATTGAATTTGTATGCTTGTCTAATTCTTGAAAAAAATCATCGACGTAACAAAATATTTCTGTAAAATCCATTATCATAGGTTATTGCTCTTAAAGTTTTTTCAATAACCTATAAACTTTTTTCTTATACTATAAATACCATATTTTAATTAGCAATTTGTATTTTGTACTCACTTTATAACAAAAACAGTATTATCAATATCCCCGTAACCCACTGTTTATCAGCTATACAGCGACTTTTTGAATACGAAACTCGCGTTAAAACGATGATATAACCATACTGCATGGCTAATGATGCTTGCTGGAAAACGATGTCTCTTCGGAGCTTGAGTAATACGCATAATGGTGAAATTTAGAGATAAATGGTTACTGCTATTCTATAAATTATTCCATGCATTTGCTCAATACTTAATTTACATCTCTCTTAACTTGATGGTATGGACGCCAATGATAAGAAAGAACTTATCAACGGTTTTAAGTGATATTAAGATATCAAAGAACCAAAACCTAAGATAGGTTTGTAATTTTTAATAATTTTATAAAGGAGTCCATACCATGAGTAATTATAAAGTAATAGGAATTGATTTAGCAAAAAGAAAGTTGCATTTTGCAGCAATAAATTTAGACAATAAAGTTGTATTAAAAAAAGCAATGGATCGAAGAAGCTTTTTTGAAAATTTATCAACAATGTTTCCAGAGTCAGAAACCTTTGTATTTGAAGCTTGTGGTGGAGCTCATTATATGGCTCAAAGGCTTGAATCAATAGGACATAAAGCCATCTTGCTTAAACCTAAAGATGTGAAAGCATATGCAAAAACTCGACAAAAAAATGACATTAATGATTCAATTGCAATTTGCAAAGCATCATGTGATCCCGATTTAATACACGTCAAAGCTAAAACAATAGAAGAGCAAGAAATATCTTACCTGCATAAAGCAAGACAAAATATAATACAACAAAGGATTCAGTACAGCAACTCTCTGATGACTTCATTATTTGAATTTGGCTATTTGGTAACATGCGGAAAATCTACATTTGCAAAATCTTGTCAAAATTTTGTAAATTTTGCCCTAGAAGAAGGATTTATTAACAACACTATTGCTGAACAAATGTTGCTGGATTGTAAAGAAATTGAACAATTGATGATTCGTGAACAAAGCTTAGATAAAGAATTAGCAGCAAAGAATCGGAGTTCCAAGAAGGCAAAAATTTTAGAAACTATTCCAGGAATTGGTACAATTAACGCAAGTATTTTAAGCATCAAACCGGTTGAAGCATACGATTCTGCTAAGGATTTTGCTGCTTCACTTGGAATTGTCCCGAAACAAAATAGCACTGGAGGTAAGATTATTCTAGGAAGAATAACCAAGCAAGGTGATAGATATGCAAGAACAATGCTAATACAGGCTGGTAGGTCTTTATTGATGAGAAGCTATAAAACTAATCAGACATCAGGAGCGTTATCAGAATTTATTGAAAGATTAAAAGAAAAAGGGAAATCGTTCAATGTAATTGCAGTAGCTACAGCTAATAAATTGGCTAGAATCGCTTATGCCTGTCTGGTAAAGAACAGAAATTACCAATTGGTATAATAGTACTTAAGATTTAGGATAAATTATAAACTATATAATTTTTAAACTAGATAGGGGTAAAGAAATAAAAACAAAGTAGAATAATAAAACGGCGGGTTAAAGAGATAATACATAATCATTCTGGATGAAATCCGAGCTAACGTCATGGTACCTAGATACCGCTAACTTGAGTGAATCTCTCTAGGATCTTAGGCAGAATGCAGAAACCATTATGGCACTTTGATGCCGAATATATGACTGCTTCATTTATCATTAACTGTTTTTTATTTTTAGTACTTGTTTTTAACCAGGCGTCCATATATGACGGTGCCAGAGAAGCCTATGGAATTTAATGCAAGGAAAAACAACGATAGTAATTGCCCATCGTTTATCAACGCTTTTGCATATGGATAGGATTATAGTTTTCGATAAAGGTAGAATTATTGAAGACGGCAACCATGATGAGCTACTTGATCATAACGGATTATATAAGACTTTATGGAATTCTCAAATAGGCGGTTTTCTACCTGATAAGGCGTAGAGTTGCTGTATGCATGTCAAATTCTCATTGTGAACGAATGCAAGGAGCGTGGCAATCTTAAAAATCCTGAGATTGCCTCTGCCCTCTTCTACGAATCTCCTTGCAATGAAGCAGCTTATGCAAAAATAATTCCTTACTTTCCAGCTCTCTTACGATCATTAGGATCAAGTAGAGCTTTACGTAATCGGATAGATTTCGGTGTTACTTCAACTCGCTCATCGTCCTGTATATAGCTGATTGCTTGCTCTAAGGTTAAAAGCATTGGTGGGGTTAATTTAATAGCCTCATCTTTACCGGATGCTCTAACGTTACTTAGCTGTTTAGCCTTAAGCGGGTTCACCTCTAAATCGTTATCACGGCTATGTTCACCAATAATCATCCCTCTATATACTTTGTCGCTTGGATTGATAAACATTTTTCCCCTATCTTCCAGATTCCATAGAGCGTAAGCAACTGCCTCACCATCGCCGTTAGAGATAAGCACGCCCTTAGTTCTTCCTTCAATAGTGCCTTTATAATCAGCATAACCATGGAAAATACGGTTCATGATACCGGTACCACGAGTTTCAGTTAAAAATTGGCTGTGATAACCGATCAAACCTCTTGATGGACCGATAAAAGTAACGCGGCTTTTGCCGCCGCCTGATGGTCTCATATCAGTCATTTCGCATTTTCTAAGTGATAAGGAGCTTACGACCACACCAACATAATCGTCATCAACGTCAACTTGAATTTCTTCCATAGGTTCTTGTTTATTGCCGTTTTCGCCTGTTTGGAATAATACTTCCGGTCTACTAATTGATAATTCAAAACCCTCACGTCGCATAGTCTCGATTAAGATACCAAGTTGTAATTCCCCACGTCCTGCAACTTGGAAAGCATTTGATCCGGCTGCTTCGGTCACTTTAAGTGCTACGTTACTTTCAAGTTCACGCATTAATCTGCTACCGATTAAACTCGATGTGACTTTTGTGCCCTCTTTTCCTGCAAGTGGTGAGTCATTAACGCTAAAGGTCATAGATAGAGTTGGTGGATCAATTGGTAGTGATGGCAGGGCTTCAGTTACTTCAGGTGCACATATTGTATCGGCAACGTTAGCATTTTCAGCACCAGCAATAGCGATAATATCACCAGCTGTAGCCTCATCTATAGCAATTCTCTCGAGTCCTCTAAAGGCTAATATTTTAGTGATTCGTCCATTTTCAAGTACTTTATTTTCACGGTTTAGTACTTTAATATTTTGGTTAACCTTAACGCTACCGCTTTGTACTCTACCAGTTAAAATTCTACCGAAGAAAGGATTAAATTCTCTAGTAGTAACAAGCATAGAAAAAGGTGCTTTAGCATCAGCTATAGGAGCATGTACATGCTTTACTATCAGGTCAAATAGCGGTGCTAAATCATCTGCTAGATTGTCTAAAGGATTTATACTCTCGTCAAAATTTAAGGAAGCTCTTCCTGCTCTACCTGAAGCATAAACTATTTTATCTATGAAATTAAGCTGATCATCATTTGCTTCTAATGCTACAAATAGCTCATATACTTCATCAATAACTTTGTTGATCCTTTGATCATCTCTATCAATCTTATTAATAACAACGATAGGTTTTAAACCAAGCTTTAGAGCTTTAGATAGCACAAATTTTGTTTGTGGCATTGGTCCTTCTGATGCATCAACAAGTAATACAACGCCGTCAACCATACTAAGTATGCGTTCTACTTCACCGCCAAAGTCAGCGTGTCCTGGTGTGTCTACTATATTGATACGTACATCACCCCACATAAGGGCGGTACATTTGGCAAGTATGGTAATCCCACGTTCACGCTCAAGGTCGTTAGAGTCCATAGCACGCTCTGCTACTTGTTGGTTAGCTCTAAAAGTACCGCTTTGTTTAAGCATATTATCAACAAGCGTGGTTTTCCCATGATCAACGTGGGCAATAATTGCTATATTACGAATAGATGTCATCTTTAAAAATTCTCACAAGTTTACAATAGTTTTCTGCATTATATACCAAAATAGCAAAAAATGGAATAAACTTCTTGTAAAACTCATGAATTCAATTTAAAGAACAATATATATTAACTTTTACAATTCCATTTATGAAGAAAAAAAATATTATGTCTTGATGTTGACGGAACAATATTTTTAAAGAGTTTGCATAATTACCTTGGTGAGAAATTAATGATAGCCCATAAATTGGGGATGTCTATCACCGATGAGCTAATAATACAATATACAGATGAATTTTTAAGAAATCCGTCTTTAGGTTGGAGGAATAAAGAAAGATTAGTTACTTTAATAAAAAAAGCTTGGTCATCTGAATATGAAGTGGTACTAGTATCATTTAACGATTATCCGCAAGCCGTGAAATATGCTATGACAAAAATACTTAAAGAAGATGTGGAAAAGCTACATATAGTGTCTTATTTACCGGCAGCTTTGAAGAAATATTATATGGTTCATCCCGTTTGTGACAAACAGAAGCATATAGAAGAAGCTATGCAAAAAGCAGGAGTAACAGATCCGGCAAATGTATTATTAATTGAAGATACACCACACAACGTGGAAGCTGCAAAAAAAGCTGGAATGAAAGCTGTATTAATAGAGCCACAAGATACGAGTTTTAAGATTGCTTTTGACGCTTTAATCTCTTAGACGCGAGTTTCGAATTAATATAGCATAGGATTTAGCATATCAAGAGAGATGTAATAGAAGGTTTATTATCAGACATTTGATAATTTATCAGTGCTGCAACCATATGCACAAAGGCATTTGTAACTGATCTATGCCTTGAATGCTCAAACTTCCCCAATAGTTTAATTTTACTAAACACAGATTCTATTAATGCTCTTTTAAGCAATAATATTTTATCCAACATAGACATAAGTTTATTTTTCATATTTTTCTTTACCCTAGTTACCATAAAAATTCCTTGCTCTAAAAGTTGTTGAAATAATTGTTGTGAAATATAACCACGATCTCCGAATACTTTACCAAAAAGATTTTTGATCATCAGTTCCAGCTGTTTTCTATCATCCTTATTGCCAGGGCTAAAAGATGCTTTAACTATACCACCGGCTCTATTAATTATTAGATGTAGTTTAAGTCCATAGAACCAACCTTTTGTTGTCTTACTGCGTGCTGCTATGCCGGCGAACACTTTATTCATTGAAATACGGTATCTCTTACATACCTCTATACTACTTGAATCTACAAAAGAAAGGCCATCACACTGATCCAAAATAGAATTGAATATCAGTACTAATAGTGGTAAATGTGGACCTATTATTTTTATAAATTGACTATAGCTTACTAATTGAAAATCTCTTTGATGATAAATCCATATTTGCTTCAGATAATAATTCTTAAAACAATCATAAGATGACTGCCAGTAGCCTATTATAATTGTTATTACCTCACTTCTGTTAAGTCGACTTTTAGGACCAGATTTGTTGTTATGGTTAGTAATTGAATTTGTATGCTTGTCTAATTCTTGAAAAAAATCATCGACGTAACAAAATATTTCTGTAAAATCCATTATCATAGGTTATTGCTCTTAAAGTTTTTTCAATAACCTATAAACTTTTTTCTTATACTATAAATACCATATTTTAATTAGCAATTTGTATTTTGTACTCACTTTATAACAAAAACAGTATTATCAATATCCCCGTAACCCACTGTTTATCAGCTATACAGCGACTTTTTGAATACGAAACTCGCGTTCTCTTAGGGTTTAATTCCCCTAAGGTCTGCTTCGTGATATACTAGATGCATGGAAGAAAGCAGTTATATACATAAAAGTGATAATGTCACAGTACTAATATATCATTTAGTAACACCGGCAAAGTATAGAAGAGTAATATTCAAAGAGGAACTAGACGATTATTTATGTAAAATTTGTGAGGACATAGAAGCTCGTTATGAAATTAGATTTTTGGAAATAGGAGTAGATAAAGAACATGTACATTTTTTACTACAGTCAATACCAATGTATAGCCCAACAAAAATAACTCAAATCATAAAAAGTATTACATCTAAGGAAATGTTTAAGAAATATCCAAATCTTAAAGAAAAATTATGGGGAAGTGAGTTTTGGAGTAAAGGATATTTTATGAGCACAGTAGGTAAACATGGTGATGAGCGGAAATTACGTAATTATGTAAAAAATCAAGGTTCAGGCAAACCTTCTTATAAAGCATTTCAACAAAAACAGTTAAAACTTTTTGGATAGATACCTCGTAGCTCTGCTGCGAGGAGTATCATTTGAGCTTAATAAAATTCATGGGGTTGATGTTGATTTGGAAGAACCTTTGACAGAACCAAAACTTGAGAGTAGTGATAGTGATGAGGATGTTAGTATGGGTGATGATCAAGAAGATTATAAATTTGATGAAGAATATACAGGATGGCAGCAGGATGTACCAATGTTAGGGGAACATTCAGACTAGACAAATCATAGTATGTTATTTATTCTTGATTAATAGAGCTTTTATGTACAGTAGTGTCATCACGTGGACAAGCCACGGGATGGCATGTGCACAATCTTCTAACCAACAAATAAACAGAGTTATATCGTGCAGTATAGATTATTAGGGTTGCTTTTAATAATAAGTTTTTCATATTTTGCTCAAGCAGAGTTGCCAAATAAAGAAGATAATTTTAAAGTTAGAGTGGCTATTGTTGATGTTCAATCGATTTTAGAAGGATCAATGGCTATAAAAAATTTGCGTAATAAAGTTGAAAAAATTAATCAAAAAATTCAAGAAGATATTAACGCAAAAGAAGCAGAATTTAAGCCTATGGAAGAAAACGTGATGAAAGAACGTTCTTCTTTAAGCGAAGATGAATTTGAAAAGAAAGTAAGCGAATTTTATGAAAAGGTTACCGAAGTAAAAAAAGAAATTCAGAGTAAAAAAGCAAGACTTGAACAAGCTCATGCCGAAGCTATGAGTAAAATTCATGAATTAACGATTACAATAATTAGTGAGCTTGCAGAAAAATATAGCGTTAATTTAGTCATTCCAAGTGCTCAAATTTTATATGCAAAAGATAATTTAAATATAACTTCTGAAGTAACTTTTATATTGAATGAGAGATTAAAAGAAGTCCAAATCAACTATAACTATTAATAAGTATCAATATGGCAGAATTCATACCGATTACAATTGCATACGGGGACGGGATAGGTCCTGAAATAATGGAAGCTGTGCTTTATATATTACGTAAAGCTGAAGCACGAGTCCGCTTAGAGACTATAGAAGTAGGGGAAAAACTCTATGTAAAGCACTATAGTTCAGGTATAAGCGAAGAAAGCTGGGCATCGATAGAACGTACGGGAATTATACTTAAAGCTCCGATTACTACCCCGCAAGGAGGAGGATATAAAAGCCTAAATGTTACGATTCGTAAAACATTACAGCTTTTTGCCAATATTCGTCCGTCTGTTTCGTTTCATCCTTTTACTAAAACTCAGCATCCAAATCTAAACCTAACTATCATACGTGAGAATGAGGAAGATTTATATGCTGGTATAGAATACCGTCAGACGCATAATATGTATGAGTCGGTTAAGCTTATTAGCCGTACGGGTTGTGAGAAAATTATTAGATACGCCTTTGAATATGCAGTAAAAAATAATCGTAAAAAAGTTACTTGCTTAAGTAAGGATAACATCATGAAATTTTCTGACGGGATTTTTCATAAAGTATTTAACGAAATTGCTAAAGAATATCCGCAAATTAAAAATGAGCATTATATTATTGATATCGGTACGGCAAGGCTAGCAACTAAGCCGGAAATATTTGACGTAATAGTAACCTCTAATCTCTACGGTGATATTATTTCCGACGTTGTTGCCGAAACTTCCGGTTCTGTAGGGCTTGCCAGTTCTGCGAACATCGGTCAGCATTATGCAATGTTTGAAGCAGTACACGGCAGTGCTCCCGATATCGCAGGTAAGAATATTGCTAATCCGTCAGGGTTGTTAAATTCCGCTATAATGATGCTGGTGCATATAGGGCAGGGTGATATCGCAACTATAATCGAGAATGCTTGGAAGAAGACTATAGAAGATGGCATACATACGGCAGATATATATAACAAAGACCATTCTACTAAAAAGGTCGGCACAAAAGAATTTGCCGAGGAAGTAGTAAAAAGATTAGGTCAGAAGCCAGAAAAATTACCTAAAGCAGATTATCCGTTGGTTACTAAAAAACAAGAAAGTAATACTAATTATGAAATTGACACTAAAGAGGTAAAAAAATTAGTCGGCACGGATGTATTTGTAAACATGAATGTCGCTTCTGCTCATGATATAGCAGATAAGATAAACAAGCTTGATATCGCTAATTTTGAGCTGAAAACAATCTCTTCCAAAGGACTAAAATTATGGTCTCGTGATACAAGATTTGAGACCATATCCGATCATTGGTGTTGTCGTTTTATGGCTAAAGATGAGTCAGAGCTTAAACATTTAGATATAACAAAATTACTTGAGACATTAAGCAAAGCAAATATCGATTTTATTAAAGTAGAAAATCTTTTTGAGTTTGATGGTGTGGCTGGTTATAGTTTGGCTCAAGGGGAGTAATACTCGATGAACTTCAAAAATTGGCTACGTTGTCCTACAAGTACTCCGGTACTCACGTACTAAGTGTACGCTCCGTTCCTCGTCTTGTGGACGCCTTGCTCTTTTTGAAGTTGATCTTCGTATTACAAAACTATTTATTTTATTTCTGAATATTATATGCCCAATCATACCCTCAAATTTCCAACTGCTAGCTCAGCTTTAGAAATACTTGAATTATTAAAAACCACACCCGCTGAAGCATCAATATTTTTAGATGTGGACGATACTATTATAACGCCGCAATCAGTTACTTTTAGAAAACCGCCATATAATCAAATGATTGATAGGATCAAGGCAAACAAAAATAATTATGATAATTTTGAAGAGATTATCAGTAATTGGCGTTTGCAGCGGAAAGTGATGCTGATTGATGAAGAATGGGTGCAGGTTTTAAATACTTTAAAAAATGATTATTCTGTTTATGCTATTACCCAGATTAATACAGGGCAGTCTGGTAATATTGATTCTGTAGAAGATTGGCGATATAAAGAATTGAAAAGTTCAGGTATAGAATTTTCTGGTAATGAAAAACTAACAAATTCTGGTTCAACTAAAAAAGATGACGCTGTTTTTTATAAGGGAATATTTATAACCGGTAACCATTCAAAAAGTGGTACTTTAGCAAAATTTTCTAAAGATTTACAAGCTAACTTTATTGTATTTGTTGATGATCGAAAAGATCATTTAAAAGATGTTAAGGAATATTGCGAAAAGAATAAAATCGGCTTTTTAGGTATTTGTTTGATGGGCTCAAGAATTTATCAGGTGAATCTGATCCAAAACTTGCCGAATTTCAAGAACAATATTTAATCTCTTAGGGTTTAATTCCCCGAAGGTCTGCTTCGTGATATACTAGATGCATGGAAGAAAGCAGTTATATACATAAAAGTGATAATGTCACAGTACTAATATATCATTTAGTAACACCGGCAAAGTATAGAAGAGTAATATTCAATGAGGAACTAGACGATTATTTATGTAAAATTTGTGAGGACATAGAAGCTCGTTATGAAATTAGATTTTTGGAAATAGGAGTAGATAAAGAACATGTACATTTTTTACTACAGTCAATACCAATGTATAGCCCAACAAAAATAACTCAAATCATAAAAAGTATTACATCTAAGGAAATGTTTAAGAAATATCCAAATCTTAAAGAAAAATTATGGGGAAGTGAGTTTTGGAGTAAAGGATATTTTATGAGCACAGTATGTAAACATGGTGATGAGCGGAAATTACGTAATTATGTAAAAAATCAAGGTTCAGGCAAACCTTCTTATAAAGCATTTCAACAAAAACAGTTAAAACTTTTTGGATAGATACCTCGTAGCTCTGCTGCGAGGAGTATCATTAGTTAAATACTTCTTTCTATCGATATTGTTAACTCTTTGGATAAAATTCTGATTTTTTGATTCTATCAATTAGAATTATCTATCCCCTTTACTCCAGTAGTTGTAACTTTATTAAAGTTAACATTTTTAATTTCTGCCTCGGTAAAGTCGGCATTAGTTAAGTTGCTACCAGTGAAATTAGCTTGATCAATTTTAGCCGACTTGAATATGCTATCCGTTAATATAGAGTTTGAAAAATCTGTTTTACTAACTATTGCATTAGAAAAATCGGCTTTCTCTATATTAGAGTTTTGAATTGCCGTATTTGTTAAATTAGCGTTTTTGAAAATAGCACCAGAAAAATTAACTGTATTAAATATTAAATTACTTAAATCAAAATTTGCTAAATTCATATTTGCTAGATTAGTAGTTTTTTGCAAATCTTTTACAGAAGTAATTACTGTGTTTGAGGGAAATTTACTAAAATCTTCACTATTTAAAATGATGTTGCTTGCAAAGTTAGTATTAACAAAAGTCGAATTCGTATAGTGAGTATTATTTATTTGTGAATTATAAAAAGAAGAATTGTTAAATGTAATATTTGTTAAATTAGACCCTATTAAAGCTATCTGATTTAAATTTCCTGAAGTAATTTTCACATCCGAAAAATTTACGTTTTGCATTAATGTTTTAGAAAAATTTACATTGTTGAACTGACTATTGCTTATATTCGAGTTTGATAATTCACTATTATTTAAATCGGTATTAATTACTGTGAACTGCTTGACATCGTTATTGCTAAAGACGTTATTAGTCCAGCTTAAGTTATTAAAAGTAATATTTACTCCAGCCATTTTATTAAGTCTTGCAAAATTAGCATTACTATTTTTTATCGATAAATTGTTAAATTTAATATCATTTAGGCTTACATTATTTAATAAGCTAGTATCTACTTTAAACTGAGTTAAAGTAGAGCCGCTAATTACACTACTTTGTAAATCGCATTTAACTATACTGATATTTTGCAGGGTTGAACCTTGAAAAGTAGTATAAGAAAAAATAGAGTTATTAGCCTGCACATTATTAAAATTTATCTCATTAAATATACTTTGTGTAAAATTAGAATCCTTAATTATTACGGCAGTTAATTTCGCTCTACTTAAGTCGCTAGATTCAAAATAATTATTAGTAAAATTAGTACTATTTATGATGCTTCCTTCTAAATCTGCACCATAAAATATTGAATTTTCTATATTAGTATTTTTTAAACTATTGTTTTTAAGAATGGCTTTTTGAAAATTAACTCCATCAATAGTATCATTATTCCATAATACATTTTCAAGCCTAGCATTTTCAAAATTTACATTTTTAATATTAGTCTTGCTAAAAGCAGTATTACTAAAATTTGCCTGAACAAAATTTATATCTTGCAGAGTAATATTATTAAAAATTGAGCCTTGGAAATCAGAGTTATATCCTGAAACATTTTGTATTGTCCCATTTGCAAAATTACTTTCTTGTATGATAGCATTTGTTAAGATAGCTTTTTGTAAATTAGCTCCAGTAAAATCAGCACGTAATATTTCGCATGAAGTTAAATCTACCTCTGACAAATCTTCATCTATTAACTTTACTCCAATTAGTTTTAATCCTCTTAGATTTGAGCCAAATTGTCCTTTAAGATTAACTTTAAGGTTTTTAGCATTTTGTGACATTATGTAATTCCTAATTACAGTACTTTGGTTATCAGTTAGTAAACCATTCGTATCACGTGTAGGTTCAGAGCAATTAGTCAAGGATAAAGAAATAGTAAAAATAATTATAGTTTTAAACGTTTGCTTCTTCATATTCCTCCTCATTGATTCTTCCAGTTGGAGGTATATGCAAGCTTAATAATTTTAATTTACGATGCAAAGCTGATCGCTCCATACCGACAAATGAAGATGTTTTTGAGATATTATTGTTAAACCTGCTCATTTGTGCTGATAGATATTGGCGTTCAAAAACTTCTCTAGCTTCTCTAAGGGGCATAGATAGCATATCAAAGCTATCTTCAAGTTTAGTTAAATTAACGCTGTTTGCTAGAATCTCTGAGGGTATCATATAGGGTTTAATGATTTCATTATTTCCTGAGGTGATAGGATTCATAATTAAAGTCCACTCAACAACATTGCGTAACTGTCTAATATTACCTGGCCACTCGTAAGATTGTAATGCAGCTATAGTTTCATCAGCAAAAACACGTTCTTTTAAACCTGAAAATTTTGAAAGTTGTTTAACAAAATATTTAACTAACAGCGGTATATCTTCTTTTCTGTCAAATAATGATGGTACTTTTAATGACGATACATTTAGGCGATAATATAAATCTTCTAAAAACCTACCATTATTAACTTCTTCTTGAATATTTTTAGAAGTGCCGGTGATGATTTTTATGTCAACTTTGACAACTTTCCCACAAGGTTTTTTAATAGTATGATCTTTTAAAAACTTTAATAATTTTATTTGAATTGGAACTGGGATATTGCTAACTTCATCTATATATAAAGTGCCGTTATTAGCAAACTCTAAAATAGTAGGTCGTTTGTTACTGTTATTATTACTTTCTTGCTTTTCTGCTTCACCGAATAACTCTTGATTAATTTTTTCTAAAGTCATGCAGGTAGGGCTGAAAATAATGAATGGATTATTAAATCTCTTTGATTTTTTATGAATTAACCTTGCTGTTAACTCTTTACCACTGCCTACTTTACCATGAATCATAATACGGCTGCTGGAGCTTGCCGCTTTATCTATTTCTGCTTTATATTTTAAAGTAACAGTGGAGTTACCTACTAGCTCAGTCTTATCTATAACTTTTGATTTTAAATCTATATTCTCACGCTTTAGTTTCGTGACTTCACAAGCTCTTTTAAGCAAAATAACTAATTTATCATTATTAAAAGGTTTTTCTAAATAGTCGTAAGCACCCATTTTTATAGCATTTACTGCTGTCTCTATTGTACCATGACCACTAATAATTATTACTGGCATTAAAGGATAGCGTTTTTTAATCACTTCTAGGATACCAAGACCATCCATTTCGCTTCCTTGAAGCCAAATATCAAGTACTACCGCAGATACCGGCTTTTCAGCAAGTATTTTAAGAGCTTGTGTACTATTAGCTGCAACTTTAGGACTAAAACCTTCGTCTTTCAAAATTGCCGCACAGAGATCCCGTATATCTTCTTCATCGTCTACTATTAAAACATCGATTGATGACATTGTGACCTACCCTAAAATGTTGACATAAATATATACGTTAATACCGAATTTAAAAGAAAGCAACATTTTTTTATAACATTTTTGTCACAATGTTTATGGATAGTTTAATATTTAGGTAAAATATGACAATTTGTTAGGTTATTATAAGATGTCATTCCATGGTGGTTTGTCCACGGGATCTTAGAACACAGATTGTGAGACAAGATCCCGTGATCAAGCCACGGGATGATAAATTGCGTGATGAGAATCTTCAACAAATGATATTTATGATCTTTTTAGGAACAAGGATAATTTTTTTAGGTTCTTTGTTTTCTAAAAATTTTTGGATTTTCGGTAAAGCAATAGTAATTTGCTTTATTTCATCTTCATTTGCGGATGTATTGAACTCATAAGTATCACGAAGCTTACCATTAACCTGAACTGCCATAACATATGTGTCTAGTTCTAACATCGATTCATCAAAAGTAGGAAATACTGCATTGTATAGAAATGTTTTGTGACCAAGCTTTTGCCAAATTTCTTCTGTAATATGTGGGATGAAAGGATTTAACAGCTGAATTAATACATTAAAGCCGTGCTTTGCGTTTTGCACGTCAACTTCTTCTTTATTAATCTCACTCGATATAGCATTAAAAAGCTCACGCATACGTGCTATTGCTCTATTTAAAGCAAAATGTTTTATATCCTCAGCAACATGTTTGATGGTAAAATAAATCAACCTCTTTAACTCTTTATTAGTATTATTATTATCTGAAAGCTTTATTATCGCTTCTTGCATTTGCTCAAGTTTATTGATAAAACGTGCACACCCCTCAATACTGCTTGCTGACCATTCTAAATCTTTTTCCGGTGGACTGTCAGATAATACAAAAAATCTTATCGCATCTGCACCATATTGTTGTTGCATAGTTTCAAGATCAATGAGGTTCTTTTTGGATTTACTCATTTTCTCGATGCGACCTTGTGTAACTAAACCACCATTGTCTTTATGGAAAAATTCATTACCTTTTTTAATTACTTCTTCAGGATATAGCCAATTATTATGCTCGTCTTTATAAGTAGCATGCAATACCATGCCTTGCGTGAATAACCCTTTAAAAGGTTCACGGACACTAACATAATCCTGCTCGTTCATTACCTTAGTAAAAAATCTTGCATATAGTAAATGCATTACGGCGTGTTCAATGCCGCCAATATATTTATCAACTGGCAACCAATAATCGCAAGCTTTTTTATCGGTCATTTCTAGAGCCTGGCTATTACAATATCTTGTGAAATACCAAGAAGATTCGAAAAACGTATCAAAAGTATCAGTTTCACGAATAGCAGGCTTGCTACATTTCGGGCAGTTAACATGTTTCCAAGTTGGGTGATTGTCTAAAGGGTTGCCGTGACCATCAAATTTCACGTCATCAGGTAGAGTAACTGGTAAATCCGAATCAGGTACAGGTACTAAACCACAAGAATCACAATGAATTATAGGGATAGGACAGCCCCAAAAACGTTGCCTTGAGATCCCCCAATCCTTCAGGCGATAATTTATTGTGCGTTTGCCTATGCCTAATTTCTCAAATTCTTCTATAATTCTTTGCTTAGCTTCATTATTAGTTAAGCCGTCTAAAAAACCTGAGTTAACTAAAATACCATCTTCAGTATATGCAGCTTCCTGCACATCAGTGTCTGTTTCAATTACCTGCTTTATAGGTAAATTCATTTTAACAGCTAATTCATGGTCACGTTGATCATGAGCAGGGCAACCAAAAACTGCTCCTGTGCCGTAATCCATCAACACGAAATTAGTAATAACAACAGGTAAAGTTATATTTGAGTCAAAAGGATGAATGACGTAAAGACCGGTAAATATTCCCTCTTTCTCAGCTTTATCAAGCTCAGCAGAGCCGTTTATATTAGAGCATTTAGCGATAAAATTTTCTATTGCAGGAGTTTTGGAAACTAACTCCTCTATTATTGGATGATTAAAAGCAATGCCTACAAAGCTAGCTCCAAATATAGTTTCCGGTTTAGTCGAAAATACCTCTATGGCATCTTCATTATCCTTAATTTTGAAATGAAAGTTAGCACCTATAGATTTACCGATCCATTTTTCTTGCATAGAGCGGACTGCTTCAGACCATTCGGTTAAGCTAGGAATCTCATTTAGTAACTCTTCAGCATAATTCGTGATTTTTAAAAACCATTGCTTTAAATAATGTTTTTCAACTATTGCACCTGAACGCCAACCACGTCCGTCAACAACCTGCTCGTTTGCAAGTACAGTATTATCAACCGGATCCCAATTAACAAGCGATTCTTTTTGATAAGCAAGATTTCTTTCATAAAGCTCTAAGAAGAATTTTTGCTCATGTTTATAATAATCAGGGTCGCAACTATTTATCTCTCTAGACCAATCATAGGAAAAGCCCATCGATTTCAGCTGCTTTTTCATATTTTCGATATTCGAATAAGTCCATTCTTTTGGATGAGAATTATTTTTTATTGCTGCATTTTCTGCCGGCAAGCCGAAAGAGTCCCAGCCCATAGGATGAAGTACGTTAAAGCCTTGCATTGTCATAAATCTGGCAACCACGTCACCTATAGAATAATTACGTACGTGACCTACGTGAATTTTACCGGATGGGTAAGGTAGCATCTCTAAAACGTAATATTTAGGTTTGCTGCTTTCGTTTGATACTTCAAAGGCTTTTTCTTCTTGCCAAATCTGTTGCCATTTTTGTTCAATACTCATGTTTTTCAATTATTTCGTACTACTAATATATATTTCCCTTGCTCTTCTTAAAATTTTGTCTTCAAGTGTGATAGCAAGATTCGAAGTATTTTCATTCATTACCCATTGTTTATTCTTCAGCACTTCTTCAAATACTTTTACTTCAATTGCATCAGGATGTATCACATCCTCCTTAATAAATATGTTTATTTTAAAACGAAAATTGGGGGTGGCGGGAGGGCTATACCATTCTGTAATTATAACGCCACCATTTGAGTCAGCTGATGCAAGAGGAATAAAACTTACAGTATTTATTGATGCTTGCCATAGATATTTATTAATTGAACAACCAGCTGCTTTAGTAGATTCATTTTTAACTCTGCCTGGTCTAAAAACTAGCCCTTCTTCTCCAGCTATTGAACCTACTTCATCCCATTTCTGTTCTTGTTTACTTTTGGGATAATCTTCAGCCAAGATAATGTTATTTCCTATACTGAATACAATAAAAATTGCTGTAAAAAATAGTTTTATATTTTTGTTCATAACTAGAATTCTATTTGTGATTATATCTTGATCAAGATAATAGAGGAGCTTTATCTGTTAGTCAAATTTTATATCCTCTCTTAGTGCTATAGCTTAATGCGATAAGATAGTGACTTAGAGTATGAGTTAGATTATACTAAATGAAAAACTTATGGCAAAGGCATATTCATACGATTTAAGAATATGAGTAATAAAAAGTTTAACAGATGGTAAAACAATAAAAGAGACTTCTGAGATATACTCTATTAGTAGGAAGACTATAATAGAATGGAAAAAATTAAAGAAACAAACCGGCGATATCAAAGCAAAAAGTGGTTATCATACAGGACATCGTAGAATAATAAGAGACATAGAGGGATTTAAAAAATTTATAGAATTAAATTTTGATAAAACCACCATGGAACTAGCTAACAACTGGAGTCAAAAAGTATCTGCAAGTACGATATCAAGATTGCTTAATAAATTAGGTTATAGTTATAAAAAAAACTTTTCTTCATCCCAAAAGAGATGTTGGTCTAAGGAATGAGTTTATATTGAAACTAAAAACTATAGACAAACAAGATTTAGTATTTATCGATGAATCTGGGATAGAAGATAATAGCTGTAGAGAACACGGGTGGAGCATTATCGGTCAAAGATGTTATGGTGAAAGGGTCTATCAACATAAATCACAGATTAGTATGATTGCTGGGGTGTCTGCCAAAGATATTATTGCCCCAATAATATTTGATGGGACATGTAATAAGGACATTTTTGAAACTTATGTACAAGAGATATTGATCAAAGAGTTAAAGCCTGGTCAGATAGTAGTAATGGATAATATTAATTTTCATAAAAGTACAAAAGTGAAAACGTTAATTGAATCTTTTGGTTGCAGTATTTTATTTTTACCAACTTACTCTCCTGATTTAAATTCTTACTATTACCCACAATTATAAAATGCTGCTAGAGTATTCACTGATCATTTTAAATAAGAAGGATAGGCGATATGCAAGATATAGTAACATACGGGATAAATATATCAAGCACTGGTTGGTTAGAGAATGAGCTCAGGCATGTTGACTTTAAAGATAAAAGACTTATAAATCGGCTTATTAAAACCAGTAACTTACTTGATAGCAAAGCATCCGGCACAATAAATCAAAGTTGCAGATCCTGGAAAGATGCGAAGGGAGCTTACAGACTATTTAGCAATGATAAGTTTGATATAGATGAAGTCTATTCTTCGCATCATGTGGAAACACAAAATAGAATCCAAGGCAAAAATTTAGTGTTTGCAATTCAGGATACAACTTACCTGGATTATGACACTCATATTAAGACAAAAGGGCTAGGCAGTATCTCCAAAGCTTATACAAAGCACAAACAGGGTCTTATTATGCATAGTACTATTATAGTGACGCCAGGAGGTCTGCCTTTAGGCCTTACCTCTCAGCAATGTTGGGCACGTATCGCAAGGGAAGAGGATCAGAAGGAAAAAGCAAGGCGTAAGTATATCACTCACATCAAAGATAAAGAAAGCTATAAATGGATTAACGCGTTTGAGGAAACAATTGCCAATATTCCTGAAAATACTAGAGTTATTACGGTTGGAGATAGAGAAGCAGATATCTTTGATTTGTTATGGAAAATTGAAGAATCAGCTGCAGAATTTGTAATTCGCAACAGACAGGATAGGAAATTTATTTGCCCGGAAAATGGTAAAACAAAAATACAAACGAAAATAAGTAAGCTACAGTCCAAGAAAGAGATTAGACTGAAAATCCCAGGCAATGGACTTCATAAAGCAAGAAAAGCAAATGTTGAAATTAAATACACATATGGGCACATACCAATTAGGTCTGTATCTTTATATGGCCCTGAAAATACTGATCACAAAATCAGTGACAAATTAGCTGTTTATGTTGTAAGCGCTAAAGAAATTAATGCCCCTGTTGGAGTAGAGGCAATCGATTGGACTATACTGACCAACATCCCCGTGAGTAGCTTTGAAGATGCTGTTGAGCGTATAACTTGGTATAAGCTAAGATGGAAAATAGAAGAATATTTTAGAGTTCTGAAATCAGGATGCAAGATAGAAGCCTCTCGCTTATCTGCCGAAACAAAGCTACAAAAATTAATTGCCATAAAAAGCCTCATTGCTTTTAAAATTTTATATTTATCAAAAATAGCCTCAACTTGTCCTGAAGAGAGCTGCGATAGCATACTTACCACCCAAGAATGGAAAACGCTTTATATGCGCGTGCACAGAACAAATAATACTCCTGGCAAGCCTCCAAATATAAAAGAAGCTATTATTTTGCTTGGTAAATTAGGAGGCTTTATGGCAAGAAAGAGTGATGGGTTGCCCGGAGCAATGTCTTTATGGCGGGGATATGAAATCCTTCAAGAGAGCGTAATGATGCTATCAATTGTTAGTGGTAAAATTTGTGGGTAATAGTAAGATTTAAATTCTATTGAGCATTACTGGTTTAAAATCAAGAACGAAATAAGAAAAACTGTTTCTAATTTTGAGCACTTTTTTGATGCGGTTTACTATGCTCTTAAAAAAGTTACTACCTTATCGCATTAAGCTATACATGATCTTTATCTACTCCTATTTCCAAAAATCTAATTTCATAACGAGCTTCTATGTCCTCACAAATTTTACATAAATAATCGTCTAGTTCCTCTTTGAATATTACTCTTCTATACTTTGCCGGTGTTACTAAATGATATATTAGTACTGTGACATTATGACTTTTATGTATATAACTGCTTTCTTCCATGCATCTAGTATATCACGAAGCAGAGCTTCGGGGAATTAAACCCTAAGAGATTAATTTGTTGTGTTTGCGGCTTGCTTCTTTTGCTCAAGTAAACTTTTTACTCTTCTATTTAATTCTTCTCTTCTTTTTTTGTAACAAATCTTGTTTTTGGTCAAATAATTATTAAATGGAGATAAGAAATGAACTTAAATCAAAAAATAATAAAGCCAAAATTAGGATTACTAGAACTCGCTAAGAGTCTTGGTAGCATATCATCAGCATGTAAAGCGATGGGCTATAGCAGAGATAGTTATTACAGATTTAAAGAACTGTATGAAACTGGTGGTGAAGAAGCGTTGTATGAGATTAGCCGGAAGAAGCCAATAATAGCGAATAGAGTTGATCCAGCGATAGAGAAGGCAGTAATGGATATGGCAATAGAATATCCAGCATATGGACAGATTCGAGTATCAAATGAGCTTAAGAAGAGCGGTATACTTGTATCACCTGGAGGAGTGAGATCAATTTGGTTACGTAATGATTTAAACAATATCAATAAAAGGCTTAAAGCATTAGAAGCAAGGATGGCTCAGGATGGTATTGTACTTACTGAATCTCAGTTACAAGTACTAGAGAAACGACGTAGCGAAAAAGAAGCCCATGGCGAGATTGAGACACAGCATTCAGGTTATCTAGGATGCCAAGATACATATTATGTAGGAAATTTTAAGGGTATAGGTAAGGTTTATAGTCCCTTTGGTGGTTAAAACCTCCATCTTCCAGATGGAAAAGCTTTAGCTTGCCATGTGCGCCATGATGCATTGCATCATAAGCACCATGAGTTCAACACTTCAGGAAATCACCTAACAGTTTACTATCGTCTTTATCACACAGTGTGGTAGAAATTGTTTGTGCACGCAGTGACTGTAGATCTAATAGTGGTAATGTACCGATTATATGATTAAAGACATATTGAGGTACATGAACCAGACATGATTTCTCTCACATACGGCTTGAATAAGCTTTAGCTTGATATGCGACTTCTAGTCGCTATAAAATAAACTTTCATCTCTCAGATGAAAGTGATTGATTCTCAGGTATTTATTGATAGCTATAGCAGAGTAGCTGATGCTAAACTATATATACTGATAAAACAGCTTTAACTGCTGCTGATATGCTTAATGACCGCGTGTTACCATGGTATGAAACTCAAGGCATACCAATACTTCGTATTCTGACAGATCGCGGGTCAGAATATAAGGGAAATATAGAGCATCATGCTTTTGAATTATTTCTAAGTATCGAAGGTATAGAACATACTATTACTAAAGCATATTCTCCTCAAACAAATGGTATGTGTGAACGTTTTAGTTAACCACCCTGCATTGCAAATGCAGGGCTTAAGATTACGGCATCAATGCCTTAGCTATAGCTAGTTTTCAACTTGAAAGTTTCCAAACTTATCATCTCTCGATTCATGTTTATCAATATAATCCTTGATCATTTGGTCAGTCACATTGCCTGTGGTTCTGACAAAATATCCAACAGCCCATAAGTGTTTACCCCAATACTGTTTCCGTAATTCTGGAAATTCCTGCTGAATCTTCCTTGAACTCTTTCCTTTTAGATACTGTACCACCTTACTAATACTTTGATAAGGTGGCACAGATACATAGATATGTACGTGATTTGAAGCTATCTTCCCTCTTAATATCTCTACTCCATTATCCTTACATATCTCTTGGGTTAGGTCCTTGACTCTCCTACCAATATCACCAACCAATATATTATATCGATATTTAGTCACCCATACTATATGATAAGTGCAATCGTAAACTGTGTGGCTTATCTTCTTGTAATACTGCATCTCTACATTCTATATGTTAAAACGACGCACTGCAAGTGCGGGGTTTTTCTCCCAAATTTGGGACAATAAAACTATGAAACAAGAATTCTTTGATACAGCTATGCGGAAAAAGATCTACACTGATCTTGATGATTTACAATTAGATCTTGATATTTGGTTAGAGCATTTCAATAATGAGCGACCACATTCAGGAAAATATTGTTATGGTAAAACGCCTATGCAAACTTTTAAGGATAGTAAGAAATTAGCTATTGAAAAGAACAATGAAATCTTATATCTTGAATACTCATCTGACAGTCATAATTTATCAGATATTCAGATATAATTTTTATAGTGCCTGTAAGATCAAATCTTGACTTCTACAGACCAAAGAATTGAATTTGCATCCGCTAAATCCATTTGGGATGAAGCTACTCAAAGACTTCTTGCTGCCTGAAATCTAAAAATATTACTCTTTTTGACACTATGTTACTTAACTTGATGGTATGGACGCCAATGATAAGAAAGAACTTATCAACGGTTTTAAGTGATATTAAGATATCAAAGAACCAAAACCTAAGATAGGTTTGTAATTTTTAATAATTTTATAAAGGAGTCCATACCATGAGTAATTATAAAGTAATAGGAATTGATTTAGCAAAAAGAAAGTTGCATTTTGCAGCAATAAATTTAGACAATAAAGTTGTATTAAAAAAAGCAATGGATCGAAGAAGCTTTTTTGAAAATTTATCAACAATGTTTCCAGAGTCAGAAACCTTTGTATTTGAAGCTTGTGGTGGAGCTCATTATATGGCTCAAAGGCTTGAATCAATAGGACATAAAGCCATCTTGCTTAAACCTAAAGATGTGAAAGCATATGCAAAAACTCGACAAAAAAATGACATTAATGATTCAATTGCAATTTGCAAAGCATCATGTGATCCCGATTTAATACACGTCAAAGCTAAAACAATAGAAGAGCAAGAAATATCTTACCTGCATAAAGCAAGACAAAATATAATACAACAAAGGATTCAGTACAGCAACTCTCTGATGACTTCATTATTTGAATTTGGCTATTTGGTAACATGCGGAAAATCTACATTTGCAAAATCTTGTCAAAATTTTGTAAATTTTGCCCTAGAAGAAGGATTTATTAACAACACTATTGCTGAACAAATGTTGCTGGATTGTAAAGAAATTGAACAATTGATGATTCGTGAACAAAGCTTAGATAAAGAATTAGCAGCAAAGAATCGGAGTTCCAAGAAGGCAAAAATTTTAGAAACTATTCCAGGAATTGGTACAATTAACGCAAGTATTTTAAGCATCAAACCGGTTGAAGCATACGATTCTGCTAAGGATTTTGCTGCTTCACTTGGAATTGTCCCGAAACAAAATAGCACTGGAGGTAAGATTATTCTAGGAAGAATAACCAAGCAAGGTGATAGATATGCAAGAACAATGCTAATACAGGCTGGTAGGTCTTTATTGATGAGAAGCTATAAAACTAATCAGACATCAGGAGCGTTATCAGAATTTATTGAAAGATTAAAAGAAAAAGGGAAATCGTTCAATGTAATTGCAGTAGCTACAGCTAATAAATTGGCTAGAATCGCTTATGCCTGTCTGGTAAAGAACAGAAATTACCAATTGGTATAATAGTACTTAAGATTTAGGATAAATTATAAACTATATAATTTTTAAACTAGATAGGGGTAAAGAAATAAAAACAAAGTAGAATAATAAAACGGCGGGTTAAAGAGATAATACATAATCATTCTGGATGAAATCCGAGCTAACGTCATGGTACCTAGATACCGCTAACTTGAGTGAATCTCTCTAGGATCTTAGGCAGAATGCAGAAACCATTATGGCACTTTGATGCCGAATATATGACTGCTTCATTTATCATTAACTGTTTTTTATTTTTAGTACTTGTTTTTAACCAGGCGTCCATATATGACGATGCCCTTTCAACTAGTCTTACTTAAAATCATATCAACCTTATTATCCAAAATACCAATTTTACTATACAAGATAGCAGTAAAGTTGATAACAATCCCGTAAGCCATAGGACAATAAACCACTGCCATCTATTCAAACGGGAAGTCATTCTGAGATATAAATTTTTAATACATTGGATGATGTGAAGATTTGCCACGGAATATATAATAACAATAAAAAGTGTAACCAAGTATAACGGGCAAGAATATTCCAGCCCCGACTAATAACAAAGATTGTGACTGCGATACTGCCGCTGCATTTGCAAGCGTCACTTTATAAGGCACTATAAACGACCATATACTTATAGCAAGTCCTAAATATCCTAATAAAAACAAAGAAATAGTATATATAAATGGAGCTACTTCTTTTTTATCTCTTACAGCTTTAATTAACCTAATAAATATTATAGCTGTTAAAATAGGAACAACAGATAAGTAGTAAATATTTGGTATACTAAACCAACGATAACGTATTTGATCATTTAAGAAAGGCACCCAGAGACTTACTAACCCCATAAAAAGAGCTACATAAAACAAAATATATACAGTAGATTTATATGCCCAATCTTGCGTTTCTTTTTCGGTTTTCATGATAAGCCACGTACCACCTAAAAGAGCATAACCGAATATCAACGCTATTCCCGTCATCACTGAAAAAGGAGTAAGAAAATCAAAAGCACTCCCTGCAAATTTTCGTCCCTCTACTTCTATACCTTGCACAAACGTGCCAAGCATTAAACCTTGACAAAAAGCAGCAAGCATAGAACCAAAATGAAAAGCATAATCCCAAATATAACGATGACCTATATGAGCTTTAAACCGAAATTCAAAAGCCACACCTCGAAATATTAGCCCAAGCAACATTAAAATAATGGGAATATATAAAGCTGGCATTAATAAGGAATATGCAAGAGGGAAAGCAGCAAACAAACCACCACCGCCAAGCACTAACCAAGTTTCATTACCATCCCAAAAAGGAGCAATGGAATTGATCATCTTATGACGACAATCATCAGTTGGAGCAAACGGGAATAATATACCAATTCCTAAATCGAAACCGTCTAACAAGACATATAAACAAATAGCAGTCGCTATAAGCCCGCCCCAAACAAGCGGTAAATCTATATAAGCAGAGAAATCAAACATAAGATTTTTATTTTTATAATATGTTATTTATTTAGATATATCAATATAATGATGAGTTTTAGTAAAAATGATACTCCTCGCAGCAGAGCTACGAGGTATCTATCCAAAAAGTTTTAACTGTTTTTGTTGAAATGCTTTATAAGAAGGTTTGCCTGAACCTTGATTTTTTACATAATTACGTAATTTCCGCTCATCACCATGTTTACATACTGTGCTCATAAAATATCCTTTACTCCAAAACTCACTTCCCCATAATTTTTCTTTAAGATTTGGATATTTCTTAAACATTTCCTTAGATGTAATACTTTTTATGATTTGAGTTATTTTTGTTGGGCTATACATTGGTATTGACTGTAGTAAAAAATGTACATGTTCTTTATCTACTCCTATTTCCAAAAATCTAATTTCATAACGAGCCTCTATGTCCTCACAAATTTTACATAAATAATCGTCTAGTTCCTCATTGAATATTACTCTTCTATACTTTGCCGGTGTTACTAAATGATATATTAGTACTGTGACATTATCACTTTTATGTATATAACTGCTTTCTTCCATGCATCTAGTATATCACGAAGCAGACCTTCGGGGAATTAAACCCTAAGAGATTAATAAATAAAAATTTACTATTTTTTTATAAAAAACTCTTTTACTTTTTCAATTTTTTATTAATATCTAAGCATTAATATACTTAGGAATAAAAATGCAAAAAAAATGTTCACAAATATTTGACGAATTCTTGCAAATAATACATAACAATATAATTGGAGAAGATAGAGCTATAGTAGATCTAATGATACTCCTCTTAGCTCTGCTGCGAGGAGTATCATTAACTTCAAGCCTTTACTACCTAGTATAACTTTACCTAGAGATGTAAATGAAACTGCTTCAGTTATATCTCTAGCACCTCTTGGACGCAAGCGTAAAACAAGCACAGAACCGGAAGATAATGCAAAAAAACACAAAACTATGATTTCAAAAAATTCTGAGGATAGTACTGATATTTTATATTCATCTATTGCAAATAATAGATTAGATAAAAACCTAAACCCTATACACAACAAAATAACTACTGATTTAGAGAAGTTATCTTTTATAATTTCTAATGCAAATAACGATGCTATAAATACAGATGAAGTAGAATTAATTGGGAATAAATTTACTTAATGTAGCAAACTTTTTTAATTGCTTCTATTACATCCTTTTCGCTTGGTAGAGCTAGCTTTTCTAGATTCACGGCATAAGGAAGCGGTACGTCTTTACCGCTTACGATCTCCACTGGTGCATCTAAATAATCAAATGCTTCTTTCATAATAATAGCTGCAATGCTTGCACCGATACCGGCAAAAAACCACCCCTCTTCAACCACAACTAAACGACCGGTTTTTTTTACCGACTCTATTATTGTATCCGTATCAAGCGGTTTGATAGTGCGTAAATCTATAACTTCACAATTAATATTATCGTTTTGTAAGATATTTGCAGCATCTAATGCAAGTTTCACCTGAATCGAGAATGTCACTATAGTAACGCTATCACCCTCTTTTAAGATTTTTGCCTTACCAAAAGGAATAGGCTCAACATTTTCAGAAATGTCAAAACTGTGACCATATAAAATCTCATTTTCTAAGAAAATAACAGGATTATCGTCTCTAATAGCTGTAATCATCAGCCCTTTATGATCTTCAGCACTATAAGGAGCTATTACTTTTAGTCCCGGGATATGAGCATAACAAGCTGCGTAATTTTGACTGTGTTGAGCAGCTACTCTACTTGCTGCTCCGTTTGGACCTCTAAATACTATCGGACATCTGACTTGTCCGCCTGACATGTAGTGCGTTTTAGCAGCCGAGTTAACTATGTGATCCATCGCTTGCATAGCAAAGTTAAAGGTCATAAACTCAACGATCGGACGAAGCCCTGCAAATGCTGCTCCAACACCAAGACCAGCAAAACCATATTCCGTTATTGGTGTATCGATTACCCTTTTAGGACCAAACTGCTCAAGTAATCCTTGCGTTACTTTATAAGCTCCTTGATACTCAGCGACTTCTTCACCCATGACGAAAACTTTATCGTCTCTTATCATCTCTTCTTGCATTGCATCACGCAATGCTTCTCGTACAGTAGTTATTTGCATCTTTCTTTTTAGTTAATTAATATCAAAATAAGATAGAACACACGACGATCAACTTCAAAAAGAGCAAGGTGTTCACAAGACGAGGAACGCAGCGTATACTTAATACGTGAGTACCGCAGTACTTGTAGAACAACGTAGCCAATTTTTGAAGTTCATCGAGTGTATATATTAGTATACAACTCTTCCTCATCAGGTAGTGGGGAATTTTCTGAAAACTCTACCGCTTCTTTAATAATCTCTTTAACTGATTGCTCTATTTCTTTTAAATCAGCTTCACTTGCATAATTATTTTCTAATATTATCTTGCGTATCTCAGTAATAGAATCACGCTCTTTATACGTCTCTACTTCTTCTTTACTGCGGTATTTTGCGGGATCAGACATTGAATGCCCACGATAACGGTAGGTTTTCACCTCTAATATCAAAGGCATACTATTCTCTCTAACATATTCCGCTGCCTGCTTAACACCGTTATACATTTCTTCAAAATCCATGCCGTTTAATTGAAATCCTTTAATCCCGAACGATTCGCCCTTTTTATAAAGATCACGCATAAAGGTTGAGCGAGCAACCGAAGTACCCATAGAATATTCATTATTTTCAATAATATAAACTACCGGTAAGACCCATAAAGCAGCCATATTAAAAGCTTCATACACCTGTCCTTGATTAACCGCACCATCACCTAAGAAAGTAAAGCAAATATTGTTCGTGCCATTATATTTCTCAGCAAAAGCAAGCCCTGTACCTATCGGCACTTGAGCTCCTACTATACCGTGTCCGCCGTAAAACTTATTCGGCACGTCAAATAAATGCATCGACCCGCCTTTGCCTTTTGAGCAACCTGTAGCACGCCCCATAAGCTCAGCTAACACATATTTTGGCTCGGTGCCTGCTAGAATAATATGAGCATGATCACGATAGCTAGTAATAGTACTGTCTTCTTTCTGCTTAATCATATCTACGGCAGAAATTACTGCCTCCTGTCCGATATATAAATGGCAAAAACCACCTATTTTACCCATACCATATAACTGACCACATTTTTCTTCAAAACGCCTAAGTAACAACATATCTTTGAAAGCTTTTAAACTTTCTTCTTTGTTCGGTTTATATTTTTGGGATTTAATTTCCACTAATTTCTCCTTATAATCTTAAACGTCATTGCGAGGAGGCGAAGCCGACGCGGCAATCTCATGAAACATCCTGAGATTGCTTCGTCGAAACTGATAGTTTCTCCTCGCAATGACTACACACTACAATTTTTTCAAGTTCACAAAATATGGCACATGATCAGAAGGTGGTGTCCAGTCTCTTGCTTCTGACAATAAATGTATGGAAAATAATTCATCTTTTAAATTATTACTAACCCAAATATGATCAAGCCGCCTACCTCTGTTAGATTTTTTCCAATCTACGTTTCTATAGCTCCACCAAGTATAAAACTTTTCATCAAGTGGCACAAAATGCCTACTACTATCAATAAACTCTAACGAATTTTGCAATTCTACTAATAAAGAACGCTCAATATCAGTATGACTAATAACATTTTGCAGCTGCTTGCTAGACCATACATCATGCGGGTGTGGGGCAATATTTAAATCACCTGCAATTATAATCTTATCATTTTTACTACGGTTATTAGTTAACCAATCTTGCATTAACCTTATATATTCTAACTTATGCTTAAACTTTGAATTTAGCTCTATGTCAGGTATATCACCCCCAGCAGGAACATAAAAATTATGTATCTCAATATCATTAACAGTAGCTGCTATATGCCTTTTATCGCCGTTATATAGCTCAAGTGAAAAAACATTTTGCAGTGGAAGTTTTGAGATAATAGCAACGCCGTTATATGATTTCTGCCCCGAATATATTACATATTCATAACCTATATTTTTGATTACTTCAAGAGGAAATAACGGATCATCTACTTTTGTCTCTTGCAATAAAATAATATCAGGTTGATGTTCATATGCCAATCTTTTTAATAAATCAATACGCAAACGCAACGAATTAATGTTCCACGTAACTATCTTCATTTAGTTTTTGTCATCTCTTATAGCTGCATTTACTATTGCATCTCTGAAATAAATTATTCCAATTTGATTTAAAGGATTTTTCATATCAATCAAAACTTACGCTATGTTTGGTTCTAAATATCGTAAAGATGGAGAACGAAGCTGTTGTTGCATATAGTCATCTAAAAGCCCTAACTTTATTTGGTAGACCGTTTTACCTATTTTATTTGCAGTTCTTTTGAGAAAAGCCCAAACTAGAAATGCACAACTAATGTGATTACGTTGGATACGCTGTTTTCTGCATTGGCAACGTTCTATACCAGTCAGTTGCTTAATTTTTCTATGCATGCTCTCAATTACCCATCGCAAGCCAAACTCATCTTGTGCAGCTTTAGAAGATTTTTGAGTTTTGTTATTGGTAACAACATAATCAACTCTGTTGGTAGAAACAGTAAATGTTAAACAAATTAACATGCTTATTTTTGGCAAATCCTTTTATATGAATCTCCATTCCATTCTTAATTTCTTCATCTGAAAACGTCAACTTGCTAACAGCTTTATAAGGCTCGTAATCACACGTTTTACTAACATTTCTATTGGCTTTAATAGGGGCATAATAATATTTGCCCAAGGAGTCAACATGTTGCATAATTTTGTGTGTAGCATACCATGTGTCAAAAAGTACAGTTTGAAAAGGAATCTTTTTACTATAAACAGCATTATTGAACATCTTTAGTAGGTGATCTAGTTTCGTCGCTCCATCATGATCAGGTGAAAAAATGCGATAATCTATTACCCAAAACTTATCAATATCGGGGTTATAATATACAAGACTCACTACTCCTATACCGGTAGTAACTCCACCTGTAGCTCCACTATACTGCGATCTAGCAACCTCTATTTTCTTTGTGTTCCTTTTGTTTAACACCGTATCATCAAATATTGTATATCCGTTAGATGAAAAGATAACATCATTCTTAATGTGTTCCCATAACAAAGAAGGAGTATATTTTTCATTTTCTAAAAATCTATTAATAACATCATGGCTACATTTCTTGGCATGTTCAGCGTAGTAGGTTAAACTATAATTCTTTTGGCTAATTGTTAAAAATTGACAGTAATCTGTTCTATTAATTGGTATTGCTTGCAATCTGTTCCTCTTTGACATGTTTAATTATTCTTACAATAATTTATCACTCTTCCACTCATAGCGTAAGTTTTGCAATTTTATCTTGCATGTCTTCAGGAATTTTTACCATAGTGTTACTGAGTATAGCAAAATAAAGATTATTGGGCAAAATATATCCCATTTCGCTTTGCACTCCTAAAGCTTTACCAGAAAAATGAATCATTGTATGTTTAGAATCAAGATCAGTAATATAGATACCATACCCCATGTAAGTCTTACGTCCGTCTATTTCTTTTGCAGGAAAATACTTAGTAGTCATAAGCTTATATGACTTTGTAGAAAGAATTTTGCCGCTATTTAATGCTCTATACCACTTAATAAGGTCACTTGGAGTTGATATAATCCCACCATCAGCACAAGGAAGTGCTACAAAATCAGCAGTTACAGGGTTAAATATAGGTTTATTACTATTATTTGGGGTTATAAAATATCTTACCGGATAATTAGAACTAATAACATTTCTTTGAATTCTAGCCGCTTCACTATATAAAGCAAAACTGGTAGATTTCATATTTAATGGTCTAAAAAATTTATCTTGAAAAAAGTTGTACAAATCTTTTTTAGTCAAAACTTACGCTATGAGTGGAAGAGTGATAAATTATTGTAAGAATAATTAAACATGTCAAAGAGGAACAGATTGCAAGCAATACCAATTAATAGAACAGATTACTGTCAATTTTTAACAATTAGCCAAAAGAATTATAGTTTAACCTACTACGCTGAACATGCCAAGAAATGTAGCCATGATGTTATTAATAGATTTTTAGAAAATGAAAAATATACTCCTTCTTTGTTATGGGAACACATTAAGAATGATGTTATCTTTTCATCTAACGGATATACAATATTTGATGATACGGTGTTAAACAAAAGGAACACAAAGAAAATAGAGGTTGCTAGATCGCAGTATAGTGGAGCTACAGGTGGAGTTACTACCGGTATAGGAGTAGTGAGTCTTGTATATTATAACCCCGATATTGATAAGTTTTGGGTAATAGATTATCGCATTTTTTCACCTGATCATGATGGAGCGACGAAACTAGATCACCTACTAAAGATGTTCAATAATGCTGTTTATAGTAAAAAGATTCCTTTTCAAACTGTACTTTTTGACACATGGTATGCTACACACAAAATTATGCAACATGTTGACTCCTTGGGCAAATATTATTATGCCCCTATTAAAGCCAATAGAAATGTTAGTAAAACGTGTGATTACGAGCCTTATAAAGCTGTTAGCAAGTTGACGTTTTCAGATGAAGAAATTAAGAATGGAATGGAGATTCATATAAAAGGATTTGCCAAAAATAAGCATGTTAATTTGTTTAAATTTACTGTTTCTACCAACAGAGTTGATTATGTTGTTACCAATAACAAAACTCAAAAATCTTCTAAAGCTGCACAAGATGAGTTTGGCTTGCGATGGGTAATTGAGAGCATGCATAGAAAAATTAAGCAACTGACTGGTATAGAACGTTGCCAATGCAGAAAACAGCGTATCCAACGTAATCACATTAGTTGTGCATTTCTAGTTTGGGCTTTTCTCAAAAGAACTGCAAATAAAATAGGTAAAACGGTCTACCAAATAAAGTTAGGGCTTTTAGATGACTATATGCAACAACAGCTTCGTTCTCCATCTTTACGATATTTAGAACCAAACATAGCGTAAGTTTTGTAGTTATTTTCTCAATAATCATATCAAGTATAACAAAATTAGTATTATATTTAAACTTTTTTCCTATAGGTGCTTCTAAAGGCTTAGACGCAACATATTGTAATATTTTTTTACGTGCATCTTTTCTAGTCATATTTAAATCTAGTTTTACAAAACCAAAATATTCAGTAATACCACTACTATGGGTTAATAAATTATGAATCCGATATTTTATATGCCCAATCAGGTACTTTACCTTACCACATTTCCAAATCAATATATTTATATATCTTGTCATTGACGTTTAATAATTTTTGCTCTTGTAACCTTAAGATTCCTGCGGCAGTTATGGGTTTCGTAGCAGAAGCAATAGGCATCATTTCATTTGCTTTTAACTGCTCACCATTTAAAGCGAAAATGCCTTTAGCTCCTGTTAGGAGTTGTTTATAATCATCGGCAAACATAAAAACAGCATTTACAAACCTATTGCTTATATATTCTTTTTCTGCCTCACTAATTCTTTGCTGAATATCTGCAAAACTATCAGCACAATTAACTATTAAAATAACCAATAATAAAATATACCTACGAAACATAATAACTTTAACTCTATACAAACTGAAACTTAAATTCTCTTAAAATAAGAAGGCAACTTTGCTTCTAAATTAATTTCTTTGCCAAAAATTTTTTCAGATAATACTATATTACTAGCATGCAAAAACATATATTTACTATACGGCATTAATTTTTCATTTCCATATTTATTATCACCAAATATTGGACAACCTAATAATTTAGCATGCAACCTTAATTGATGCATTCTACCCGTAATCGGATTAAATTCAACCAAAAATAAGTTATTGGCAAATGATTTAAGTAATTTATAATAAGTAATGGCAAGTTTACCATTATTGTCCTCTATATCAGTAATTTTTGATATACTGCCCTTACTTTTTTCTATCTTAGTTTTAACTTCTCCTGTATTTTTAGTTGGCTTTCCGCAGGTTACAGCGAGATAGGTCTTTTTAACCAATTTTTCTTTAAAAGCATCATGAAGCTTTACACTACTTACATAATTTTTAGCAATTAAAAGCAAGCCGCTCGTTTCTTTATCTAATCTATGTACTAACTTAAAATCAGCTCCTTGACTGTTTAAATATTTTAACGCAGAATCAACCGATAAATTAATTTTACTACCACCTTGCGTTGCAAGCCCTGCTGGCTTATTAATCGCTATTATATTATCATCCTCATATATTAAATATTCAGTGGTAATTTTCTTTGCTAATGTAATTTCAGCATCAGTAAAAACTAGTTTAGTTGGTTGAGCTATAGGTAAATTAAACTTATCATGGATAAAAATTTCATCACCCTCCACTACTCTTAAACTTGCTTCTGCTTTTTTAGAATTAACAATTATTTGCTTTTGACGCAATGCTTTCTCTATCACTCCTTGAGTCAAAAGAGGATATAGACGTCTTAAATATTTATCTAACCTTGAGGCGATAGGGCTGTTTACAGTAATGATCATTAAGAATTTTTTATTAGAGAATAACACCAAATCAGCATAGATAAAAGCACTATAGCAAAAAATTGATGCATAGAAGCTGCTATTATAGGAACGTAATATAAAAGTGTAATTACACCAGTGGATAATTGTAACAATAAAGCGATAGTCAAATAGAATGCTACTTTATTTAATTTCGGATGTTTAACTTTTAATAAACAAATAATTAAGGTTACGATGATTACAGACAGACTATAAGCACCTAGACGGTGCACAAATTGGACAAAAACCGGATCATACCAATTTTTGAAACTTAAAAAATTGTCCTTTATTTCTATAGGAATAAAATTGCCACCCATCAATGGAAAGCTATTATATATTAGCCCTGCATCAAGCCCTGCAACTAAAGCACCTAAAAAAATCTGCACATATATTATAGCAAGACTGGCAAGACAGAATATAAGGGGTAATTTTAAATTTGTTTGTGATGGAATTAATAAAATATCGCAGTAATTTTTGACTAATTTGTAAAAAAGCAAATAATAAATAATTACGGCAATAATTAGATGAAAAGCAAGACGAAAATGGCTAACAGACGGATGATTAACTAAACCGCTTTTAACCATATACCATCCCATAAAACCTTGCATGCAGAATAACAGCAAGACAATTATATAAGGTAATATATCACGATTTTTTATGACCCCTTTAAAATAAAAATACATTAAAGGTAATACATATATTAAACCTGTAGCCCTACCAAGCAGGCGATGCACAAACTCTAATAGATAGATGAATTTAAACTCTGATAAAGTCATCCCGTAATTAACTGCATTATACTCAGGGAATAGCTGATATTTAGCAAACTCGGCTTGCCAAGCACCAAGACTAAAAGGTGGTAATATACCTGTTACCGGACGCCACTCAACTATCGATAAACCAGAACCAGTAAGCCTTGTTATCCCCCCTACAATAATCATCGCCACGACCATTATACAGCAAGTTAATAGCCATTTTGTGACTCTATTGATGTCATTCCTGCGTAGGTAAGAGTATAGAAACAAATTTGAGAACATAGATTATAGAGATTTTTGAATTAAATATAAAGCTGTTGCTGTGTGAATCAGCTCTGTCATCCCGTGGCTTCCACGGGATTCAGCTCTTTGTCATTCCCGCGTGGATAGAAAAACGCCCTAAGGTAGTCATACCGTGGCTTGTCCACGGTATCCAGAAAATAATAAAAAATACTAATTTTATTAGTATTTTTAACTAGATCCCGTGAATAAATCACGGGATGACACACTACCTACTAATCCTTGCTATACAAATCCTTTCAGTGATTTCTTTTAATTTTTCTATTCGCTCAATAAGATAAAGCAACTGCTCTTTGCTAATCTTATAATTTTTGTCATATCTTGCTTTAACATATGCTTCTTTTAGTAGCTCAAAACATTTTTTTTGCTCAGGAGTTGCTATAGGAAAAACTTGTAATAACTCACTGCTATAATTTTCTGCTTTGCTTCCTAACTTTTTTATATCATGTAATTTTGGTTTATAATTAGAAAAAACTAATAAAATAGTATTATAAAAACTTTCAGTAGCTTGATGAAGATAAAAAGCACTCTTGTTCAATTCTCCTCTTTCAAATGGATATTTACAATCTATCAGAAACCCGCACCCTTCTCTAAACCACTGTTCAAAATAATCTTGAGCTATTTCTTTCATCTCGCTCCAAGGTAAATCTTTAGCCTCACTTAAAATATATTCACCACTATCATACAAAAGAATGCCTTCTTTTTTAATATCGGTATAGAAATAACGTCCTTTTTCTAACTGTCTATTTATTTCTTCTATTGATTCAAGAATTATAGATATCCGTGAATCATACGGAATAATTTGTTTAGGGTTTATTACTCCTGTCTTTATTAATCTTTTATATATATTATCTTCTAAATTTAAAGTAGCATGACCTTTATACTTACCTTTTTTCAAAATAATCAAAATATCTGTATCGCTATGATAGCCATTAGGTAGATCACGTACCCAATCACCTCGTGCAAAAGAGCCATACAAGATAATCATAGCGATTTTATCTTGTGCGAGTTTTAAAATTTGCTGCACTATAAAATTTAGCCTGCGCCTAATATGTAAAGAGCGTTCAGGTAGTTCGGTTTTCATTGAAATATTTATTTTCTATAGCCAAGGTGGTGTTACCTGCTTCTTATGTAATTCCTGCATAGGCAGATATGTATCAACTTAAGGATCGGTGTCATCCCGTTGCGGCATTGCCCGCGTGGATCAGTTTTCCAGTTGTCATCCCATTTTTTATAATATTTGAAGTTTCTCCAATATATAAGGTTCCATTATGCTGGCTTGCTAATATATATAATATTATTTCATTATATTAATGATACTCCTCGCAGCAGAGCTACGAGGTATCTATCCAAAAAGTTTTAACTGTTTTTGTTGAAATGCTTTATAAGAAGGTTTGCCTGAACCTTGATTTTTTACATAATTACGTAATTTCCGCTCATCACCATGTTTACCTACTGTGCTCATAAAATATCCTTTACTCCAAAACTCACTTCCCCATAATTTTTCTTTAAGATTTGGATATTTCTTAAACATTTCCTTAGATGTAATACTTTTTATGATTTGAGTTATTTTTGTTGGGCTATACATTAGTATTGACTGTAGTAAAAAATGTACATGTTCTTTATCTACTCCTATTTCCAAAAATCTAATTTCATAACGAGCCTCTATGTCCTCACAAATTTTACATAAATAATCGTCTAGTTCCTCATTGAATATTACTCTTCTATACTTTGCCGGTGTTACTAAATGATATATTAGCAAAACTTACGCTATGTTTGGTTCTAAATATCGTAAAGATGGAGAACGAAGCTGTTGTTGCATATAGTCATCTAAAAGCCCTAACTTTATTTGGTAGACCGTTTTACCTATTTTATTTGCAGTTCTTTTGAGAAAAGCCCAAACTAGAAATGCACAACTAATGTGATTACGTTGAATACGCTGTTTTCTGCATTGGCAACGTTCTATACCAGTCAGTTGCTTAATTTCTCTATGCATGCTCTCAATTACCCATCGCAAGCCAAACTCATCTTGTGCAGCTTTAGAAGATTTTTGAGTTTTGTTATTGGTAACAACATAATCAACTCTGTTGGTAGAAACAGTAAATTTAAACAAATTAACATGCTTATTTTTGGCAAATCCTTTTATATGAATCTCCATTCCATTCTTAATTTCTTCATCTGAAAACGTCAACTTGCTAACAGCTTTATAAGGCTCGTAATCACACGTTTTACTAACATTTCTATTGGCTTTAATAGGGGCATAATAATATTTGCCCAAGGAGTCAACATGTTGCATAATTTTGTGTGTAGCATACCATGTGTCAAAAAGTACAGTTTGAAAAGGAATCTTTTTAACGCGAGTTTCGAATTAATATAGCATAGGATTTAGCATATCAAGAGAGATGTAATAGAAGGTTTATTATCAGACATTTGATAATTTATCAGTGCTGCAACCATATGCACAAAGGCATTTGTAACTGATCTATGCCTTGAATGCTCAAACTTCCCCAATAGTTTAATTTTACTAAACACAGATTCTATTAATGCTCTTTTAAGCAATAATATTTTATCCAACATAGACATAAGTTTATTTTTCATATTTTTCTTTACCCTAGTTACCATAAAAATTCCTTGCTCTAAAAGTTGTTGAAATAATTGTTGTGAAATATAACCACGATCTCCGAATACTTTACCAAAAAGATTTTTGATCATCAGTTCCAGCTGTTTTCTATCATCCTTATTGCCAGGGCTAAAAGATGCTTTAACTATACCACCGGCTCTATTAATTATTAGATGTAGTTTAAGTCCATAGAACCAACCTTTTGTTGTCTTACTGCGTGCTGCTATGCCGGCGAACACTTTATTCATTGAAATACGGTATCTCTTACATACCTCTATACTACTTGAATCTACAAAAGAAAGGCCATCACACTGATCCAAAATAGAATTGAATATCAGTACTAATAGTGGTAAATGTGGACCTATTATTTTTATAAATTGACTATAGCTTACTAATTGAAAATCTCTTTGATGATAAATCCATATTTGCTTCAGATAATAATTCTTAAAACAATCATAAGATGACTGCCAGTAGCCTATTATAATTGTTATTACCTCACTTCTGTTAAGTCGACTTTTAGGACCAGATTTGTTGTTATGGTTAGTAATTGAATTTGTATGCTTGTCTAATTCTTGAAAAAAATCATCGACGTAACAAAATATTTCTGTAAAATCCATTATCATAGGTTATTGCTCTTAAAGTTTTTTCAATAACCTATAAACTTTTTTCTTATACTATAAATACCATATTTTAATTAGCAATTTGTATTTTGTACTCACTTTATAACAAAAACAGTATTATCAATATCCCCGTAACCCACTGTTTATCAGCTATACAGCGACTTTTTGAATACGAAACTCGCGTACTCTTCTATACTTTGCCGGTGTTACTAAATGATATATTAGTACTGTGACATTATGACTTTTATGTATATAACTGCTTTCTTCCATGCATCTAGTATATCACGAAGCAGACCTTCGGGGAATTAAACCCTAAGAGATTAAAGTTAAAAGCTCGATTTCTCTCGCTTTATGCTGGATACCGTGGACAAGCCACGTATGACAGAGAAAAAACTGATCCACGCGGGCAATGCCCCACAGGCTTACTACCTTAGGATGATACGCATCTCCTCGCAATGACGTATATTACCCCTCACCGCCCCCACTATTCTCTACAACAGAATTATCTTTACTAGCCGCAGGGCGGTTCTTATTCGATTTTCTATTACGATATCTGCGTTTTGTCTTTTTTGGTAGCGGTTTCTCTTCTACTACTACACCATCATCCGTAATCTCTACTTCTTCTTTTACAACACTTATTACCTGATCTTTTGCTTCTTTTACTTCAGGCGTTTTCTTCTTTTCTTCACTGACAACATTATTATTATTGGCAGTTTTCCATTTATGCTTATTTTTACGTAGCTGCTGTTCTTTTTTAGGCTCTTCTTCAGTATAATCAGCACTATGATTTTGAATTACTGGCTTACCAGCATTAAGGTTATTATTATTTCTTTTCAACAATTTTACTTTCTCGATTGAATAACTATCAGAAGTAGCATTAGGATCAGAATAAAAATTAAGCCTTATATTATATTTCTCTTCAATAGATTTTATTTCCTGACGTTTATTATTAAGTAGGTAAATGACTGAAGAAACGTTAGCAAAAACATTTATTACGTCAATTTTATCTTCAAAAATTTCATTTTCGATAGTACGTAAGATTAGCATAGCATTAGATTCATCAGCTCTAACAACACCTTTACCATTACAATGAGAACAAATTGAAGAATTAGTTTCTAGGAAAGAAGAACGTAATCTCTGCCTTGACAATTCAAGCAATCCAAACTGACTTATATTACCGGTTTGTATACGCGCACGATCACGACTTAAGAATTCTTTAAAAGATCTTTCAATAATTTTACGATTTTTTATTTCATCCATATCAATGAAATCAACAACTATTAAACCTGATAAATCTCTAAGCTTAACTTGCCTTGCTATTTCTTTTGCTGCTTCTAAATTAGTTTTTAGTGCTGTTTCTTCAATATTTTTCTCAGAAGTTGATCTACCTGAGTTTACATCTATAGAAATAAGAGCTTCAGTTGGATTAATAACAATATATCCTCCTGAAGGCAAAGTTACCACAGGCTGGTATAGCTTAATTAACTGTTCCTCTACTTGAAACTTAGTAAATATAGGGGTTTTACTTTTATGCTCTTTAAGCTTTGATGCTTCTGACGGCAATAAGTCCTGCATAAATTTTGCAGCATCTTCATATGCTTCTTGCCCCTGAATTATGACCTCTTTAACATTATGATCACACATATCACGTATAGTTTTACGTATTATGCTGTCTTCTTCATGAATAAAGCATGGAGCTGGAAATTTAACAGTACTCTTACGGATTTTATTCCATAACCTTGATAAATAGCTATAATCTTTTTTCAGGTCTAAAGTACTGCAACCTCTACCTGCTGTCCTAATAATTACGCTATAAGGACTCTTGTCACCATTTACTACCTTGTTTAAAATATTCTTAAGCCTTTTTCTTTCATCACCATTTGATATTTTACGAGATATACCATTTTGTGCTGCTTTATTAGGCATTAAAACACAATATTTACCCGCTAAAGATACATAAGTAGTAAAAGCTGCACATTTATTTCCACGTTCCTCTTTAGTAACCTGAACTAATAATATTTGGTTTTTTCTTATTACGTCCTGTACTTTATATTGCTTATATTGCGGAACATTTTCTTCCTTATCGCTTTGGATAATTTCAATATCATCAGCTGCTTCTAAATTAAGCTCTGACTGAAATTTACTCTCTACTAACTCCTCTATTGCTTTTAGATCGATTTCCTCACCATCAATTAATGGGTCATATGAAGTAGCTACTGGTGTTTCATCTTCATCATCAATGACAATATTAGGTGGCACTATCTCAGGAAATGCGTTAATTGGAAAATTTTTCTCTGACGCAGGTAAATTGTAATAATTAGGATGTATTTCGCCAAAAGGCAAAAAGCCGCTTTTATCCATACCATATTCTATGAACACAGCTTGTAAAGATGGCTCTATTCTTGTTACTTTTGCTAAATAAATATTACCTTTATTTTGTTGTTTTCTTGTTGTTTGAAATTCAATATCTTCTATATTATTGCTTTGTCCCAATAAAACTACTCTTGTTTCATTTGAGAAATTAGCATCAATTATTATTTTTTTATTCATTAATCTCGCTCACTAACTCGAAGAATAAATAATTAATATAACACCTTAAGCATATCTTGTATTAATCTATTTAAATAAGTACCTATCTTTCTTTGGATTCTGTGCATAACCATAGGTAAATTAAGTAGCGAATTATATTATTATTTTTCTTACATTAAATTATTTATCATATATAAAAACTACATTAGATATTTATTTTATATATCTAATGCTATATAAGCTCATCATACTAAAATAATGATACTCCTCGCAGCAGAGCTACGAGGTATCTATCCAAAAAGTTTTAACTGTTTTTGTTGAAATGCTTTATAAGAAGGTTTGCCTGAACCTTGATTTTTTACATAATTACGTAATTTCCGCTCATCACCATGTTTACATACTGTGCTCATAAAATATCCTTTACTCCAAAACTCACTTCCCCATAATTTTTCTTTAAGATTTGGATATTTCTTAAACATTTCCTTAGATGTAATACTTTTTATGATTTGAGTTATTTTTGTTGGGCTATACATTAGTATTGACTGTAGTAAAAAATGTACATGATCTTTATCTACTCCTATTTCCAAAAATCTAATTTCATAACGAGCTTCTATGTCCTCACAAATTTTACATAAATAATCGTCTAGTTCCTCTTTGAATATTACTCTTCTATACTTTGCCGGTGTTACTAAATGATATATTAGTACCGTGACATTATCACTTTTATGTATATAACTGCTTTCTTCCATGCATCTAGTATATCACGAAGCAGACCTTCGGGGAATTAAACCCTAAGAGATTAACTATAAATATCTTAATGAAATTACAAATCTCTTTAATTATTTAGAATAACTATCTATACTAAATTTTGTGTATCTAAAATAGTTTTAACCTTTGTATCGTATCTTGATACAGTAAACTTATTAACTATGAGTTATATACCATGTATGTATGTTTAGCAAACACTTAATTTATGACTTTAAAAAACGATTATAGGACAATATTATTTTCACTTTTGGGAATATTTATTTTTTTTGTATTAACGCTACAAATTTTTGCACTTCTAAGATTTTCTTACTTATAAATAAAGGTTTAGGTGGGGAAGAGATAAATAACATCAATCAAACTAAATTTCTAGGCTCAATAATTGCTGCTTTTGCTTTAACCCAGCTAATTAATAAATTAAGTAATAAAGTAATTATTATTACTAGCTTAATATTACTCATTCTTTGTACCATTAACTTAGTTTTGCTAGATGATTTTACTTTCATTAAAATTAACTTTATTATAATCAACGCAGGAATATTTGCATATTTCACCTCAACAGTACTAGAGATTATTGAAACTTCCGGTGAGAAGAAATATCTTTTCTTAGCTTGTGTAATATTATTATGGGCATGTGGAAATTTAATAATAAACCTAATAAGTCAATTCATCAACCCAACAAATAATACTATAATAATTGGTGCTTTATTATACTGTATTAATATTTTAACTGAGTTTCTACATTCTAATCCCACTATCCACACTTTGAAATTGGACTCAAAATTTTCATCTTTGATAAAAAATGTGGAGTTACAGATATTAACAGGATTTGTAGTATCTTATGTTACCTTAGATATATTTTGGTATTATGAAGCATTTGCTTTAAAAAAAGAATTAGCATTAATTAACCTATCACTAATATTGAAATATATTTTTATGGGAATATTATTTTCTATAATACCTATTTGTTATATAATAAATAAAGTAAATAAATATTTAGCTAATTTCGTATTAACTTTAATCCTACTTATATGCTTTATTTTACTATCACTACATGGTGGGAATAAAAACTTAAACATATTATATATTATATTGATTGGAAGTTGTTTAGGATCGATTTTTATCTGCAATATTTTAATATTGATTGATAAATTTAAAGGATATGAATTTAGAACAGCATTATTTTCATATTTTTCTATGTGTAGTGTAGGTATTTACGCCGGTGCTTTATCTTCTAGCGTTCCGTATGGCACAGTTAATGGCAGTGATTTCCTATTTTCTATTTCTGCCGTAGTTGGTAGCTTCGTCGTTTATCATGCTTGGTATCTTATTAGCTACAGATTATATAATATGCCTACAAAATGAAAAACTCCTTAAATAAAAGAGACATCTCAATATTAATCGGTAATGCACTCGATCATTTTGATACCGCACTTTACGGATTTCTTGCTCCACTTCTTGCCGGCATTTTCTTTCCGAATCACGATAAAATAGTAGCGTTAATTTTAACTTATAGCGTTCTTGCTACTTCCTTATTTACTCGCCCTATAGGTTCTTACTTCTTTGGAGCTATTGCTAAAAAATACGGCGGGGTTTTTGCATTATCTCACTCTTTAATCGGCGTTGCTTTAACCACTGCTTTAATAGGATTGATACCCTCACATGCTCAAATAGGGTGGCTTGCACCGCTGTTATTAGTCATAATCAGGACTATGCAGGGTATATATTCTGAAGGAGAATGTGCGATTGCTAAGCTATTTATTTTAGAAAATAAGGGAGAAAAAAAGGCATTTAAAGCTTCTTATCTTTATAATACCTCTACCATATTTGGGATTATCTTTGCATCCTTTATCAGTACTATAGTTTTAAATGCAGATTATAACAAATACTGGCGAATATGCTTTATATTTGGCGGACTTACTGCACTTGCCGGTTATTTTTTAAGGAAGAGCGAGGCGGTTATTCTGTCATCCCGTGGCTTGGGAACTAGATCCAGTAAATCAACAGATAATAATGCAGTAGCTGGTTTTATGGATCTAGTTCCCAAGCCACGGGATGACACTAGGATAACACCTATTTTTCCTCGCAATGACGTAATAAATGACCTACTCACAATATGGAATAATAAACTAAATATCATACGAATCAGCTTTGCCGTAGGCTTTTCATACATGACCTACATAGTGCCTTTTGTCTTTATGAATAGCTTTATTCCTCTAATTACTGATATTTCACTAGAAACAATAATGAGGTTTAATACGGAATTTCTGATTTTTGACATGGTTATGATTCCGATAATTGGGGGGCTGACCAAAAAATTCCATTACCTTAAAATATTAAGAGGTACTCTTATATTAATGATTTTAAGTTTAATCCCTCTATGGTGGTTTTTAAACAACTCATCAATATGGTATGTTAATTTTGTCCGTATATTTATTATATTAGTCGGAGTTAGCTTTCTTGCACCATTAAATTGCTGGCTAAATGATCTGTTTAAAACTACCAATAAATATATGCTCGTTGGTATCGGCAGTAGTATAGGCTCTTCGCTGATTGGGCGGCTTGCCCCATCTACCTGCTTAATGCTTTGGCATATCACAAATAGCAGTATATCGATTGCGATTTATATAACCGTGATATCGCTTATAGCTTTGTGGTGTGTTAAGCCAAAAGTGAACTAAGATATTCGTCAGGCGTCATACCTATAATTTTCGTTAGCTCATCATAACAATCATTATGGACAAGATTGCTAAATTTAGTTTTGTCGTGATCGACCAACGGAGCATATAAGTGAGCATTTTCTTTTATAAAAGAAATACCTTTTTTAAACTCATTTTTATTGTTAATACGATATTTTTTTGCTATTTCATCAAATATAAAACTATTTATGTCTTGCATTCTATAGTTATAAATACCAAAACTACCCGCAAGTAAACCATAAGTAATATCATTCTTTTTATATTCGATAATTTCTTTAATGTCATGTAACAACAAATCCCTAATATTCGTATTTAAGTTTTGTTTATATGTGTCATTCTTTAACATAATTAATATCCTTTTTATATTTTGTATACAATATAAGTACTACTAAAAATATAAAAAGTAAATTAGTTTTCTACTATAAATAAAAATATTTATAGAGCTTTCACAAAATAATAATAATTTTAATCTACGAGTTAATTGCAACTTTTTTAGGCTGTAGAAGTCAAGATTTGATCTTACAGACACTATAAAAATTATATCTGAATATCTGATAAATTATGACTGTCAGATGAGTATTCAAGATATAAGATTTCATTGTTCTCAGGAGTTTCGCACTTAGAGCCTGTCTTGAAAGTGTATTGAGAACAAAAACAATACACTAATTCATAGCAAGCAGTTTACAATTTGTATAAAAAAGCAGTAATTTTGCTAAAAATTGTAAATTTTTTGATACATCAAACAGTGCTAAAGTAATATGTTGCAGTACTATTTAATGAGCATATTCGTCTTTCAAGATAGGCTCTTAGCAAAGAATATGGTAATCTAGAGAAAAATAGTTTTAGATAAAAATGACAAGCTCAACCACTACCGGCTGAGAGCCGGTAGGTTGATGATAGGCACTAGAAGTGCCGTAGAGTTTAAGCTAAAGCTTATTCCAATCTAATGTTAGAAATAGAAGTTGGTTTATGAGCTTCTGTATGGTTATTTATATACTCATTAATTACTTCATCTGTGATATGACCACTTGTTGTACTAAAATAACCTCTTCCCCAAAAATGCTTCCCCCAATATCTCTTTTTTAATTCTGGGAATTCTTGTTGTATTCTACGTGAAGTTCTACCTTTTGCTCTTTGTACAAATTCACTTACTGCTATATTAGAAGGTATCGATACTAAAATATGTACATGATCAGATGATATCACCCCATTTACTATCCTAATATTCATTTCCTCTGAAACTTGAGCTATGATTTCCCTAATCCTTTCTTTGATAACTTGGGTTAATACTTTATAACGGTATTTTGTTATCCATACTATGTGATACCTGTGATAATATACCGTATGTTTCCCTTTTTCATATTCTGTCATAGTCATCCTATAAAATAAGTCCTACTTACTTATTTTATATAAGACGACTATGACTTATTCAAACTAAAGTTTCTCCACCTGAAGGTGGAGGTTTGAACCATCAGCTGGATAATCAAAATGTAGCAAAGATTTATATCAATCGTTTTTACAAGCAAGTAGTGTAAGATATACTGGCAAAGCATTATCTGAAGTAAGCCCAGTAGATCTATCGCACGATAGTGCAAGTCGATGGTTAAAGAGTAAAGATTTTCGCCCTAGCGAAATCTATAGCAAAGTGTCAAAATATCTTGATCTAGAGGAGCCTTGTTTATTAGTAGGAGATGACACCTTATTGTCAAAGCAATACAGTAAGAGGATCGAGCTTGTAAAGTATCAATATTCTGGGGCTGTACATGATGTTATACCTGGTATAGGAATGGTAAACTTACTGCATTACAATACTCAAATTGATCAATCTACTCCTGTAGATTATAGAATATATGATAAAGAAACTGATGGCAAAACAAAGAACGAGCATTTTTGTGATATGCTTACTTTAGCTAAAGAAAGAGGTATCAATCCTGATGCCATAGTCATGGATGCTTGGTATAGTGGTTTGGATAATTTAAAACATATACGTAATTTAGGTTGGATATGGGTTACTAACCTAAGAAGAAATAGAAAAGTTAATCGTAATGTTAGCTTGGACACTTTGGAGATTCCCGATGAAGGGCTAAAAATTCATCTACGTGGATACGGTTGGGTAACGGTATTTAAGTTTGTGGCAAAAAATGGTCGCATTGATTACATAACAACTAATTTAGAAAACCCTACACGTGAGCAAATAGAGAAAATTGTTAAGGCACGTTGGTCTATAGAAGTTTATCATCGAGAATTAAAACAAACTTGTGGTATTGAAAGCTGTCAGGCACGCACGGGTCGAGCTCAAAGAAATCATATTTGCCTTGCTGTATTGGCATGGCTTGATATGAACAAAAGGAGGATAAATGAAAAAATTACTTTATATCAACAAACTTGGGAAGTTATAAAAACATCAATTCAGAATAACATTAGATGGCTTCTAACTGATATGCAATTTTCCTAAGTGCGAAACTCCTGGTTCTTTTCAATAGCTAATTTCTTACTATCCTTAAAAGTTTGCATAGGCGTTTTACCATAACAATATTTTCCTGAATGTGGTCGCTCATTATTGAAATGCTCTAACCAAATATCAAGATCTAATTGTAAATCATCAAGATCAGTGTAGATCTTTTTCCGCATAGCTGTATCAAAGAATTCTTGTTTCATAGTTTTATTAAAACGTTCACACATACCATTTGTTTGAGGAGAATATGCTTTAGTAATAGTATGTTCTATACCTTCGATACTTAGAAATAATTCAAAAGCATGATGCTCTATATTTCCCTTATATTCTGACCCGCGATCTGTCAGAATACGAAGTATTGGTATGCCTTGAGTTTCATACCATGGTAACACGCGGTCATTAAGCATATCAGCAGCAGTTAAAGCTGTTTTATCAGTATATAGTTTAGCATCAGCTACTCTGCTATAGCTATCAATAAATACCTGAGAATAAACCTTACCTATACCCTTAAAATTTCCTACATAATATGTATCTTGGCATCCTAGATAACCTGAATGCTGTGTCTCAATCTCGCCATGGGCTTCTTTTTCGCTACGTCGTTTCTCTAGTACTTGTAACTGAGATTCAGTAAGTACAATACCATCCTGAGCCATCCTTGCTTCTAATGCTTTAAGCCTTTTATTGATATTGTTTAAATCATTACGTAACCAAATTGATCTCACTCCTCCAGGTGATACAAGTATACCGCTCTTCTTAAGCTCATTTGATACTCGAATCTGTCCATATGCTGGATATTCTATTGCCATATCCATTACTGCCTTCTCTATCGCTGGATCAACTCTATTCGCTATTATTGGCTTCTTCCGGCTAATCTCATACAACGCTTCTTCACCACCAGTTTCATACAGTTCTTTAAATCTGTAATAACTATCTCTGCTATAGCCCATCGCTTTACATGCTGATGATATGCTACCAAGACTCTTAGCGAGTTCTAGTAATCCTAATTTTGGCTTTATTATTTTTTAATTTAAGTTCATTTCTTATCTCCATTTAATAATTAATTTATTTTACTAAATGCAAGATAAAATCTCAACTATTACAGATAACCTGCTTAAGTCTAAATCTTAACTATTCTTTTTGGAAAGTAGTAGCCTCTACTACTTTCATCTATATTTCTACTTGATTCTTTGTTCTCGTGTTCTGTCGCTGTTAATTACTCTGTACGAAAAACAAGTGTTTTTCGTACTACTACCTCTTTGTACTTTTTTACTTCTAAAAAATATTAAAATTATGTACGACAAACACTGTCGTATTACTTTGATGTGCGACAAATGATACTCCTCGCAGCAGAGCTACGAGGTATCTATCCAAAAAGTTTTAACTGTTTTTGTTGAAATGCTTTATAAGAAGGTTTGCCTGAACCTTGATTTTTTACATAATTACGTAATTTCCGCTCATCACCATGTTTACCTACTGTGCTCATAAAATATCCTTTACTCCAAAACTCACTTCCCCATAATTTTTCTTTAAGATTTGGATATTTCTTAAACATTTCCTTAGATGTAATACTTTTTATGATTTGAGTTATTTTTGTTGGGCTATACATTGGTATTGACTGTAGTAAAAAATGTACATGTTCTTTATCTACTCCTATTTCCAAAAATCTAATTTCATAACGAGCTTCTATGTCCTCACAAATTTTACATAAATAATCGTCTAGTTCCTCTTTGAATATTACTCTTCTATACTTTGCCGGTGTTACTAAATGATATATTAGTACTGTGACATTATCACTTTTATGTATATAACTGCTTTCTTCCATGCATCTAGTATATCACGAAGCAGACCTTCGGGGAATTAAACCCTAAGAGATTAACGCTGTTCCAAAAACGAACGTTTTTGGAACATACTAACGTTTTTTACTTACCTAGTAAAGGTGTCGTATCATCATTACTCAAGTAACTTAGATCCAAAATAGACTCAGTCCAAATATCATCATTGCTATGAAATAACTGATTTTGAAATAAATCTATCTCTTTTGTTGGCATGTTATCCTTATAAGCTCCTATCTCCTTAAAATGATTATATATATCATCACTACTTAATGCTCGCACCTCTTTGCCAGCAATATAGGCTGTTTTAAAGATTTCCTTGGTTATCTTCTTAACTAAGTGCTGCTCTTCAAGTTGCGTCTTACTATAATGTATTCCCCCATTTACCCAAAAGTTTCTAATATATTCAATAAATGATACATTGTCGCATATATAATTCTTAACGCTGCTAAACCAACTCTCCTCTTCTTTTTGGATCAAAGCATTATCTTCTTTCCACTGCTCTAATATATTATTTGTTATATCACGTAGCTCTGCTTCATTGGTATTATCAAGTCCTTGTAATATCTTCTTTGAAATACCTTGATCCATCTTTTTTAAAAGAATAAGTGGTATATTGACCATTTCCTTAACTGCCACTACTTCAAAATTTGTGAATATTTTAATTACATTCAATACAGCAACTAATGGTATTGCCATGATCTTTAATACCGCACTTAAAGCACTATATCTATATTCATGCGAAGTTAAACTGTAGATATCGCTATATTTCTTATGCTCTCCTATACTAAAACTATTTAACGTCTTTAGATTTAAGCCGATTTTATTTTCTATGTACTTGTTTGTATTATTACTATAATCTGTCATTGTTTTTATTATTGGTATAATATAACAATAAAACTTATAATGCAAAGTGTAAGAAGCATTAAGCCTCTACACCTATATCGATATGATGTGATAATTCTGATCCTCTACCATCACATGCTACTTCAGCAGTATATTCTTGGGTAGCATTTAATGATACTTCAGATCCAAACTCATCTTGGTTAGTAAACATATTGCTAAAAACCTGCAAAAACTTATTCTGAAATATATTCATCTCTTCTATTTGAGTATCCTTAAATTCACCGTCAGCAATTACAGGCAGTAGCTTAGATAAAGCTATAACTTGATCATTATTAAGGTTGTGTAAAAATGCTTCTACCATTTCACTTTCTTTGGAACTTAAGCTTGCAAGTGCCCTTTCGATAGTAGCTACCTGCTGCTCATTTAAATTGGCTCCTAATTTTTGTACTAATTCTTCGGATATTATTACTTTGTCTATTGTTTTATCTGCAACGAACATATCATCTATAGTAGCTGCAGTATCAGCATCACCCTCCATATTTTGTTCGTGATTATAATGATAGAGTAAATTATCACATAACTTCTGTAATTGCTGATCATGCTCCTTTATATACTGACGACCTACTTCTTCTAAAGCAGCTATATTTTTTACTTTTGCATTATCTAAACTTGATGTTTCTTTAGTAATTGGAAGCTTTACCTCTATAAACTCATCTGTACCCGGTAAATCACTCCTGACCGCAGAGTTTACATTTTCTTCGCTTGCGTGCATTAATCTATCTATTAGCTTGCCCTTAGACATCCACCCTATTGCTCCATCATCATGCGTACTCTCAAATAACTTCGATAGCCCATCATATATTAGTAATGCTGGACTTGCATACTTTATATACTTCCAAATACCATTACTGGTTGGTTTATCACTTACAGGTATTGCTTCATGAAAATTCAGGGCATCATCAAAATCTAGTGAACACACCATCGTTTTATCTAATATTTCTTTTTTCTGCTCACGATTATTATTGCCTTTTAATATCTTTAATGCCTCATATGCTGGACGGTTAGCAGCTAACCCTCCATCTGCATAGGCATATAATGCTTCTTTTGATACAGATGTACCTGTAATAGCACTCGCATTTGTTACTGCCTTAAAATAAGTAGGGGCTGCTGTAGTTGCAAGCAGCACATCCTTAAGGCTTGGATCACTATGCCCGCTTGTCCCAAATAGATTATGGCTATCAAAGACTTCTACTTCCCGACCATCTGTATTTAAATTTGTCACCGGTATCATTAAGCGTGATGTTGCCTCACTTAAACGCATACCTCCTAAATGTTCATCTAATATTTTCTCTAATGGCTTTTGACTGTATTTATGTGTAAATACTTGCTTCACTCCGCTTAATAACTCATCTGGAAATATTTGCGGGGCTGCTTCCTTAAATATCTCTAAAGCCTCTTTGGCACTATATTTTGGTATACTACTTCCTGATTCTTTGGGAATGGTTAGCAATCCTGCAATAAGTCCGCCAACACTAGTGCCTGTTATTATTGGAAATAACTCCGTTATAGACTTACCCGTACGCTCCTCTATCTCAGCGAGCACCACTAGCTCTGCTATTCCTTTTACTCCGCCTCCTGATAAGGATAATACGCGATTACTCTTCACAATATCAGTTTCTATATTTGATGTTACATTTTGTTCTTTATGGCTCATTTTCTCGCTCCTATCTTTTTTGATAATTTTAATTGATATTTATATAATGTTTTTTAAAAATTACTAGTAAGTCATTATTAATAGCTAAATTATTAACTTAATACTCCACCTCGATTAATATACTGCTCTATCTCTTTTGTAATATGACCCTCTATTTCTGCGCTATTCTCTAAAGTCATTTCTGCTTCACTTTCGTTTATCACTTCATCGAACATATCCTCATATCTCTTAGGATTAAGGTCCATTGCTTTGTCATAATACTCCAAAGCCAACTCGTTATAACCAAGACCAGCAAGAGATAGTGCTTTGTTATGATATGCATGATGGTCATCAGGATTTACGCTTATAGCTTTATTATAACATTTGATGGCATCATCAAGTTAAGTAACATAGTGTCAAAAAGAGTAATATTTTTAGATTTCAGGCAGTAAGAAGTCTTTGAGTAGCTTCATCCCAAATGGATTTAGCGGATGCAAATGCAATTCTTTGGTCAGGTGCTGTTTTAGTATACCTTCCAACATTTACGGCAAATATATTTCTAACTTTTCCCATCAGTGATAATGTACATTGTGCTGCATTAGGATGCTTAAATTTAATCAATATCTTCTCTTTTCGCCTAGTTGGTTGATGTGCATTCTCAACGCGATTATTTAATCTCTTATTAGTTCGATGTTTAGTCCTAGGACACTTAAGCTTAATCGGTTTAATGTAACTCTTGAGCTTATCAGTAACAATTACTCTTGGAGCTGGGTAATTGCCCAATAATCTTAATAAAAAGCAAATAGCTGATTTCTTGTTGCGTCGCTTCTGTAGCAATACTTCTAATTCATGTCCCTCAGAGTCAACAGCCCTCCATAGTATGAATACTTCACCTTTAATCTTAATGTTCATTTTATCTAAATGCCATTTATCAGTTGGCTTCCGCTCTCTCCTTCTGATAACATCTTGAAAATAAACTGCAAATTTATTGCACCAAAATCTTACTGTCTCATGACTCAAAATAATACCTCGATATGCCATCTGTTCTTGAACATCTCGGTAGCTACTATTAAAACGATGATATAACCATACTGCATGGCTAATGATGCTTGCTGGAAAACGATGTCTCTTCGGAGCTTGAGTAATACGCATAATGGTGAAATTTAGAGATAAATGGTTACTGCTATTCTATAAATTATTCCATGCATTTGCTCAATACTTAATTTACATCTCTCTTAACTTGACGGGTGCCATATAAATAGCGAATTACTTCTGTAATTTGCTATTTATGGTGCTTATTTTAGCATCAGGTGGGCGGATATAAAGCGGTTCTATAGCACTGTTTAACTCCGCACTGTTTGCAAGCAAACTTGCTACATATCTACAAATAATAAAAGCTTTGACTCTGGCAAAACGTGGCAGAATTATTATATTTGGTAGATTTTTAACTTGAGTATATATAAATTCAAGACCACTACCGCAACAAACTATATTCCCTTCCTCATTCTTAAGCAGCTCTATAGCATAATCAAAATCTATTAACAGCGGCTCATTTGCTTTACCTGATTTATCAAAAATTTTTAGATAAAGCTGACTACGATAGGCATTTAAAAATACATATATTTTATCGTAATCTTTAACCTGCCTTATAGCTCTAAAATAAGCATGCTCAAAATTACTAACCGCTATACCTTTAATATTTTCTTTGGCAAATAATATACCCTTAGCACAAGCAAGCCCTATTCTAATACCAGTAAAACTACCAGGACCATTTGTTACCGCTAGATAATCCAGCTCATCATACGAACAGTGAGAAGCTTTCATTACTTGTTCTATCATCGGCATTAGATTTTCTGCCTGCATAGACGGATGTAATTCTTCAGCATATGCTAGGATATTATCGTTATATGAAAGTGCGACCGATGCCGTATTATTTGCCGTATCAAATGCTAAAATTTTCATGAATTATAATGACTGAATCTATAACCCAGTAGAACCGAAACCGCCACTACCTCTTGCAGTCTTTTCAAGAGTTTCGCTTTCTTTCCATGATATACGCTCATATTTTGATATTATCATTTGAGCAATTCTCATACCTTTTTCTATAACAAAATCATCTTTGCCTAAATTAATAAGAATAACTTTTATCTCACCACGATAATCAGCATCAATAGTACCAGGGGAATTAGCAACTGTAATACCATTTTTTGCAGCAAGACCCGAACGTGGTCTTATCTGTGCTTCAAATAATTCCGGTAGTGCAATAGCGATACCAGTTGGAACTAGCTGTATCTCACCTGTTTTTATAGTTATAGGTTGCTCGTTTGCTGCCGTTAAATCCATACCTGCACTGTGATCTGTAGCGTATTCGGGCAATTTACCGAAAAAATTATCTAATTTCTTAATTTTAACTTGTGTTATAGTCATGTTACTTTATATCAAATTTATCGTTAATAATCTTATTTTCAACTGCATTAATTAAGGAGTCAGCAAAATTATCAGTTAATATTTTACTTGCCATACCAAGCTTCTTTTTAATCCATGGTTGTTTAGCACAAAGATATTGAAATTTGATATTATCACCAAATTTAGCTTTCATAGTACTATACATATCGCCAAGGTCATCAATTAAACCATAATCAAGAGCTGTTCGCCCTGCCCAAAATTCGCCATTAAATAAAATATCGTCTTGCTGAGTTAATTTACCGACTCTTCTTGTTTTTACATAATCAACAAAATGTTCATAAACTTGCTTTTGTAGATCTTTAATGATTTTTACATCCTCTTTATTAATAGGTTTGAAAGGATCTAAAACTGCTTTATTTTTCCCCTCTGTATAAACTCTTCTTTCTATTCCAAGCTTATTAATTGCTTCATGGAAGCCAAAACCACTTGAGACTACACCGATACTACCTATAATCGAACTATGCAAGGCATATATTTGATCACCAGCACAAGCCAGCCAATAGCCGCCCGATGCTGCCATATCTTCTATAAAGCTATAAATTTTGATTTTGTGCTCTTTAGCAAGCGTGCGAATACGTTTTGCAATAAGTTCCGATTGTACAGGTGACCCGCCTGGGGAGTTGATAATAAGACACAAGGCTTTTAACTTTTTTATTTTAAAAGCTTTTTCTATTAGCTCATTTAGTGACTCTAAAGTAAGCCCTGACTGCACAGTACTAACTTTACCTATAACGCCGTTTAAACGTAAAACGGCAACTACTTCTTTAGAATCACCAAAGATCGAAGCAAATAATTGCTCTAATTTACTTATCTGAGGTTTAGCTATTATTGGTTCAAACTCTGCATTTGCAATAGTTGATTTATTTACTTCGTTCATTATCTTGCTCATTGTTATCTTTTGGTGCTTCTTCAGCAGGTGCTTCTAAAGGATTTATTAGATCTTTTACTGTTCCTTTTTTTATAGGCTGCAAAGGCTTTGCTGGTTTATTCAGAGATTGTCCATTATAGCTATTTTTAGGTTCTGGATGATTTCCTGGTATAGCAGATAAAATAGTTTCTCTAATTTTTTCATCATACCAATTAGTATTACCTATAAAACTAGTTACTATTTTACCATTTGGATCTATTAATATGCTTGTAGGTAAACTAATTACTCCTAAAGCCTTAAATAGCTGATTTCTATAATCTTGATAAATTGGTAAATATCTTATCTGGTAACTTTTATAATACTCCATAATAACTTTTACATCTTGATAATCTTCTGAAACCGGAATCACTGAGAAAGGCAGCTTCCTAAAATCTTTCTGTAATGTATCAAGATCTGGCATCTCTTTTACACAATTAGCACTCCAAGTAGCCCAAAATACTAATAATATAGTTTTTCCCTCGAACTGATCAAGAGAATATTGATTTTTTTCTTCATCAAAAAAAATTATATCATCAGGAACATTTGAGCCATTCTTAGGATTTGCATAAATTTTAGGAGTAAAGACTGTTATTAATAATAAAAATACTGTAATGGTAAAAAAATATTTATTATAATTACTTAAACCCATAAAATAATTTATTATTGTAATGAAAAAATTTGATTTTGTTGTACTTTTACTTTTATACACTATGTTATGTAGCTGCGGCATAAAAAAACCTTTAGAACCACCGGTGAATGTCATTCCCGCAAAAGCAGGAATCCAGGAAAAAGCGGGATAAACTAAATTTTTTTAGTTTTAAAAACTTATTATATACTGGATTCCCGCCTATGCGAGAATAACACTAATACCTCTTCAATGTCGTACCTTGTAATACTAAGTCAAAACAAAATGATTTCAGATGTTGTTGAGACTCAACCAAAGCAGGATTAATCTCACCACATTCATTGCTACATATATTTTTATTAGATAAGTCTAAACGTGTATCTAATGTTTTAAGATCTGCATGCTCTACCCTTATATTGACACTTTTTAAATTACCAGCAGATTTATAAGGTAACATGCTGACAAAGTAATATTCCCCTTTATTATTAGTAGTAGCAGTGCCGCTACCAGTGAAGCTAGAATCCTTTTTACCGGTAAATCTCCTTTTATCAACACGTGTTTTTAAAGGTTCATAAGGATATTTACCACCGCTACCTGCTTGCCATAAATAAACTTTAGCATCTGCAACTGGCACACAATTTTGATCCAGTACTATTCCTTTAATTATGATTTTTTCACCATAAAACCTAGATATCTGTCCTGTTTTACGTAATAAATTATTGGTAGGCTCAAAAACTTTTGGTTCATAATCATTAAATATATTTCTTGTAATTTTACAACGATTAAGCTTATTAGGATAGCCTTTGGAAGCTGCAAATATATTTAATGTCCAGAAACATAAAAAACAAAATATAAACTTTTTCACTTTTCACCACTTTATTTTTTGTTATCTTTCGTCATTACGAGATGATGCGTAGCATCGATGCGGCAATCTTAGGAATTTTATATTTCTTTCATGAGATTGCTTCGTCGCTACTCTCCTCGCAAGGCATTGCCCGCGTGGATCGGAAAACGCCCTAAGGTAGTCATACCGTGGCTTGGGAACTAGATCCAGAAAATAATAAAAAATACTAATTTTATTATTATTTTTAACTGGTTCTAGTTCATAAATCACGGGATGACAGGGGAGAATGATCCACGTAGGCAATGCCACCTCGCAATGACGACTTCCGATTTATACTATAATCAAATTAAAACAATTATTCATATTAATCAAATTATTTTTATTCTCATTTGATTATTAAATAATTGATTGTTATAGTAAATTTAATTGTAATAATAATATTATTAATATGCAAAAACTTCTATCTTTAATAATTGTAGCTTTAGTACTTTATAACATAGCAAAGTTAAAACTCTCTTCTGATGATAATGCTACGATTGTAGAACAAGCAAGCGTAAATAACTCTACTAATGACGAAAATCAAGTTAGTATTAATAACGACCCTCCTGTCTCTTTAAATGGTAATTTATTTGAACGAACAATTTCCAAAATAGTAATTAATGCTCTTAAAACTGAGGAAGGTAAAGCGTTTTTTGAAAATATTTTGCAGCCGCTAAATAAACCTATAGATACTAAAGATTATACCATTCCTGTACATAAAGACTTAATAACTTCTCTATTTAAAATTAATACTATCGGTACTGGTAATGTTGGACCTGCTTCTTGTGGTCATGTAGTTACAGTATTTTACCAAATATCGGATATGAGTAATAATTTAATATCAGAAGATACTAAAACTTTTACCATAGGTTCAGGTGCTGTAATGCCTGGTCTTGATAACGTAATAGTAGGGATGAATGTAGGGCAAGCAAGAGAAGCTATTATTCCTGCTAAATACGCTGCTAGTGTCGGTGCTAATAATGATAATGCCGACAGTGCATATAGAGTTAATGTCATGCTTAAATCTATATTGCCACAAAATTTTATTAAAAGTAATGAAGTTAAAATTTATGATAATGAAATAGCTTATCGTATTCCTTTATTATGCGGTGAAAAAATAGCTTTTAATGCTAAGATTACTCGCCTTGCAAATGGCGAAGTGTTATATGACTCAAAAACTAAGGGGCAAAAAGTTGATATGAAAATTGGTGATATTACCTATCCTCTAATTTTTTCTTATGCTTTGCAAGGTAAAGTACCAGTAGGTACTCGAACTGTTATTGCTAAAGGACAGACTTTTAAGGCATTAGGTTCTAATATAAATAAGATAATTTCACAGGAATCATTACCTTTAAATGAATATCTAATGCTTGAAATTAATGATTTTAAATAATAAATATGAAACAACGTAAAATATCTGATATTAAAAAACAAAAAAATTATATTTTATTATCTGTGCTTGTCATTATGATAATAATTGTATATCTTGTAGCTTTAATAAAATTTGCAGGGTGAATTTTATAATTATTAAAGATACAAAATTTAATTGATATGTGAGAACGTTAAAAATTTTATAAACAAAAATTTGTTTTAAACTTTATTTAAGCTGGGAGTTTAATATGCAAACGAATCAAAAGAATAAAAATATTATTATATTGGCAAGTTTAATATTTTTATTAATAGCAGGAATAGTTTTTTTTATTTCAGCAAATAAAAATTCTAACAATAATGATGAGATATTAGAAATAAAAATAGTTATAAAGGATCATAAATTTGTTCCAGACATAGTAGAAGTGCCAAAATCTACTAAAATAAAGCTAGTTATTCATAATGAAGATGATACTGTAGAAGAATTTGAAAGTCATGATTTACATCGGGAAAAAATCGTGATGCCACATGATTCTATAAAAATTATACTTGCTCCTTTAAAGTCGGGAAAATATGATTTTTTTGGAGATTTTCACCAAGATACAGCACAAGGGTTTTTAATTGTTAAGGATTAAGTAAAAATATGTTTAAAATTGCTTTAATAGTATTTCGTGAATGTTTAGAAATATCTTTGTTAGTTGGTATAATACTTGCAGTAACAAAGCATATAGAAAAATCACGTATTTATATTATTGCTGGTGGAATGCTTGGGGTAGTATCCGCTTCAATTTTTGCCTTTTTTACTCGTAAGTTATCTTTATCTTTCGGCGGTATAGGGGATGAATTATTCGACTCCGGAATTATGATATTAATCACTATTTTACTTAGCTGGACAATAATATGGATGCAAGGCTATGGAACAAAAGTAAAGCAGCATATAAACAATATCTCAACAAAAATTCATGAAGGTAATTCCAGCTATTTAATGTTAGTTTTTTTAGTTGCTAGCACTATATTACGAGAAGGTGCAGAAATTATTATTTTAGTATATAGTATTTCATCAGTAGAAACGATAACAAGTAGTCATTATATACAAGGCTTAATCATAGGTGCTACAAGCGGCTTTCTACTCGGTCTAATAATATATTTCGGTTTAATTAAAATAGCTAATCAAAAATATATTTTTAAAATCTCTACTATATTATTAATGTTGATCGCAGGTGGTTTTGCAGCGAGTGCGGCAGGAATTTTAACCTCATCTGGTTTAGTTATGTTCTTATCTGATCAAGTTTGGGATAGCTCTTGGTTAGTAGCAGATAGAAGTATGATAGGTAAAATTTTACATATTGTTACTGGTTATATTGCAAGACCTAATGGTTTACAAGTACTTGCTTACTTTACCACTATATTATTAATAAATATTTTTATACAAGTGCGACTAAGGTACTCTAAAAATACCTTAGCACCATTACCAAAAGAAAATACACAACAAATAAGTTAAGAAATATCAAAATATGTTTAAACTTTTATCAGAAATTGGTCCAGTAGTAGCATTCTTTGCAGGATTTTTTTATGGTGGCGGTATACAAAGTGCTACCCTTTATATGCTTATTACTTCTGTTATTTGTATTACCCTTTGTTATATTATAGACAAAAAAGTGTCGAAGCTTTCCATTATTTCTACAGCTGTATTACTTGTTTCGGGTATTATAACTTTAATTAGTGGTGATTCAATGTATATAAAAATCAAGCCAACTATATTATATGTTATTTTTGGAATAATTTTCCTTACAAGCGGTATAAAGAAAAATCCTTTTATTAAATATGCTTTAGAAAGCATAATCCGCCTTAAAGAAGAAAGCTGGATAACTTTAAGCTATAGAACAGCAACTTTTTTCTTTTTCATGGCTATAGTTAACGAAATAGTTTGGCGTAATTTCTCAGATGAAACATGGGTTAAGTTTAAAGTATTCGGCGTAGTGCCGATTACTTTTGTATTCATTTTACTTCAACTGCCTCTGCTATTGAAAAATAAGTTGCCCGATAGTAAAATATAGTTATATATACCGCAAATACGAATTCCGAAATTTGGCTTGCCAAATCTTGAAGTATTAAAGGTATACTTGTCCACCAACTTTTCATTTATTAGTAATACTATGTTAAGAATTTTAGTTTTCATAGCTCTAGCCTTTAATCTTTCAGGCTGTCTGCCTGCTATCTTTACCGCAGCAACTACTACTGGTATTGTTGCTTCAAAAGATCAGCCAATATCTGGAACATTAAATGATTCAAGAATTTCAGCTGGTATTAAAGCTGGTCTAGTAAAAAATAATTTTAAAGAGTTAGGTGCTAAAATCAAAGTTGAAGTGTCTGAAGGTAGAGTACTGTTAACAGGAAATATTCAGAAAGAGGAAGATGAGTTAAAGGCATTAGAGATTGCTTGGAATCAAAAAGGTGTAACTGAAGTAATTAATGAGTTAAAGGTAAGTAAAAATAGTAATCACTTCGATTTAGCACAATATACTAGAGATAGTATGATAACAGCACAGATTAAAGCTAAAAATCTAGTCAGAAAAGATATTAAATTTGCTAATTATACTGTTTTAACAGTAGATAACGTGGTTTATTTATTTGGAATTGCAAGGTCAGAAGAAGAGCTAGAAAACTTTGCTGATCTTGCCTCAAAAATAAAAGGTGTTGAAAAAGTTGTGTGTTATGCTAAAATAGCAGATAATTTAAATAGTAATACTGATAGTGATGATGAATCGTAAGTATAGTTTACTAATTTTATTAATATTTTATTGTTTTTTCTTAAGTGGTTGTAATAATTCAAAAAAGCTACCATGTTCTCGTAAGCATTCACATAAAGAACTCTCAAAAGACGATCCTCATAATTTAGTATATAAGGGATATTATAAGGTTGGTAACCAATATAAAATAAAGGGTAGAACTTATAAACCTAATGCTCCAAAAAGCTTTACTGAAACAGGCTACGCTTCTTGGTACGGTGGAGGTGGTGACAAATTCCATGGTAAAAAAACTGCTAATGGGGATATGTTTAATAAAAATTTATTAACAGCTGCTCATAAAACTCTTCCTCTTCCATGTTTAGTTAAAGTCACTAACAAAGCTAACAATAAATCAGTAATTTTAATGGTTAATGATCGTGGACCTTTTAAGTCAAATCGTATAATAGATGTATCCGCAAAAGCAGCAGAAGTTTTAGCCTTTAAAAAGCAAGGTTTAGCTAAAGTAAAAATAGAATATTTACATGCTGAAACAGAAAAGTTTTTGAAAAATATTAAAGTAAATAAACCTTCTAATAAAACCTTGGCTAAAAGCTCTAAAAAACCTTCTTCCACTAAGGAAGCAAACAATAAATGTAGTATTAACTGTCATATAAAACTGGTTAATTTAAAATATAAGCTAGCCGTAAATTAGATTATTTGTTGCGTGGCAGCAAAATCATGAGCCAAACTAAATTCAGCATAAAAAAATAATAAAGTGCAAAGGTTAGCCAAATTAATTAGTAATGCAGGAGTTTGTTCTAGGCGAGATGCCGAAAAACTAATTCTTGACGGACAAGTAAAAGTAGACGGCATTACAGTTACGTCGCCCGCTACAAATGTTAATATTGACAATCAAATTGAGGTATCAGGTTCATTAATTACCTCTTCTCAAAAATCAAGGCTATGGATTTACTACAAGCCTGTTGGTTTAATTACTACTCATAAAGATCCACTATCTCGTAAAACTGTATTCGAACAATTAACTGGGTTACCGCGTGTCATTTCGATAGGTAGGTTAGATCTAAATAGCGAGGGTTTATTATTACTAACCAATAATGGCGATTTAGCTCGGCAGTTTGAGTTACCCTCAAGCAAGTTAAAACGAGTATATCATGTTAGAGCTTATGGAAATCCTGATCCTCTATTAAAAAGTAATTATAAAAACTTAGAAATTGACGGAATATTTTATAATCCGCAATCAATAAAGTTGATTAAAAAGAGCTCTAGTAATGCTTGGTTTGAGGTGGTCTTATTTGAGGGCAAAAATCGGGAAATTAGAAGAATATTCGAGCATTTTGGATTAAAAGTTAATAAGCTAATTAGAACTGAGTATGGTGATTTTAAACTAGATAATCTTAAGCCGAGTGAATATCGAGAAGTAACTAAAAAATTATACAAGTGTTAAAAATAATAACAGGTAAATTTCAAAACCAAAAAATACCTATTGCTAAAAATATAAAATACCGTCCCTCTACCGGTAAACTCAGGGAAGCAATATTTAGTATATTAACTTCCGGTGAGTTTATAGGTAATAAATTATTTAATGAAAATATTAAGGTGCTGGATTTATTTGCCGGTAGCGGTAGCCTTGCTTTTGAGAGTCTATCAAGGGGAGCAGGTTTTGCTACTTTAATTGATATTGATGCATTTTCATTAAAAATAGTAGAAGAATTTGCCAAAACCTTAAATATTCATGACAAAGTTAATTTCATCAATATTAACGCCTTAAATCTGCCAAAAGCAAATACAGCTTTTGATCTCATCTTCGTTGATCCCCCTTATCATAATAAGATAGTACAGAAAGTAATGAAGCTGCTTATAAAAAATAACTGGCTCAATACAGGTGCTATAATAGTCGTTGAAATGGCTAAAACAGATGATTATAACTTAAACGAAAATATTGAAATATTGCGTGAAAAACTATATGGAAATACTAAATTATTGGTTTTGAAATATATCCATCATCTAGTTTCTTGATTAATATTATTACCTCTCTTATATCGCTCCTAAAAATAATATTAAAATGATACTCCTCGCAGCAGAGCTACGAGGTATCTATCCAAAAAGGTTTAACTGTTTTTGTTGAAATGCTTTATAAGAAGGTTTGCCTGAACCTTGATTTTTTACATAATTAACGCGAGTTTCGTATTCAAAAAGTCGCTGTATAGCTGATAAACAGTGGGTTACGGGGATATTGATAATACTGTTTTTGTTATAAAGTGAGTACAAAATACAAATTGCTAATTAAAATATGGTATTTATAGTATAAGAAAAAAGTTTATAGGTTATTGAAAAAACTTTAAGAGCAATAACCTATGATAATGGATTTTACAGAAATATTTTGTTACGTCGATGATTTTTTTCAAGAATTAGACAAGCATACAAATTCAATTACTAACCATAACAACAAATCTGGTCCTAAAAGTCGACTTAACAGAAGTGAGGTAATAACAATTATAATAGGCTACTGGCAGTCATCTTATGATTGTTTTAAGAATTATTATCTGAAGCAAATATGGATTTATCATCAAAGAGATTTTCAATTAGTAAGCTATAGTCAATTTATAAAAATAATAGGTCCACATTTACCACTATTAGTACTGATATTCAATTCTATTTTGGATCAGTGTGATGGCCTTTCTTTTGTAGATTCAAGTAGTATAGAGGTATGTAAGAGATACCGTATTTCAATGAATAAAGTGTTCGCCGGCATAGCAGCACGCAGTAAGACAACAAAAGGTTGGTTCTATGGACTTAAACTACATCTAATAATTAATAGAGCCGGTGGTATAGTTAAAGCATCTTTTAGCCCTGGCAATAAGGATGATAGAAAACAGCTGGAACTGATGATCAAAAATCTTTTTGGTAAAGTATTCGGAGATCGTGGTTATATTTCACAACAATTATTTCAACAACTTTTAGAGCAAGGAATTTTTATGGTAACTAGGGTAAAGAAAAATATGAAAAATAAACTTATGTCTATGTTGGATAAAATATTATTGCTTAAAAGAGCATTAATAGAATCTGTGTTTAGTAAAATTAAACTATTGGGGAAGTTTGAGCATTCAAGGCATAGATCAGTTACAAATGCCTTTGTGCATATGGTTGCAGCACTGATAAATTATCAAATGTCTGATAATAAACCTTCTATTACATCTCTCTTGATATGCTAAATCCTATGCTATATTAATTCGAAACTCGCGTTAATTACGTAATTTCCGCTCATCACCATGTTTACCTACTGTGCTCATAAAATATCCTTTACTCCAAAACTCACTTCCCCATAATTTTTCTTTAAGATTTGGATATTTCTTAAACATTTCCTTAGATGTAATACTTTTTATGATTTGAGTTATTTTTGTTGGGCTATACATTAGTATTGACTGTAGTAAAAAATGTACATGTTCTTTATCTACTCCTATTTCCAAAAATCTAATTTCATAACGAGCTTCTATGTCCTCACAAATTTTACATAAATAATCGTCTAGTTCCTCTTTGAATATTACTCTTCTATACTTTGCCGGTGTTACTAAATGATATATTAGTACTGTGACATTATCACTTTTATGTATATAACTGCTTTCTTCCATGCATCTAGTATATCACGAAGCAGACCTTCGGGGAATTAAACCCTAAGAGATTAATAGAACAGATTACTGTCAATTTTTAACAATTAGCCAAAAGAATTATAGTTTAACCTACTACGCTGAACATGCCAAGAAATGTAGCCATGATGTTATTAATAGATTTTTAGAAAATGAAAAATATACTCCTTCTTTGTTATGGGAACACATTAAGAATGATGTTATCTTTTCATCTAACGGATATACAATATTTGATGATACGGTGTTAAACAAAAGGAACACAAAGAAAATAGAGGTTGCTAGATCGCAGTATAGTGGAGCTACAGGTGGAGTTACTACCGGTATAGGAGTAGTGAGTCTTGTATATTATAACCCCGATATTGATAAGTTTTGGGTAATAGATTATCGCATTTTTTCACCTGATCATGATGGAGCGACGAAACTAGATCACCTACTAAAGATGTTCAATAATGCTGTTTATAGTAAAAAGATTCCTTTTCAAACTGTACTTTTTGACACATGGTATGCTACACACAAAATTATGCAACATGTTGACTCCTTGGGCAAATATTATTATGCCCCTATTAAAGCCAATAGAAATGTTAGTAAAACGTGTGATTACGAGCCTTATAAAGCTGTTAGCAAGTTGACGTTTTCAGATGAAGAAATTAAGAATGGAATGGAGATTCATATAAAAGGATTTGCCAAAAATAAGCATGTTAATTTGTTTAACATTTACTGTTTCTACCAACAGAGTTGATTATGTTGTTACCAATAACAAAACTCAAAAATCTTCTAAAGCTGCACAAGATGAGTTTGGCTTGCGATGGGTAATTGAGAGCATGCATAGAGAAATTAAGCAACTGACTGGTATAGAACGTTGCCAATGCAGAAAACAGCGTATCCAACGTAATCACATTAGTTGTGCATTTCTAGTTTGGGCTTTTCTCAAAAGAACTGCAAATAAAATAGGTAAAACGGTCTACCAAATAAAGTTAGGGCTTTTAGATGACTATATGCAACAACAGCTTCGTTCTCCATCTTTACGATATTTAGAACCAAACATAGCGTAAGTTTTGATTGCTGTGATAAGTAAAATATAAGTTGTATTTAGAGCTTGCATGATAATATATTTAATGAATTAAAAATTGTATTTTACTGTTACGTAGATCAAAAAACACTTTCGGTGTCATGCCCGCTTAAGGCTTGCTTGCGTGGATCGAAAAACATCCTATATGTCATTATTTGATTTTCAACAACCTAACACTATGCCTACCGCCTTCGAATTTAGTGACTAAAAATTTATCTATAATATTAAATACCTCTCCTTGATCTAAGGTTTTTGCACCTAATACCAAAATATTGGCATCGTTATGAGCTTTAGCACTCTCAGCACTTGACACATTACCACATAAAGCTGCTCTTATTTCTGAACTACGATTAGCAGCAATCGACATACCAATACCTGTATCACCGATTAAAATACCAATGCGAGCGAGCTTTTCAATAATATTATTCACTACTTTTTTAGCATAATCGGGATAGTCAACGGATTGTGTATTATGAGTTCCGCAATCATAAACACTCAAAGATTTTTTTTGTAGATAATCGATAATTTTGGATTTAAGTTCATAACCGGAGTGATCACTTGCTATAACAATATCGTAAGTTTTCATAATTAATTTTTTTAATGGAAAATGAATGATAAGAATTATATAATAAGTATAGTTTATTGACTAACACAATATAATAATCTTATTAAATATATGAAATACCCTATTGCACTAAGTAGTCTAATATTCTTTTGTTTAGCTGCTTGCGTTGATCAACCTCCTGCCCCAATCGAGTATAAAGAAAGAGGAATTACCCTTAGTAATTCTGGTAATGTTATTGATAATGATGAGGGGATAATAACTAGTAGTACTATAGAAGAAGCTCCTAAATCAGAAGCAAGCGGCTCTTTAGAAGAGCCTGCAATAGAAACTACCGAAGATGATAATGATGTTGTTGAGATCCCGACCACAAAACATGATGAGGAAATAACAAAGTCAATTTTTGAGAAACCTCTGAACGGCGAAATTGTCACCGAATTTAAAGCTGGTAAGAATAAAGGCATAGATATTGCTGTTTTAGAAAAAAGTAGCGTTAATTCTATAGGCTCAGGAACTGTTATATTCTCAGGAAATAATGCACAATTTGGTAATTTAGTAATCGTTAAATTAGACAAAGAAGATCTAGAAGTAGCTTATGCAGGCTTAAAAGATTTATCAGTTAAAAAAGGTGATAAGGTTACTAAAACTAGTATAATCGGGCATGTAGAAGATAAGCTGTATCTTGCTATGCGTAAAGGTAAAGTAGCAGTCGATCCTACTAAGTACATTGAATTTTAATATGGAACTTATTACCTTAACTAAATATGGTGAACCGCAGAATGTAGCAATTAGGAGAAGCGTACAAGCCAAAAATATAAGTATTCGAATTACGCATAAAGGAGCTGAGCTTGTATTACCTCTTAAGGTAAAAGCTAAAAAGGGTTATAATTTTTTGCTAAGTAAAGAACATTGGGTTAGACAAAAATTACGCCGTAATGTAACTAAATCTGTCAATGAAGAAAATAAGATTTCTATTTTAGGAAAAGATTATCAAATAATTCATACTGATTCACCTGAAAATCAGGTAAAATTACAAAATGATGCATTAGAAGTATATTGCAGCAGGGTACTTAAGAAAATCAGCATTGAAGTATTTTTGAAAAAGAAATTATTATCAGAGATAAAAGCTATAGTAGAAACCATTTCCAAAAAGCATAATTTAATTTATTCTAATATTAGAATAATGGAAAATGTAACTACAAAATGGGGCAGCTGTTGCAGTCGAGGCAACCTTTCTTTCAACTGGCGAATAGTCTTTGCTCCTTACGAAGTTCTAAAATATTTAGTAGTTCACGAGATGGCACATTTAAAAGAAATGAACCATAGCAAAAATTTTTGGCAGCTAGTTGAGGATATTTATCCCGAGTACCAACCGGCTAAATTATGGCTCAAAAGAAACGGCAGAAATTTATATAGTTATTTGTCATAACTTGTCATCCCGTGATGGCATTATTGCATGGATCATTTTTCTCTGTCATCCCGTGATTTATACACAGAATCCAGTTAAAAATACTAATAATATTAGTATTTTTTATTATTTTTTGGATATCGTGGACAAGCAACTAGATGACACCAAGGGTGCTTTCCGATCCACGCAGGCAATGCCGCCACAGAGTGACAACTATACACTTATAAAACAAAAAACACAGAGGAATAAATGAATAACGCAACAAAAAGAGCAGTAGTTCCGGTACTTGAAGAGATTTTATATGAGCCTATAAAGGTATTAGATCACGGTTTTATTAGAGTGATAGACTATATGGGTGATGATAGTGCCATAGTACAAGCTGCTAGAGTGTCATATGGCAAAGGTACAAAACAGTTAAACCAAGATAAAGGGTTGATTAATTATTTGCTACGTCACTATCATACTACGCCTTTTGAGATGTGTGATATTAAGTTTCATATTAAATTACCGATCTTTATTGCAAGACAATGGATTAGGCATAGAACAGCAAGTGTTAATGAATATTCAGCTAGATACTCCATTCTAGGCAATGAGTTTTATTTACCTGAGCCGCAAAATATCGCCCCACAATCTAGTACTAACAAACAATGTCGAGAGAGCGATAGCCTACCAAAAGAAGTAGCTGAAAAAGTCCTTAACATATTAGAAGAAGATGCCCGTAACTGCTATAAGCACTATACGGAGCTAATGAATACAGATGAAGAAGGTAACGTTATAGATGAGAATAATACCGGTATAGCTAGAGAGCTTGCCCGTATGAATTTGACCTTAAATTATTACACTGAGTGGTATTGGAAAATCAATTTACATAATTTGCTTCACTTCTTAAGGCTGCGTGCTGATCCGCACGCTCAATATGAAATTAGAGTTTATGCCGAAAAGATGCTTGATATAGTCAAAGCTTGGGTGCCCTTTACTTATAAGGCTTTTGAAGAATATCGTATGCAGGGAGCAAATATTTCTCGCAAAGGTTTGGAAGTAATTAAGAAGATGATAAACGGCGAAAAAGTTATTCATGAAACTAGCGGAATGACTAAAAGGGAATGGGAAGAGCTAATGAAAGTTCTCAAATAGTAAATATTTATTAACTATTTCTTGATAAATAATTAATTTTTCTTTATAATACCTCTTTTATTAATTAGGAGAGGTTTATGATGAGAAAAAAAATTAATTTTAACTTTAAGCATTTGTTCTATTATTTCTTTTAATAGCTATGCTTTTAATGAGTCGTCTAATGCGGATAAGGTTCAAAGTACAAAAACACAATAAACAAATAAAATCTCTCCTATTAACATGCAAAATCTTCACAAGCTAGCAATATCATTAAAAGACGAGAATTTCTCCAATAAAATATTAGCATATTCTGACTATTTCATAGGTAAACCTTATGATACAGAAATAGGCACAAATTTAATTATTTGGGATAAGAATAGAGATAAGAATGAGCTAATTAATCTAGAAACTTTTGACTGCTTTAGCTATATAGAAATGGTTATAGCATTAGCAGAAATAAAAGAACCAAATGCGGATTCTGAAAAATTTAAAGAACAGTTAGCAGAAGCTTTAGCAAAAATTATGTTTCTTTCTGACGACATATCATATGTTAATAGAAATCATTTCATGGATGAATGGTTAAAGAATAATAGTAAATATTTTACAATGGAAAATGTATTTACAAAGCTTCCATATGCTAAAGTTAAAACTGCGATGATTAATAAAGCAGGTTTACTTGAAACACAACTTAATAATTACATTAAAGATAATGTATCTAAAGACGAATGTTTTTCATTTGGTGAAAAATATAATCAGATAAAATCCATCAAACCTTTTAAATCTGATATTAGTTATATAAGCTTTACAGATTTCTTAGATCATAAGCAGAAACTGACAAAGCAATTTGCAGGAAAAATATATCTTATGGTTATGACAATGGATAACCCCAAATTACTTGAATTAACAAAATCAGAACATAATATAGCTCACGTTGGATTTGTATTTACCAAAAATGACAAGCTTTATTTCAGACATGCAACTCCAGTAGGTTCTAAAGAAATTGTTGAAGTTACATTAGAAGAATATGCAACCGGTAAAAAAGAAAGCAAAATCTTTACAGGCTTCACTTTATTTAGTTTAGAGCAAAAAGATAAACCTTCTAATAAGTAAAAAGGCACCGTCAAGTTAAGAGAGATGTAAATTAAGTATTGAGCAAATGCATGGAATAATTTATAGAATAGCAGTAACCATTTATCTCTAAATTTCACCATTATGCGTATTACTCAAGCTCCGAAGAGACATCGTTTTCCAGCAAGCATCATTAGCCATGCAGTATGGTTATATCATCGTTTTAATAGTAGCTACCGAGATGTTCAAGAACAGATGGCATATCGAGGTATTATTTTGAGTCATGAGACAGTAAGATTTTGGTACAACAAATTTGCAGTTTATTTTCAAGATGTTATCAGAAGGAGAGAGCGGAAGCCAACTGATAAATGGCATTTAGATAAAATGAACATTAAGATTAAAGGTGAAGTATTCATACTATGGAGGGCTGTTGACTCTGAGGGACATGAATTAGAAGTATTGCTACAGAAGCGACGCAACAAGAAATCAGCTATTCGCTTTTTATTAAGATTATTGGGCAATTACCCAGCTCCAAGAGTAATTGTTACTGATAAGCTCAAGAGTTACATTAAACCGATTAAGCTTATGTGTCCTAGGACTAAACATCGAACTAATAAGAGATTAAATAATCGCGTTGAGAATGCACATCAACCAACTAGGCGAAAAGAGAAGATATTGATTAAATTTAAGCATCCTAATGCAGCACAATGTACATTATCACTGATGGGAAAAGTTAGAAATATATTTGCCGTAAATGTTGGAAGATATACTAAAACAGCACCTGACCAAAGAATTGAATTTGCATCCGCTAAATCCATTTGGGATGAAGCTACTCAAAGACTTCTTGCTGCCTGAAATCTAAAAATATTACTCTTTTTGACACTATGTTACTTAACTTGATGGTATGGACGCCAATGATAAGAAAGAACTTATCAACGGTTTTAAGTGATATTAAGATATCAAAGAACCAAAACCTAAGATAGGTTTGTAATTTTTAATAATTTTATAAAGGAGTCCATACCATGAGTAATTATAAAGTAATAGGAATTGATTTAGCAAAAAGAAAGTTGCATTTTGCAGCAATAAATTTAGACAATAAAGTTGTATTAAAAAAAGCAATGGATCGAAGAAGCTTTTTTGAAAATTTATCAACAATGTTTCCAGAGTCAGAAACCTTTGTATTTGAAGCTTGTGGTGGAGCTCATTATATGGCTCAAAGGCTTGAATCAATAGGACATAAAGCCATCTTGCTTAAACCTAAAGATGTGAAAGCATATGCAAAAACTCGACAAAAAAATGACATTAATGATTCAATTGCAATTTGCAAAGCATCATGTGATCCCGATTTAATACACGTCAAAGCTAAAACAATAGAAGAGCAAGAAATATCTTACCTGCATAAAGCAAGACAAAATATAATACAACAAAGGATTCAGTACAGCAACTCTCTGATGACTTCATTATTTGAATTTGGCTATTTGGTAACATGCGGAAAATCTACATTTGCAAAATCTTGTCAAAATTTTGTAAATTTTGCCCTAGAAGAAGGATTTATTAACAACACTATTGCTGAACAAATGTTGCTGGATTGTAAAGAAATTGAACAATTGATGATTCGTGAACAAAGCTTAGATAAAGAATTAGCAGCAAAGAATCGGAGTTCCAAGAAGGCAAAAATTTTAGAAACTATTCCAGGAATTGGTACAATTAACGCAAGTATTTTAAGCATCAAACCGGTTGAAGCATACGATTCTGCTAAGGATTTTGCTGCTTCACTTGGAATTGTCCCGAAACAAAATAGCACTGGAGGTAAGATTATTCTAGGAAGAATAACCAAGCAAGGTGATAGATATGCAAGAACAATGCTAATACAGGCTGGTAGGTCTTTATTGATGAGAAGCTATAAAACTAATCAGACATCAGGAGCGTTATCAGAATTTATTGAAAGATTAAAAGAAAAAGGGAAATCGTTCAATGTAATTGCAGTAGCTACAGCTAATAAATTGGCTAGAATCGCTTATGCCTGTCTGGTAAAGAACAGAAATTACCAATTGGTATAATAGTACTTAAGATTTAGGATAAATTATAAACTATATAATTTTTAAACTAGATAGGGGTAAAGAAATAAAAACAAAGTAGAATAATAAAACGGCGGGTTAAAGAGATAATACATAATCATTCTGGATGAAATCCGAGCTAACGTCATGGTACCTAGATACCGCTAACTTGAGTGAATCTCTCTAGGATCTTAGGCAGAATGCAGAAACCATTATGGCACTTTGATGCCGAATATATGACTGCTTCATTTATCATTAACTGTTTTTTATTTTTAGTACTTGTTTTTAACCAGGCGTCCATATATGACGGTGCCTTTTTTATTGTCATCCCATAACTTGATCACGGAGTTTTGTGTTGCAGACCATATCCTGAGATACCGCAATCAAGTTGCGGTATGACAAAATATTGGATCATGTGGTCAAGCCACGAGATGACACATAAATAGCACCAATAATATAACAATAAATTTAAATGATAAATTCTATCAGGATAGGGACTAGAAAAAGTAAGCTTGCTTTAACACAAACTAAACTAGTTATTGAGCAAATCAAACAGCATTTTCCTAATATTAATTGTGAGATAGTAGAAATCACTACTAGCGGTGATTTGATCCAAAATAAACCTTTATATGATATAGGCGGTAAGGCTTTATTCTTGAAAGAAATAGAGCAGGCTTTGCTTGATAAAAAAATTGATTTAGCTGTTCATTCTTTGAAAGATGTTCCAGGAATAATACCTGAAGATTTGAGCATTGAAGCTGTTTTAGAGCGGGAAGATTCAAGAGATGTGTTTGTTTGTCTAACACATAAATCCATAGAAGAGCTGCCAAAAAATGCCGTAATAGGGACTTCATCAGTACGCCGAAAATTATGTGTACAAAGAATAAGACCGGATTTAGAAATAGTAATGTTTAGAGGCAATGTTGACTCGAGAATCAACAAGCTAATTAATAAGGAAGTTGACGCAACAATCCTTGCATATGCCGGCTTAAAAAGGCTTAATGCATTTAATCCGGAATATTGTCATTTGATAGAGCATTCACAGATGTTGCCATGTATAGGACAAGGAGTTATTGCGATTGAAATACGAAAAGACAATCATGCTATGATTGAGATATGCAAACAAATTAACCACCTACCGACTTTTGAACTAATAAAACCGGAAAGAGCACTTTTAGAATATTTAGATGCAAATTGTCGCACGCCTATAGGTGCTTATTCGAAATATTTAGATAATGGTGATATACAAACCGATTTTATGCTCGGTAACCTTGATGGTAGTAAAATAGCTTTCCATACCGAAATATCTAACACAAGAATCTCAAAAGAAGCAGGTATAAAAGCTGCTAAAGTGATGTTGTTCTCATTATCTCAATAATCTTCATTATATGAATGTTTAATGGAAGATTCTTCGCCGGCTAAGTTATATTCTTGGTGTTCAGCTTCATTTATAAAACTTGGGGTTAAATCATGCGATGAAATATCTACAGTATTATAATAAACTATATGTTCATTTATTTTTTGTATAGTTTCATTACTTAACGCGAGTTTCGAATTAATATAGCATAGGATTTAGCATATCAAGAGAGATGTAATAGAAGGTTTATTATCAGACATTTGATAATTTATCAGTGCTGCAACCATATGCACAAAGGCATTTGTAACTGATCTATGCCTTGAATGCTCAAACTTCCCCAATAGTTTAATTTTACTAAACACAGATTCTATTAATGCTCTTTTAAGCAATAATATTTTATCCAACATAGACATAAGTTTATTTTTCATATTTTTCTTTACCCTAGTTACCATAAAAATTCCTTGCTCTAAAAGTTGTTGAAATAATTGTTGTGAAATATAACCACGATCTCCGAATACTTTACCAAAAAGATTTTTGATCATCAGTTCCAGCTGTTTTCTATCATCCTTATTGCCAGGGCTAAAAGATGCTTTAACTATACCACCGGCTCTATTAATTATTAGATGTAGTTTAAGTCCATAGAACCAACCTTTTGTTGTCTTACTGCGTGCTGCTATGCCGGCGAACACTTTATTCATTGAAATACGGTATCTCTTACATACCTCTATACTACTTGAATCTACAAAAGAAAGGCCATCACACTGATCCAAAATAGAATTAAATATCAGTACTAATAGTGGTAAATGTGGACCTATTATTTTTATAAATTGACTATAGCTTACTAATTGAAAATCTCTTTGATGATAAATCCATATTTGCTTCAGATAATAATTCTTAAAACAATCATAAGATGACTGCCAGTAGCCTATTATAATTGTTATTACCTCACTTCTGTTAAGTCGACTTTTAGGACCAGATTTGTTGTTATGGTTAGTAATTGAATTTGTATGCTTGTCTAATTCTTGAAAAAAATCATCGACGTAACAAAATATTTCTGTAAAATCCATTATCATAGGTTATTGCTCTTAAAGTTTTTTCAATAACCTATAAACTTTTTTCTTATACTATAAATACCATATTTTAATTAGCAATTTGTATTTTGTACTCACTTTATAACAAAAACAGTATTATCAATATCCCCGTAACCCACTGTTTATCAGCTATACAGCGACTTTTTGAATACGAAACTCGCGTTAAAATACTATGATTTACTAGTTCAGGATTTAAATTATTTAATATATTATCTCGAATATCTGCCACTTCATCGTTAACTTTCATATCTTTGTAAGTAGTCACAGTAATTAAGTTCATTACTGTACCGGTAATATAATTTTTTACATCTAAGTCTTAGAGACTGTCTTGAAATTAAGGTTTAGTCAATTTTTTAAGCATAAGTGTAATCATATTGATATAAATAATATGTTCAGAAGTTTTATAGTTATGCTCATAGTCTTTACTCATACGACGAAAAGGCATCGTCATATATGGACGCCTGGTTAAAAACAAGTACTAAAAATAAAAAACAGTTAATGATAAATGAAGCAGTCATATATTCGGCATCAAAGTGCCATAATGGTTTCTGCATTCTGCCTAAGATCCTAGAGAGATTCACTCAAGTTAGCGGTATCTAGGTACCATGACGTTAGCTCGGATTTCATCCAGAATGATTATGTATTATCTCTTTAACCCGCCGTTTTATTATTCTACTTTGTTTTTATTTCTTTACCCCTATCTAGTTTAAAAATTATATAGTTTATAATTTATCCTAAATCTTAAGTACTATTATACCAATTGGTAATTTCTGTTCTTTACCAGACAGGCATAAGCGATTCTAGCCAATTTATTAGCTGTAGCTACTGCAATTACATTGAACGATTTCCCTTTTTCTTTTAATCTTTCAATAAATTCTGATAACGCTCCTGATGTCTGATTAGTTTTATAGCTTCTCATCAATAAAGACCTACCAGCCTGTATTAGCATTGTTCTTGCATATCTATCACCTTGCTTGGTTATTCTTCCTAGAATAATCTTACCTCCAGTGCTATTTTGTTTCGGGACAATTCCAAGTGAAGCAGCAAAATCCTTAGCAGAATCGTATGCTTCAACCGGTTTGATGCTTAAAATACTTGCGTTAATTGTACCAATTCCTGGAATAGTTTCTAAAATTTTTGCCTTCTTGGAACTCCGATTCTTTGCTGCTAATTCTTTATCTAAGCTTTGTTCACGAATCATCAATTGTTCAATTTCTTTACAATCCAGCAACATTTGTTCAGCAATAGTGTTGTTAATAAATCCTTCTTCTAGGGCAAAATTTACAAAATTTTGACAAGATTTTGCAAATGTAGATTTTCCGCATGTTACCAAATAGCCAAATTCAAATAATGAAGTCATCAGAGAGTTGCTGTACTGAATCCTTTGTTGTATTATATTTTGTCTTGCTTTATGCAGGTAAGATATTTCTTGCTCTTCTATTGTTTTAGCTTTGACGTGTATTAAATCGGGATCACATGATGCTTTGCAAATTGCAATTGAATCATTAATGTCATTTTTTTGTCGAGTTTTTGCATATGCTTTCACATCTTTAGGTTTAAGCAAGATGGCTTTATGTCCTATTGATTCAAGCCTTTGAGCCATATAATGAGCTCCACCACAAGCTTCAAATACAAAGGTTTCTGACTCTGGAAACATTGTTGATAAATTTTCAAAAAAGCTTCTTCGATCCATTGCTTTTTTTAATACAACTTTATTGTCTAAATTTATTGCTGCAAAATGCAACTTTCTTTTTGCTAAATCAATTCCTATTACTTTATAATTACTCATGGTATGGACTCCTTTATAAAATTATTAAAAATTACAAACCTATCTTAGGTTTTGGTTCTTTGATATCTTAATATCACTTAAAACCGTTGATAAGTTCTTTCTTATCATTGGCGTCCATACCATCAAGTTAAGAGAGATGTAAATTAAGTATTGAGCAAATGCATGGAATAATTTATAGAATAGCAGTAACCATTTATCTCTAAATTTCACCATTATGCGTATTACTCAAGCTCCGAAGAGACATCGTTTTCCAGCAAGCATCATTAGCCATGCAGTATGGTTATATCATCGTTCTAATAGTAGCTACCGAGATGTTCAAGAACAGATGGCATATTGAGGTATTATTTTGAGTCATGAGACAGTAAGATTTTGGTGCAATAAATTTGCAGTTTATTTTCAAGATGTTATCAGAAGGAGGGAGCGGAAGCCAACTGATAAATGGCATTTAGATAAAATGAACATTAAGATTAAAGGTGAAGTATTCATACTATGGAGGGCTGTTGACTCTGAGGGACATGAATTAGAAGTATTGCTACAGAAGCGACGCAACAAGAAATCAGCTATTCGCTTTTTATTAAGATTATTGGGCAATTACCCAGCTCCAAGAGTAATTGTTACTGATAAGCTCAAGAGTTACATTAAACCGATTAAGCTTATGTGTCCTAGGACTAAACATCGAACTAATAAGAGATTAAATAATCGCGTTGAGAATGCACATCAACCAACTAGGCGAAAAGAGAAGATATTGATTAAATTTAAGCATCCTAATGCAGCACAATGTACATTATCACTGATGGGAAAAGTTAGAAATATATTTGCCGTAAATGTTGGAAGATATACTAAAACAGCACCTGACCAAAGAATTGCATTTGCATCCGCTAAATCCATTTGGGATGAAGCTACTCAAAGACTTCTTGCTGCCTGAAATCTAAAAATATTACTCTTTTTGACACTATGTTACTTAACTTGACGATGCCAAAAACTCCTCTTCTTACTAGCAAAATCGACCGAAACCAAATAATAACTAATATACAGAAGCTTTTAGATAATAAGTTTGCAGCATCAAAATTTATGGGCGTAAAAGAAGATCTTGAGGAATTAATAGAACATCAAAATATAGCTGACGATATTAGCATGTCAGGAGCATGTGGTGATAGCACGTTTGGATAAATTTTCCTCCGCCCCTTAAATTTTTATGCTGCTTGTGAATTTTGTTGCATAGTAAAAGCATCATTTATATACTGTCGTTTGGTGGTATTGGTTAGTAAATCGTACTAATTACCTCCACCACGCTAAACTTTACATACTTTATCAGTTCTTTATTAACAAATTAGTGATAATTTTTCTAAATCTTTAACACAAATCTCATGAAATTATCCGATTTTGACTTTGACTTACCTTTAGAGCTAATCGCTCAAAATCCAGTAAGCAAACGTGATGAGTCAAATTTATTAATTGCTTCTACACAGCAACATGTCAAAACCAAATTTTACAATATTATTGATCATTTAAAAGAAGGGGATCTATTAGTTTTTAATAACAGTAAAGTGATAAAAGCAAAATTGAATTTAAATGGAAAAATCACTATAAACTTAAATCAAAGACTTAAGGATAATAGGATAGCAACGAGCGATGATGTAGGCAAGCTTAAATCAATCGACTATTGGTCAGCTTTTGCAAAACCTGTACGTAAGCTAAAGGTAGGCGATGAGTTTTATTTTGATGATCATAAAATAATTATCACCGAAAAGCTCGAAATGGGTGAGATTAAAATTAAATTCGAACTTGCTGATATTTCGGTGTTTGAGTTTTTAGATAAATACGGCGAAATGCCATTACCGTTTTATATTAAACGTCCTGAAACACAAAAAAGCGACAATGAACGTTATCAAACAGTTTATAGCAATATTCAAGGTTCAGTTGCTGCACCAACAGCAGGCTTACATTTCACAAACGATATAATAAATAAGCTTAAAGAAAAGGGCGTGCAAGTGGCGTTTGTAACTCTACATGTCGGAGCAGGAACTTTTATGCCAGTTAAAACCGAGAATATTAACGAGCATAAAATGCATACGGAATATTGCTCTATCACTCCTGAAACCGCTGCAATTATAAATAAAGCTAAACAGGAAAAAAGGCGTATTATAGCAGTCGGCACTACAAGCCTTCGAACTCTTGAAAGCTCTAGTATAAATAGCAATGTAAATTCTGGTGAGTTTGAAACCGATATCTTTATAACTCCAGGATTTAAATTTCAAATAGTCGATATGTTGCTTACTAATTTTCATTTCCCAAAATCTACTTTATTTATGCTAGTCTGTGCTTTTGCTGGCTTTAAAGAAATGCACGAGCTATATAAATACGCCATAAAAGAACAAATGCGTTTTTTTAGCTATGGCGATGCAACACTTTTGTATAGAAAAATATAAACTATAATTTTTAGTAACATAATAACACTTTACATCATCAATAAAATATTTATAATCGTGATTAAATGATACTCCTCGCAGCAGAGCTACGAGGTATCTATCCAAAAAGTGGCATCGTCAAGTTTAAGTAACATAGTGTCAAAAAGAGTAATATTTTTAGATTTCAGGCAGCAAGAAGTCTTTGAGTAGCTTCATCCCAAATGGATTTAGCGGATGCAAATGCAATTCTTTGGTCAGGTGCTGTTTTAGTATATCTTCCAACATTTACGGCAAATATATTTCTAACTTTTCCCATCAGTGATAATGTACATTGTGCTGCATTAGGATGCTTAAATTTAATCAATATCTTCTCTTTTCGCCTAGTTGGTTGATGTGCATTCTCAACGCGATTATTTAATCTCTTATTAGTTCGATGTTTAGTCCTAGGACACATAAGCTTAATCGGTTTAATGTAACTCTTGAGCTTATCAGTAACAATTACTCTTGGAGCTGGGTAATTGCCCAATAATCTTAATAAAAAGCGAATAGCTGATTTCTTGTTGCGTCGCTTCTGTAGCAATACTTCTAATTCATGTCCCTCAGAGTCAACAGCCCTCCATAGTATGAATACTTCACCTTTAATCTTAATGTTCATTTTATCTAAATGCCATTTATCAGTTGGCTTCCGCTCTCTCCTTCTGATAACATCTTGAAAATAAACTGCAAATTTATTGCACCAAAATCTTACTGTCTCATGACTCAAAATAATACCTCAATATGCCATCTGTTCTTGAACATCTCGGTAGCTACTATTAAAACGATGATATAACCATACTGCATGGCTAATGATGCTTGCTGGAAAACGATGTCTCTTCGGAGCTTGAGTAATACGCATAATGGTGAAATTTAGAGATAAATGGTTACTGCTATTCTATAAATTATTCCATGCATTTGCTCTATACTTAATTTACATCTCTCTTAACTTGACGGTGCCAATTAGGTGTTACTCAAAAGCAACTTATCAATCAATGGGCTTTCTAAGTTAAGTTTATATTTTTGATATATTTTAAATTTATTATATTATTTACATATCATTATTATAAAGGAATTAATATGTATCAGATTGAAGAAGGGATTGAATTAGTTACTCAAAAATTTCTTACTTTATGGAAATATGAATTATTTCCTATTGCTAATAACCAAATTACAGTAAGCAATATTTGTATTTTCATACTAGTTTTATTGTTGGGCATTAAATATTCAGAACGCTTATCGAGATCTGTTAATAACTTTGTAAATCATAAATTTAAGGGTAATAATACTAGTGCAAGTATTATAAGTAAGCTAATTATATATTCAATACGTATTTTATATATAATTATTGCTATGTCTTTAGCCAATATTCCTATGGAAAGTTTAGCTATTTTAGGAGGAGCATTAGCATTCGGATTAGGATTTGGCACACAAACGTTAATCACCAATTTTATTAGTGGAATTATTATAATGATCGAGCAACCGATTAAAGTGGGAGATATAATTGAAATAAAAGGTGTAATTGGAAAAGTAAAAACAATAGGGATTAGATGTATTATTCTAAAGACTACTACTAATCATTCTATCCTTATTCCTAGTAGTGAAATTATTTTAAATAATGTAACAAATTGGACTCTAGACAATGATATAGTAAAATATCAAGTAGAAATAACATTCCCGAGTAGCGAAACTAAACTTAATCCTGAAAATTTGATGGATAAACTTAAAACATCAATCGGCAAATTAGATTTTATAATTCCTAATGAAGAAGCGAATGTATTTTTAACAAAAGTAGATAATAACGGCTTAACTTTCTATATTAGATTCAATATTGATATCAAGAAAAACTCTGAATTTGAATATATTAAAAATAATTTAAATATTGCTTTATATTCACAACTTAAAAATTATAATATTGTTTTAAATCACTTAGATTGTACAAAAATATAATGGAAATTGAAAGGTTAAAAAGGCATCGTCAAGTTAAGTAACATAGTGTCAAAAAGAGTAATATTTTTAGATTTCAGGCAGCAAGAAGTCTTTGAGTAGCTTCATCCCAAATGGATTTAGCGGATGCAAATGCAATTCTTTGGTCAGGTGCTGTTTTAGTATATCTTCCAACATTTACGGCAAATATATTTCTAACTTTTCCCATCAGTGATAATGTACATTGTGCTGCATTAGGATGCTTAAATTTAATCTCTTAGGGTTTAATTCCCCGAAGGTCTGCTTCGTGATATACTAGATGCATGGAAGAAAGCAGTTATATACATAAAAGTGATAATGTCACAGTACTAATATATCATTTAGTAACACCGGCAAAGTATAGAAGAGTAATATTCAAAGAGGAACTAGACGATTATTTATGTAAAATTTGTGAGGACATAGAAGCTCGTTATGAAATTAGATTTTTGGAAATAGGAGTAGATAAAGAACATGTACATTTTTTACTACAGTCAATACCAATGTATAGCCCAACAAAAATAACTCAAATCATAAAAAGTATTACATCTAAGGAAATGTTTAAGAAATATCCAAATCTTAAAGAAAAATTATGGGGAAGTGAGTTTTGGAGTAAAGGATATTTTATGAGCACAGTAGGTAAACATGGTGATGAGCGGAAATTACGTAATTATGTAAAAAATCAAGGTTCAGGCAAACCTTCTTATAAAGCATTTCAACAAAAACAGTTAAAACTTTTTGGATAGATACCTCGTAGCTCTGCTGCGAGGAGTATCATTTCAATATCTTCTCTTTTCGCCTAGTTGGTTGATGTGCATTCTCAACGCGATTATTTAATCTCTTATTAGTTCGATGTTTAGTCCTAGGACACATAAGCTTAATCGGTTTAATGTAACTCTTGAGCTTATCAGTAACAATTACTCTTGGAGCTGGGTAATTGCCCAATAATCTTAATAAAAAGCGAATAGCTGATTTCTTGTTGCGTCGCTTCTGTAGCAATACTTCTAATTCATGTCCCTCAGAGTCAACAGCCCTCCATAGTATGAATACTTCACCTTTAATCTTAATGTTCATTTTATCTAAATGCCATTTATCAGTTGGCTTCCGCTCTCTCCTTCTGATAACATCTTGAAAATAAACTGCAAATTTGTTGTACCAAAATCTTACTGTCTCATGACTCAAAATAATACCTCGATATGCCATCTGTTCTTGAACATCTCGGTAGCTACTATTAGAACGATGATATAACCATACTGCATGGCTAATGATGCTTGCTGGAAAACGATGTCTCTTCGGAGCTTGAGTAATACGCATAATGGTGAAATTTAGAGATAAATGGTTACTGCTATTCTATAAATTATTCCATGCATTTGCTCAATACTTAATTTACATCTCTCTTAACTTGATGGTATGGACGCCAATGATAAGAAAGAACTTATCAACGGTTTTAAGTGATATTAAGATATCAAAGAACCAAAACCTAAGATAGGTTTGTAATTTTTAATAATTTTATAAAGGAGTCCATACCATGAGTAATTATAAAGTAATAGGAATTGATTTAGCAAAAAGAAAGTTGCATTTTGCAGCAATAAATTTAGACAATAAAGTTGTATTAAAAAAAGCAATGGATCGAAGAAGCTTTTTTGAAAATTTATCAACAATGTTTCCAGAGTCAGAAACCTTTGTATTTGAAGCTTGTGGTGGAGCTCATTATATGGCTCAAAGGCTTGAATCAATAGGACATAAAGCCATCTTGCTTAAACCTAAAGATGTGAAAGCATATGCAAAAACTCGACAAAAAAATGACATTAATGATTCAATTGCAATTTGCAAAGCATCATGTGATCCCGATTTAATACACGTCAAAGCTAAAACAATAGAAGAGCAAGAAATATCTTACCTGCATAAAGCAAGACAAAATATAATACAACAAAGGATTCAGTACAGCAACTCTCTGATGACTTCATTATTTGAATTTGGCTATTTGGTAACATGCGGAAAATCTACATTTGCAAAATCTTGTCAAAATTTTGTAAATTTTGCCCTAGAAGAAGGATTTATTAACAACACTATTGCTGAACAAATGTTGCTGGATTGTAAAGAAATTGAACAATTGATGATTCGTGAACAAAGCTTAGATAAAGAATTAGCAGCAAAGAATCGGAGTTCCAAGAAGGCAAAAATTTTAGAAACTATTCCAGGAATTGGTACAATTAACGCAAGTATTTTAAGCATCAAACCGGTTGAAGCATACGATTCTGCTAAGGATTTTGCTGCTTCACTTGGAATTGTCCCGAAACAAAATAGCACTGGAGGTAAGATTATTCTAGGAAGAATAACCAAGCAAGGTGATAGATATGCAAGAACAATGCTAATACAGGCTGGTAGGTCTTTATTGATGAGAAGCTATAAAACTAATCAGACATCAGGAGCGTTATCAGAATTTATTGAAAGATTAAAAGAAAAAGGGAAATCGTTCAATGTAATTGCAGTAGCTACAGCTAATAAATTGGCTAGAATCGCTTATGCCTGTCTGGTAAAGAACAGAAATTACCAATTGGTATAATAGTACTTAAGATTTAGGATAAATTATAAACTATATAATTTTTAAACTAGATAGGGGTAAAGAAATAAAAACAAAGTAGAATAATAAAACGGCGGGTTAAAGTGTCATTGTCAAATAAAAAGGGACCAGTAAATTGCACGAAAAAGGGACCACTATATGTAAAAATTTTTATGTCAAATGACCTCCAAATTTATAGTTATTAATACGATAACTTTTACCTGTGATGTTTAGTATATGTGCATGATGTACTACTCGATCAATAATTGCATGAGTTAATAACTCATCAGCAAATATTTCATTCCATCTTTCAAAATCCTTGTTTGTGGTAATAATGGTAGATTTATTTTCATATCGTTTAGCAATAATATTAAAAAAATCATCTACTGAATGTTTTGGTAATTGCTTAAAACCTAACTCATCAAGAATTAATAAGTCAAATGATAAGAGTAATTTAACTTTTTTGTGATAGCTATTATCTGCTCTTGCAATATGTAAATTATAAAGCATATCCGATACCGTAGTAAAATATACAGAGTATTCTCGTGTTAAAGCTTTTAATGCTAATCCAATAGCAAGATGAGTTTTGCCAGTTCCAGAATTACCTATGAATATGACATTGCCCTTAGTATTAATATAATCACAAGTAGATAAATCACTTATTACTTTGGCATCAATACTTGGTTGGAACTGAAAATCAAAGTCTTCTAAATTTTTAGTGACTGGTAATTTAGCAGCACTTTTACGACGACGGTAATTATTATCCTTACGGTGAGATTTTTCATCTTCACATAATAGTGAGAGAAATTCTTTAAATCCTAGTTTATTATTTTGAGCATAAATAATCCTTTCATTTAAGCTATTGACTATACCTGATAATCTAAAACTACGTAGGTCATTAAGCAAGTTCTGCATTCTGACCTCCAAACTCTGGCAATGGTAAGTTTACTGCATTACTATTTAAGATATTTTTAATTTTAGAGTAAGAACTTATACCGTAATGTAATGCTCTATGACAAGCTTTATCTATTAACTCATCATTGTAAACCTTACGTAAAGAAATAATACCTCTAGCACAACGTTGCCAATCATTTACTCGTGTTTGTTGTAATAACTCTAATAATAAACTGCAATTATTTCCTATCTGCTGCATTTGTTGTTGATAATGTTCACTATATTCTATAAAACCTGGGCATAGACGTTTATATTTGGCATAATGAGACGGATTAGTGGTAAATATTCCTTTGCCATCTGTTCTAACGTGCCTTGCTATTAAATCATTTTGGATAGAAAATATTTGAACAAGTTTTGGTGATAATTGTACCAGTACCTCACTGTATATATATTTTGCCGGTACGGAATAATAATTATTATCTATGGTGATATGACAATCTTTTGCTACTTTTCGATTATGCCACGATGACAAATCAAACGTTTCTAATGGTAAAGGCATTAAATTATTACTTTCTTCTTGCTCAAATAGTTCCTGAGGAATTTTTTTAGTAGTACCATGTATTCGGTTATTTGCTTTATTTAACCAGTTAGCAAGATCATGTGTTAATTCTTCATATCTATGAAATTTACGTCCAGCAAAAAAATTATTTTTGACATACTTTATTCCTGATTCTACTTTGCCTTTTTCTTGAGGTTGATATACACGACAAGGAGAAAGTAAAATTCCATAATGATCAGCTAAACGTTTGTATTCCTTCTGATATACGGGCTCATAGAAATTGCTATCTACCACTCCAGCTTTAAGATTATCAAGTTTTATTACTTTTGGACTGCCAGCAAAATAATTAAATGCATTGATATGACATTGTATCCATGTTTGACAACTTTGATCAAACACTACTTCATAATAATCAAGGCGACTATAACTTAAACGCATATTAAATACATATGCTTTAACTCTACGCCCCTTAGAATTATACTGTAAGCCTATGTCACCAAAATCTACTTGTGCTTCCTCTCCTGCTAAAGTATGAAAACGAATGCAACTGTTATTTTGTATCTTATATTTTTTGATATAACGGGTTAGCGAACCATAACTTTTTGTATAACCTTGAATTTTTAACTCTTCAAAAATTCTTATGTAACTTAGATTCTTTTCTAATAACTCAATTATTTGTTCGTGCCAAGAATCCAGTGCTGAAGATCGTTCATAGGGTGCAGGAGATTCTGTACCAGACTCTACATAACGGTTTACTATTTTTCTTACTGTTTTACGGTCTATTCTCGTTAGTTTGGCAATATTTCTTTGACTATTGCCTTGCTTATAAAGGGTGATAATTGTTGTGTACATATTTATTCTTATCATTGTATCACTAGATATTTATTTTAATTAATTATCTAGTGAATATTGCACATTATAACCTTATTAGGTTACACCAAATTCTCTGGTCCCTTTTTCGTGCAATTTACTGGTCCCTTTTACTTTAGCAATGACATTAATGTGTTGTGTGTTCCTTCTTCAATAATTTTACCTTTATTTAAAACAATAATTCTATCCATATGTTTTAGAGTAGAGAGACGATGTGCAATAGCAATAACAGTCTTTTTATGATCTGCAATTAAAACACTCAGGCTTCTTTGAATCATTTTTTCTATTTGACCATCAAGTGATGAAGTTGCTTCATCAAGAATAAGGATAGGAGAGTTTTTTAGAATAGCTCTTGCAATTGCAATTCTTTGTCTTTGTCCCCCTGATAATTTTATACCCCTTTCTCCAACACAAGTATTGTATTGATTAGGTAGATTTATAATAAACTCATGTATAAAAGCTTTCTTACTAGCTTTAATCACTTCTTCATCTGAAGCATCTGGTTTGCCATATTTTATATTTTCCATAAGAGTTCTGTTAAATAACAGAATATCTTGAGGAATTAATGCAATATTTTCTCTCAATGAATCTTGTGTCACATTATCAATATTTTGGTTATCAATAAGAATTTGTCCTTTAGTACTTTTAAAATACTTCAATAAAAGATTTATTAAAGAAGATTTGCCAACACCTGACTTGCCAACTAATCCTACTTTTTCACCTGCCTTTATAACCAAGTTAAGATCATTAAAAATAGAATCAGTTCTATCATAACCAAAACTAATATTTTTAAATTCTATTTTTGGTTCTTTAATTATAAGTTGTTGTACATTTTGTCTATCTAAATTTTGTTGTGGCACATATAAAACGGTAAGAGCACTTTTTAGCTCACCTACTACATGTGTAAAATCCTGTAAAGAGATTGTTGTATGCCAAATATCTTCTACCATAATCAAGGAAATACCAAATACAAAAGCAAAGTCTCCAATAGAAATTAATTCATGTATTCTTAAATGAATCATGTAAAATAAGATAAATGCAAACATAATAAAGTAGAGAATCCCACTAATGATTTGAATAACAAAATTATGTTTATAAACTTGAATTTGCTTTGGAATAAAATCATTAAATAATTTGTTATCTAATGCTTGCATCTCTCTTTTTTTTGCAGAAAATAATATAATAGAAAAGATATTAGTAATTTTATCTGAAATTTGTCCAATTAAATTATGTCTACTTTCTGTTTCTTCAAAAGATAATTGGTTTAGTTTTATTGACAGTTTATACATGACAGAAACATATATAGCACTCCAAATAAAGATAAATAATCCTAGATTAGGATGTACCATAAAAAGTACAAAAAAATTAATAATTATTGTTAAGATTTTTGCTAATAATCCATGATGCATTTCAGCAAACAAACGATCATAACAATCTAAAATGCCTTTTATTTTACTACTAATCACTCCAGAAAAATTATCTTGAAAAAAAGAGTAAGAATGGTGTTGAATATAATCATAAGTTTTTAGGAAAATTGATCTTCTAACATAAGGTATCGTTTTCCATTCTATTATATCACTTATTCTCCATATAATTGTTAAAGATAATTGTGTTGTAAGAAAAAGGAAGATAGGAAACATGATATCATGGTAGGCTAGATTATCACTAATTGACATGTTATCTAAAAATAATTTTATAGAATAGTTATATGCAAAAGGATGAAAACTGCTTACAATAGTAGCAGAAAACATCAACATATAAAAGAATAAACTTATTACTAAGATACATGAAAGTATATTATATTATTAATATTTAAAAACTAAATAAAATGTTAATTTCTCTTATGCGTAAATATTATCACTTAATTATTATATTATTTATATTGAGTAGTTGTACAGAAATAAAAAAGACTGTTCCATTATCTGACTCCAGTAGTCAGAAAATATATATAATGAGACCAACACAATTGAGATTTGATGAACAGATCAAAAAGCAGGTAATAGTAATTATTGATGTATTCCGTGCTTTTACTACAGCTGCTTATGTACTAGATCATAATCCAGTGACATATATATTAGCAAGTGATAGTGCTGTTGTTTCTCGTTTGATATCAAATTTTAATAATCCTGTATTAATTGGAAAAGCAGAAAAAGGAGTAAATCTTACTTATGATGTTCCAAATTCGCCAACAAGAGTTCAAGATATTACTATAATTGGTAAAAATGTATTACATAGAACAGCAGCAGGAGCTAGTGGAATCTTGTTAGCCAAAGAAGCAAACATAGTACTTGCTGCAGGTTTTATAAATGCAAGTGCTACTGCTGAATATATTAAAACACTCCCAAATACAGAAATTATAATAATTCCTATGGGACATGAGGGAAATACACCTTCCCTAGAAGACAATATTTGTGCTGAATATATTAAGGCCTTAATTCATGGGAAGGAGTTAGAATTAATCAAATTTTTACCTATTCTTCTAGAAGGTTCAGGAAAATACTTTTTTTCCCAGGACCAATGGCAATATCCAAAAGAAGATTTTTTTCGCTGCCTTGAAGTAGACCGATTTGATTTTATAATGAAGGCAACTATTATGAATGATTATGCAATCTTAACTCGTGGTAATTAATGACTTCAAAGATGAAGTTTTTGGTACTATCTCTAATAATTCAGTAATAAAATTTCTTATTCCATAGCCTTCCCATCGTAGTTTATTAATGGTATATTTAGTCATATTTTGCCATTCTTTCCGACTTACTGATTTTTTGATATCATACATGTAAGCAAAATAAGGGGTGTTTATAGTAAAATGCATAGGATGGATCACAATAACTTTAATTAATTGATCTAAAATAGTATTCATTAACTCTTTATCTATTTGCATAGGATGGTTACGCCATAAATATCCACCATCTTCTAAAAAAATAGGAACTTCAAGTAAACCAAATCTATCTTTAAAAGGAGTAATGACTTCTAGATCTGTACATACATTTGATGAAATTAACATACCAGCTTCAAACATAAGTTTCTTAGATAAATTACATGTAGCAAATCTATGACAACGAAAAGCTGCTAAATTATGTGGTAAATTCATAACATATTTTACTACTTCTGAAAATGTAGTTCCATGTGATGAATTTGAATTAAAATATGGATGGAGTCCTACTTCAATTTTATTTAGCATAGATTCTACTATGGATGAATTATGAGTACTAAAAATAGTAGGAACAATCTTTCTATCTTCTAAAAAAGCTAAGGTTTCCTCTATAGCATATTCACATGCCCAATCAAGATCAACAGTTACTATAACACTCATAAGCATATCTCATGAAACTTATGGAAACGTTCTTTGTTAATATCATGTTTTGTAAATAATTCTGACATTGAATTATATGAGCGCAAGTCTTCAGTACGTTTACTAGTTGACCATGTATCATCATCTCTCATATATTGGGCGTTACCATAAGATAAGATATTAAATAGTGAAGCATTCATTTCGTTATTATCCTTAAAATGCAACCTTGTTTTTCTTCCTGATAAGGCTTTCATAGTATTATCTTTAAACTTTTTATACATTGTAGGTGATATTGCATGAATATTATCCTTTTCAGGATTATCATATGACATATACTGATAGAATTTCCAGCAGGATAAGTTACCCCCAACACTTTCTAAAGCATTAAGAATATCTTTTACTTGACTTGACAATACTAAATGATTTTTAGTACTAATAACACTGTGAAACTTTAGTTCAATACCAGCTTTTGAAATTAAGCTACATTTATTCATTATATTTTTATAATACTCTTTATATCTACCAAAATTTCTCCCAATTTCTGTTAAAAAGCTATCTTCAGTACTATCAATCGTAACAGCAACAATATCAACTACCCCTTTCATTTCATTAACAACATTTTCATCTAAATAAGTACCATTCGTATAAAGTTCTATTCCTAAGTTTTTAACTGGATCATCTGAACGAAATGTTCGAATATGGCGAAGTAATTCAATGCATTCTTTTGGTGGATGTTTACCAAAAATAATTACTTCTCCACCTGATAATGTAAGACGACGAAATTTAAGTTTATGATATAAATGACTCACTAGTTCTTTCTTAGATTCTAGATCAAGTTCTGCTTTAAGTTGGTGAGGTGCATCTTCGAGTACACAGTAACTACATCTTAAATTACAACGATTTGTTACCATCCAATAACCTTTATAATACGTATTACTCATAAAATTCCTCCATATTTATTAAGCCATGAATTAATTTTATGCCTTATTATTGGTTTTAACAAGCGTTCCATCAAAATAAGTTAAAAATTCTTGGTCATATTTGCTATCTCCAAACGCTTCTACTGTTCCAGACCAATTAATATGATTTAAAAGTTTATTAATTGCACGTAATTTTGAAGAATGCCAACTTGCAACAAAAGCAGTTCCCTGATAAATTTCAACATTTAAATCAAAAATATCTGGCACTAAATGTGCTGACATTGACATTTGGACTATTTTATCTTCTATAATTACTCTTTTTGCTTCCGGTACCATCGCTTCTAATCTTCTAACATCTTCTAAATCAATTGGTGTAATAAATAATATATTACCTTCACCATCAGATATTACAGCACCACTATAAGATATAATCCAATTTACTTTTAAATTAATATGTTTAATTTCTTGCACTAAATAGTCAAGTGGACGTGCACTACATATAACTTTTTTTGAAAATTGCTGAAACTTTAATACACAGTTTTTTGTTTTTTCAGAATTGTTTTTATGAAATAGTGTGCCGTCAAAATCGCTTATAGCTATTACTTCTTTATTACAAATCTTTGCTACAAGTAGTTTACCAAGGATTGTATCACTGTATAATTTGCCAATTTCAAGTGCCATTTCTGATAATTTAGGAAGATTATTAAAGACCTGTTCTATAGCATCTAGTGCTTCACTTGTATCATTTACAAATTTTGCATAAGGCAAATTTAATAAAAATTCAGCAGCAGCATTATTTTGTACCATTACTATATTTGGTATACCAGAAGCAAGTGTTTCAAAAATTGAGCGACCAAATGTTTCACACATTGAGGTGGATATGTGAATATGTGCATTTTCAATAATAGATGCAAGTTTAGCTGAAGGTATATAGCCTGTAAATTCTATAACCTTATCAAGACCTAATTTTTCAATTTTATTTTTAACTGCATTATAATATCCCTGATTCTGAACTGGTCCAACTACACGAAGTATTGCTTCAGGCAATCTATTTTTTACTGTAGCAAATAAATCTATTAATCCGAGAATATTTTTTTGAGGTTTGATACTACCAACGCTACAAAACTCTGGGACTGTATTTAAAAAACGAATTTTAGGTATTAGTAAACTTGTATCTACACCTCTAGGCACTACTTGAATTTTTTGTTTTGGAACAGAATAAAATTCTATTAATTGTTTTTTTTCTAAGTAACTTGGTGTTAAGATGTTTTGAGTGTCAGCTAGAGTTAAAAATTCCCTCTCTGTATATTTAAGTGGCACATCTTCACCAGATGCTTGGTAAGAAGGGGTCAAGAACATAGGAAATGTCCATGTTTTTATTTTTTCTCGTAATTTAATATCAATAAAACCAAATTGCATTGATATATGGATAAAAACTATATGAGTAAATTGTTGTTCAACAGCTTTTACTTTTTGTGCAATAAACTCAGCATTAGCAAGTCTTTTTTCAAATCGATTATCCACATTCACAGGATAATCAAAACTCCAAGTTGCTGGTGAATTAGTTTGTCCTCCAAACTGCATTATACTTAAGTGATTTTTAAAACCTTGTTTTAGGGTGTCTACCAGCCTAGCACCACCATCACGCTGGGTGTTATCAGGACTAAATTTTTCTGTAACTAATAATATTTTCATTTGTGATGCTTAAATAATTCTTCATAACCTTTGAAAATTTTTAACCAACAAAATTTATCATCCAAAGGCTTTTTAACTTTAGGATATTTTAAAATCTGTTCAACTTGATTAACTATTTGTTGAAAATCATTAAAGTCAAGTAATAATCCATTATTAGATGTAATAATCTCTGGTAAAGCTCCACTATTACCAGCTATTACAAAAGTGCCTGCTGTTAAAGCCTCTAAAATAGAACGCCCCATTCCTTCTGAATGAATATATGAACCACCAGGAACTTCTGTTACTTTATCACAACTTAATTGCATGTAAATATCTGCATTAATGATCTCTTCACATATTTTTTCATTTTCTAGTACTCCAAGAAACTCTATAATTGAATTCAGATTATTCTTATCCACCTGTTTTTTAACTTGTGCTAGTAAAGGTCCTTCTCCAGCTAATCTCACTTTAAAGCTATAACCTCTTAATACTAACTCGTGAACCAAAGATATCATTAATGAATGATTTTTATATGGAACAAAACGAGCAGCACAGAAGATAGTAAAAGGTTTATTATCTAAAATTCTTGCTGCTTTTAATACAGATACATTGACCCCGCCTACAAAACGGGTAAAAGGACATTTTATGCCAATTTGACTTAAACGAGTTTCCGTATAAGTAGAATTTGTTATTAATAAATCTATAGTGTTATTTAAAATATCGACCCAATATGATCGACGCATAATATAATTTGGAATTGTTTTGCTAATCAGAGAAGCTTTTAAAATTTCATTCCCACCCGTACGGTATATAAATTTCGCTTTTGGGAATATATCACGAAGTTCTTTAAGGTCCTCTATCCATCTGCCGCTATTAAAAAATATAATAGCTGGATTAAATAAACTAGCTAATTTATTTAAATTTATTACCTTAAGTTTTCCATCTAATATAATACAATCTTGTCCTTTAAGATTTTTTGTAATTATACTTAAAATAGGAAATTGAGAATGATTAATAAAATATTCTATGAAATATTTTGCATGCATTTCCATTCCTCCAATTAAAGGAGGAAGACGATCAGCAAAAAATAAAATACCTAATTTTGTCATATTTAGTTCTTTTTTAATTCTTGTTCTAAGATATTAACTATTTTCTTTGCTGCGTAACCATCTCCATAAGGAAAACATATTTTTGACATTACAGCTAGCAAATCCGGATTTTTTAATAACCTATTGCAGATATTTATAATATCAACTGCTTTTGTTCCTACTAATATAGCTATGTTATTTTCAATTACTTCTGGTCTTTCAGTGATATCTCTAACAATAAGTGCAGGCTTTCCAATAAATGTTACTTCTTCTTGTATGCCCCCAGAATCAGTTATTACAAAAAGACATTCTTTTAGAAGCTTAATAAATGATATATGATTTATTGGTGAAATTAAATTAATATTACTTATATTTGATAATAATGTTTTTACATGTTCACTTATAGAAGGATTGGGGTGTAAACAGAACATTATGTTTATATCTAGAAATTGTTTCGCAATATTACGTAAAGCATTACATACTTCTTTTAGTGGTTCGCCATAGTTTTCTCTTCTATGAATTGTAACTAAGATAAATTTAGTTTTATAATCTGGTTTTAATCCACATAATTTTTTATTTATAAGTCTTACTGCATCTATGGATGTATTACCTACTACCCAAATTTTATCAATTGGTACTCCTTCCTTAATAAGATTAATTTTTGCTCGATTAGTTGGTGCAAAAAAATAAGTACTTAGTTTATCTATAAAACATCTATGTATCTCCTCAGGCCATGGTGAATATATGTTATCTGTTCGTAAACCTGCTTCAATATGTGCTACTGCTATCCCTGAATAAAAACTAGCAAGAGCTGCTACAAAAGCTGTTGTAGTATCTCCCTGAACAATAATTAAATCTGGTCTTGATTTTTCTAATGTATTACTAAATCCTGACAACATATGTGTTGCACTGTGGCACAGAGATCCTTTGCTTTCTGTAGATTGAAATTTATAACTGACTTTAATGTTCATATCTGAAAGAACAGAATCAAGTAAAGACGTATGTTGTCCAGTCATACATATCTCATAAGAGAAATATTTATTATTTTCAAAAGCTGCAATGATAGGTGCAAGTTTTATTGCCTCAGGTCGTGTTCCTATTACTATCATTATTTTTTTCATTTTATTAATACTCCAGTAAAATCAAGAAAAATTTTTTCATGAAATAAATAATGAGGTATATCTAAAAATTCATTATGGGCAACTAATATAACTATCATATCTACTTTTAGTAGCGTATTATTTATTGATTTTATATTTTTAACATATGGATCAAAAACAATAACATCAAATTCTTGTTTCAGGGTCTCAGTTATTATTATAGCCGGTGATTCTCTGGTATCAGGTACATTAGGTTTGTAAGTAAGACCCAAACAAGCTATAATGCGAACATTATTTTCTTTTGCTACTTTTTTTATTTTCTGAATTACCCAACTAGCTTTATTAATATTAACTTCCCTTGCTTTTAATGTTAACTGGGCAAATTCTGATGCTGAGTGTGCCAAAAAATATGGATCTATAGCTATACAATGACCTCCAACTCCTGGACCTGGTTGTAAAATATTTACACGAGGATGTTTGTTCGCTAGACTAATGAGTTCATTTATATTCACATTAATATGATCGGCAATCATAGACAATTCATTAGCATAGGCAATGTTAATATCGCGATAGGTATTTTCTGCTAACTTAACCGCTTCTGCTGTTTTTGAATCAGTTACTTCTATCTCACCATGAATAAATGATCTATAAAAATCAGCTGCTCGTGTCCCAGATTTATTATCTATGCCCCCTACAATTCTATCATTATATATTAATTCAGAAAGAATATTACCTGGTAATATTCTTTCTGGACAATAAGCTATAAATATATTAGAACAAACTATGCGAAGTTGTTTAGCCATCATCTCGGTCGTCCCTATAGGACATGTCGATTCAATAAGAATTAAATTATCAGTTTTAAGATACGGTATAATAGATTCAATCGCTGCACTGACGTAAGAGATATCTGGTTTATTTTCTAAATTTAGAGGAGTCTGTACAGTAATTACATAGATATCGGAATGTTCAACCTTTGTTGATATTTTAAGATTTCTCTTACATATTCCTTTAATAAATAAATCCTTTAATGCTGTTTCATGAGTCATGTAATTAACTGCATTGATTTTTGATACTACTTTTTTATCAATATCTACTCCAAGAACTGAATAACCAGAATTTGCTAAAATACACATAATGGGAAAACCTATATGACCTAAGCCTATAACACAAACTTTTTTATTCATTTTACTAACAATAGAATGTTATCATAATGAAGTATGACATAGAACGAAGAGGGTGAAAACAAATTTTTAAGTTTCTACAAACAGATTAAAGAAATTCATACTGAAGATGATGTGGATTTGAAACTCATTATTGAAGTGTGAGGTGATATGGTTTATAGTGTGTAACAGGCTATCTATAACCTATGGGGTATTGGTAAATTTTCCTTTGGATCGCTCTGGCTTCATTAAAAATAATCGTAACAAGCCATAGGGAATACAACCTAGGAGGGATTGAATCATTTATAAGTTGTAATTAAAATTTCTTTTTCTTATTGTTTTTATATATGGTATAGCTTAAATCACTTTATCTTTAAAAAATTCTTAATATCACCACTTTTTTCCTGCTTTGTGTTAAATGATACCTTTAAATATTTTACTATATACTATCTAATTTATTCTATAATTGTAATAACAACATATTTTTCATATAATATATTTTAAATCCTTGCTATATTATTATATAAATTTGATTCTTTGTAACTTATAATTATATTTAAGCAATGTGTGCGTAATTGATTTGTGACTATTGGCACTTTGAGATAAGTAGCAATAGTTAAGAAAGATTGTAAAGTTTCTAAAATCGTTTTCCACCCTTTTTTAGGAGATTTAGCTCCTACTGTTTGTATATTATGTAATCGGTCACATAATTTAATTAATAGCAACTCTTTTTTCTTTTGCTGATATAATATCTTAACTATTTCTGCTGAACTAATTTTTTTATCATTTTTAATTCGTGTTAAATCTTCAACCTGATTGGCAATTTTATAACCAAATTCTTTTATAATCATTTCTTTAGTAAGTAACGTATCTTCAATACAATCGTGCAATATGCTAGTTACTATGATATCTGTTCTAAATAAATAATCAGAAACCATATATGCTACTTCTAAAGGATGTGAATAATAAAATTCTCCTGTTTCTCGTTTTTGCCCACCATGATATTTTTTAGCAAAATAAATTGCTTTTTTAATTTTACTAAGATCAACTTTGTTCTCAGAAATCTTATTAATAAGCATGATCTTAGTCAATAGCCTTTTACTATATCGGCAATTTGATAGATCTATAATTTTTACTTTGTCTAGCTCAATATCTATACCTTTAGGTAAGTTTAACTTTTCTACAATAGGAGCTATAGTTTTTTGATGATTTTCTTGATTTTTTGCCATCTATCCATCCCTAATATTATTTTAAGTGTAGTAAGAATCATAGCAATAATCAAGAAAATCATACTTGTTAATTAATAGAGTACTTTTAAAACTCTACTTTTAGAGATAATTTGTGTGTGTATTATCATCAAAACCTTATCAATATCAATATTATGTATCATAAATCAGATCATCAAGAAGAGGCAACTTAATTGGTATATTACAGACGATAGTAGTACTTTTACCTTTTTCACTTGTTACTTCAATCTCTCCATTGAGCTCACCAATTAGACGTTTTACAAAACTTAATCCTGAGCCAAGTCCATGATATTGACTAGCAACATCAAATTTATCAATCTTTTCATGAAGATGTTGCCTGATTTCTTTAGACAGACCAATGCCACTATCATGCACCATAAATTGGAATACCATTTCTCTGTTTTGTTGTTCTGATTCTGAAACGGCTGGACTAATAGCAAACATGTTCACTGTTACCACAACTTTTCCTGCTTTAGTAAAGTTAATAGAATTATCTATTAACTGTTCTAATATTGCTCCTATTCTATAAGTATCACTAATTATAGCATTTGTTAAATCATACTGAAAATTACAAGATAAATTTAATCCCTTACGTTGAGCTATTGGCATCGCTTTATCAATAATCTTATTTACCAACTGTTTTGGATCAAACTTATTTAAAACTATAGGAGGTAGTCCAGAATTATTCTGTAGATAACTAAGTATATTGTTATAATAATCCAGTAATTCTTCAGCACAACTTACCACACTAGCTAAATAATCCTTTTTTTCAGGATTATCTTCTATTTCATAAAGAGCTGTTACTAATGAAAAAATCCCATTACATGGAATCTTTAATCCATGTACCATATTTTGCACCACATCTCTTTTAAATAACTCAGATTCTTTCAATTTATTATTTGCTTCTTGTAATTCTAATTTATATTTAATTATATCAGTATAATTTGTGATCGTCGAGTTAATGATATTCTCTTCTTGCTGATATGGTATTAATGTGACAGATATGGGAGATAATTGAAGATTCCAATTTGTTTTAGTAATATTATGATTATCTTTTGGTTGATCTTGATTATTAATTGTCATAGCATTTCCTTGCTGTTGAAGTTAAAAAAAACAGCTCAGAGGTTAAAGTGCTAAAATTTTACAGTTTTAATTTAACCTCTGAACTAGAGCTGCACCATGCAGCCCTCACAAGGACAGATATCCTAACTATTCCATGAAGTACAGAGGATTTAAGAGCTTTTTTGACAGATTTTTATACAATTGGGCAAAGAGCTGCATAAATGAGACATAGCTAAATTGTATTATTTGTTAGCTCAGCTCTTTATCTATTACATGCAAATCAAAATCAGCATTAATGATGCTACAGCAAGCATCAAGAATTCCTTTGAATACAGCATTTTGCTGGCATTTAAGCCTACTTTATACTATAATTATAGTATAAATATTTTAATCATAATTTCATGTCAGTAAATAACTCAAACAAAACACAACCATTTCTACAATGGGTTGGCGGTAAAAGAAAAATAGTTGATCAATTAATTAAATTTATTCCTGCGAAATTAAACAACTACTATGAACCATTTCTTGGTGGTGGGGCTTTATTTTTTCAAGTTAGAGATAAATTTAAACATTGCTTCCTATCTGATATTAATCTAGAGCTAGTGACGTCCTATAATGCGGTTAAGAAGAATCCAGATAAGGTCAGTAAGCTATTAGACTCTCATAAAGAAAAACATTCTAAAGAGCATTATTACCAAGTTAGAAGTAATAATGACAGTAACGATCCAGCGAAGATTACTGCAAGATTTATCTATCTTAATAGATATTCATTTAAAGGCATTTACCGGATTAATATTGATGGCAAACCAGCTCAAACTTTCTCTGGTAGGAATTATAGTAAATCTGATCTTGCCTTTAGATTAAAACAGTGCAGTCAGCTTTTAGCTGGCACATCTATTTGTGCTATGGATTTTTCTTTCATTGAACCACAAAAAGGTGATTTTGTTTATTTTGATCCTCCTTATCATAAGTCAGGTGAGAAATTTTATACCAGATTACCCTTTGATGAAAATGAGCAAACGAGACTTCGAGATTTTGCTACAGAACTCAATGATAAAAATGTTAACATAATGATTTCTAATAGTGACACTCCTTTTATTAGAAACTTATACAAGAATTTTAATATTAGTACTATTAAGGTTAAATATTCCATGCCTGAACATAATAAAATATCTGACGAAGTAGTTATTACAAATTATCAATTACCACAATAGCTTAGTTATATTCAAACTTGATTAATTCAAAGTAATAATCTTGAGTCTTAAAAGCTTCTTCTAGATCTTGCATATGACGATTTCTAACATAGTAATCATTAAAAGCCGTTGTTGATTTGAGGATTACCTTTTTGTTGACTATATCTTCCTGTACCACCACTAATTTACTTAATACCCCAAAATCAATATATTGGTTATAACGTTCAATGAGAAATTTCCGTACCCTGTACCATACTGAATCACGATTTAATTGTTTGCTTAGCTGCAATAGATAATTTTGTTTTTCATCTTCAGTATTATTCTGCTTCGCTTCAAGCTCAGCAAATTGTATGATTTGCAACTGTCCAATATTACTGCCATAGATCATTTGTACTTGCTGTAGTATTTTATCTTGTGCATTTTCTGAAAGCGTAATAGTTTTAAGCAGTTTTATTTGATAGCTATTACCTACTACCCCAATAAATAAGCAGGAGCTTAGTAATTTATAAGCTGAATCAGGATCAAAACTACCAACAATTTTACGTTTTAGCTGAGCTTGCAAGCTAGTATCAAGGCTACTTTCTATCTTATCTAGATATTGTTCTTTAGTGTTGTTTAAGTCACTAGATTTAAACTGAAATGTAGCATTATTAGCTTTAGTAGTTTCACGTAACTCATGAGCTAAAGCTTTAGCCATATAGTTTAGTAACACTTTCTTATGGCCAAAATGGTGATTGGAATATTCTCCTGCAAGCTTTAAGAGTAATTTATTAATAAATTCCAGATTAAATTCACGATTTGATTTTACTTGCAGTAAATCAGCATCTTCTTGGCTTAATGGATAAAAATCTGCTAATTTCTTTCTTTTGAACCAGCTTTTATGATTAATAGCACTAATTGCAGCATTATTGCTACTTGATTCTGTAGGATTATATTTTTTAACGCGAGTTTCGAATTAATATAGCATAGGATTTAGCATATCAAGAGAGATGTAATAGAAGGTTTATTATCAGACATTTGATAATTTATCAGTGCTGCAACCATATGCACAAAGGCATTTGTAACTGATCTATGCCTTGAATGCTCAAACTTCCCCAATAGTTTAATTTTACTAAACACAGATTCTATTAATGCTCTTTTAAGCAATAATATTTTATCCAACATAGACATAAGTTTATTTTTCATATTTTTCTTTACCCTAGTTACCATAAAAATTCCTTGCTCTAAAAGTTGTTGAAATAATTGTTGTGAAATATAACCACGATCTCCGAATACTTTACCAAAAAGATTTTTGATCATCAGTTCCAGCTGTTTTCTATCATCCTTATTGCCAGGGCTAAAAGATGCTTTAACTATACCACCGGCTCTATTAATTATTAGATGTAGTTTAAGTCCATAGAACCAACCTTTTGTTGTCTTACTGCGTGCTGCTATGCCGGCGAACACTTTATTCATTGAAATACGGTATCTCTTACATACCTCTATACTACTTGAATCTACAAAAGAAAGGCCATCACACTGATCCAAAATAGAATTGAATATCAGTACTAATAGTGGTAAATGTGGACCTATTATTTTTATAAATTGACTATAGCTTACTAATTGAAAATCTCTTTGATGATAAATCCATATTTGCTTCAGATAATAATTCTTAAAACAATCATAAGATGACTGCCAGTAGCCTATTATAATTGTTATTACCTCACTTCTGTTAAGTCGACTTTTAGGACCAGATTTGTTGTTATGGTTAGTAATTGAATTTGTATGCTTGTCTAATTCTTGAAAAAAATCATCGACGTAACAAAATATTTCTGTAAAATCCATTATCATAGGTTATTGCTCTTAAAGTTTTTTCAATAACCTATAAACTTTTTTCTTATACTATAAATACCATATTTTAATTAGCAATTTGTATTTTGTACTCACTTTATAACAAAAACAGTATTATCAATATCCCCGTAACCCACTGTTTATCAGCTATACAGCGACTTTTTGAATACGAAACTCGCGTTTTTTAGAAATGTTATCAATAACTGCTTGCAGTGCAGTATTAATCGGTGTAGCACCTGTTGTGATATTAGCACTAGATGAACTGGTATTATCAGTTTGTTGTTGAGTGTTGCTTGAGCTTGCTGTTTTGAATTGTAAATTTGTTTCAAGTTGTTGTTCTTGTAACTGAGTTTGGTTATTGTAATTAGATTCATTTTTTTCATTTTGAAAAATTGTAGATTCGGTAGATCTAGATTTATTAGATATATTTTTATTATTATCTATATATATTGTCTTATCCAAACTTTTTTGGGGTTGAGGCAAAATTTCTTTGGGTTTGACCCCAAAGTTTTTTGGAGTAGGTACAAAATTTTTTTCATTTTCAGATGGTATTTTGTTAGAAGCAGGCTGGAAATTTCTAGCTAACTTAATACAAGGAGTATTACGGCATTTAATACCATATTTCACGATTGTTGCATTATAAACTTTAATAAAGCTACTTTTTTGTAATTCAAGTAAGCATTGTCGTACTCGTTCTTGACACACACCTAGGGACTCTTGAAAGAAGTGATAAGTTTCCTGAAGTTCATCAATGCTATTATTATGATAGATTTGCAAGCGAAAGACTATTAGAGATAGTAGCTGTCTTGCAGTTTTGCTTAAGATTTTACCATTATTAGAGGTCAGATTATTCCATTCAGGTGGAATAAAATTACCAACAAAATTGTAGAAAATAGTGGGATTTTTATCACTCTCATTATGGATTACACAATCAGGAGTGAAATGTGAGCAGCATATAGTGTGCATAAGACCTCAACTTAAACATCAGTTTATAAGAGGCACACAAGGCAATTATAGTACTATTTTTCAAAACGTGATGAGCATATAGTGAGCATACGAGGTATGAGGCTAAAATTAGTAGATTATGAAAACCCTGGAGGAAAGGTGGTGGGCGATAGAGGGATCGAACCTCTGACCTTTACGATGTCAAGGTATAGCTTAATGCGATAAGATAGTGACTTAGAGTATGAGTTAGATTATACTAAATGAAAAACTTATGGCAAAGGCATATTCATACGATTTAAGAATACGAGTAATGGGGTCGTTGAAAGATAATTTTTGATAGTAAAATAAGAGGAAAGGAGGTAATAAATATTTTAAAAAAGAAATTCTGTTTAATATAGAGATAAATGTTATTCAATAGTGTAGTAATTTAATAGAGATTTGTTTACAGAGTTAGAATTTTTATTAATAAATTTCTTTAAGCCATTAAAGTTGTTAAAACCACTAATCGTTTTAAATTAAAACATATGGCATTCATAAATTCGGAGAATTGATTTTTGGCAATTCCTATATATCTAACCCGCTTATTATCTTTTGAAAATACCATCTCGAAAGGTGCTCTGATTTTCGTATAATATTTATCAAGGTCAAAATTCTTATCTTTCATATTATTTTTCTTTATTGCACAAAGATGGACTCCCTTTTTAGCTGCTGCATTCTTGGTAGAGATTGTACAATAACCTTTATCAACATATGTAGCACCAGAACTTGGCATAACATGCTTAAAACCTTTGCTATCGGTAACATTTGCAGGGGTAACTGCAACCTTATTGATCATGCCTGATTGAATATCAACACTCACATGTTTTTTATAACCATACCAAAATTTATTCCCTCCCTTACAGCCAATTTTGGCTTGTTTATCCTTTGCAACCTTAGGCAAAGTCTCATTATTCAATTTATCATATTTTTGTGCTCTTAGTTTATCACGTTCCTCCCAGAGATTAGCTTTTGAGATTAAATGAGAAGCATCTACAAAGGTAAATACTTCACCCATATAGCCTTGTACTCGTAGTTGATCGCGGAATTTTGTAAATATTTTTGATAGTAAATTAGTACCTATTTTTTTACGTATTTTACTAAATACACTATAATCAGGTGTCTTTTCTGTAAGAGCAAAATTACAAAACCATTTCGCCGCTGTGCTATCAGCTAAATAACGTTCTAATTCCCGATCAGATAAGTCTTCCATAAATTGTAGCAGCAAACATTTAAACAGCCTCTCTATACCATATCCTTTATAATTAGCTTCGCATTCTAATGCTAATAACTCAGCTTCAACTGCTTTGAATTTGAATAAACTTTTGAATTTACGATATTGATGATCCGCATTTACTAACTCATCTAAACTTACCATTAGCATTTGATACTCTGACATATAAACATATTTTTTATTTTTTTATTATACCTGCTACCCTCTCATCTCGCAACAGTCCCGTAATAAAAAGTTTAACAGATGGTAAAACAATAAAAGAGACTTCTGAGATATACTCTATTAGTAGGAAGACTATAATAGAATGGAAAAAATTAAAGAAACAAACCGGCGATATCAAAGCAAAAAGTGGTTATCATACAGGACATCGTAGAATAATAAGAGACATAGAGGGATTTAAAAAATTTATAGAATTAAATTTTGATAAAACCACCATGGAACTAGCTAACAACTGGAGTCAAAAAGTATCTGCAAGTACGATATCAAGATTGCTTAATAAATTAGGTTATAGTTATAAAAAAAACTTTTCTTCATCCCAAAAGAGATGTTGGTCTAAGGAATGAGTTTATATTGAAACTAAAAACTATAGACAAACAAGATTTAGTATTTATCGATGAATCTGGGATAGAAGATAATAGCTGTAGAGAACACGGGTGGAGCATTATCGGTCAAAGATGTTATGGTGAAAGGGTCTATCAACATAAATCACTGATTAGTATGATTGCTGGGGTGTCTGCCAAAGATATTATTGCCCCAATAATATTTGATGGGACATGTAATAAGGACATTTTTGAAACTTATGTACAAGAGATATTGATCAAAGAGTTAAAGCCTGGTCAGATAGTAGTAATGGATAATATTAATTTTCATAAAAGTACAAAAGTGAAAACGTTAATTGAATCTTTTGGTTGCAGTATTTTATTTTTACCAACTTACTCTCCTGATTTAAATCCTTACTATTACCCACAAATTTTACCACTAACAATTGATAGCATCATTACGCTCTCTTGAAGGATTTCATATCCCCGCCATAAAGACATTGCTCCGGGCAACCCATCACTCTTTCTTGCCATAAAGCCTCCTAATTTACCAAGCAAAATAATAGCTTCTTTTATATTTGGAGGCTTGCCAGGAGTATTATTTGTTCTGTGCACGCGCATATAAAGCGTTTTCCATTCTTGGGTGGTAAGTATGCTATCGCAGCTCTCTTCAGGACAAGTTGAGGCTATTTTTGATAAATATAAAATTTTAAAAGCAATGAGGCTTTTTATGGCAATTAATTTTTGTAGCTTTGTTTCGGCAGATAAGCGAGAGGCTTCTATCTTGCATCCTGATTTCAGAACTCTAAAATATTCTTCTATTTTCCATCTTAGCTTATACCAAGTTATACGCTCAACAGCATCTTCAAAGCTACTCACGGGGATGTTGGTCAGTATAGTCCAATCGATTGCCTCTACTCCAACAGGGGCATTAATTTCTTTAGCGCTTACAACATAAACAGCTAATTTGTCACTGATTTTGTGATCAGTATTTTCAGGGCCATATAAAGATACAGACCTAATTGGTATGTGCCCATATGTGTATTTAATTTCAACATTTGCTTTTCTTGCTTTATGAAGTCCATTGCCTGGGATTTTCAGTCTAATCTCTTTCTTGGACTGTAGCTTACTTATTTTCGTTTGTATTTTTGTTTTACCATTTTCCGGGCAAATAAATTTCCTATCCTGTCTGTTGCGAATTACAAATTCTGCAGCTGATTCTTCAATTTTCCATAACAAATCAAAGATATCTGCTTCTCTATCTCCAACCGTAATAACTCTAGTATTTTCAGGAATATTGGCAATTGTTTCCTCAAACGCGTTAATCCATTTATAGCTTTCTTTATCTTTGATGTGAGTGATATACTTACGCCTTGCTTTTTCCTTCTGATCCTCTTCCCTTGCGATACGTGCCCAACATTGCTGAGAGGTAAGGCCTAAAGGCAGACCTCCTGGCGTCACTATAATAGTACTATGCATAATAAGACCCTGTTTGTGCTTTGTATAAGCTTTGGAGATACTGCCTAGCCCTTTTGTCTTAATATGAGTGTCATAATCCAGGTAAGTTGTATCCTGAATTGCAAACACTAAATTTTTGCCTTGGATTCTATTTTGTGTTTCCACATGATGCGAAGAATAGACTTCATCTATATCAAACTTATCATTGCTAAATAGTCTGTAAGCTCCCTTCGCATCTTTCCAGGATCTGCAACTTTGATTTATTGTGCCGGATGCTTTGCTATCAAGTAAGTTACTGGTTTTAATAAGCCGATTTATAAGTCTTTTATCTTTAAAGTCAACATGCCTGAGCTCATTCTCTAACCAACCAGTGCTTGATATATTTATCCCGTATGTTACTATATCTTGCATATCGCCTATCCTTCTTATTTAAAATGATCAGTGAATACTCTAGCAGCATTTTATAATTGTGGGTAATAGTAAGATTTAAATCCTATTGAGCATTACTGGTTTAAAATCAAGAACGAAATAAGAAAAACTGTTTCTAATTTTGAGCACTTTTTTGATGCGGTTTACTATGCTCTTAAAAAAGTCACTACCTTATCGCATTAAGCTATAACAGTTCGTTTTTTTAGATATTATCTGAACAATTTTATAAAAATAAAATACAACACTATAGTGCTGCATCACGCCTAGTGAAAGCCTTATATTCATAGCTACCTCTTCGAGGTGTAAAGAAATAATTTTACTGTAGTTAACTTTGAATGACCTGTTAAATACTTATTAACATATACTAACAACTTACACTGACAGGAGAACATATGGAGCATTAATATTATCAACCATTATCTAATTTCGGTGATTATTCTTATATGATTTGCTACCATAGCCAAAGCATATTATAACCAAAACTTACGCTATGTTTGGTTCTAAATATCGTAAAGATGGAGAACGAAGCTGTTGTTGCATATAGTCATCTAAAAGCCCTAACTTTATTTGGTAGACCGTTTTACCTATTTTATTTGCAGTTCTTTTGAGAAAAGCCCAAACTAGAAATGCACAACTAATGTGATTACGTTGGATACGCTGTTTTCTGCATTGGTAACGTTCTATACCAGTCAGTTGCTTAATTTTTCTATGCATGCTCTCAATTACCCATCGCAAGCCAAACTCATCTTGTGCAGCTTTAGAAGATTTTTGAGTTTTGTTATTGGTAACAACATAATCAACTCTGTTGGTAGAAACAGTAAATTTAAACAAATTAACATGCTTATTTTTGGCAAATCCTTTTATATGAATCTCCATTCCATTCTTAATTTCTTCATCTGAAAACGTCAACTTGCTAACAGCTTTATAAGGCTCGTAATCACACGTTTTACTAACATTTCTATTGGCTTTAATAGGGGCATAATAATATTTGCCCAAGGAGTCAACATGTTGCATAATTTTGTGTGTAGCATACCATGTGTCAAAAAGTACAGTTTGAAAAGGAATCTTTTTACTATAAACAGCATTATTGAACATCTTTAGTAGGTGATCTAGTTTCGTCGCTCCATCATGATCAGGTGAAAAAATGCGATAATCTATTACCCAAAACTTATCAATATCGGGGTTATAATATACAAGACTCACTACTCCTATACCGGTAGTAACTCCACCTGTAGCTCCACTATACTGCGATCTAGCAACCTCTATTTTCTTTGTGTTCCTTTTGTTTAACACCGTATCATCAAATATTGTATATCCGTTAGATGAAAAGATAACATCATTCTTAATGTGTTCCCATAACAAAGAAGGAGTATATTTTTCATTTTCTAAAAATCTATTAATAACATCATGGCTACATTTCTTGGCATGTTCAGCGTAGTAGGTTAAACTATAATTCTTTTGGCTAATTGTTAAAAATTGACAGTAATCTGTTCTATTAATTGGTATTGCTTGCAATCTGTTCCTCTTTGACATGTTTAATTATTCTTACAATAATTTATCACTCTTCCACTCATAGCGTAAGTTTTGAAATTAAACTATTGGGGAAGTTTGAGCATTCAAGGCATAGATCAGTTACAAATGCCTTTGTGCATATGGTTGCAGCACTGATAAATTATCAAATGTCTGATAATAAACCTTCTATTACATCTCTCTTGATATGCTAAATCCTATGCTATATTAATTCGAAACTCGCGTAGATTACTGTCAATTTTTAACAATTAGCCAAAAGAATTATAGTTTAACCTACTACGCTGAACATGCCAAGAAATGTAGCCATGATGTTATTAATAGATTTTTAGAAAATAAAAAATATACTCCTTCTGTCATTGCTAAAGTAAAAGGGACCAGTAAATTGCACGAAAAAGGGACCAGAGAATTTGGTGTAACCTAATAAGGTTATAATGTGCAATATTCACTAGATAATTAATTAAAATAAATATCTAGTGATACAATGATAAGAATAAATATGTACACAACAATTATCACCCTTTATAAGCAAGGCAATAGTCAAAGAAATATTGCCAAACTAACGAGAATAGACCGTAAAACAGTAAGAAAAATAGTAAACCGTTATGTAGAGTCTGGTACAGAATCTCCTGCACCCTATGAACGATCTTCAGCACTGGATTCTTGGCACGAACAAATAATTGAGTTATTAGAAAAGAATCTAAGTTACATAAGAATTTTTGAAGAGTTAAAAATTCAAGGTTATACAAAAAGTTATGGTTCGCTAACCCGTTATATCAAAAAATATAAGATACAAAATAACAGTTGCATTCGTTTTCATACTTTAGCAGGAGAGGAAGCACAAGTAGATTTTGGTGACATAGGCTTACAGTATAATTCTAAGGGGCGTAGAGTTAAAGCATATGTATTTAATATGCGTTTAAGTTATAGTCGCCTTGATTATTATGAAGTAGTGTTTGATCAAAGTTGTCAAACATGGATACAATGTCATATCAATGCATTTAATTATTTTGCTGGCAGTCCAAAAGTAATAAAACTTGATAATCTTAAAGCTGGAGTGGTAGATAGCAATTTCTATGAGCCCGTATATCAGAAGGAATACAAACGTTTAGCTGATCATTATGGAATTTTACTTTCTCCTTGTCGTGTATATCAACCTCAAGAAAAAGGCAAAGTAGAATCAGGAATAAAGTATGTCAAAAATAATTTTTTTGCTGGACGTAAATTTCATAGATATGAAGAATTAACACATGATCTTGCTAACTGGTTAAATAAAGCAAATAACCGAATACATGGTACTACTAAAAAAATTCCTCAGGAACTATTTGAGCAAGAAGAAAGTAATAATTTAATGCCTTTACCATTAGAAACGTTTGATTTGTCATCGTGGCATAATCGAAAAGTAGCAAAAGATTGTCATATCACCATAGATAATAATTATTATTCCGTACCGGCAAAATATATATACAGTGAGGTACTGGTACAATTATCACCAAAACTTGTTCAAATATTTTCTATCCAAAATGATTTAATAGCAAGGCACGTTAGAACAGATGGCAAAGGAATATTTACCACTAATCCGTCTCATTATGCCAAATATAAACGTCTATGCCCAGGTTTTATAGAATATAGTGAACATTATCAACAACAAATGCAGCAGATAGGAAATAATTGCAGTTTATTATTAGAGTTATTACAACAAACACGAGTAAATGATTGGCAACGTTGTGCTAGAGGTATTATTTCTTTACGTAAGGTTTACAATGATGAGTTAATAGATAAAGCTTGTCATAGAGCATTACATTACGGTATAAGTTCTTACTCTAAAATTAAAAATATCTTAAATAGTAATGCAGTAAACTTACCATTGCCAGAGTTTGGAGGTCAGAATGCAGAACTTGCTTAATGACCTACGTAGTTTTAGATTATCAGGTATAGTCAATAGCTTAAATGAAAGGATTATTTATGCTCAAAATAATAAACTAGGATTTAAAGAATTTCTCTCACTATTATGTGAAGATGAAAAATCTCACCGTAAGGATAATAATTACCGTCGTCGTAAAAGTGCTGCTAAATTACCAGTCACTAAAAATTTAGAAGACTTTGATTTTCAGTTCCAACCAAGTATTGATGCCAAAGTAATAAGTGATTTATCTACTTGTGATTATATTAATACTAAGGGCAATGTCATATTCATAGGTAATTCTGGAACTGGCAAAACTCATCTTGCTATTGGATTAGCATTAAAAGCTTTAACACGAGAATACTCTGTATATTTTACTACGGTATCGGATATGCTTTATAATTTACATATTGCAAGAGCAGATAATAGCTATCACAAAAAAGTTAAATTACTCTTATCATTTGACTTATTAATTCTTGATGAGTTAGGTTTTAAGCAATTACCAAAACATTCAGTAGATGATTTTTTTAATATTATTGCTAAACGATATGAAAATAAATCTACCATTATTACCACAAACAAGGATTTTGAAAGATGGAATGAAATATTTGCTGATGAGTTATTAACTCATGCAATTATTGATCGAGTAGTACATCATGCACATATACTAAACATCACAGGTAAAAGTTATCGTATTAATAACTATAAATTTGGAGGTCATTTGACATAAAAATTTTTACATATAGTGGTCCCTTTTTCGTGCAATTTACTGGTCCCTTTTTATTTGACAATGACATAAAGGATTCATATGGATATCGTCCAAATAAATCAGCCTTAGAAGCTATAGAGGTAACAAGGCAGAGATGCTGGAAAAATAATTGGGTACTGGAGTTTGACATCAAGGGATTATTCGACAATATACAGCATGCACTTATCATGAGCGCATTGAAGAAACACAATAATAATAAATGGATAGAATTATACATAGGAAGATGGTTAAAAGCAGCAATGCAAAAATCAGATAGGAAAATAGTTACTAAGAGTTGTGGTGTACCTCAAGGAGGAGTAATTAGTCCAATGCTAAGTAATTTGTTCATGCATTATGCATTTGATAAATGGATGGAAAGAAATTATCCAAAAGTTGAATGGTGTCGATATGCAGATGATGGTCTTGTTCACTGTAAAACAGAAAATCAAGCGAAAGAAATATTATCTAAGCTAGTTGAAAGATTTATAGAGTGTGGCATTGAAATGAATTTAGAGAAGACAAAGATAATCTACTGTAAGGATAATAGACGGAAGGATAATTATCCAAGCATATCTTTTGACTTTCTTGGATACACTTTCAGACCTAGAACAGTAAAGAATAGTAAAGAGAATAGGATTTTTACTGGATTTAATCCAGCAATTAGCAAACAGTCTTGTAAAGAAATACGCCAAAAGATAAGAACCTACCAAATATATAAAAGAAGTGGATCAAGCTTAGAAGATATTGCTAGGGTATGTAACCCTAAACTAGTAGGTTGGATTAACTATTATGGTAAGTATGGTATATCAGAATTGGCATGGGTTTTACAACATTTTACTAAGATCTTAGTAAAATGGGCAATGAGAAAATATAAACGGTATACGAGGCATAAAATTAAAGCAATAAAGTATATCCAAAATATTGCGTTGCATAACCCAAATTTATTTGCACATTGGAAAATAGGGATAACAAGAGTGGTTGTTTAATGGAAGCCGTATAAGCTGAGAGGTTTACGTACGGTTTTGAGAGAGGCTAGGGGGAAGAAAATTCTACTGGCCTACTCACCAAATTTCCCAAAGGTTATATAAAAGAAAATATAACAAAAAGAGAAATTACAATGACAGAGAAACAAAATGCTGCAATGGATCAAGCGATAGATTTATTGATCAATAATGATACAGATGTATCAACTTTATTTGCGTAGGATGGTTTATTAAAAGAACTGACCAAGCGTCTTGTAGAGAGAGCTTTACAGTCTGAGATGAATAATCATTTAGGATATATAGCAAGTATAATCAAAGTGCTGCCCAGAATTCACGTAATGGTTATAATACAAAGAATCTAATTACAAAGAATGGTGCTGTTGAGATTGAGGTACCAAGAGATAGAAATAGTAGCTTTGAACCATCATTGGTAGCAAAGCGTCAAAGAAGACTTGATGGTTTTGATGATAAAGTACTATCTTTGTATGCTAAAGGTATGAGTTTATCAGATATAAAATTACAGCTTCAGGAGTTATATGGAGCTGATGTAAGCGAGAGTTTAATTAGCGGGATCACAGATGATATAATAGAGGATGCTAAGCTATGGCAGAGCCGTCCATTAGATCCAGTATATGCTATAGTATTTTTTGATTGTTTAATAGTAAAAGTGCGTCAAGATAAACGTATTATGGGACTGTTGCGAGATGAGAGGGTAGCAGGTATAATAAAAAAATAAAAAATATGTTTATATGTCAGAGTATCAAATGCTAATGGTAAGTTTAGATGAGTTAGTAAATGCGGATCATCAATATCGTAAATTCAAAAGTTTATTCAAATTCAAAGCAGTTGAAGCTGAGTTATTAGCATTAGAATGCGAAGCTAATTATAAAGGATATGGTATAGAGAGGCTGTTTAAATGTTTGCTGCTACAATTTATGGAAGACTTATCTGATCGGGAATTAGAACGTTATTTAGCTGATAGCACAGCGGCGAAATGGTTTTGTAATTTTGCTCTTACAGAAAAGACACCTGATTATAGTGTATTTAGTAAAATACGTAAAAAAATAGGTACTAATTTACTATCAAAAATATTTACAAAATTCCGCGATCAACTACGAGTACAAGGCTATATGGGTGAAGTATTTACCTTTGTAGATGCTTCTCATTTAATCTCAAAAGCTAATCTCTGGGAGGAACGTGATAAACTAAGAGCACAAAAATATGATAAATTGAATAATGAGACTTTGCCTAAGGTTGCAAAGGATAAACAAGCCAAAATTGGCTGTAAGGGAGGGAATAAATTTTGGTATGGTTATAAAAAACATGTGAGTGTTGATATTCAATCAGGCATGATCAATAAGGTTGCAGTTACCCCTGCAAATGTTACCGATAGAAAAGGTTTTAAGCATGTTATGCCAAGTTCTGGTGCTACATATGTTGATAAAGGTTATTGTACAATCTCTACCAAGAATGCAGCAGCTAAAAAGGGAGTCCATCTTTGTGCAATAAAGAAAAATAATATGAAAGATAAGAATTTTGACCTTGATAAATATTATACGAAAATCAGAGCACCTTTCGAGATGGTATTTTCAAAAGATAATAAGCGGGTTAGATATATAGGAATTGCCAAAAATCAATTCTCCGAATTTATGAATGCCATATGTTTTAATTTAAAACGATTAGTGGTTTTAACAACTTTAATGGCTTAAAGAAATTTATTAATAAAAATTCTAACTCTGTAAACAAATCTCTATTAAATTACTACACTATTGAATAACATTTATCTCTATATTAAACAGAATTTCTTTTTTAAAATATTTATTACCTCCTTTCCTCTTATTTTACTATCAAAAATTATCTTTCAACGACCCCATTATCAATAAATCAGTATATGTTGCCTTAGGCGTTGATTTAGAGGGACGGAAAGATATTTTAGGATTGTGGATCAGCGAGAATGAAGGAGCTAAATTTTGGCTTGGTAATTTTACTGAGATGAAAAATAGAGGTATGCAAGACATACTGATAGCATGTAGCGATAACCTTAATGGTATGTCTGAAGCTATAGGTGCTGTTTTTCCAAAGACGGAGCATCAATTATGTATTGTACATCAAATTAGAAATAGTTTAAGATATGTATCATACAAGGACCGGAAAGAGCTTGCTGGTGATTTAAAACCTATAGTCATCTAAAAGCCCTAACTTTATTTGGTAGACCGTTTTACCTATTTTATTTGCAGTTCTTTTGAGAAAAGCCCAAACTAGAAATGCACAACTAATGTGATTACGTTGGATACGCTGTTTTCTGCATTGGCAACGTTCTATACCAGTCAGTTGCTTAATTTTTCTATGCATGCTCTCAATTACCCATCGCAAGCCAAACTCATCTTGTGCAGCTTTAGAAGATTTTTGAGTTTTGTTATTGGTAACAACATAATCAACTCTGTTGGTAGAAACAGTAAATTTAAACAAAATGATACTCCTCGCAGCAGAGCTACGAGGTATCTATCCAAAAAGTTTTAACTGTTTTTGTTGAAATGCTTTATAAGAAGGTTTGCCTGAACCTTGATTTTTACATAATTACGTAATTTCTGCTCATCACCATGTTTACATACTGTGCTCATAAAATATCCTTTACTCCAAAACTCACTTCCCCATAATTTTTCTTTAAGATTTGGATATTTCTTAAACATTTCCTTAGATGTAATACTTTTTATGATTTGAGTTATTTTTGTTGGGCTATACATTGGTATTGACTGTAGTAAAAAATGTACATGTTCTTTATCTACTCCTATTTCCAAAAATCTAATTTCATAACGAGCTTCTATGTCCTCACAAATTTTACATAAATAATCGTCTAGTTCCTCATTGAATATTACTCTTCTATACTTTGCCGGTGTTACTAAATGATATATTAGTACTGTGACATTATCACTTTTATGTATATAACTGCTTTCTTCCATGCATCTAGTATATCACGAAGCAGACCTTCGGGGAATTAAACCCTAAGAGATTAATTAGTTCAGATTGGAAAAGAGCTAGAAGCCTGTAAGCCGAGAGGAGCGACAGCACGACAGCAGTTACTTAATATGTGAGCATCCGACGAGTTACAAAGATGATAACGTCAATTTTTCAAGCAGGGCAAATAATACTTTAAATATTTAAAGAATTAGACTTTATTTTGCATGGTGAGCGAACGGAGTGTACACTTAGTACATGAGTACGTGAATCCATGATAAAATGAAGAAATAATTCTTTAAAGACGACAAGTATTTATACGTTGAATCTAAAATGTACTATATCCCCATCCTGCATTTTATATTCTTTACCCTCTAGTCGCATTTTTCCCACTTCTTTAGCTTTTGCTTCACTACCAAGATTTATGTAATCTGCGTAACCTATTACTTCTGCTCTGATAAAGCCCTTTTCAAAATCAGTATGGATAATACCGGCAGCCCCTGGTGCAAGAGTGCCATCTTTAAAAGTCCAGCTATGAGCTTCTTTCGGACCGATCGTAAAAAAGCTTTTAAGGTTTAAGAGATTATACCCTTCTTTAATTACTCTACTTAAGCCCGTTTCTTCAAGGTCAATACTATTTAGGAATTTTTTTTTCTCTTCCTCATCTTCAAGCAAAACAATATCTGCTTCTATTTTTGAGGAAATAATAACGCTTTTAGCATCTTCTTTTTTTGCCTGCTCTGCTACTAATTTTGTAAGCTCGTTACCACTTGCTGCATCTTTTTCAAGCACATTACACACATATAGCACAGGCTTAGAGGTAAGCAGCTGTAACTGCTTTAGATTATCAGCTCCTAAAGTTTTATTTAGCACTCTTGCAGGTTTACCGTCAGCTAACACTTTATGAACTTCTTTTAATAGCTCTATCTGATCTGCTAAAGTCTTATCACCTGATTTCAAACGTTTTTCACTTGTAGCTAGTCGCTTTTCCATCGATTCTATATCGGCAAGTATTAGCTCCATCTCAATTATTTCAAGGTCATGAATCGGATCAACCTTATTATGCACGTGCGTTACGTCTTCATCCTCAAAACAACGTAACACATGCAATATTGCATCTACTTCTCTAATGTTTGATAAGAACTTATTACCAAGCCCCTCCCCTTTGCTTGCACCTTTAACAAGACCTGCAATATCGACAAATTCTATGTAAGACGGGATGATTTTGTTACTGCCTACAAGCACTGCTAATTTATGTAAACGTTCATCCGGCACTGAAACAACGGCACTATTTGGCTCAATCGTGCAAAACGGATAATTAGCAGCTTCCGCTGCCACGCTTGCCGTTAAAGCATTAAATAACGTTGACTTACCGACATTCGGCAAACCTACAATTCCTAATTTTAATGTCATAAATCTTTCCTTAGTAAATACATAACTGAATCTTTTTCATAGCCGTGTCTTGTAAATTCTAGCTTATATCCTAATTTTTTATAAAATGGTTTAGCCTGAAAATCCATAGTTGATAAAACAACAAAATTACAGCCACGCTCACGTGCTAGATTTTCAGCTTTTTCTATTAATAAACTTCCGTAATTTTGATTTCTATAATTTTCATCTACAAATAATGAACTAATATATAAACCACCCCAAAAACTTACACCGCCAATTCCGGCAATAAAATTTTTATCTTGATCTAAACATGAAAACGAAAAAGATTTTAAATCTCCTGTTAAGCCTTTTATTTTGCGTACATCTTTATTAAAAGCTTCCTGAATTATAGCTGAATAGGTTTTATCCATTTCTTCAGCATATATAATTTCAAAATTTCGTGTCATAATTTTTTTTTAGCTAATTTGGTGTTGTTTTATAATTCCAGTGTCATCCCGTGGAGGCATTGTTGCGTGGATCATTCTCTTCTGTCATCCCGTGATTTATTCACGGGATCCAGTTAAAAATACTAATAAAATTAGTATTTTTTATTATTTTCTGGATCTAGTTCCCAAGCCACGGTATGACTACCTTAGGGCGTTTTTCGATCCACGCAACAAAGCCTCCCGTCGCTTAACCAAGGGATGACAGGAGCGATACCTAAACCATCTTACTCTTAAACTCTTCTAGTTTATTCTCTAGTATTAAATTAAAGTTATCAGTTATTTTATCTATAGCCTGCTCTGCTATTACATATTCAGATTTAGAGAAATTATTAAGTACATAATCTGCTACATCTTGACTATTTTGTGGTCTACCAACTCCAATCCTAATACGATTATAATTATTTCCTATAATTCCATCAATGGACTTCAAACCATTATGCCCACCGTTTCCACCACCAATTTTAAACTTTATTCTACCAGAATCTAAATCAATATCATCATGAATAACAAAGATTTTTTCAAGAGGAATATTATAATATGTTTTTACCGCTATTACCGACTTACCCGATAAATTCATGTAAGTAGTAGGTTTTATGAATATTAGCTTTTGCCCGTTATTAGTACTTTCAGCAATTTCACAATGAAATTTCTTCTTTATACTAAATGATGTATCATATTGCTTTGCTATATTCTCTAAAGCAATAAATCCTATATTATGACGTGTATGCTCATAATCTTTACCTGGATTACCAAGACCAATAATAAGCATCATAGTGTTACCTAAATGTAATGAAAAGTTTTTGAAGATAGATATGATTTGAAATAGGATGAGGTGTTGCGTATGCCATTCCAATGTGGATCGTATGTTATTGTATAGCTTGAAAAAAGTGTTCAATGTCATTCCTGCAAAAACAGGAATCCAGCATACAGCAAGAGTAACCAACCTTTTATTTTTCAAAACTTATTGTGTGCATATTTATTTTTCATGGATCCTTACCTTTGCAAGAATGACATGAGTATGGCATCAAGAGCCATGTAACAAAAGCGATTTGCTAACTAAATTTCTTAAAAAATATACTGGATACCGTGTCGGGACCACGGTATGACATCGAGTGCCTTTTTAGAGCCACGCAACGTCCTAAGCCAATATTACTTCGCTGCTTCAGCAGTTTGTTCGCCCTCGGCTTCAGTTTTTGCACCTCTACGTCCTATTATAGTTGCAAGCACAAATTCTTTTTTTGTAGTAAAGCTACAACCTTCTGGTAGTTTTACTTTTGAAGATTTTAATGAAGTAGCAATCGGCATATTAGTAACGTCAATAGTTACATTTCTCGGGATATTATTAACATCACATAATAAAGTAACTCTTCTTTTTACTATATTGAAATATCCGCCTCTTTTAACGCCTAATGCTCTTTCTTTTCCTTCATATACTACAGGAACTTCCATTTTTTGGGTTTTATCTTCTAAAAAAACAAAATCAACGTGGCGTACTATATCTGTAACAGGATGTAATTCTACAGCTTTCGGCAATACTTTATATTGCGTGCCTTCAATTGTTAAATTAATTAACTGAGATATAAAAGCTGGCTTTCTATAATATTTTGTTATTTCTTTTTCTTCTAAAGAAATACTAACTGGGGTTTTCTTTGCACCATAAATAATAGCAGGAACACGCCCTTCTCTTCTTAAGGCTCTTGCTGCACCCGTACCAAATTCATTGCGAGACTTTGCTTCAAGTTCTAATATTTCACTCATTATTTCAACACTTTAAACTTTATAAAAAGGTTATAATAGTACTAATTAATCTAAAATTCAAGATATATTTGTAATTACTCTATGCCTACAAATTTATGTATTTGTACTGACAACCTAGCACCGCTCTCTAAAACTAATTTTACTGCTAATTTGTTATTTTCTTTGTTAAGTTTTTGATCATTTTGATCCATAGGCTGAACAAAAACTGGTATATTATAAGCTGTTTGTCCTATTTCAGGTATTAAGCTATACTCTAAAATATTCTTAGCAACGATAAATTTTATAGCACTAATTTTAGGCAATAAATCTTCTCTGATTTTGCTATAGCCATTTTTACCTGCTTTAGGCGAGCATATTATAGATACTTCATCTGACAAAGAACGATATAACGTGCCGTTAGTTTCTATCTGCACCTTAAAACCTTGTTCTAATAATTCTTGGCATAATAACTCTATAGGTTGACGCATCGGCTCACCACCGGTTATCACTATTAGCTTAACTGACCACTTGTTTTTAGAGTTTAAAGCCATTAGATTAACCTTAGATAAAATATCATCTGTTTTGATTGTTTTAAAATCTTCAAATTCTGTATCACAAAAATCGCATGCAAGGTTACACCCTCCAAGCCTAATGAAAATAGCAGGAACACCTACAAATATCCCCTCCCCTTGGATCGTCTTAAAAATAGACTGCACTTGCAATTCCGTTCCGTCACCTTTTAATATTCCTCTTTTAGGATTCTGCCCAAACATTATATTTAATAAATAAGTACTAATCTTAGCAATTATAGCATATATTATAAAAAACGTCTTGCAATAAATCGTAAAAAAACTATTATGTAGCTTCTAATCGGTAACATGGCTTTGGTATGCCTAATAATTACCGGCAAAATACTAAAATCTTAGTAAATACCAATTAAAGGAAAAATCATGCCTAAATTAAAGACAAAATCTGCTGTAAAAAAGCGTTTTAAACTTACTGCTAGTGGTAAGGTCATTGCAACACAAGCACGTAAAAATCACTTTAGACGTCGTCGTACTAAAGCTCAAATTCGTAATCTTCGAGGAACTACTATTCTTTGCCCTCAAGACGGAGATAATATTAAAAAATACTTTTTACCATATGGTATCAATTAATTTAACTAAGGAGCTATAAGTAATGACACGTGCAAAATCAGGAAAAATTTCCAAAAATCGCCATAAAAAAATCCTCAAACTTGCAAAAGGTTATAGAGGTAGAGCAAGTACTTGCTTTAGAGTAGCTATTGAAAAAGTAGAAAAAGGGCTACAATATGCTTATAGAGATCGTAGGAATCGTAAGCGTGATTTCAGAGGTCTGTGGATTCAAAGAATAAATGCCGCAGTAAGAGAGCATGGTTTAGTATATTCTCAGTTTATGGGAGCTCTTAAAAAAGCAGAAATCGATATAGATCGTAAAGTCCTTGCAGAACTTGCTGTAAATAACGATGAAGGATTTGCAAGTATCGTTGAACAAGCAAAGGCACATATTTAATATAGACAACGTCGTTGCGAAGCCACTTTGCTGCTGTGGCAATCTCAGGATTTTTTCACCAGATTGCTTCATCAAAACTTATAGTTTTTCCTCGCAATGACATTTATTTCATTATAAAGTAATTAATTTTCGTTTGGTATAAATATTATGAAGCGTACATTTCAACCTAGTAATTTAGTAAGAAAAAGAAGACATGGTTTTAGAGCTAGAATGGCTACTGCCTCTGGAAGAGCAATTTTAAGAAACCGTCGTGCTAAAGGCAGAAAAAAACTATCCGCATAAATAATAATCTGACCTATTCAATTGTTTATCACCTCTTTAAAAAATCAAAAGGAATTTGAGCTTATAAATAAGCTTGGCAAAAAATTTCATGAAAAATATTTTATTTTGGTGATAGCAAAGAATATCCCAAAAATCTTTCTTGAATCAAAATATAATATCTTTCTAGGAATAAAAGTTAGCAAAAAGCTAAATAAAAAGGCTGTAGTGCGTAATAAAATTAAAAGACGCATAAAACATCTTATTAGGCTTATTTGTAACAATTCTAATCTTAAAAAGCTTGCGATGATAATTATTCCAAGAGAGGGCTTCGATACGGCAGACTTTTCAGTATTAAATCACGAATTAAGCAAAGCAATTTTAGATTTTTACAATTCAAAAAAATAACACACTGAATTTTGTGACAGGCATGAGAGTAGGCTTTACCTGCATGGATCATTTCTTCCTGTCATCCCGCGGCAGCATTGTTGCGTGATTCCGATGTCATTCTTAGCTAAAAGCAGGAATCCAGGAAAAAAATCATAAATACAGCAAATTTTAAAATTAAAAGCGTAGGTTATCTCGCTTTATATGTAGAAGTCAAGATTTGATCTTACAGGCACTATAAAAATTATATCTGAATATCTGATAAATTATGACTGTCAGATGAGTATTCAAGATATAAGATTTCATTGTTCTTTTCAATAGCTAATTTCTTACTATCCTTAAAAGTTTGCATAGGCGTTTTACCATAACAATATTTTCCTGAATGTGGTCGCTCATTATTGAAATGCTCTAACCAAATATCAAGATCTAATTGTAAATCATCAAGATCAGTGTAGATCTTTTTCCGCATAGCTGTATCAAAGAATTCTTGTTTCATAGTTTTATTAAAACGTTCACACATACCATTTGTTTGAGGAGAATATGCTTTAGTAATAGTATGTTCTATACCTTCGATACTTAGAAATAATTCAAAAGCATGATGCTCTATATTTCCCTTATATTCTGACCCACAATCTGTCAGAATACGAAGTATTGGTATGCCTTGAGTTTCATACCATGGTAACACGCGGTCATTAAGCATATCAGCAGCAGTTAAAGCTGTTTTATCAGTATATAGTTTAGCATCAGCTACTCTGCTATAGCTATCAATAAATACCTGAGAATAAACCTTACCTATACCCTTAAAATTTCCTACATAATATGTATCTTGGCATCCTAGATAACCTGAATGCTGTGTCTCAATCTCGCCATGGGCTTCTTTTTCGCTACGTCGTTTCTCTAGTACTTGTAACTGAGATTCAGTAAGTACAATACCATCCTGAGCCATCCTTGCTTCTAATGCTTTAAGCCTTTTATTGATATTGTTTAAATCATTACGTAACCAAATTGATCTCACTCCTCCAGGTGATACAAGTATACCGCTCTTCTTAAGCTCATTTGATACTCGAATCTGTCCATATGCTGGATATTCTATTGCCATATCCATTACTGCCTTCTCTATCGCTGGATCAACTCTATTCGCTATTATTGGCTTCTTCCGGCTAATCTCATACAACGCTTCTTCACCACCAGTTTCATACAGTTCTTTAAATCTGTAATAACTATCTCTGCTATAGCCCATCGCTTTACATGCTGATGATATGCTACCAAGACTCTTAGCGAGTTCTAGTAATCCTAATTTTGGCTTTATTATTTTTTGATTTAAGTTCATTTCTTATCTCCATTTAATAATTAATTTATTTTACTAAATGTAAGATAAAATCTCAACTATTACACTAAAAAATATTAAAATTATGTACGACAAACACTGTCGTATTACTTTGATGTGCGACAATTAAACCCTAAGAGATTAAAAAGTGTAATACAACAAGTTTTTAAAACTAAAAACTCGCTTCGTCTTGTGCTTTATGCTGGATCTAATTTCCAAGCCATCAGGATGGTAGAGATAAATGATTGACGCAGGCAATGCCTTTGTGGGAATGATGTAAAAGCCTTATTGCATAGATCAAAAAACACTTTCGGTATAATCCCGTGGCTTATCCAATAGTGCAAATAAATATAGTGATAAAGGTGGGATTCTTCTTTCACCCTTATCACTGACTATCAAAATGTTATTTCAAACTCAAGATTTTTAACACAACATTTATATCTAACGTGTTGGGCTATTTCTCCCTGCTAAAGTTTTTCTTAGATCATCTTGAAAATTATTATTTCCTTGCTGCTTATTTCCATCTTGAGGTGTTTGCATAGTTTTTAATTTCTCTTGCAATTTCGGTGGAATATCAGGCATTTGAGATGACTTTTGAGCATCCCCACCCTTTCCTGGCATTGGAGAAGAAGGCGGTGGTGGCGGAATAGGAGCACCTTGTCCTGGCATTGGAGGCGGTGGTGGTGGCGGAATAGGAACACCTTTCCCTGGAGGAGGCGGTGGTGGTGGCGGTATAACACCAGGTTTTAGAGGTTGTGTAGCTGGATTACCAGCGATTATAGCCTTACTAGCAGTTTCTTCTTTTAATCTTTGCTCTTTTTTAAGCCTAATTGCTTCCATAGCACCTTGTTGCTGCTTATCAGCCGCTGTAGGCTCGCCTTTTAAAGCAGTAGATTGTGAGGTTTTATTAAACTGCTTCTCTCTTTCTTCAGAAGTACTTATAGTATTATATTCTTTTTTTATGCTTTCAATATGCTTACTAATTCCATCTAATTCCTTGCCAATTCTCCATTTTTCTTCTTTAGGAGTATTAGAATCAGCCTTTTTTTCTTCAAGCTTTTTCTTTTTATTTTGTAGCTCTTCCTGCTTTTGCTTTAGTTCCTCTAAACGTTTTTTGTGATTATCTATTTGTACTTTAGGTTCTTCGTTTTTAGTTACTGGAGCATCAATAGCTTGCTTTTTTTGTGCATTTTTCCAAGCTAACTCTTCTGCAAAAGTATTAAATTTTGGCTTTTCTACTGGTTGAGTTTTTGCCGGCTGCATGCCTATCTCTGCTTGTTTGAGATCCTGAAAGTTTGTTACAGAAGCCAAAGGAATGTTTTTAGTATCAGGTATTTCTGGATCAGCTTGTTGTACTTTTGCGGTAGTTTCTTTTATTTGATTATGAAGATCTACCACTGAATTTGCTTTTCTTAGTTCTTGTTCAGGATTATTATAATAATTTTCTAAGTCCTGTTTCAAATAATCATATGTTGCTTTGATAGAAGTAACTTTAGTTTCAAAGCTTGCTGCAATTTGAGCTGCTAATTTTAAAGATTGCTCTGATCCACCTTTAGGCTGAATCACAAGTTTACTTTTTTCTCCTAAAAACCATTTTGATAAAATATTTGGCTTATAAACTTGTATTTCTACTTCTGCATTATCTGCTTTAACTGATATGCTACCCTCATAACCTGTGAATTTATTAAGCCATGTTTTTGGTTGTTTATGCTCTGCAGTTACATTATTTCCTAGATTAGAAAAAACGTTTTTTATATCTGTTTTTGCTGTTAAAAAATTATCTAGTTTTTTAAAAGTTTTATCATTTTGAGAACTTATACCAGCTATCTCGTAACCAGTAGCAGTTTCTATAAAATTTGATTCAAAAGGCTCTGCTTTTATTCCATTATAAATATTTTCTAAGAACTCATTGCCAAAATTTTTACCACTCTTAATTCCTTGTAATTTACTTTCTGTATTTAAACCTTTTAGTTGATCCTTAAACTGATCAATGGTCCATTTATCTTTTACGCTAGGATTATGAAGATTAGTATTAAGACCTACAGTAGCATAAGCTGATATAAAAGCTGCATCTGCATGATTTATTTCGTTAGCAGCATTTTGCTCGTAATATTTAGAGGCAAAGCTTTCAACTAACCTATCTATTTTTTGAGCCTCACCTGGTAATTTAAAAGCCTTTAAAAACTCTCTTAAACTTTTCAAATAATTTTTATCTTTAAAATCAAATTGTTTAATAAAATGATCCAATACTTTTTTATTATCTTCTCCATCTGTTCCAAGATAATCTCCAACAGCTACTAAATCTAAATTATTTTTTTCCTCACGAAAAAACTTAGCTGTCTCTTCTGCAAAATCTTTATTATTACTAGCACACCATTCTTTGATCTTATTAATTCCATCTTTAGGTTTATCATTAAAGGAACTTATTACTTCTCTTTTTATTAACGGATCCATAACTATCTCTCATAAGTTAATTATTATTAATCTTTAATATAGCTATTTTATAGCTTCAACACAAGCAAAAGTTGCGATTTTTAATATTTCACTTGCTGATAGCGTGGCTTGCAGGATTTGAACAGGTTTTTCAAAACCATTTGTTATAGGACCTATAAAGCTATTTGAAGAAAACTCTTGAAGTAGTTCAGTAGAGATAGCGGCAGAGTTTAGACCAGGCATAATAAGGACGTTAGCAGGACCGGATAACCTACAAAATTTATATAATTTACGTAAATTAGAATCCAAGGCAACCTTAACTGACATTTCGCCATCATATTCAAAATCTACTTCCATATCATTAAGCTTTGATTTATCTTCACTAAAATTATCAAGTATATTTACTGCTTCACGAATACGAGCTGTTTTTTCCTTAGAAGAATTGCCAAAACTTGAAAATGAAAGAAGAGCAACACGCGGAATAACTCCCATATCTCTAGCTATTTCTGCTGTTTGAGCTGCTATTTCTGCGAGCTCGTGACTATTTGGATATTCAGTAATGCAGTTGTCAGAAATAATAATATTATTGTCTTTTGCAATCATAATAGAATAACCTAGAATTCTACGATTAGGTTTTCGTGAAATGACTTTTAGTATATCTTCTAAACTATCAACATAGCTTTTTGTAATACCTGTTAAAAGTGCATCACCATCACCACAGGCAAGCATACAAGCAGCAAAAATATTCTTATCAGTTTTAACAAGCTTAGCACAATCTCGGTATAAATAACCTTTGCGTTGCAACCTTTTATATAAATAATCAATATATATTTCAAGCTTATCGGTTAGAGCGGCATTCATTACAGTAATACCATCTAGGCTAATATCCTGCCCTAATTGTTTTAGCTTTGCTTCAATTCGTTCCATGCGACCGATCAAGATGGGATTTCCATATTTCTCATCCCGCATCATTATTGCAGCAACGATTATTTCTTCTTCTTCTCCTTCAGCGAAAATAATTCTCTTAAATGGTGCGTTATGGATTTTTTCAGATAAGAAATTCTTATAGTTAGAAGTAGGGTTTAATCTACTTTCTAATTCTTTTTTATATTTATTGAGATTAAAATCAGAAATTTTAGCCACATCACTATCTATTGCTGCTTTAGCTACCGCCACCGGCACTACTGTAATTAAACGAGGATCAAACGGAACAGGGATAATATATTCATTACCGAAAATCATCTTGCGACCAGCATATGCCTTATATACTTCCTCAGGCACAGGCTTGCGTGCAAGCTCTGCTATAGCTTTTGCTGCTGCTATTTTCATTTCTGTATTGATAGTTTTAGCTCTAACATCTAATGCTCCCCTAAAAATATAAGGGAAACCCATAACGTTATTAATCTGATTATTATAATCAGAACGACCTGTTGCGATAATTGCATCTGTACGAACCTGCCTTACTTCTTCCGGCGTAATTTCCGGATCGGGGTTAGCCATAGCAAAAATAATCGGATTATTTGCCATTTTGCTGACCATTTCTTTAGTGACTGCACCTTTTACAGATAATCCTATAAATACATCTGCATCTTTTAATGCACTTTCTAAAGTCCGCAAGGCAGTGTTATTTGCATGCAATTCTTTCCATTTATTCATACCATCCGTGCGACCTTGATAGATAACGCCTTTGGTATCACATAGAATAATTTTTGATTTATCTGCTCCGAGAGCAATCAATAGATCAATACAAGCAATAGCAGCAGCACCCGCCCCATTAACTACTATTTTTAAATTCTCTAACCTGCGGTTAGTAATATGAGCAGCATTAATTAGCCCTGCTGCGGTGATAATTGCTGTTCCGTGCTGATCATCATGAAATACCGGTATATCCATTAAAGATTTTAACTTCTCTTCAATAACAAAACATTCTGGAGCTTTGATATCTTCGAGGTTAATTCCGCCGAAACTATAACCAAGATATTTTACGGCATTAATAAACTCTTCTGGATCTTTAGTATCTACTTCTAAATCTATTGCATCAATATCAGCAAACTTTTTGAAAAGTACTGCTTTACCCTCCATTACTGGCTTTGAGGCAGCAGCTCCTAAATTACCAAGCCCAAGCACCGCAGTACCATTAGAAATCACAGCAACTAGATTTCCACGTGCCGTATATTTATACATCTCATCAGTATCCTTAGCGATCTCAAGACAAGGAGCAGCAACACCTGGAGAATAAGCAAGCGATAAATCATGCTGCGTAACAAGCGGCTTAGTTGCAGAAATAGCAATTTTACCTGGTTTATCTTTTTGATGATACTCAAGTGCTTCAGTGTAATTTATTTTGTTCATTTCATCCATTTTTTAGATATTCCTGTTTTATTTATTAATTTTGTCATTGCGAGGAGATGCGTAACATCGACGCGGCAATCTCATTAAGCATCCTGAGATTGCTTCGTCGCTACGCTTCTTGCAATGACGCTCATCCTACTAAATACATAATAATCGATATAGTAACTACCGAGAAGAAAGTTGTAAATGTTATAATCGATGCCATCAAATCAGGATCACCGCCAAGCTGACGTGATAAAACATAAGCAGTGCTTGCACATGGCAGTGAGCTATATAATATCCCTACCGATCTATCTATTCCACTAATTGACATCATCCACAGTATTACTACACTCACTAACGGAAAAGCAATTAACTTAATAAAACTTGTAAATACTATGCTATGTAAAAGCTCTTGCCTAATAGTAAAATTAAGCCCTGCCCCAACATTTAACATACCAATTGCTAAAGCAGCGTTAGAAAGGCTATCTAAAGTTTTCTTAAGACCTAAATGTAGTTCAAGATTTGAGTAATTAAAAACAAACCCTACTAGGCTGGCAATAATAAGCTGGTTACGTATAATTAGCTTGATCATTAAAACCAAACTTGTTCTAATAGTGGTAGTGACAGACTTATCAGGAACGTAATATGCAAAAATCATTACCGATAAAATATTTGTGATGATAATCATATAAGAAGAAATAACAGCGACGATAGAAAGACCGCTAGGACCAAGTAAGGGACTCGCTGCTCCAAAAAAAATGTAGCTATTATAACGAATTGATCCTTGAAAAATAGAAGTGAATTCTATTTTATCAATATTATATTTTCTTTGATAAATTATTAGACCTAAGGTAATAAGAAGTGTAGAAATAATAAGAGCGATTACTAGCTTGATTATTGAAGCAACACTTAAATCAGCTGTAGAGATATAGTTAAAAAGCATTGCAGGAAACAATACAAAATAGGATAACTTCTCTATGCCTCGCCAAAATTCTTCTGAAGTTAGCCATTTATTTTTTATAATACTACCAAGTAAGGTAATTAAAAAAATCGGCAACGTACTGCAAAAAATATCATTCATATTCGATGTCATGCCGCGACTTGATCGCGGTATCTAAAAATTAACTTATCGAGATACCACGGTCAAGCCGTGGTATGACAAAAATTATCCTCTACAACTTCTCTTCAATCAACTTCATAGTTTCATTTATACCATAAAGCTTTATGAAAGTGCCAAGTCTTGGACCGTCGCTCTGCCCGAGTAGTATCTGATATAAATCTTTGAAATAATCACGCAAATTTTCATATCCTGCTTTCATTCCGATGTCATAAATTCCTTTTTGGATACTTTCCGATTCTATTTGCTCAGGCAAGCTTTTTAGCATGTCTAAAATATCTTGCAAAATAGCTTTATGCTTTTCAGACGGAGCTAAATATGATTTATGTGCTTTAACAAAATCATTATAATATCTTATAGCAAATTCTGCTAAATGGTCAAGATAAGGACTATTATCTGGTGTAGCTTTTGGTTCATATCTGCTAATAAAACCCCAAAGTACCGATTTATCGGACGGATTACACACAGAAGTTAGATTTAATAACAGGGAGTAAGTAATACCAAAAGTCTCAATTTTTGGTACATTTCCATGATGAATATGATAAACGGGATTTGCAAAACGCTTTGATCTATCTTCTTCTAAATGATATTTCTGATTAAAGGTAATATATTCATCAACATTTTTAGGAATTACATCGAAAAATAACCTTTTAGCTCTAGTAGGGTTTTGATACATGAATAAAGCCATACTTTCAACAGGAGCATATTTAAGCCAATCATCAACACTAATACTATTACCTTTTGACTTCGATATTTTCTCACCATTTTCGTCTAAAAATAACTCATAACATAGCTGCACTGGCGGCTTTCCACCTAAAATTCGACAAATCTCAGAGTAAAGTCTACCATTTGCTAAGTGATCTTTGCCGTACATTTCATAATCAACTTTCAGAGCTGCCCAACGCATACCGAAATCCGGCTTCCATTGTAATTTACAATGACCTTTTGTCACCGGCACTTCTATTATCTCACCGTTTTCATCTTTATAAGTTATTGTACCAAGTTTTGCATCCCATTTATGTATAGGTACTTGCAACACTTTACCAGTTTTCGGACAAATAGGCATAAAAGGTGAATAGGTAGCTTTCCGCCCTTCTCTAAAAGTTGGCAGCATCAGCTCCATTATCTCGTCATATTTTTCAAGCACTTTTATCAGCATTTCATCAAACATTCCGGCTTTATACATTTCCGTACTGCTGTAAAATTCATACTTAAAGCCAAATTTATCAAGGAATGAGCGAAGCTTTGCATTCATATAATCCCCGTAGCTCTCACATTCACCGAAAGGATCAGGGATAGAGGTTAGTGGCATATCCATATACTGCCTTACCATTTCAGGATTTGGGATATTACTTGGCACTTTACGTAAGCCATCCATATCATCAGAAAAGCATATTAGTTTAGTCGGAATGTCAGATAATTGCTCAAACGCTTTCTGCACCATTACCATACGGGCATTTTCACCAAAAGTCCCAATATGTGGCAATCCTGATGGACCATAGCCGGTTTCAAACAATACATAACCTTTTTCAGGTGGCTTACCATTTAAGCTATCTAGTATTTTTTTAGCTTCTTCAAAAGGCCAAGCTTTTGATTTGATTGCATCTTCCCAAATTTCTGACATTTATTTTTCTTACACTTGTAATTAATTATCAGTGACAATATACTATATTTAGCTAATTGTAAAATATCACTTGAAGTTTTTGTAATTTTAAACGATAAAATAACATCATTGCGTAGTCTCTTACTTCATGAGATTGCTTCGTCGCTACGCTCCTTGCAATGACGTTTTATAAAATAAAAATATGCCATTTAATACCATTATAAACTACATAAGAAAAGACAGCTATAAAATGCTGCATATAGGCTTAATTGCAATTTCTATAACAGCTCTTGCTACTGCTTATTTTGCTGAGTATATAATACATTACACCCCCTGCCCTTTATGTGTTTATGAAAGATTTCCTTATTTAACATTAATAAAAATTTGCCTAACTGCTTTAATTATCAGGCAATTAAGCAAATATACTTTAATATTTATTTTCTTAACAATTTTTAGCTCCTGTATATTATCAACCTATCATAGTATGGTAGAGCGAGGCATAGTTCAACCAAGCAGCCTTTGTTCGTCCATGATTCGCTTCCCAAAAGGCTTATCTGTCGAGCATATTAGACAGATGCTTTATTCACAGCCAATAACTTCCTGCACCAAACCAGCAATTAAAATCCTTGGTATTTCTATGACCGAGTATAATCTACTCTTAAACCTTGGTCTTTTAATTGGATTACTAATAGTTTGGCTTTATCCTAAAGAATCTTCATTATAAACTTTTATCTCTAATATCTTTTTCAATTCTCTCATAGAAAAAGCCGGTGGTTTTAGGTAGTCTTGTACTACCTTACCATTATCTAAAACTATAAGTCTTTTTCCGTAATTTACAGCATCTTCTAAATTATGTGTGATCATTACGGCAGTTATTTTATGCTCATCTATAATCTCTGCCGTTTTTTTTCATTACCTCATGCGAAGCTTTAGGGTCAAGGCTTGCAGTATGTTCATCTAGAAATAATATTTTAGGCGGATGAGAAATAGCTAGTGCCAATAATATGAGTTGTTTCTCCCCACCAGAAAAATTACTAAGCGGCTGTGTCAAGCGTGATAAAAATCTTTTAGATAAGCCGGTGAGTTCTAACACTTCCACATCTGTTTTACGCTCATTTGCTGGAAAGCGGCTTTCCCATAAAGTAATATTTTCTTCTAATGTTAACTCCGGAAATAATCTATCTTCTGCTTTTTGGGTTATAGTTAGCAACATATTAGCTTTTTGGGATTGCGGTAATTTATCAATTCGCACTTGATCTAAAAACACTCGCCCGCTAGTCGGTTTCAAATAACCGGCTAAAATCTTGATTAAAGTAGATTTACCGCTGCCGTTAGTTCCAAGCACTACAACAAACTCTTCTTCAACAATATTTAAAGTAGTTTCCGACATTATCGGCTCATTACGCTCTTTTACCTTAAATTGGATTTTTTCTGCATATAAATAAGGTTTCATGCCGCCTCCCGCTTCATAGAACTTAGGGAAATAAACAATACAACCCCCAAAATAAGCTTAAGATTTATGGGATCAATACCGATACGGAGTAAAATACTTAAAGTTATGAAGTAAAATAATATACCTATAAAACAGGAAAATATTTCTTTAACAGTATTAAAGCTATTTTTACGAATTAGTCAAAACTTACGCTATGTTTGGTTCTAAATATCGTAAAGATGGAGAACGAAGCTGTTGTTGCATATAGTCATCTAAAAGCCCTAACTTTATTTGGTAGACCGTTTTACCTATTTTATTTGCAGTTCTTTTGAGAAAAGCCCAAACTAGAAATGCACAACTAATGTGATTACGTTGGATACGCTGTTTTCTGCATTGGCAACGTTCTATACCAGTCAGTTGCTTAATTTCTCTATGCATGCTCTCAATTACCCATCGCAAGCCAAACTCATCTTGTGCAGCTTTAGAAGATTTTTGAGTTTTGTTATTGGTAACAACATAATCAACTCTGTTGGTAGAAACAGTAAATGTTAAACAAATTAACATGCTTTGTTTCTTTTTCAATTTTATCCATTGCGTTTATTTGATTTCGTACATATTCACGAATTACCTCATCATTAACGTTACCTACAGTTTCTACAAAAAAACTTTGCGTCCAAAGTTTACCACCCCAAAAATATTTACGCTTTATTTTTGGATAAAGCTTGAAAAAATTTCTTGCAGATATGCTTTTTATTATTTGCATAATATACGACGGAGAAACTTTTGGCTCAGATTTTACTACCATATGAATATGATCAGTAGGTATCTCTAACTCCACTATTTCTATATTATAATCGTAACCAATCTTCTTTATTATTAACCTTAAGCTTTCTCTATAAGGTTCAATAAACACTTTATGACGATATTTTGGTATCCACACAAAGTGATACATTATTCTAAAAACATGATGACTATTACGCCTCAATTCCATTCTACTAAATTATAATATGCCAACGCTTATATTATAACGCTATCCATCTAGGGAGCAAGCTCCCTAGATTTTCGCTATGCGGTTAAATTTACTGTTTCTACCAACAGAGTTGATTATGTTGTTACCAATAACAAAACTCAAAAATCTTCTAAAGCTGCACAAGATGAGTTTGGCTTGCGATGGGTAATTGAGAGCATGCATAGAAAAATTAAGCAACTGACTGGTATAGAACGTTACCAATGCAGAAAACAGCGTATCCAACGTAATCACATTAGTTGTGCATTTCTAGTTTGGGCTTTTCTCAAAAGAACTGCAAATAAAATAGGTAAAACGGTCTACCAAATAAAGTTAGGGCTTTTAGATGACTATATGCAACAACAGCTTCGTTCTCCATCTTTACGATATTTAGAACCAAACATAGCGTAAGTTTTGCAGATTTAAAGAACTGTATGAAACTGGTGGTGAAGAAGCGTTGTATGAGATTAGCCGGAAGAAGCCAATAATAGCGAATAGAGTTGATCCAGCGATAGAGAAGGCAGTAATGGATATGGCAATAGAATATCCAGCATATGGACAGATTCGAGTATCAAATGAGCTTAAGAAGAGCGGTATACTTGTATCACCTGGAGGAGTGAGATCAATTTGGTTACGTAATGATTTAAACAATATCAATAAAAGGCTTAAAGCATTAGAAGCAAGGATGGCTCAGGATGGTATTGTACTTACTGAATCTCAGTTACAAGTACTAGAGAAACGACGTAGCGAAAAAGAAGCCCATGGCGAGATTGAGACACAGCATTCAGGTTATCTAGGATGCCAAGATACATATTATGTAGGAAATTTTAAGGGTATAGGTAAGGTTTATTCTCAGGTATTTATTGATAGCTATAGCAGAGTAGCTGATGCTAAACTATATACTGATAAAACAGCTTTAACTGCTGCTGATATGCTTAATGACCGCGTGTTACCATGGTATGAAACTCAAGGCATACCAATACTTCGTATTCTGACAGATCGCGGGTCAGAATATAAGGGAAATATAGAGCATCATGCTTTTGAATTATTTCTAAGTATCGAAGGTATAGAACATACTATTACTAAAGCATATTCTCCTCAAACAAATGGTATGTGTGAACGTTTTAATAAAACTATGAAACAAGAATTCTTTGATACAGCTATGCGGAAAAAGATCTACACTGATCTTGATGATTTACAATTAGATCTTGATATTTGGTTAGAGCATTTCAATAATGAGCGACCACATTCAGGAAAATATTGTTATGGTAAAACGCCTATGCAAACTTTTAAGGATAGTAAGAAATTAGCTATTGAAAAGAACAATGAAATCTTATATCTTGAATACTTATCTGACAGTCATAATTTATCAGATATTCAGATATAATTTTTATAGTGTCTGTAAGATCAAATCTTGACTTCTACAAATAATCAAGGCAAAAGCAAAATATCCTAGTATTATCAAATTTTTTGCAGATAGTGGTTATGCTGGAGCATTACAAATTTGGTGTTTTTTAACTGTAAGAGCATTACTGACAATTTCTCGTAAAATTGTTGATCAAGTGGGGTTTAAAGTGATTCCCAAGCGTTGGATAGTTGAACGTACTTTTGGCTGGCTCAATAATTTTCGTCGTATGAGTAAAGACTATGAGCATAACTATAAAACTTCTGAACATATTATTTATATCAATATGATTACACTTATGCTTAAAAAATTGACTAAACCTTAATTTCAAGACAGGCTCTGAGATTATATCTAATTTCATTAATAATTTTTCTTCATCTATTTCATTAAATTTTTTTGCCATCTTTATTGTTTCTTGATGGTTTGTTAAATTAGCATTTCTGACCAAATATTTTTTGATATTTTTACATTCTGCTACTTCTAACGGATCCCATGCTAAATTAAGAAAAATAAGAGTAGTATTTGTTTTTAAAACTTTCTTAATCTTGCTTGCTCCTATTTTATCTATATCGTTATTCCCAAGGTCAAGACCAATAAGAGTTTTATTAAGCTTAAGCAGTTTCGCAAGCTCTATAGCTCCGTTTGTATTTATTTTATTACCGAATAAGTCAAGTTGGATAATATTAGTATCATTTGCTAATAATTCAGAGATTTCTTTAACATCTTTATTTGTTAGGTTTTTCTCAGCAAGATTAAGAATATCACTTCCGTTTTTTAAATTTATTGCTTCTTCTATAAAATCTTTTTCTTCTAAAAACTTTATTAAATTATCCATATATTTTGAGTTATATTATTATATTTACATGCTTCTTTATCTATTTAAACCTTAGATTGTATCAATCAAATTCATATTCTTAAGGCTATTATAGCTATTTATATTGTATTTGCAATGATATTAATATAATTTTCTCTACTTTTGGTTTACAGTTGAATAGAGTATCAAAAATTATAAATTATCTTATAAATAGTGAGATAAAACAGGAAACTAAAAAAGACTTACAAATAAAGAATTTAGGGGGAAATTTACAAGTTAAAAGTGGAGATCTTCTATGTATTTATAACACGTGGTACCCGCGACCGGACTTGAACCGGCAAGAGCTTACGCTCCACGGATTTTAAGTCCGTTATGTCTACCATTCCATCACGCGGGCAATATAAATATAGCTACTATATTTTGCTAAGTGGACAGATTAATGAAAAAAAGAAAAAAAAGCAAGAACTTTTATTTATTAATTACATAATAATAAAAGTCCAATGTAGGTAAATCAAATTTTACTATAATATATTAACTAAAATAGTGACAAAATAGTAATAATATGATCTAATTAACCTTAGAAAGTAATACTTTCTTTTGCATGTTATTGACAAATGCCGCAAGGTAAGCTAGTTTTGCATAGTGAATTTTTTATTAATCTTAATATTAAATGTAAGTCTGATCTTTAATTTTTTATTAAGCATAATTTAAATTCCAATAAGCAATTTCTATCTAAAAAGGTTTTTATGACTACAAATATAGTAGGTAAAGTTAAATGGTTTAATCTGACGAAAAATTTTGGATTTATTGAACAGGAAAATGGCGGCAAGGATGTGTTTGTACACAGATCTGCCGTAGACGCAGCAGGTCTTGCAGGTCTTAATGAAGGACAAGATGTAGTTTTTGATCTTGAAGACAAGAATGGTAAAATTTCTGCAGTTAACCTCAGAATTAAATAAATATATTTGTACCAAAAACAGCTATCCAAAGTTTTTAAATTTTGGATAGCCTCGTCACCTTTTACAACAAAATATTAGATATTTTGTTTTGTCTTATAATAACCTTATACATGTCTTAAGCATTGGAATGGTTTAATGCTTAAAAGTAAAAAAATATCATAATTATGGTATTATTAACAAATAATTTTAAAGCTAATTAAAATTTTTATTTGCTGTAAATTATAAGATTTTTTTGAAATAGATTCGCTATTACTTCGAATCAATTAAAGCTATTTTGTTGATGATGCTATAGATAATTTAATGGCTGCTATTAGTATATTTTTGTAATACAAAGATACTAAAGTCATTATTTTTTGCTGTGAGTTATTTTTATACAATCAATAATGTGCATATTTTAACTTAAACTTTATTGGATTATATAATGAAAAATTTTAATTTACCTGAAGAATTAACTACTACGCTTGAAGCGATGAAGATAACAGAGCCGACCGAAATACAAAAACAATCGATTCCGGTTGCTATTGCAGGTTCTGATATACTTGCTTCTAGCCAAACTGGTTCAGGCAAGACTTTAGCTTACTTGTTACCGGTGATTAATGCATTTATTAAAGATAAAACTACTACTTTAATATTAGTGCCGACAAGAGAGCTTGCAACACAAATCTGTTCTACCTTAAACAAAGTAACTACATCTTTTAAAATAAATAATGCAGTTTTGATAGGTGGTGAACCTATGCCTAAACAATTTATGCAATTAAAGAAAAATCCTAAAGTAATTATAGGAACTCCAGGACGTATTATTGATCATTTAAATCGTGGAAGCCTAAAAATTGATCGTATAGGTATAACTGTACTTGACGAAATGGATAGAATGCTAGATATGGGTATGAAAGAGCAGTTAGAAGAAATCAATAAATTCTTGCCGGAAAAAAGACAAGTTTTAATGTTTTCTGCTACCATGCCCAAACATATTGTCTCTCTTTCACAAAAATATTTAAATAATCCTGTACGTATTACAGTAGGTGCTACTAATAAAGCAGCAGCAGAAATAAAACAGGAGTCAGTACATATTACAGATAAAGAAAAATTTACTGAATTAAATAAGCAGCTTGGTGATAGAGAAGGATCAGTAATCATTTTTGTAAAAACAAAACGTTCTGCTGATCAGTTAGCTAAAATGTTAAGATATGAAAATCATAAAGCAGAAGCTATACATGGTGATTTAAGTCAGCGTCAACGTGATAGAGTAATTTTATCATTCCGTAAGTCAAATCATAGAATAATGGTAGCAACTGATGTGGCTGCTCGTGGTCTTGATATTCCGCACACTCAGCACGTAATTAATTATGATTTACCGATGTGTCCGGAAGATTACCTGCATAGAATAGGTAGAACTGGTAGAGCTGGTGCTAAAGGTAATGCATTGTCATTTATTTCACCTGATGATGTGGTTAGATGGCGTGCTATTGATCGTTTAATAAATCAAGGAGAATCTACTCCTAGAGAGAGCTTTAGAAGTAACAAAAATAATCATAAAAGATCATTTGGTAATAATAGAAGAGGCGATAACTCTAATAAAAGATTCGGTTCTGGCAATAAGAGAAGTTCTGAGAGTAATAGTAATAATTACGGTCAAAGAAGAAGTAAAGTGTAATAGTTGAGATTTTATCTTACATTTAGTAAAATAAATTAATTATTAAATGGAGATAAGAAATGAACTTAAATCAAAAAATAATAAAGCCAAAATTAGGATTACTAGAACTCGCTAAGAGTCTTGGTAGCATATCATCAGCATGTAAAGCGATGGGCTATAGCAGAGATAGTTATTACAGATTTAAAGAACTGTATGAAACTGGTGGTGAAGAAGCGTTGTATGAGATTAGCCGGAAGAAGCCAATAATAGCGAATAGAGTTGATCCAGCGATAGAGAAGGCAGTAATGGATATGGCAATAGAATATCCAGCATATGGACAGATTCGAGTATCAAATGAGCTTAAGAAGAGCGGTATACTTGTATCACCTGGAGGAGTGAGATCAATTTGGTTACGTAATGATTTAAACAATATCAATAAAAGGCTTAAAGCATTAGAAGCAAGGATGGCTCAGGATGGTATTGTACTTACTGAATCTCAGTTACAAGTACTAGAGAAACGACGTAGCGAAAAAGAAGCCCATGGCGAGATTGAGACACAGCATTCAGGTTATCTAGGATGCCAAGATACATATTATGTAGGAAATTTTAAGGGTATAGGTAAGGTTTATTCTCAGGTATTTATTGATAGCTATAGCAGAGTAGCTGATGCTAAACTATATACTGATAAAACAGCTTTAACTGCTGCTGATATGCTTAATGACCGCGTGTTACCATGGTATGAAACTCAAGGCATACCAATACTTCGTATTCTGACAGATCGCGGGTCAGAATATAAGGGAAATATAGAGCATCATGCTTTTGAATTATTTCTAAGTATCGAAGGTATAGAACATACTATTACTAAAGCATATTCTCCTCAAACAAATGGTATGTGTGAACGTTTTAATAAAACTATGAAACAAGAATTCTTTGATACAGCTATGCGGAAAAAGATCTACACTGATCTTGATGATTTACAATTAGATCTTGATATTTGGTTAGAGCATTTCAATAATGAGCGACCACATTCAGGAAAATATTGTTATGGTAAAACGCCTATGCAAACTTTTAAGGATAGTAAGAAATTAGCTATTGAAAAGAACAATGAAATCTTATATCTTGAATACTCATCTGACAGTCATAATTTATCAGATATTCAGATATAATTTTTATAGTGCCTGTAAGATCAAATCTTGACTTCTACAAGTAAAGTATCTTAAGAGAAAAGTCTGTCATCCCGCAACTTATTTGCGGGATCTTAGGATGCAGACCTCTGTAATCAAAGAAAGAGCATGACGCTTTCAATCAACTTAATAACACATATTATAAGAGGATAAATTCATAATTTCTAATTTTTCACGATTACAAAATATATATAGTATTTTATTTATATTATTTATTTCTCTTCCTGGTGGTTTAATTTATCTACTTACCGGTTCGACGCTTTCTTTTTGGCTTCGAGAATCTGGTTTTGATAAAATTACCATCGGTCTTTTTAGTCTGGTTAATTTCATTCACATATTTAAATTTTTATGGGGCACATTACTTGAAAAAATAAGCTTTATACCCTCATCTAGTCGTGGATATAAATATTGTTTAATCTTTTCACTGCTTAGCTGTATTTGTTGCGTATATATTCTAACTGGCTTTAATCCCACTACTAATTTTATATCATTCTCTTTGTGTTTGATAATTCTAGCATTTTTTTCCTCTATTTATGATATGCTTTTGCAATCTTCCCAAATGCTACTTATTACTAATGAAAATTGGGGAATAAGTGAGGCAGCTTGCACTAGTGGATTTAGGATCGGTATACTTATATCAGGTTCTGGTGCATTATATTTATCAACTATTATATCTTGGCAAGAAGTTTATCGCACTATGGCGATTTTATGTGTGCCGTCATTATTACTAATTATTTTCTATCCGCTAAAATTTAAAGAAAAAATAGCTGTTAATAATTTTGATAGATTTTGGCACGCTTTTTATGATTTTATCAAAAAGCCTAAATGGTTAATAATTGTTGGCTTTATGCTTCTATATCGCTTGCAGGATAATTTTCTTTCGGTTATGCCAAATATGTTCTATCTTGATATCGGATATGCAAAAAAAGATTTAGCTCTTGGATATAAGGCTTTTGGTATGTGTGCTACTATAGCTGGAGGATTTATAGGCGGTTTTCTATGCCGAAAATATGAATATGCTTATATTTTTAAAAGAGTATTGGTTTATCATGCCTTATCTAGTATAACTTTTTTATTGCTCTATTCTTACAGTCAAACTATTACAACTCTTTATATAGCAGTCTTTTTTCAGGAATTTACCAAAGGGCTAACTATGTCGCCATTTTTTTCTTACCAATTAAGATGTTGTAGCTCTAAATATTGCATAACGCAGATCGCCTTGATTACGTCTATTGCTTATATTAGTACTGTATTGTTTGGAAGTATTTCCGGTTACGCCGCTACTTACTTAGGCTGGGGATACTTTTTTGCTATTGCAAGTTTCTGTTTTATACCAGCATATATTCTAATCAGATATTTACCTAGAGTATAACTTTGATACTTCAAGATTTGGTAAGCCAAATTTCGAGATTCGCCTTTGCTCACGCACTATTTATACGCCTAGCTTAGCTCACCGCTTATTGACTTACCAACTTTTGAAGTATCTTCAGTATATAGATTTTTTTATCAATGTGTGCTTTTGCGGCTTTTTGAAGTAATGTAATCAGGGCTGGATCATCAATTTCTTGATGTTTTTCAAAATTATCTTCAATATCTTGTTCGTAAAAATCTAATTTAATGTTCATATATTTAATACTTAAAATTTATTGCTCACATATTATATTGTAAAAATAGCCTTAGTAAGTTATAATAACAAGCAAATTTATTAAAGTAATTTTACTATGTTTATTCAAACTGAAGATACCCCAAATCCTGATGCAATAAAGTTTTTTCCTGGGCAAGAAATAAGCAGCAGTCAGCCTGTATTTTTTAGCGAGCTTGCCGAAGTAAAAGGCAGAAGTAAACTTGCAGAATCGTTATTTAATATTAATAATGTAAAATCAATATTTTTCGGTAGTGATTTTATAACTGTTACTAAAGAAGCTGAAAGTGATTGGCAAGTGATAAAGCCAGAAATTTTAATGGTTATTATGGATCATTTCGTTGCGGGCTTTCCAGTATTTGAAGAAAGTGCTAAAGTAGATGCTGTAATTCTTGAGGGGCTTTCAGAAATAGAAAAGCAAATTATCGAAATTATTGAGACAAGAGTGCGTCCCTCTGTTGCACAAGATGGAGGTGATATAATTTATAAAGGTTTTGAAAATGGTGTAGTAAAGCTAGCATTACGTGGTGCATGTCTTGGTTGCCCAAGCTCTACTATTACCTTAAAAAACGGTATTGAATCGATGCTGAAACATTTCGTACCAGAGGTTATAGAAGTTGAAGCTGTTGAAGAGGAATAAATTTCTTTTCTTTGAGGAATCGTATTTACACGATTCTTTAAAGAGGCTTTAATATAATGAATATTCAAGGTGGAAAGCGGTTCCCATCTTGAATATAAATTTAGTTTTATCTATTCTTCTTTCGCGTCATTAATTATATCATCTTGATTCCAAATAACATACTGTAACTTAACATCTTTTGGAGCATAAACTACAATAGGTAATTTGCTATTATATCGTATAAATGCTTTATCACCCAAATATACATTTACAGGCTGCATAGTTGCTTTTACGTTCGGGCATGCCATCATTGTACTCATGGCATGATTGCCAGCTGTGATTAAGTAATAATTATACCCCCATCCACTTAAAGTTTTTTCCTCTAGCTTACCGCCAAACCAGACATGATTACAATCTTTCATTGCCTCTTTTGTAGCTTGTAATTTTACTTTTAAATTTTCTTCATTAGGCTTATTAGGTAAGTAAATTACATAACATTTTTGATCGTTGAGAGGTTCAGGGTAGGGTGCAATATCCTTTAACGATTTATTAGTATCAGCTAATAAATTAGTGCTAAGAAAGCATAGTATAAAAAATGATATAATCTTATTTGTCATAATTGTTAACTCAGTAATATAGTTAATTTAGTTGGATTCAGTATAATCAAAAGTATGTTGATAAACTTCATTAATAGGAAGCCCTATTGCATTAATATCAAATTTAAGCGACGGTTCAACTCTACTACTTGCATTATGAATTCTAAAATTAATACTAAAACCACGATTAAACACGATAGTTTTAGAATAAATTCCTCCGTTCTTGGTATTTATAGCATAAATATGGTTAGGATAATTAGTCTTTTTGGTGTTAAGAGTATTATTAAAATTATATGCTTGAATAATAACTCTATTTGAACCGGAGCATATTACTTTATAAAAATCATATTTCCCTACTAAATACGATACTAGTGTCATTGTCAAATAAAAAGGGACCAGTAAATTGCACGAAAAAGGGACCACTATATGTAAAAATTTTTATGTCAAATGACCTCCAAATTTATAGTTATTAATACGATAACTTTTACCTGTGATGTTTAGTATATGTGCATGATGTACTACTCGATCAATAATTGCATGAGTTAATAACTCATCAGCAAATATTTCATTCCATCTTTCAAAATCCTTGTTTGTGGTAATAATGGTAGATTTATTTTCATATCGTTTAGCAATAATATTAAAAAAATCATCTACTGAATGTTTTGGTAATTGCTTAAAACCTAACTCATCAAGAATTAATAAGTCAAATGATAAGAGTAATTTAACTTTTTTGTGATAGCTATTATCTGCTCTTGCAATATGTAAATTATAAAGCATATCCGATACCGTAGTAAAATATACAGAGTATTCTCGTGTTAAAGCTTTTAATGCTAATCCAATAGCAAGATGAGTTTTGCCAGTTCCAGAATTACCTATGAATATGACATTGCCCTTAGTATTAATATAATCACAAGTAGATAAATCACTTATTACTTTGGCATCAATACTTGGTTGGAACTGAAAATCAAAGTCTTCTAAATTTTTAGTGACTGGTAATTTAGCAGCACTTTTACGACGACGGTAATTATTATCCTTACGGTGAGATTTTTCATCTTCACATAATAGTGAGAGAAATTCTTTAAATCCTAGTTTATTATTTTGAGCATAAATAATCCTTTCATTTAAGCTATTGACTATACCTGATAATCTAAAACTACGTAGGTCATTAAGCAAGTTCTGCATTCTGACCTCCAAACTCTGGCAATGGTAAGTTTACTGCATTACTATTTAAGATATTTTTAATTTTAGAGTAAGAACTTATACCGTAATGTAATGCTCTATGACAAGCTTTATCTATTAACTCATCATTGTAAACCTTACGTAAAGAAATCAGGAGTTTCGCACTTAGGAAAATTGCATATCAGTTAGAAGCCATCTAATGTTATTCTGAATTGATGTTTTTATAACTTCCCAAGTTTGTTGATATAAAGTAATTTTTTCATTTATCCTCCTTTTGTTCATATCAAGCCATGCCAATACAGCAAGGCAAATATGATTTCTTTGAGCTCGACCCGTGCGTGCCTGACAGCTTTCAATACCACAAGTTTGTTTTAATTCTCGATGATAAACTTCTATAGACCAACGTGCCTTAACAATTTTCTCTATTTGCTCACGTGTAGGGTTTTCTAAATTAGTTGTTATGTAATCAATGCGACCATTTTTTGCCACAAACTTAAATACCGTTACCCAACCGTATCCACGTAGATGAATTTTTAGCCCTTCATCGGGAATCTCCAAAGTGTCCAAGCTAACATTACGATTAACTTTTCTATTTCTTCTTAGGTTAGTAACCCATATCCAACCTAAATTACGTATATGTTTTAAATTATCCAAACCACTATACCAAGCATCCATGACTATGGCATCAGGATTGATACCTCTTTCTTTAGCTAAAGTAAGCATATCACAAAAATGCTCGTTCTTTGTTTTGCCATCAGTTTCTTTATCATATATTCTATAATCTACAGGAGTAGATTGATCAATTTGAGTATTGTAATGCAGTAAGTTTACCATTCCTATACCAGGTATAACATCATGTACAGCCCCAGAATATTGATACTTTACAAGCTCGATCCTCTTACTGTATTGCTTTGACAATAAGGTGTCATCTCCTACTAATAAACAAGGCTCCTCTAGATCAAGATATTTTGACACTTTGCTATAGATTTCGCTAGGGCGAAAATCTTTACTCTTTAACCATCGACTTGCACTATCGTGCGATAGATCTACTGGGCTTACTTCAGATAATGCTTTGCCAGTATATCTTACACTACTTGCTTGTAAAAACGATTGATATAAATCTTTGCTACATTTTGATCTTGTCATTTTTATCTAAAACTATTTTTCTCTAGATTACCATATTCTTTGCTAAGAGCCTATCTTGAAAGACGAATATGCTCATTAAATAGTACTGCAACATATTACTTTAGCACTGTTTGATGTATCAAAAAATTTACAATTTTTAGCAAAATTACTGCTTTTTTATACAAATTGTAAACTGCTTGCTATGAATTAGTGTATTGTTTTTGTTCTCAATACACTTTCAAGACAGGCTCTAAGTGCGAAACTCCTGGAAATAATACCTCTAGCACAACGTTGCCAATCATTTACTCGTGTTTGTTGTAATAACTCTAATAATAAACTGCAATTATTTCCTATCTGCTGCATTTGTTGTTGATAATGTTCACTATATTCTATAAAACCTGGGCATAGACGTTTATATTTGGCATAATGAGACGGATTAGTGGTAAATATTCCTTTGCCATCTGTTCTAACGTGCCTTGCTATTAAATCATTTTGGATAGAAAATATTTGAACAAGTTTTGGTGATAATTGTACCAGTACCTCACTGTATATATATTTTGCCGGTACGGAATAATAATTATTATCTATGGTGATATGACAATCTTTTGCTACTTTTCGATTATGCCACGATGACAAATCAAACGTTTCTAATGGTAAAGGCATTAAATTATTACTTTCTTCTTGCTCAAATAGTTCCTGAGGAATTTTTTTAGTAGTACCATGTATTCGGTTATTTGCTTTATTTAACCAGTTAGCAAGATCATGTGTTAATTCTTCATATCTATGAAATTTACGTCCAGCAAAAAAATTATTTTTGACATACTTTATTCCTGATTCTACTTTGCCTTTTTCTTGAGGTTGATATACACGACAAGGAGAAAGTAAAATTCCATAATGATCAGCTAAACGTTTGTATTCCTTCTGATATACGGGCTCATAGAAATTGCTATCTACCACTCCAGCTTTAAGATTATCAAGTTTTATTACTTTTGGACTGCCAGCAAAATAATTAAATGCATTGATATGACATTGTATCCATGTTTGACAACTTTGATCAAACACTACTTCATAATAATCAAGGCGACTATAACTTAAACGCATATTAAATACATATGCTTTAACTCTACGCCCCTTAGAATTATACTGTAAGCCTATGTCACCAAAATCTACTTGTGCTTCCTCTCCTGCTAAAGTATGAAAACGAATGCAACTGTTATTTTGTATCTTATATTTTTTGATATAACGGGTTAGCGAACCATAACTTTTTGTATAACCTTGAATTTTTAACTCTTCAAAAATTCTTATGTAACTTAGATTCTTTTCTAATAACTCAATTATTTGTTCGTGCCAAGAATCCAGTGCTGAAGATCGTTCATAGGGTGCAGGAGATTCTGTACCAGACTCTACATAACGGTTTACTATTTTTCTTACTGTTTTACGGTCTATTCTCGTTAGTTTGGCAATATTTCTTTGACTATTGCCTTGCTTATAAAGGGTGATAATTGTTGTGTACATATTTATTCTTATCATTGTATCACTAGATATTTATTTTAATTAATTATCTAGTGAATATTGCACATTATAACCTTATTAGGTTACACCAAATTCTCTGGTCCCTTTTTCGTGCAATTTACTGGTCCCTTTTACTTTAGCAATGACATTATCTACTCCTATTTCCAAAAATCTAATTTCATAACGAGCTTCTATGTCCTCACAAATTTTACATAAATAATCGTCTAGTTCCTCTTTGAATATTACTCTTCTATACTTTGCCGGTGTTACTAAATGATATATTAGTACTGTGACATTATCACTTTTATGTATATAACTGCTTTCTTCCATGCATCTAGTATATCACGAAGCAGACCTTCGGGGAATTAAACCCTAAGAGATTAAAATTCTCTTCTCTTGAGGAAATTAATACATTTGAAGAAAATCAAACCTCTTTAGGTGGTGAAACGGATATAGTTGAATCTGAGTTTTTTGATAGTTAGTTTAAATCTGCTTTTTCATCCTAATAACCATATGTCATTCCTGCACGAGGCTTGCCCCGTGTGGATAAAAAAACGTGATTGATGTCATACCGTGGCTTGGGAACTAGATCCAGAAAATAATAAAAAATACTAATTTTATTAGTATTTTTAACTGGATCCCGTGAATAAATCACGGGATGACAGGGGAAAATGATCCACGCAGGGCAAGCCTTAAGCGGGAATGACATACTATTTGCTTCTAGTTCGGTAGGATGAAGCCTTATTATTTGTAGAAGTCAAGATTTGATCTTACAGGCACTATAAAAATTATATCTGAATATCTGATAAATTATGACTGTCAGATGAGTATTCAAGATATAAGATTTCATTGTTCTTTTCAATAGCTAATTTCTTACTATCCTTAAAAGTTTGCATAGGCGTTTTACCATAACAATATTTTCCTGAATGTGGTCGCTCATTATTGAAATGCTCTAACCAAATATCAAGATCTAATTGTAAATCATCAAGATCAGTGTAGATCTTTTTCCGCATAGCTGTATCAAAGAATTCTTGTTTCATAGTTTTATTAAAACGTTCACACATACCATTTGTTTGAGGAGAATATGCTTTAGTAATAGTATGTTCTATACCTTCGATACTTAGAAATAATTCAAAAGCATGATGCTCTATATTTCCCTTATATTCTGACCCACAATCTGTCAGAATACGAAGTATTGGTATGCCTTGAGTTTCATACCATGGTAACACGCGGTCATTAAGCATATCAGCAGCAGTTAAAGCTGTTTTATCAGTATATAGTTTAGCATCAGCTACTCTGCTATAGCTATCAATAAATACCTGAGAATAAACCTTACCTATACCCTTAAAATTTCCTACATAATATGTATCTTGGCATCCTACAAAACTTACGCTATGTTTGGTTCTAAATATCGTAAAGATGGAGAACGAAGCTGTTGTTGCATATAGTCATCTAAAAGCCCTAACTTTATTTACGCGAGTTTCGTATTCATAAAGTCGCTGTATAGCTGATAAATACTGGGTTACGGTGGATATTGATAATACTGTTTTTGTTATAAAATGGGCTTAAAATGCATAAATTTTCAGCAATTTGTCTTTTTTGACTCCAATTATTACAGTATGAAACTTATCCAATCTCCCAAAAGCCTTAAAAAATCAGGATTGTGGCAAATTCCTTAACTATAATTTAGGCATCTTAATACGAAACTCGCGTTTATTTGGTAGACCGTTTTACCTATTTTATTTGCAGTTCTTTTGAGAAAAGCCCAAACTAGAAATGCACAACTAATGTGATTACGTTGGATACGCTGTTTTCTGCATTGGCAACGTTCTATACCAGTCAGTTGCTTAATTTTTCTATGCATGCTCTCAATTACCCATCGCAAGCCAAACTCATCTTGTGCAGCTTTAGAAGATTTTTGAGTTTTATTATTGGTAACAACATAATCAACTCTGTTGGTAGAAACAGTAAATTTAAACAAATTAACATGCTTATTTTTGGCAAATCCTTTTATATGAATCTCCATTCCATTCTTAATTTCTTCATCTGAAAACGTCAACTTGCTAACAGCTTTATAAGGCTCGTAATCACACGTTTTACTAACATTTCTATTGGCTTTAATAGGGGCAAATAATATTTGCCCAAGGAGTCAACATGTTGCATAATTTTGTGTGTAGCATACCATGTGTCAAAAAGTACAGTTTGAAAAGGAATCTTTTTACTATAAACAGCATTATTGAACATCTTTAGTAGGTGATCTAGTTTCGTCGCTCCATCATGATCAGATGAAAAAATGCGATAATCTATTACCCAAAACTTATCAATATCGGGGTTATAATATACAAGACTCACTACTCCTATACCGGTAGTAACTCCACCTGTAGCTCCACTATACTGCGATCTAGCAACCTCTATTTTCTTTGTGTTCCTTTTGTTTAACACCGTATCATCAAATATTGTATATCCGTTAGATGAAAAGATAACATCATTCTTAATGTGTTCCCATAACAAAGAAGGAGTATATTTTTCATTTTCTAAAAATCTATTAATAACATCATGGCTACATTTCTTGGCATGTTCAGCGTAGTAGGTTAAACTATAATTCTTTTGGCTAATTGTTAAAAATTGACAGTAATCTGTTCTATTAATTGGTATTGCTTGCAATCTGTTCCTCTTTGACATGTTTAATTATTCTTACAATAATTTATCACTCTTCCACTCATAGCGTAAGTTTTGTAGGTATCTTGGCATCCTAGATAACCTGGATGCTGTGTCTCAATCTCGCCATGGGCTTCTTTTTCGCTACGTCGTTTCTCTAGTACTTGTAACTGAGATTCAGTAAGTACAATACCATCCTGAGCCATCCTTGCTTCTAATGCTTTAAGCCTTTTATTGATATTGTTTAAATCATTACGTAACCAAATTGATCTCACTCCTCCAGGTGATACAAGTATACCGCTCTTCTTAAGCTCATTTGATACTCGAATCTGTCCATATGCTGGATATTCTATTGCCATATCCATTACTGCCTTCTCTATCGCTGGATCAACTCTATTCGCTATTATTGGCTTCTTCCGGCTAATCTCATACAACGCTTCTTCACCACCAGTTTCATACAGTTCTTTAAATCTGTAATAACTATCTCTACTATATCACATCGCTTTACATGCTGATGATATGCTACCAAGACTCTTAGCGAGTTCTAGTAATCCTAATTTTGGCTTTATTATTTTTTGATTTAAGTTCATTTCTTATCTCCATTTAATAATTAATTTATTTTACTAAATGTAAGATAAAATCTCAACTATTACACGTATGACACCGAGGGCGTTTTTTGATCCACGCGGGCAATGTCTTCCCGCGTAGGCGGGAATCCAGTATAAAGCGAGATAACCTAAACTTTTAATCTCTTAGGGTTTAATTCCCCGAAGGTCTGCTTCGTGATATACTAGATGCATGGAAGAAAGCAGTTATATACATAAAAGTGATAATGTCACAGTACTAATATATCATTTAGTAACACCGGCAAAGTATAGAAGAGTAATATTCAAAGAGGAACTAGACGATTATTTATGTAAAATTTGTGAGGACATAGAAGCTCGTTATGAAATTAGATTTTTGGAAATAGGAGTAGATAAAGATCATGTACATTTTTTACTACAGTCAATACCAATGTATAGCCCAACAAAAATAACTCAAATCATAAAAAGTATTACATCTAAGGAAATGTTTAAGAAATATCCAAATCTTAAAGAAAAATTATGGGGAAGTGAGTTTTGGAGTAAAGGATATTTTATGAGCACAGTATGTAAACATGGTGATGAGCGGAAATTACGTAATTATGTAAAAAATCAAGGTTCAGGCAAACCTTCTTATAAAGCATTTCAACAAAAACAGTTAAAACTTTTTGGATAGATACCTCGTAGCTCTGCTGCGAGGAGTATCATTTTATTTTACTAAATGTAAGATAAAATCTCAACTATTACAGCTTATTCATCCCCTATCTTCAACGCAGCAATAAAGGCAGATTGTGGGATATCGATATTGCCATACTGCCTCATTCTCTTCTTACCAGCTTTTTGCTTCTCGAGCAGCTTACGCTTACGGCTTATATCACCGCCGTAACATTTAGATAACACATCTTTACGCAATGCCTTAATAGTTTCACGGGCAATAATACGACTGCCGATACTTGCCTGAATTGCAATATCAATCTGCTGTCTTGGTATCAAATCCTTTAGCCTTACACACAAAGCCCTACCCCTCTGCTCAGCACGAGAGCGATGTACGATTGTCGATAACGCATCAACTGCCTCTCCGTTAACCAAAATCCCAAGTTTAACAAGCTCAGATGGTTCGTATGTATCCATTTGCCACTCAAAACTTGCATAACCTTTGGAGCAACTTTTTAAACGATCGTAAAAGTCATATACTATTTCATTTAGGGGTAATTTATATACTACTTTTGTCCTATTTGCTATATAGCTATGATCCAGCTGCATGCCTCTTTTTTCAGTACAAAGCGTTAATACTGCACCTAAAAACTCATCAGGTACCATTATAGTTGCTTTTATCCAAGGTTCTTCCATTGAATCGATTTTTTGCAAATCAGGTAAATCGGCAGGATTATGAATCTCTAGACTTTCACCCTCCCGCATATGAATTTTATATACCACACTTGGAGCAGTAGTGATTAAATCTAAATCAAATTCTCTACTTAAACGCTCTTGTATAATCTCTAAATGTAGCAATCCTAAAAAGCCGCACCTAAAACCAACCCCCAAAGCAGAAGAACTTTCCATTTCATACTCAAAACTGGCATCGTTAAGACGTAACTTTGCCAGCGAATCCTTTAAATGCTCAAATTCCGAGCTATCTGTCGGATAAAGCCCGCAGAATACTACCGGCAAGTTTGGTTTAAACCCGGGCAGAGCTTGCTCACAAGGCTTCTTCTCATCGGTAATAGTATCACCAACTTTACAATCTGCTACCTGTTTTATAGAAGCAGTAAAAAAGCCGATTTCCCCTGCATTTAAAACATCTGAAATATGTTTTTTGGGAGTAAAATATCCAACATTCTCTATTGTATAAACTGAATTCGTTGCCATCATTTTGACTTTCATATTCTTACGTAACGATCCATCAATAACACGCACTAAAATAACCACACCAAGATACGGGTCATACCAACTATCAACAAGCAGTGCTTTTAAAAAATCCGTATCACTCTCTTTTGGCGGAGGCAACTTATTTACGATCGCTTCTAAAACTAAATCAATACCTATACCACTTTTGGCAGAAATCAATACCGCCTCACTCGCATCAATCCCTATTATGTCCTCTATTTGCTGCTTTACCTGCTCAGGTTCTGAAGCCGGTAAGTCAATCTTATTAAGTACCGGTACTATTTCATGATCATTCTCAATTGCCTGATAAACATTAGCAAGAGTTTGAGCCTCCACCCCTTGCGTACTATCAACCACTAATAATGAACCCTCACATGCTGCAAGCGATCTACTAACCTCATAAGCAAAGTCAACATGCCCAGGGGTATCCATCAAATTTAAATAATATGTGTTGCCGTCTTTAGCCTTATATACAAGCCGTACAGTTTGGGCTTTAATCGTTATACCACGCTCCTTTTCAATATCCATCGAATCTAGTACTTGCTGGCTCATTTCTCTAGCTTGCAAGCCACCACAATACTCAATTAACCGATCAGCTAAAGTAGATTTACCGTGATCGATATGAGCGATTATTGAGAAGTTTCTTATATATTTTTGATTATTCATAATTATTGTGATATAATTTGCGTTTTGTCACCATACGTCATTGCGAGGAGATGCAACGCATCGACGCGGCAATCTCATAAAATAGAATATAAATCCTGAGATTGCTTCGTCAAAACTTATAGTTTTTCCTCGCAATGACGGCTATAGTCACGATAATATACAATAAAACTAAAATATATAACAGGAAAAAATAATGCGAGCGGAAATAGAGAATTACGTTAAGAAAATTGAGCACTCTTTAGAACTGCTTCGGAGGTCACTTTGACGTCGAAACATCAGCAGCTAGATTAGCAGAGTTAGAAGAGCTAACAGCAAATCCTGATCTATGGAATGATCAGGCTAGTGCTAAAAAATTACTGCGAGAAAAAAGCACTCTAGAAGAACAATTAGGAGCTTATAATAAAATTAAATCTAATCTAAAAGATGCGTTAGAGCTTGAAGAAATGGCTGAAGCCGCAAATGATCTAGAGATAATGCAGCAAGTTGAGAAAGATTTACAATCCTTAAGCACTATTGCAGCAAAATTTGAAACTGAATGTTTGTTTTCAGGTGAAGCCGATAATAATAACTGCTTTTTGGAAATAAATGCCGGAGCCGGCGGAACAGAAAGCCATGATTGGGCGTCTATCATGATGCGTATGTATTTACGTTTTGCCGAAAGATTAGGCTTTAAAACTGAGATAATCAATATGATTAACGGCGAAGAAGCAGGCATCAAATCATGCACGATTAGGATAATCGGCAAGCGTGCTTATGGCTGGCTTAAAACTGAAGCAGGGGTGCATAGGCTGGTGCGTATTTCGCCGTTTAATGCAGCAGGTAAACGCATGACCAGCTTTGCAAGTAGTTGGGTATATCCGGAAATTGACGACAATATAGCAATTACTATTGAGGATAAAGATTTAAGAATCGATACTTTTAGAGCATCAGGAGCGGGAGGACAACACGTTAATACCACCGATTCAGCTGTGCGTATCACTCACATACCGACCGGCATAGTTACACAATGCCAAAGTGACAGATCGCAACATAAAAATAAAGCTCAAGCTATGAAAATGCTACAAGCAAAGCTTTATGAGCTTGAAATGCAAAAACGTACTGATAGCGTCAATGAGCAGAATGCCGCTAAAACTGATAACAGCTGGGGACATCAGATTAGATCGTACGTGTTGCAGCCATACCAAATGGTGAAAGATTTACTCACCGATTACGAAACATCTGACACTAAGGGCGTACTTGATGGCGATCTTGAAAAATTCGTCTCAGCAAGTCTAGCTATGAATGCTGGCAGTGAGAAATAATAATGAACAAATTCTCCAACAGGCAGTTGGATAAATCCCGTGGAGTCAATCTTGCTACTATCATCCCGTGGCTTGTCCACGGGAGGTATTGTTGCGTGGATCAAAAAACGTCTTGGATGTCATTCCTGCGAAAGCAGGAATCTAGTATAAAGCAAGATAACCTAAGCTTTTAATTTTAAAAATTTGCTGTATTTATGCTTTTTTTCCTGGATTCCTGCTTTTAGCTAAAAATGACATCGGAGCCACGCAACAATGCCATAACAGATAGACGAAATTTAATTTGGAAAAGAGTGAGGAATCCTTTTCAAATTAAACGAACATATCATTGATAGGGGTAAGGAAATCTCACCCCTATATCACCTACTATACTAACTTCATACTTTTCACTTGTTTCTTCTTCTAAATCTTTTAATTGACCCAATATATTTTCATCATCCTTTTTTTTCTTTAATATTATATTTATTAGGAACATATTTTGACATAATTGGTATTTTTAAATTTTATTATGATGGGGTCGTTGAAAGATAATTTTTGATAGTAAAATAAGAGGAAAGGAGGTAATAAATATTTTAAAAAAGAAATTCTGTTTAATATAGAGATAAATGTTATTCAATAGTGTAGTAATTTAATAGAGATTTGTTTACAGAGTTAGAATTTTTATTAATAAATTTCTTTAAGCCATTAAAGTTGTTAAAACCACTAATCGTTTTAAATTAAAACATATGGCATTCATAAATTCGGAGAATTGATTTTTGGCAATTCCTATATATCTAACCCGCTTATTATCTTTTGAAAATACCATCTCGAAAGGTGCTCTGATTTTCGTATAATATTTATCAAGGTCAAAATTCTTATCTTTCATATTATTTTTCTTTATTGCACAAAGATGGACTCCCTTTTTAGCTGCTGCATTCTTGGTAGAGATTGTACAATAACCTTTATCAACATATGTAGCACCAGAACTTGGCATAACATGCTTAAAACCTTTGCTATCGGTAACATTTGCAGGGGTAACTGCAACCTTATTGATCATGCCTGATTGAATATCAACACTCACATGTTTTTTATAACCATACCAAAATTTATTCCCTCCCTTACAGCCAATTTTGGCTTGTTTATCCTTTGCAACCTTAGGCAAAGTCTCATTATTCAATTTATCATATTTTTGTGCTCTTAGTTTATCACGTTCCTCCCAGAGATTAGCTTTTGAGATTAAATGAGAAGCATCTACAAAGGTAAATACTTCACCCATATAGCCTTGTACTCGTAGTTGATCGCGGAATTTTGTAAATATTTTTGATAGTAAATTAGTACCTATTTTTTTACGTATTTTACTAAATACACTATAATCAGGTGTCTTTTCTGTAAGAGCAAAATTACAAAACCATTTCGCCGCTGTGCTATCAGCTAAATAACGTTCTAATTCCCGATCAGATAAGTCTTCCATAAATTGTAGCAGCAAACATTTAAACAGCCTCTCTATACCATATCCTTTATAATTAGCTTCGCATTCTAATGCTAATAACTCAGCTTCAACTGCTTTGAATTTGAATAAACTTTTGAATTTACGATATTGATGATCCGCATTTACTAACTCATCTAAACTTACCATTAGCATTTGATACTCTGACATATAAACATATTTTTTATTTTTTTATTATACCTGCTACCCTCTCATCTCGCAACAGTCCCATGATTGACTATACCGAAATAGTCATTGCAAGAATTAAAGGGCATTGTTGCATGGCTCGATTTTTTTGTTGTCACCCCGTAATGGTATTATTGCGTGGATACCAATTAGTCATTGCTAGCGAATAAAAGGAGCGTGGCAATCCAGAAAAAATAATAAAAAATGCTATAAGTTAGCATTTTTTATACTTCCTTGCTTTGTCAATTACTTCATAATTTCCTCGCAATGACAAATCACATATAAGACTTCAATTATTCTGCAATTTCAGTACTGCGTACTACGTCACCCAATGCATCAACTTCATCAGAATCTTGTGAATTACTTACTTCCTCCTCACCAGTTTCAGATGAAATCACCATAGAAGCATCAGTAAGCTTTTCAGCTTCAGGTTTATCATCACCCTGCTCACTTTCTTTTAATGAGTTAAGCTCTTTCTCAATAACTGCTATTGCTTCAAGACTTAATTCAGAAGCTACAACCGCCTCACTTTTATTTTCATCAGCTCTAAAATCCTCAGCTATTTCATCTTTTACTTTTGTTTCAATACCATCATTAATTTTCTCTTTCGACATAACTTAACCTTTATATAAATTAGCATTTATGTAAAAATAAACTTACAAAACTTACGCTATGTTTGGTTCTAAATATCGTAAAGATGGAGAACGAAGCTGTTGTTGCATATAGTCATCTAAAAGCCCTAACTTTATTTGGTAGACCGTTTTACCTATTTTATTTGCAGTTCTTTTGAGAAAAGCCCAAACTAGAAATGCACAACTAATGTGATTACGTTGGATACGCTGTTTTCTGCATTGGCAACGTTCTATACCAGTCAGTTGCTTAATTTTTCTATGCATGCTCTCAATTACCCATCGCAAGCCAAACTCATCTTGTGCAGCTTTAGAAGATTTTTGAGTTTTGTTATTGGTAACAACATAATCAACTCTGTTGGTAGAAACAGTAAATTTAAACAAATTAACATGCTTATTTTTGGCAAATCCTTTTATATGAATCTCCATTCCATTCTTAATTTCTTCATCTGAAAACGTCAACTTGCTAACAGCTTTATAAGGCTCGTAATCACACGTTTTACTAACATTTCTATTGGCTTTAATAGGGGCATAATAATATTTGCCCAAGGAGTCAACATGTTGCATAATTTTGTGTGTAGCATACCATGTGTCAAAAAGTACAGTTTGAAAAGGAATCTTTTTACTATAAACAGCATTATTGAACATCTTTAGTAGGTGATCTAGTTTCGTCGCTCCATCATGATCAGGTGAAAAAATGCGATAATCTATTACCCAAAACTTATCAATATCGGGGTTATAATATACAAGACTCACTACTCCTATACCGGTAGTAACTCCACCTGTAGCTCCACTATACTGCGATCTAGCAACCTCTATTTTCTTTGTGTTCCTTTTGTTTAACACCGTATCATCAAATATTGTATATCCGTTAGATGAAAAGATAACATCATTCTTAATGTGTTCCCATAACAAAGAAGGAGTATATTTTTCATTTTCTAAAAATCTATTAATAACATCATGGCTACATTTCTTGGCATGTTCAGCGTAGTAGGTTAAACTATAATTCTTTTGGCTAATTGTTAAAAATTGACAGTAATCTGTTCTATTAATTGGTATTGCTTGCAATCTGTTCCTCTTTGACATGTTTAATTATTCTTACAATAATTTATCACTCTTCCACTCATAGCGTAAGTTTTGAATGTTTATTTCCTTGAGTCACTTGCTCAAGATGAAAAGAGCTGGATTGCTCATTTAAAAGGCGGCGAATCTGCCTCAATTTATACTTGTGATAATATTCATTGTTTAAATCCAGCGCTAAGACGCAATATTGTTATTTCGCCAGATCAATCATATCAAGGCAAGGCTAAAACCAAGCTAGATGAATTAAAGAGTAAACTGGCAAGCAACAATGAGTTTAGTAATGCCGATATTACTTTCCTATCTTCAATAGGGGAAGCATTTCCAATATATGATTATATTACTTTAGAAGCAATATCAGGAGTTACTATTTTAGATAGCTCCTCAGAATTAGTGGCTAGTTACAGCTTGTTGCAGCATTTAAAGGAGGTAGTCTCTGAGGTCAGAAAAGCAGTAACTATGCTAAAATCCAAGCAAGTAGCAGATCATCATTTAACTGCCTACTTAAAAGCTTTAGATCGAGTGCAATTTTTTGCCAGAGATAAATGGAGTCATATGTTAACTAGTAGCGATCAGATTGATAGAAGAGCAAGATTAATAGAGCAACATTTAATCGCCAAAGAGAAGGCTTAAAAATTAATAATAAATTAAATTAGCAAGCAGATAAGCAAGCACAAAAATAAGCAAAGCAGATAAAAATATAAAAAGAATATGGCAGATTACGTAATACATACATTTGGTGGAGGAGGTATATTATGGCAAGTTTTTAATGGCATAGGAAGAGTATTTAGCTCAAATAGTGAGTATTTTACACCGGTAGGTAAATTTGCATTGACAATTGGTGGAATTTGGGCAGCAACAAGAGCTATTTTTAGAGGCAATATTGGTATTTTTGCTATGGAGTGGTTTTTTCCATCTTTTTTTATTTTTGTATTTTTATTTGCTCCAAAAGCAAATGTGTGGCTTAAGGATGAAATATCAATGCAGGCTCCTGTGAAAATTGATAATATTCCAGTAGGTGTTGCTTTTTTTGCTTCTATATCATCAAAAATAAGTTATTCCTTATCAGAAACGCTAGAAAAGCATTTACTGCCACCTGATGAAGGTTTATCTAGCAGAAAGAATGGGATTATGTTTGGAGCAAAAGCTATCGGTAAAATCAAGGATATTCAAATAGAGGATCCAGTAACTTTGACCAACTCAAAAGAATTTTTAAGACAATGCTTTATGAAACCTTATATAATTGGTAATATTTTAGGTAAAAAAGCAGAAGCACAAAGAGCTAGTGATATCATTGTGTTTATCGAACAAAATATGCCCAATAATTTTGGTATTTATTATAAGGATCCAAGCAGCTCTGCTATTTTTTTTAAAACCTGCAAACAAGTAACTCCTTTAATTAAGGCAGCTATTAATAAAGAATTAAATGATGGCTTGTTAACTCAATTTGCAAATGGCATAGGGATTACCTCTGATAGGCAAGAGATATTAGCGAGTAGATTAAAAACTATGACCTCTGACACTCTAAAATATCTGAAAAAAGAACAGACAGATATTCATCAGTGGATGAGGCAAGCAATGTTACTTAATGCTAATCGTGAAGCTTATGATGACTTGCGAGAAAAATTCTCACTCTCTAGAATATATCCTCAGTTAGTTAGTATGAATGCTACCCGCGGATTATTTCAGCAATCATTTTCTTATCTGGTTGCAGGAGAAATGGCAGCAAATATAATGCCTATCTTACAATCAGTATTTTTTGCCTTGGTGATTTGTCTCATTTTCGTAGTATTTCCAATGTCGCTGCTGCCAGGCGGTTATACTATCTTTAAGACCTGGATAACCTTGATTATTTGGGTAACTAGCTGGCCAGTATTTTTTACAGTAATTCATTGTTTAGGGATGATTAGCCTATCTGGTAAATCTGGCACGAGTCACTTTACTGGTTTAAATATCATATCACAGGGGAGTTTTTCAGAAATTCTGTTGCATGAGTTTGCAACGTTTCAGATGTTAGCTGCCTCAGTTCCGATGTTATCCTGGGCAGTATTAAAGGCTTGTGCTCATGCAACTACCACTTTGGCTAATCAATTTTCTCCGGTACCGGTTGCAAGTAATATTGGTACTAATATTGCTGATAATAACCTCTCTATGGATAATTATAGCATCGGTAATAGAACAATTGCCCAGCAGAATCTTACCCCAACGCTGCAATTGGCAGGAGGAATTATTGATGATGGTGGAATGAGAGTGACTAGCACCGATAACGGCAGACAAGTGCTGACTCAAGCAGTAGACTCACTTGTTAACAACTACCGCTCTTCTAAATTATTACAGGATAGTTATCAATCTCAGTTTATGAGTTCACAAAGTTATCTTGACTCATTAAATGATAGATATAGTGATTTAACTACTACAGGAAATTCCATAGCAACTGAAATAGGAAAAAGATTAAGCTATGAAGAAGCAAAATCTATAGGTATTACTGATAGCCAGTATCTAGCCTTGCAACAGATGAATTCAGATAGCACATCTGCTACTGATCATACAGGTAGTAGTAATAGAAAAGGCACTGGTACTAATACAAATATAGGTTTAAATGTACCTAGTATAGGAGGAGTAAATGTTGGATCAAATAATACACAAGATCAAACTCAAGAAAAATCAATTAATCAGCAACAATCATATAATGAAGCATTATCTAAGATTAAGAGTGCTACTAAAGATGGCAGATTAGGTCACACAAATAGTGATCTGCATTCACTTAGTAATAATCTAAATAATAATTTTTCTGAGCAACAATCTGTAGGACAAGAAATAGCAAGAACTAAGCAAAATATAGAGCAATTAAGCTATAATATGAATTATATATCACAAAATTCTGCTTCTATTGATCGTAATTTAAATGAACCGGTATTAAATAGCATCATTGCCAAAAATATTCCTGGGGTAAGTAGTAAAGAACAGGCTGCTATGTGGGCAAGTACTCACCAACAAGAAGCTGAACAAATAGCTTTAGATATAGCCAAAATTAATAATACTATACCGCAAAATTTAAGTTCTGAAAGTAGCATCAATATTCCATCTAAAGAAAGCTTGCGATCAAGTTTTGATGAAAATAAACAACGATTAAATGATCAAGCTGCTATTAGTAGTATTGATGATAGAAAAAATGATATTTATGATAAAAATGTAGAACAAATGCTTATTCAAAGTGCAGATAATAATGAAGCAGAAAAAGTAAAGCTTCTTGATCAGTTATCTGCTAAAGTAGAAGATAAGAGGGAACAGATTCAAGATGAATTTGATAAAACTCCTGAATCAATGATTGTCAGAACTGGTCAGCAAGTAGCAGATAATATTGGTATAAGTGATGAGGCAATTAAGAAAAGAAATATTAAATTACCAGGCTATAAAAATGAAAATAATTAAGAAGAAATTTATGCAAAATATAAAAAAATTAGCGATTTCATCTATCTTGCCATTAATACTTTTTAACATTGTTTTAGTAGAAGGCTCAAATAACTATGTTAATGAAAAACTACAACCAATAGATCCACAAAGCAAGATTCAAGATCCAAATATTTTAGCAGAAGAGTATTTTAATATTGGAAGATCTCTTTATAAATTAGGGAAATATGAGAAAGCTATTAAAAACTATGACTTAGCGATTAAATATAAAACTGATTGTGCTAAGTGCTATAATAATAAAGGTATGGCTTTCAATGAGTTAGAACATCATCAAGAAGCCATTACAAATTATGATTTAGCTATAAAATATGATATTGATTTTGCAGAAGCATATAATAACAAAGGAGTATCATATAAAAAATTAGGTAAATACCAAGAAGCAATTAGATTATATAATATAGCTATAAAGTACAAACTAAGTTTTGCAGCAGCATATAACAATAAAGGAGATGCCTTAAATGACTTAAGAAAATATCAAGAAGCCATAGAAAATTTTAATCTTGCTCTTAAATTTGACCCAAAATACCCAGAAGCATATTATAATAAGGGAATATCTTTAATGTCTTTATGGCAACATCAAGAAGCGATAAAGAATTATAATTTGGCCATTAAATATAAACCTAACTACACTCAAGCTTATAATAATAAAGGAATATCTTTGATGCATTTAGGAGAATTTCAAAAAGCAATAAAAAATTATGATTTAGCCATTAAATACCTACACAGTCATGTAACAGCATACTATAATAAGGCAATCTGTTTTAACATATTAAAAAAATATCAGGAAGCAATAACAAACTGTGATTTAGCAATAAAATATGATCCTAATTATATTGCAACGTATTTGGAAAAAGGTATAGCTCTTAGAAAATTAGGTAAATATCAAGATGCAATTAAGAGCTACGACTTAGCTATTAAGTATAAATCTGATTATGCTGAAAGTTACTTAGAAAAAGTGATTACTTTAATTAGTATGGGAAAAGAAAAAGAAGCTAAAGAAAATCTTAATTTAGCTATTAAATATAAACCTAATCTTATAGAAGAATATACAGCAATAATTAAAGTTTTAAGAAAATTAGGTAATGATCTTATGGCTGATGAGTTTGAAGAAAAATTAAAGATAATGCAAGATAATTTGTAATTGGATGCAACAAAATCAAAATAATTTTACTCGTGGTTCACAGATTTTTGCTCATCAGATGAGAATGCTTGGGCAAGGCAGTATTAATGCTTTAATAGCTGGGTTGGTATCAGCTGTAGTTTGGCTAATGTGGCGTATATATCAAAAATTATCCTTAGTAAGCTTATATTATTTTATTATAGAGAGATATGTATGGTTAAAACTTGCTATAGGAGAGTATTTTTATCCTATAGATCAAATAGGTATTCAATTCTATTATTTAGAGCAAAAAGCTTGGGTTTACCGTAATGCTGAAGAATTTGTTCATAAATTCTGGCATATTACACCGCATTCGCATAATATCAATCAATTTGAGCAATTTTTATTGCATTCAGCTTGGCAAGAAGGTATTATTACTTTTACTGTAGGCATGTTTACTGCTATCGTCTTTTTTATGTATCGAGGTAAAAAAGCTGTTATCCAAGATAAGATTAGGGGAGCAGATTTTGTCGAAGCTAAAACTTTAGCTGCAATGCTGTATAAAAACAAACAGGCTGCTAATATTTGCTTTTCTGGACTGCCATTGGTTAAAGATAGCGAGAGAAGACATATTCTTATTACCGGTACTACAGGTAGCGGTAAAACCAATATGTTAAATGAGCTATTGCCTCAGATTAGAAAAGAGGGTGGTAGAGCCATCATTGTTGATTTAACAGGTAGCTTTACTGATCGATTTTTTGATCCCAAATGTGATAAGATACTTAATCCTTTGCAAGAGAATAGTTCAGCATGGCTACCGTGGAATGATTGTCATGAAATTTGGGATTATAATGATATGGCAAGTAACTTTAGTAATTATAATCCAAAATTAGATGATTTTTTTGCTAAAAGTGCTGAGTTAGTACTCGCTGAAGGATTAAGATTATATCAGGATAGTAAAGATATCAAAAAGCTAATAAATACTATTCTTTATGCAAATAATAAGGAATTTGTTAGGATCTTTAAAAATAGTGCAGTAGCCGGTATAATTAGCAGTAGTGCACCTGAGACTTCCTCAGGTATTCAAGCAACTATTAGTAAAAATATTGAAGTGTTGCAACATTTAAAACCTGATGGTAGTTTTAGTATTAAAAAGTGGTTTACTGCGGACAAAGGTTGGTTATTTATAACTAGTACTCCTAATCAAAGAGTAATGCTTCGACCACTTATTGCTGCATGGATTAGCATAGCGATAAAAGCATTAATGAATAGGAACATCAATAATACTCATAGTAATATGTGGTTTGTGATTGATGAGCTACCAGCACTGCAAAAGATATCTTCACTTCCTATAGCTTTAGCTGAAAGCCGGAAATATGGTGGCTGCGTTGTTGCAGGCATGCAGAATATCCATCAATTAGAGGAAATATATGGTCATGCAGGAGCAGCTTCAATGCTTGATTTATTTGGCAGTAAATTTATCTTTCGAGTAAGTGACTGGCAAACAGCACATAAATCAGCTTTAATGCTTGGTGAGCAAGAAATAATCGAGACTCAAGAGAATCTCTCTTATGGTGCTAACTCTATGCGTGATGGAGTTAATATGCACAGCTTAGAGAAAAGGAAATTATTAGTAATGCCTTCTGAAATCATGAATCTAGAAGATCTTACCTGCTATGTAAAACTTGCGGGTAATTTCCCTATTACTAAATTACAAATGAATTTACAGAGTTGATTTAAATCTAAAAACATAAAAGCCATTTTAATGGTATTTTTAAAAGATTTTAATTGTTTGATAGGAGACTTTTACCTTATAAAGAAATATTCTATCATAATGCCCCTTTAAATCGCTAATTTAGTATTACGAGTTTTAGAGGTAGTCCGTCCGCCAAAAATACTTAAAATTTCCATCATCTGTGATTGAGTAAAATTTTTATAAAAAAAATCTAATATTTTTGCCAAAATTAAAAATTGTTTTAATTTTTATTAAATTTTACTGATAAATTTCTGTGTTAGTCAAATTTTTATATGAACCTTTTGTTAACGATTTTTTTAATCGTTCATCTAATTTTTAAATGATGATTTTTTTTTGATTTATGTGGAGTTAGTAACTATGTGTAAGTGATTGGCAATACGTCGTAAATTCAAACCTATAGCAGAGATTATTGGATTGATCACATCTCCTATCACACCCTTCAAAAAGTTCCTGCCCATCCTGCCATATTGTTTCAAGTGCCCTATTATTGGTTCTATGGCACTGCGTCTCCTGATCATAAACTTGTCTTCTTTCAATAACTTCTTCTGAGTTTTTGGGGTATATACCTTACTCTTCTCTTTAACATTGCTGCCAGTATAACCAAGATCAACAAATGATTTCTTTATCTTTATTCCAGTTACACTTTCTACCGCTTCAAAGCTCTGCTGCAATGTATGACCATCATAAGGATTATTATGAAACGATTTTGCTGACAGTACAAAATTTCTACGACCACTTACTACTACCGCAACTTTATTGCCAAACTCATATGGCTTGTTTCGTTTTCCCTTCCCTATACACTCTACCTCAGGAGCATGAAAACTATACAATATTTTATTCTGTTCTTTGTATTTCTTTTTCTCTTCTCTTTTTAAAACAGATTGGCTATATATTTGTTTCACTTTTTTCAATACTTCTTGATCTATGATAGATAAGTTTAATTTCTTACTTTTTATCTCACGTTCACATACTCTAATCAAACGACCAAGTAACGTTTTTAAATGCTTCATTATTTTCCAACGCTTCTTGGCTTTGCTATGTTCTGTATACTTCCATAGCTTTTTTATATCTCGCTTATAAGTTCTAGCGTATGTTTCGTTTAAACTTATACCCAAACTGTGGCAAATCTTCACAATGCTCAGCCTAGCTTTATCCATTAAATAAACATCGTGGGGGTGCTTGATATTCTTAATTTATACCGTTGTATCAGCGATTATCAATTCCAAATCTTTTTTTTTACTGTGTTAGTCTTTATACCAATCCTTATCAACTCCGCTAATATTTCGTTATATCCAGCTTCACCTAATAAACTACGAAATCTTCTTATACTAGTTTCCGATATAGCTATATCTGTTTCTATATATTCCCACCCACAGAAATATTGCCAATACATGTTCTCTTTTAGTTCTTCCTCTGCTAATAAATCTGAAAAATTATACATTGCTTGTAGCATAGTAACACCAAGCATCACTCTATAACATTTTCTATTTCTACCAAATCTATTAATAGGAACATTTTTTGATAACCAGTCTTCTAGGAGAGACCAATTTATTAATTCTCTTAATTTATATAGCTTATTATTAGGGTTTAATTCTTCTTTTAATTTATAACCAAAAAGTTTTCCTTGTTTTTGTGATTTGATGACATTTTCTATTGGCATATTTACTAAAATCCATAAGGTTTATTACCATATCTTAACATTTTCTTATGGATTCTTTTATTCTTTTTGACATAAAACACTATTGCCTATAAGGCTTGTAGAGTTTTGGCGGACGGACGAGGTAAGCCGTGTATAAAAAACTTTTTTGTTATTTCAGAATTTTTTATAAATGATTTTTTAAACAGCAGAGTAAATTTTACAAGAAATAGGTTTACTCTAAAGAACTAATAAAAGCTTCATCAAGACCGGTTACACTAGAAATTAAAGAAACATTACAACCTTGAGCTAACATTTTCTTTGCTATCTCTACTGCTTTATTATATTCCCCTTCAGCTTTTCCTTCAGCTTTTCCTTCAGCTTTTCCTTCAGCTTTTCCTTCAGCTTTTCCAATTTGGATACCTTGAGCTTTACCAACTTGTAAGCCTTCAAGAATACCTATTTCTTTCCCTTCTTGTTGCCAATGCTCTGCTAAACTTCTCATAAGCCTTGTCCCTATTTCTGGATTTAACTTTGTTGATAATAAATTCTCTAATTTTATTTTATCAGCTTGCTCTATCTTCGTCAATGTATAATATAATATCATTTCTAGATAATCATAGCCTATCGTTATTTTGGTTAATTCCGGTAATATATCTGATATTTCTTGCCATCTCTTTAATAATTCCCTCTCATGTATATGCTTGAGAAAAAATTCTAATATCCCTGACCATATCCTTTGTTTAAACTCTTCATCTGGTATTTCATGGACATTCACTAACTGGTAATCATTAATCCATAATTCTTTTGCTAATTTGTTATTAGCGAACAAATCCCATAAATTCCTTGAAACATTATATTTTTCCTGACCATTATAAAATATCATCGGGTATACCAACGGTAAAGTCTTAGATTTAGGATTTTGTATTAAATATCGCTCACAAATATTAATCATATATTTAAATAGCCTAAAAGCCATAAAATGATCTGCTGTTGATTGATGTTCGACAAGCAAAAATAAATATCCGTCTTGTTTATCAAATTTGCATGAAAATAAAACATCAGAGATAGAATCTTTTAAAGAGCTTTCTACAAATGTGGTGTTTTCCATTGCTAAACTAGGAAAATCTATTAAACTTTTAATATTTGGGGGCAAATGTGCATTAAAGAACTCATTAGCAACTAGAGGATTCTCTAGTGCCTTACGAAATATCTTATCATGCTTAGCTTTCTTCTTATCCTTATCTGGATCACCCAGCAGGTTTCCTTGTTCACTCATATATTTATATTTTTTGAATTGGTAAAATATTATTACACTACACTCTAAACTCTTATTCCTTGACTAAGCTTATGCTCAGACACTTGCTTTATCACACTTCTTATTTCTTTACCTATTTCTGAACTTGGACTTATATATTGCATTACTTGTTTATCCCTTCCTATAGCATTTAAATAATCTTCAGCAACGAGATGACTTTTGCCTTGAAAATCATATATTACTATATCAGAAAATTTTTTATCACCAAGATTATAATTAGGATCAAATTTATTTTTCATAATTTGTAAATCTTCTTGTATCTTCTTCTCTATTGCTGCTATGCAAATCTTATTACTATAAGCAGTACAAGAATCTATACCTTTTTCTCTGTAGAGTTGCATAGCAGTATCGATATTTTCTGCTGTGCCAAACTTTGCTAGAGCTGTTATTTGCTGTTGCTGCAAATTATTTAGTCCGTTATTATCATTATTTGCAAATTTTGAAAATAGTAATTCTATAGACTTAATTTGTGATTTGCTATTATCATTTGCTTTTAAGGATGATTTAAGTTCTGTTGCCTTACTAGCTACTGTTAATTTTGCTATTTCAGGCTCTAGAAGATTTCTAATAGATTCTGCCCCTTGGGATTTTAACATATCATTAAAATCGCCTTTTTCCGGTGGTCGTATTATTGCTACCGTCGCTCCTTGCCTAATTAATTCTTCCTGTGCTTTAATTACAGTATTAACTGATACTGCATCTTTGCCATCATTATCAGCAGCAATTATTATTCTCTCACCTTTGATAGGCTCATAGTTCCTGATGTTACTTACACCTAAACTACAAAGAATTTTGCCTTTAATACCAGCTTCCCTAATACTTAAAGCGGTTTCTACCCCTTCTGCTATAACCGTTACATTACTTGCTGAATTATTGCCATCTTTACTGCTTTGTACATTCCTGCTTTGTACGTTCTGCTGTTCGTTATTTTTATTAATCTCAACAAAAGAACCTTTAATTTTTCCAAATGAACGTTTATTAACCTCAATATCAGCTTTATTATTTGTGTCTTTGTTTAAATAAATTGATTGTCCACCGGTAATATTACCATCTTTATTTCTAGCAAAAGCAATTAATGCAGGATAATATTTCTTACTGCTATTATCCCACATCATATCAGTTCTAAGATCGTTACTTAGTTGGTATCTTGTTAATACTTCTTTAATTCCACGATGTTCTGATAAATATCTTTTTGCTACATTATTGGGCATAGAATATTTTACAGAGTCTGATTTTTCATATAATATTTCTGCCCTCTTAATTTTTACTATTTCAGCCTCTTGCTCTGTTTGAGTTTTAATTTGTTTATTTTTGTCTGCTGCTAAATTTGCTGCTAGATATTTACCTCCGTTGGTTGACATACCAACCATATCTTGTAAATATTTCTTAGCTTCGACAAAATCACAATTTTTTTCTCTTTGTACTAAGGTAAATAAATCTCCTCCCTCTCCTGTACTAAAATCATGCCAGATACCAGCTTTACTGCCACCTATCTTCATCGCTATTTTACCATCTTTCTCCCAGCGAAGTAACTGGCTATTTGATAAATGCTTATTTGGACTACCAAGTAAGCTTCGTCCTATTTCTTCAGCTTTAAATGATAATTTTTGTTTTAATTCCAGTGCTTCTTGTTTATTAATAGCATTATAATCTATTTTATTCTTTGCCATAATATCCTCTTGTAACTTAACACTTATTGTTGTATCTTGTTTATTACAATTCGTAAGGTTATAAGAAGAGCTTTTTTGCTCTTCTTGGGCTTTATGGCTTGCGGCAAAATTTGTGCTGGTACTTCTTAAAATTTCTGCTACTTTAGCAGGTGATCTTGATCTCACTTTTAAGTGGTAATAGTTATCATTACTACGTAATCTATCCTTAATATCTTCTACTACCCCTTTAAACCAATCATCTACTTTATTGATAATATTAGGACTCTTATTTTCTTGATCTTGAATCGCTACTAATTCTTCTAAAGTTTTAAAATTAATGCTAGATAGCCTATTATCTATTTTACTAAGTTGCGATATTAAACTTGCCATATCCCTTGTGCTATCTTTATTATAGTAGAGTTTTACCTCTTCTATATGTCTGGTCATTGCAACATAAGAATTTCTGCTATTTCCTGCTAGATTATGTAATACATAGACATCTTTAATTGAGCTTCCTTGTGCTTTATACACTGTAGAAGCATAACCATGTTTAAATTCTATATGTTCAGGATTAAAGGTTATTTCTTTTCCGCTATCTGTTTTAGCAACAAACTTATCATTACTTACTGAAGTAATTGTTGCAAATTCACCATTTTCTATTTGTAAATCTTTATTTGTACTTTTAAACAAAATACGATCTCCTGCCATATAATCTTCATACTGCTTAGGTGATAGATAACATCTATATTCTTTACCAGTAAGCAAGCCTTTAACTTTTAGTAACTCCCTGATCCCTTGATTAATACTATCGACTTCAGCATTACGTATGGTAATTATTAAACGCTCATTTAGAGCAAATTTACTGTTATTCCAATCATTAATTAATCTTGCCATTGATTCTTCTAGCGTATGATCAATCTTTAAACATTTATACTGTTCTAATAACCGCAGACCACCAGCAATATCTGATCTTGCAAAGCATGAAGCCATTTCTCTTGCCCATACTTTACTTTGTCTTCTAATGTTACTTAATTCATATGAGCCAAATTTACTAGCCAATACTGCAAACATTCCTCCTCGCTCAACTGAAGTTAGTTGTCTCTCATCTCCAGCAAGTATCAGATTACAATTATTACTCCTTGCTACTTTTAGTAATTCTAAATAATCATTATTACCTACCATCCCTGCTTCATCTACTACTAACAAGCTATTTCTTGGTAGATTAGCTTTACCATTATACAATTTAAATAAAAACCCTTTTACTGTATGACATTGCTGGTAACCTTTACTTTTAAGCTCCGATGCTGCTTTATGAGTAGGAGCGAGTCCTATAATATTTTGCCCATGATTAGTGGCAATTTTATAAGCTTCAGCAAGTACTTGCGACTTACCGGTACCGGCCCTACCTTGAAGGATTCTAATACCTTGACTATTAATTAATATATGATGCAGGCTTGCTCTTTGTGCTTCATTAACACTTGCAAGATTATCGATATCACTCTTAAGCTTAATAACGTTATTAAAATGAATCTGACTATTGATCTTATCTGCTATTCTTAGTATCCTTAATTCTTCATCCCTTATGTTTTGAGTAGTATAGTATTTAGTATCAGTGCCATCTTCATTATATAGTTTTACCAGCCTATCTGAATTTAATACCTCCCTTACTAGTTTTTGCTTTTCTGCTTCTTCCGGAATCTCTTTTACTGCTTTTTCTATATCCAATTTAGTAAAAATAGCTTGATGACGAATAATGCGATCAAGTACCCCATCTGCTCCTTTGATGATCTCAAGATGGGCTAGCCTGCATATTTTATTTTGCTCAGATATTTCATTGATAATACTTCGCATTCTAGTAGGACCAACATGCTGCTCAGGGCTAAAGCTTATCGGGTCTACTCTGATTTCTAAACCTAACTTAGCAAAATATTTATTGATTACTTCTTTAGCTCTTTCATGAATAATTTTATCTTCGGGGATAATAAACGCTTTGCCACTCACCTTGGCAAATTTAGGATTTAAATCTACTGCCTTAGCTCCTAATGTTTTTCCGTCTTCTGTAAATCTTCTGGTAGTCACAAGCACATGGGCATGCCAATTTTTTTCGTACGTCTGTGGCTTATGAATATCAACCTGAACTCCTAGGCCATTTCTTACCCACCCCATCTCTTCAATGATTTCATGAGTAATTGCTATTCTATCATCTAAATCCAATTCTTTATCATCAGGCAGTGCTATAACTATATCTTTTAATAATTGACTATTTTTTCTTTTCTCACTCCTTTCCACTTCGTTCATCAAGATACTTGGATTTTTGAATTTCTGATCTACGTGGCTAGGTAATAATACTGCATGATAAACATTATCGCCTTTTTTGCTAAAATTATAAGTAATGTTAGTTCTCTCATCTTTAATAATCAGCCTAGCATTATAGGCAGCTTTACAGCAGCTATTTCCTCCTGAACTTCTACCTACTATCTCTATTCTTGCAAACTGTATTGCCATGATTCTTTTTCTTATGATTATTACAATCCTGCATTACATTAGCATGAACGTTTTTCATCATCTATTGAATCAGCAATAAATTAGCAAATAATAAAAAATAAACCTTTAGGTTTATATATTGCGTGGTGCTTTGTTTTATCAAACAAAGACCAACCTCTCTATCTGCTAATTGTCAACGTAGTTTGATTAATAGCAACCATCTTTGCTTATTTCTGTTGATCTTAGTTTGCTGGTTCAGTTAGAGGTATGGGGATTATCTTGATTTTGCATGGCTGGTTATTTTCTTGCTATGCTAGACTCTGCAAGTTTGAAGTTGTATACAGTACTAACCTGTTTGAGAAAAAAATTTGTAGAATTCCTTAACACTGATAATTATGGAGTTGACTTCCATAATTTATTGATGATTCATGATGATTATAACAATCAAAAATAAAACTATCTCTATGGAGAATGTCATAAAACGTAGATTAAAATTAGAACAAAAAAAAGCTAAAATTATTACTGAAGAAGCAAGACTTAAAATTCAAGCAAGGAAAGCTCGCACCCGTCATTTAATTGAAATCGGCGGCTTAGTTGTTAAAGCTAAACTTGATGATTTACCCACTAACAGTTTACTAGGAGCTTTTGTTTCTTTAAAAGAAAAATTAATACAAAATCCTAATATCCAAGATCAGTGGACTAAAATCGGCAAAAACATTTTTGATCACCTTAAGGATTAAGAGACGCAACTATACTAAAATTATTGTTGTTTGAATCTTTTACAATGATTGTAATTATTATACCTTTTTCAGCTATATCTGCATTTTTGCGGAAGTCCTGACTGTGTACAAAAAAGGTATTATTACTAACTTTCATTATTAGATTTGAAAGTATTGGTACTATTATTATTTAGTACTACCTTAAACTTAAACTCTTTACTATAATTTTGTGGTTTATTGATTTTTTCCTTCTATATCCATTTTTTAAAATATGAAATAGTTTTTTTAGTAGATTACGCCTTTAAATTTCTTGGGAATCCCATAGTTTTTTATATAAGCTGTTTTGATTTTGGATTAATTGTCATTGTCAAATAAAAAGGGACCAGTAAATTGCACGAAAAAGGGACCACTATATGTAAAAATTTTTATGTCAAATGACCTCCAAATTTATAGTTATTAATACGATAACTTTTACCTGTGATGTTTAGTATATGTGCATGATGTACTACTCGATCAATAATTGCATGAGTTAATAACTCATCAGCAAATATTTCATTCCATCTTTCAAAATCCTTGTTTGTGGTAATAATGGTAGATTTATTTTCATATCGTTTAGCAATAATATTAAAAAAATCATCTACTGAATGTTTTGGTAATTGCTTAAAACCTAACTCATCAAGAATTAATAAGTCAAATGATAAGAGTAATTTAACTTTTTTGTGATAGCTATTATCTGCTCTTGCAATATGTAAATTATAAAGCATATCCGATACCGTAGTAAAATATACAGAGTATTCTCGTGTTAAAGCTTTTAATGCTAATCCAATAGCAAGATGAGTTTTGCCAGTTCCAGAATTACCTATGAATATGTGTAGAAGTCAAGATTTGATCTTACAGGCACTATAAAAATTATATCTGAATATCTGATAAATTATGACTGTCAGATGAGTATTCAAGATATAAGATTTCATTGTTCTTTTCAATAGCTAATTTCTTACTATCCTTAAAAGTTTGCATAGGCGTTTTACCATAACAATATTTTCCTGAATGTGGTCGCTCATTATTGAAATGCTCTAACCAAATATCAAGATCTAATTGTAAATCATCAAGATCAGTGTAGATCTTTTTCCGCATAGCTGTATCAAAGAATTCTTGTTTCATAGTTTTATTAAAACGTTCACACATACCATTTGTTTGAGGAGAATATGCTTTAGTAATAGTATGTTCTATACCTTCGATACTTAGAAATAATTCAAAAGCATGATGCTCTATATTTCCCTTATATTCTGACCCACAATCTGTCAGAATACGAAGTATTGGTATGCCTTGAGTTTCATACCATGGTAACACGCGGTCATTAAGCATATCAGCAGCAGTTAAAGCTGTTTTATCAGTATATAGTTTAGCATCAGCTACTCTGCTATAGCTATCAATAAATACCTGAGAATAAACCTTACCTATACCCTTAAAATTTCCTACATAATATGTATCTTGGCATCCTAGATAACCTGAATGCTGTGTCTCAATCTCGCCATGGGCTTCTTTTTCGCTACGTCGTTTCTCTAGTACTTGTAACTGAGATTCAGTAAGTACAATACCATCCTGAGCCATCCTTGCTTCTAATGCTTTAAGCCTTTTATTGATATTGTTTAAATCATTACGTAACCAAATTGATCTCACTCCTCCAGGTGATACAAGTATACCGCTCTTCTTAAGCTCATTTGATACTCGAATCTGTCCATATGCTGGATATTCTATTGCCATATCCATTACTGCCTTCTCTATCGCTGGATCAACTCTATTCGCTATTATTGGCTTCTTCCGGCTAATTGTCATTGCTAAAGTAAAAGGGACCAGTAAATTGCACGAAAAAGGGACCAGAGAATTTGGTGTAACCTAATAAGGTTATAATGTGCAATATTCACTAGATAATTAATTAAAATAAATATCTAGTGATACAATGATAAGAATAAATATGTACACAACAATTATCACCCTTTATAAGCAAGGCAATAGTCAAAGAAATATTGCCAAACTAACGAGAATAGACCGTAAAACAGTAAGAAAAATAGTAAACCGTTATGTAGAGTCTGGTACAGAATCTCCTGCACCCTATGAACGATCTTCAGCACTGGATTCTTGGCACGAACAAATAATTGAGTTATTAGAAAAGAATCTAAGTTACATAAGAATTTTTGAAGAGTTAAAAATTCAAGGTTATACAAAAAGTTATGGTTCGCTAACCCGTTATATCAAAAAATATAAGATACAAAATAACAGTTGCATTCGTTTTCATACTTTAGCAGGAGAGGAAGCACAAGTAGATTTTGGTGACATAGGCTTACAGTATAATTCTAAGGGGCGTAGAGTTAAAGCATATGTATTTAATATGCGTTTAAGTTATAGTCGCCTTGATTATTATGAAGTAGTGTTTGATCAAAGTTGTCAAACATGGATACAATGTCATATCAATGCATTTAATTATTTTGCTGGCAGTCCAAAAGTAATAAAACTTGATAATCTTAAAGCTGGAGTGGTAGATAGCAATTTCTATGAGCCCGTATATCAGAAGGAATACAAACGTTTAGCTGATCATTATGGAATTTTACTTTCTCCTTGTCGTGTATATCAACCTCAAGAAAAAGGCAAAGTAGAATCAGGAATAAAGTATGTCAAAAATAATTTTTTTGCTGGACGTAAATTTCATAGATATGAAGAATTAACACATGATCTTGCTAACTGGTTAAATAAAGCAAATAACCGAATACATGGTACTACTAAAAAAATTCCTCAGGAACTATTTGAGCAAGAAGAAAGTAATAATTTAATGCCTTTACCATTAGAAACGTTTGATTTGTCATCGTGGCATAATCGAAAAGTAGCAAAAGATTGTCATATCACCATAGATAATAATTATTATTCCGTACCGGCAAAATATATATACAGTGAGGTACTGGTACAATTATCACCAAAACTTGTTCAAATATTTTCTATCCAAAATGATTTAATAGCAAGGCACGTTAGAACAGATGGCAAAGGAATATTTACCACTAATCCGTCTCATTATGCCAAATATAAACGTCTATGCCCAGGTTTTATAGAATATAGTGAACATTATCAACAACAAATGCAGCAGATAGGAAATAATTGCAGTTTATTATTAGAGTTATTACAACAAACACGAGTAAATGATTGGCAACGTTGTGCTAGAGGTATTATTTCTTTACGTAAGGTTTACAATGATGAGTTAATAGATAAAGCTTGTCATAGAGCATTACATTACGGTATAAGTTCTTACTCTAAAATTAAAAATATCTTAAATAGTAATGCAGTAAACTTACCATTGCCAGAGTTTGGAGGTCAGAATGCAGAACTTGCTTAATGACCTACGTAGTTTTAGATTATCAGGTATAGTCAATAGCTTAAATGAAAGGATTATTTATGCTCAAAATAATAAACTAGGATTTAAAGAATTTCTCTCACTATTATGTGAAGATGAAAAATCTCACCGTAAGGATAATAATTACCGTCGTCGTAAAAGTGCTGCTAAATTACCAGTCACTAAAAATTTAGAAGACTTTGATTTTCAGTTCCAACCAAGTATTGATGCCAAAGTAATAAGTGATTTATCTACTTGTGATTATATTAATACTAAGGGCAATGTCATATTCATAGGTAATTCTGGAACTGGCAAAACTCATCTTGCTATTGGATTAGCATTAAAAGCTTTAACACGAGAATACTCTGTATATTTTACTACGGTATCGGATATGCTTTATAATTTACATATTGCAAGAGCAGATAATAGCTATCACAAAAAAGTTAAATTACTCTTATCATTTGACTTATTAATTCTTGATGAGTTAGGTTTTAAGCAATTACCAAAACATTCAGTAGATGATTTTTTTAATATTATTGCTAAACGATATGAAAATAAATCTACCATTATTACCACAAACAAGGATTTTGAAAGATGGAATGAAATATTTGCTGATGAGTTATTAACTCATGCAATTATTGATCGAGTAGTACATCATGCACATATACTAAACATCACAGGTAAAAGTTATCGTATTAATAACTATAAATTTGGAGGTCATTTGACATAAAAATTTTTACATATAGTGGTCCCTTTTTCGTGCAATTTACTGGTCCCTTTTTATTTGACAATGACACTAATCTCATACAACGCTTCTTCACCACCAGTTTCATACAGTTCTTTAAATCTGTAATAACTATCTCTACTATATCACATCGCTTTACATGCTGATGATATGCTACCAAGACTCTTAGCGAGTTCTAGTAATCCTAATTTTGGCTTTATTATTTTTTGATTTAAGTTCATTTCTTATCTCCATTTAATAATTATTTGACCAAAAACAAGATTTGTTACAAAAAAAGAAGAGAAGAATTAAATAGAAGAGTAAAAAGTTTACTTGAGCAAAAGAAGCAAGCCGCAAACACAACAAATTAATCTCTTAGGGTTTAATTCCCCGAAGCTCTGCTTCGTGATATACTAGATGCATGGAAGAAAGCAGTTATATACATAAAAGTCATAATGTCACAGTACTAATATATCATTTAGTAACACCGGCAAAGTATAGAAGAGTAATATTCAATGAGGAACTAGACGATTATTTATGTAAAATTTGTGAGGACATAGAAGCTCGTTATGAAATTAGCAGGAGTTTCGCACTTAGGAAAATTGCATATCAGTTAGAAGCCATCTAATGTTATTCTGAATTGATGTTTTTATAACTTCCCAAGTTTGTTGATATAAAGTAATTTTTTCATTTATCCTCCTTTTGTTCATATCAAGCCATGCCAATACAGCAAGGCAAATATGATTTCTTTGAGCTCGACCCGTGCGTGCCTGACAGCTTTCAATACCACAAGTTTGTTTTAATTCTCGATGATAAACTTCTATAGACCAACGTGCCTTAACAATTTTCTCTATTTGCTCACGTGTAGGGTTTTCTAAATTAGTTGTTATGTAATCAATGCGACCATTTTTTGCCACAAACTTAAATACCGTTACCCAACCGTATCCACGTAGATGAATTTTTAGCCCTTCATCGGGAATCTCCAAAGTGTCCAAGCTAACATTACGATTAACTTTTCTATTTCTTCTTAGGTTAGTAACCCATATCCAACCTAAATTACGTATATGTTTTAAATTATCCAAACCACTATACCAAGCATCCATGACTATGGCATCAGGATTGATACCTCTTTCTTTAGCTAAAGTAAGCATATCACAAAAATGCTCGTTCTTTGTTTTGCCATCAGTTTCTTTATCATATATTCTATAATCTACAGGAGTAGATTGATCAATTTGAGTATTGTAATGCAGTAAGTTTACCATTCCTATACCAGGTATAACATCATGTACAGCCCCAGAATATTGATACTTTACAAGCTCGATCCTCTTACTGTATTGCTTTGACAATAAGGTGTCATCTCCTACTAATAAACAAGGCTCCTCTAGATCAAGATATTTTGACACTTTGCTATAGATTTCGCTAGGGCGAAAATCTTTACTCTTTAACCATCGACTTGCACTATCGTGCGATAGATCTACTGGGCTTACTTCAGATAATGCTTTGCCAGTATATCTTACACTACTTGCTTGTAAAAACGATTGATATAAATCTTTGCTACATTTTGATCTTGTCATTTTTATCTAAAACTATTTTTCTCTAGATTACCATATTCTTTGCTAAGAGCCTATCTTGAAAGACGAATATGCTCATTAAATAGTACTGCAACATATTACTTTAGCACTGTTTGATGTATCAAAAAATTTACAATTTTTAGCAAAATTACTGCTTTTTTATACAAATTGTAAACTGCTTGCTATGAATTAGTGTATTGTTTTTGTTCTCAATACACTTTCAAGACAGGCTCTAAGTGCGAAACTCCTGATTAGATTTTTGGAAATAGGAGTAGATAAAGATCATGTACATTTTTTACTACAGTCAATACCAATGTATAGCCCAACAAAAATAACTCAAATCATAAAAAGTATTACATCTAAGGAAATGTTTAAGAAATATCCAAATCTTAAAGAAAAATTATGGGGAAGTGAGTTTTGGAGTAAAGGATATTTTATGAGCACAGTATGTAAACATGGTGATGAGCGGAAATTACGTAATCAACGCGAGTTTCGTATTCAAAAAGTCGCTGTATAGCTGATAAACAGTGGGTTACGGGGATATTGATAATACTGTTTTTGTTATAAAGTGAGTACAAAATACAAATTGCTAATTAAAATATGGTATTTATAGTATAAGAAAAAAGTTTATAGGTTATTGAAAAAACTTTAAGAGCAATAACCTATGATAATGGATTTTACAGAAATATTTTGTTACGTCGATGATTTTTTTCAAGAATTAGACAAGCATACAAATTCAATTACTAACCATAACAACAAATCTGGTCCTAAAAGTCGACTTAACAGAAGTGAGGTAATAACAATTATAATAGGCTACTGGCAGTCATCTTATGATTGTTTTAAGAATTATTATCTGAAGCAAATATGGATTTATCATCAAAGAGATTTTCAATTAGTAAGCTATAGTCAATTTATAAAAATAATAGGTCCACATTTACCACTATTAGTACTGATATTCAATTCTATTTTGGATCAGTGTGATGGCCTTTCTTTTGTAGATTCAAGTAGTATAGAGGTATGTAAGAGATACCGTATTTCAATGAATAAAGTGTTCGCCGGCATAGCAGCACGCAGTAAGACAACAAAAGGTTGGTTCTATGGACTTAAACTACATCTAATAATTAATAGAGCCGGTGGTATAGTTAAAGCATCTTTTAGCCCTGGCAATAAGGATGATAGAAAACAGCTGGAACTGATGATCAAAAATCTTTTTGGTAAAGTATTCGGAGATCGTGGTTATATTTCACAACAATTATTTCAACAACTTTTAGAGCAAGGAATTTTTATGGTAACTAGGGTAAAGAAAAATATGAAAAATAAACTTATGTCTATGTTGGATAAAATATTATTGCTTAAAAGAGCATTAATAGAATCTGTGTTTAGTAAAATTAAACTATTGGGGAAGTTTGAGCATTCAAGGCATAGATCAGTTACAAATGCCTTTGTGCATATGGTTGCAGCACTGATAAATTATCAAATGTCTGATAATAAACCTTCTATTACATCTCTCTTGATATGCTAAATCCTATGCTATATTAATTCGAAACTCGCGTTATTAAGAAATGCTAACGCCTCTTTTGAACTCATCTGTTTAATCTTTGCTTCTATAGCATCGTAAACCTCTAGATTATTATTTTGATCTAGCTTACTACTACTATCTGTAACTACTTTTTTATTGCTCTTATGCGACACTCTAAATAATTTAGTGATAAAATGTCTGATTTTATTTTCTTTCTTTGCCTTAATATCATTCTGATGTCCTTGATCCTTACCATCCTGTGTTATAATAGGCTCTACTTTGCTAAAAGCTTCCCGGTGATTTGCTAATTGTTCCTTGTAAAAACCATCTAGTGGTTTTGTCTTACTGTCTTTTCTACTCATTGTCTTATATCCCTATATTACTAAATTGTTCTATTATTCGTTAATTGATTTCACTTTTCTTTAAACTGCTTAAATATTCTAAAATATCTAAATAACCGCTGCCTGCTGCAAGTGATAAGGCAGTATCTCCTTGTGATGATCCCTAAAATATATATCAGCACCATCTAATAACATACTCTCTCACTTTTTCTATATCTTCCTCTGCCGCAGCTCTCATTAATTCTTGATTAAGATTCTGTATTTCTGCTTTTTTCATAACCGCCACCTTAAATCAAAATTAGATATTTATTTTTAGCTTCATACTCCCCGCATGCGATATATATCTTCTCGCTTTACTACCATTATAAAATATACCCATTTCTATATTCTTCGATTTCACACTAAATCCCGTACCATAGCTAAAGTTCACTCTAGACCTGCTAATACTGACATCAGGTAATACTTCATTATTAGTAGCTTGCTGTATCCAAAATCTAATCACAGGCATTTTTGCAGCTACGTTCTTATGTACAAAACCATAAATAACAGGGGTTATACTGACACTGTTACTCAATGAATAATCATAATTCATCTTGATACCTGCCATTGTCTCTATAATTCTTTCTTTCGTTCTTGCAACAGATAAATTGTACTCTTCCTTTGCTCCCCCTTCTGATACTTCATCATATGCCGCATCTCGTATCTTGCTGTATTTTATGCCTAATTGCGGCACAATCTTTAGTCGCTCAGATAATTTATATTGAGTGCCAACCATGCCCTGAATGATATTGCTATATGCCTTATAACTACTTATAGCACTACTGTCTAAACCTCTTTGTGCACTGCTTTTTATATTACTTATGCCGTATATCCCTATACCACTTATGAATATGTTTTTATTGTATGGCTCTATCTGTCCATATAATGTATAAAAATCACTCGTTACTTTCGATCTATCACCTAACTTGTTATTACTGAATTTCAGATGGTTATCTGCTTTTGTATAACTCATACCAAGCAGCATGTTATCTTGAGCATAAGTATCAAGACCTATTGTTATCCCCCGACTATGAGAATGATAACCGCTGATGCTCCCCGTTTCTTTTTGAGATGCCTTACCAATAATAGGATTTATGTAGCATCCGCTATCCATGCCTGTCCCTGATGCTTCCGTATCATCATCGCCCGCTGCTACTGCCGCCATCCCCATAACCTCAAATCTCTTCGATATATTAGATGACAAGGCATCTGTATTATGATTAATCGCATGCGAGGCTATTTCTACTCTAGCAGTATCAGTATGAGCGGGATCTGTATGATCTGCTTGCTGAATAATGGCATTATTACCTATAGCATCACTTGCAGCCCCTAGTGCTACATTTGTTACCTCATCTAAATCATAAGAATCTGAAACTATAGACATTGAACCTTGCTCATTTTCATCTGCACTAGTCACAAATAGGTCATTGCCTACCTCTAAATCAGATAGTTGTGCTACTTCCTGCCCGATACTAGGAGCTGTATCTTGAATATCAGCATGCTCTGCCCGATCTTCTAAATCCTGCATAGCTTCAAACTCACGGTAATTTAACTCTAAGTCCTCGTCACTAATACTTTCAACTACACTCTTGGGTATTGCATTGGCTAATACAGAATCTGCCTCCTCGCAAGTATCTGCAATCATCTCTGATAAATGACTAGTAGTTCCTAGCTGTTCAGGATAATATGATAAAGCTTCTACAACGAGATCATCGTCATCATAAGACCAGTCTTCTATAGATTTAATGCGTTTGCTTTCTTCTGATGCCATACCTGAGTGATCCCGCCCATATAACGCAGTACTAATCTCATTATCATCCCATGTTAAATCTACTGCATCATCAGCATAATTAAATTCATGCTTAACCTGCTCTTTGTTCTGTATTCTCTCATGATTTACTACATATTTGCTTGGTAACTTACCAGAACTCTTTGGCTTTTTAATACCTCTGAGTAACGTTCTTCTATCTAATTCAGGTAAGCTATCGACAAGGCTACTACTCGCCTGCACCTCACTTGTTGCTGTTAATACTGATATTGCCGCTATCCATACTCTAAGTACTTTATCTATCTTGTTTCTGTGCTTTTTCATAATATCCTCTCTGTCTAATTATTCGTATGCATACTTATCTCATAAATCCAAAGCTATAATTATCCCCTACTTTTACTCCCGTATATTGCTGATGATAACTACATTCCTCTATTGCTTTGTGAGCAGCAACATTCAATTGCATCCCTTGATTGCCGCTTTCTACCTTCTTAAAGCCTGCAAGCATATTATGTTTAAAGTACAAATCTTCTTGCCTCCCTTGAGCAGATACCGCTTTCTGCAACGCATCAATCCCTGCAGTCCCATTACCAACAGCGTAATAACTACTGGCTAAACCATAGTAATATGCTCCCTCCCTCGGCTTTAACTTTATGGCTAATTTAAAACTTTCTATTGCCTCATCATATCTGAAGGTTTACACCTTAATATCAAATCTATTATGGGGCCGTTGAAAGATAATTTTTGATAGTAAAATAAGAGGAAAGGAGGTAATAAATATTTTAAAAAAGAAATTCTGTTTAATATAGAGATAAATGTTATTCAATAGTGTAGTAATTTAATAGAGATTTGTTTACAGAGTTAGAATTTTTATTAATAAATTTCTTTAAGCCATTAAAGTTGTTAAAACCACTAATCGTTTTAAATTAAAACATATGGCATTCATAAATTCGGAGAATTGATTTTTGGCAATTCCTATATATCTAACCCGCTTATTATCTTTTGAAAATACCATCTCGAAAGGTGCTCTGATTTTCGTATAATATTTATCAAGGTCAAAATTCTTATCTTTCATATTATTTTTCTTTATTGCACAAAGATGGACTCCCTTTTTAGCTGCTGCATTCTTGGTAGAGATTGTACAATAACCTTTATCAACATATGTAGCACCAGAACTTGGCATAACATGCTTAAAACCTTTGCTATCGGTAACATTTGCAGGGGTAACTGCAACCTTATTGATCATGCCTGATTGAATATCAACACTCACATGTTTTTTATAACCATACCAAAATTTATTCCCTCCCTTACAGCCAATTTTGGCTTGTTTATCCTTTGCAACCTTAGGCAAAGTCTCATTATTCAATTTATCATATTTTTGTGCTCTTAGTTTATCACGTTCCTCCCAGAGATTAGCTTTTGAGATTAAATGAGAAGCATCTACAAAGGTAAATACTTCACCCATATAGCCTTGTACTCGTAGTTGATCGCGGAATTTTGTAAATATTTTTGATAGTAAATTAGTACCTATTTTTTTACGTATTTTACTAAATACACTATAATCAGGTGTCTTTTCTGTAAGAGCAAAATTACAAAACCATTTCGCCGCTGTGCTATCAGCTAAATAACGTTCTAATTCCCGATCAGATAAGTCTTCCATAAATTGTAGCAGCAAACATTTAAACAGCCTCTCTATACCATATCCTTTATAATTAGCTTCGCATTCTAATGCTAATAACTCAGCTTCAACTGCTTTGAATTTGAATAAACTTTTGAATTTACGATATTGATGATCCGCATTTACTAACTCATCTAAACTTACCATTAGCATTTGATACTCTGACATATAAACATATTTTTTATTTTTTTATTATACCTGCTACCCTCTCATCTCGCAACAGTCCCATTATTTCTCACATTGCTGCTACTATAGTTACTACCATTACGAACTTTTACTCTTTCCATCCCTAATACTGGATCTATATCAATAAAGAACGTAATGTCCGGCATTATAGAGGGCATGAGCTTTTTATGCAAGCTGTATACGAGTTCCATACCACCATCAATCTCTAATCCTTAATACACGACCGTTGAGTCAATGAATCTATCGCATATCACCGTATAGCCCGCTTCTATTGCAGGAAGAATCTTTTTTACAATATGATCATAGCGTGCTGCCATAACTTGTAATAACTCCGACATCGGCAGTAAATCTCTATGTACCAAGATACTACGCCAGGAGTTTCGCACTTAGAGCCTGTCTTGAAAGTGTATTGAGAACAAAAACAATACACTAATTCATAGCAAGCAGTTTACAATTTGTATAAAAAAGCAGTAATTTTGCTAAAAATTGTAAATTTTTTGATACATCAAACAGTGCTAAAGTAATATGTTGCAGTACTATTTAATGAGCATATTCGTCTTTCAAGATAGGCTCTTAGCAAAGAATATGGTAATCTAGAGAAAAATAGTTTTAGATAAAAATGACAAGATCAAAATGTAGCAAAGATTTATATCAATCGTTTTTACAAGCAAGTAGTGTAAGATATACTGGCAAAGCATTATCTGAAGTAAGCCCAGTAGATCTATCGCACGATAGTGCAAGTCGATGGTTAAAGAGTAAAGATTTTCGCCCTAGCGAAATCTATAGCAAAGTGTCAAAATATCTTGATCTAGAGGAGCCTTGTTTATTAGTAGGAGATGACACCTTATTGTCAAAGCAATACAGTAAGAGGATCGAGCTTGTAAAGTATCAATATTCTGGGGCTGTACATGATGTTATACCTGGTATAGGAATGGTAAACTTACTGCATTACAATACTCAAATTGATCAATCTACTCCTGTAGATTATAGAATATATGATAAAGAAACTGATGGCAAAACAAAGAACGAGCATTTTTGTGATATGCTTACTTTAGCTAAAGAAAGAGGTATCAATCCTGATGCCATAGTCATGGATGCTTGGTATAGTGGTTTGGATAATTTAAAACATATACGTAATTTAGGTTGGATATGGGTTACTAACCTAAGAAGAAATAGAAAAGTTAATCGTAATGTTAGCTTGGACACTTTGGAGATTCCCGATGAAGGGCTAAAAATTCATCTACGTGGATACGGTTGGGTAACGGTATTTAAGTTTGTGGCAAAAAATGGTCGCATTGATTACATAACAACTAATTTAGAAAACCCTACACGTGAGCAAATAGAGAAAATTGTTAAGGCACGTTGGTCTATAGAAGTTTATCATCGAGAATTAAAACAAACTTGTGGTATTGAAAGCTGTCAGGCACGCACGGGTCGAGCTCAAAGAAATCATATTTGCCTTGCTGTATTGGCATGGCTTGATATGAACAAAAGGAGGATAAATGAAAAAATTACTTTATATCAACAAACTTGGGAAGTTATAAAAACATCAATTCAGAATAACATTAGATGGCTTCTAACTGATATGCAATTTTCCTAAGTGCGAAACTCCTGTACGCATCTCTTCAGCAATTTCTGTTCCTCCAGGCTCCCTAGTTGACATAACAGGAATGTTCTGAGTACTTAAATATTCCTTTAACATGCGACATTGTGTGGATTTACCACTGCCATCTACACCTTCTAATGTTATAAATCTGCCACGTTTAACTCTATTAGTCTTGTTCATGGTTATTACCAAGAATACTTAATTATTTATCTTCCCCTGTCTTGATTACTCTTGCTTTGCGTGATAGTCGAAACCCAAGATACAGCGGATTTATTTTCTACAGCTACTTTGCCTTTCGTTGTGACCTCACTTGCCCCAACTATTTTTTTATTCGATAAATCATCTGTATTTAAAAACTGTAGAACCTCTTTTGAATTCATTTGTTGGATCTTTTCTTCTATAGCATCGTAAGCCTCTAGATTATTATTGCGATCTAGCTTACTACGCTCATCTGCAACTACTTTTTTATTGCTCTTATGCAAAACTCTAAATAATTTAGAAAGAGCTCTCATAATCTTACTTTCTTTCTTTGCCTTAATATTATTTTGTTCTCCTTGGTCCTTACCATCCTGCGTTATAATAGGCTCAACGCTCGCAAATATCTCTTTATGGTTCTCTAGTTGTGCTTTATGAAAATCATTTAATTTATTCTTCTTGCTTTCTTTTTTACCCATTGTCTTATATTCCTATGTTATTAAATTGTTCTATTTATTCGTTAATTGATCACTCTGTCTTCAGACTGCTTAAATATTCTAAAATATCTAAATAACCGCTGCCTGCCGCAAGTGATAATGCAGTATCTACTTGATGATCCCTAAAATATATATCAGCACCACGAAGCACAAGCTTTTTTACTATCTCTAAATTACCTTGTGATGCAGCTCTCATTAATTCTTGATTAAGATTCTGTTCTACTTGTTTCATACTCACCACCTGTGGTAAAAAACTTAAATATTTGCGTTTTAGCCTATGAAGATAGTATGGTAGCTACGCACTACCACGCAGGCATTGATTCCTAATACTCACCTAATAAATCTGTTTTAGTTAGATCATCAGTCACAGCTTTATCGTTTTCTGAATCAACAAGCAATACTGCATTATCAACACTCACAAATCCCGCCCTATCCTGTACTTTTTGCATAAACTCTTTAATCACTTGAGTTTTTTTGCTCATGATTAAATCTATATCCTGCCTTAAGTAAGGCTCTCCTGAGTAACTTGACATATACCCTGATTTAATCTGTAAACCTTCAGATTTGATCTGACATATTAAGATTGAAATTAGATGAGTTTGTGGGTATGTAGATAACTGAGAAGTTATCTATCATATCCATAAACTAAATATAAAAATCAATTAATAGGAAAAATATGTCAAACTATGATCAAAAAATAATCAAACCTAAATTAGGATTATTAGAACTTGCAAAACAACTAGGTAGTGTTAGACTGCGTGTAAAGTAATGGGCTATTCAAGAGATAGCTTTTACCGATTTAAAGAACTGTATGAGACAGGAGGAGAAGCTGCACTTACAGATATAAGTCGTAAGAAACCTATACTTAAGAATCGTGTATCAGAACATATAGAACAAGCAGTAGTTAACCACCCTGCATTGCAAATGCAGGGCTTAAGATTACGGCATCAATGCCTTAGCTATAGCTAGTTTTCAACTTGAAAGTTTCCAAACTTATCATCTCTCGATTCATGTTTATCAATATAATCCTTGATCATTTGGTCAGTCACATTGCCTGTGGTTCTGACAAAATATCCAACAGCCCATAAGTGTTTACCCCAATACTGTTTCCGTAATTCTGGAAATTCCTGCTGAATCTTCCTTGAACTCTTTCCTTTTAGATACTGTACCACCTTACTAATACTTTGATAAGGTGGCACAGATACATAGATATGTACGTGATTTGAAGCTATCTCCCCTCTTAATATCTCTACTCCATTATCCTTACATATCTCTTGGGTTAGGTCCTTGACTCTCCTACCAATATCACCAACCAATATATTATATCGATATTTAGTCACCCATACTATATGATAAGTGCAATCGTAAACTGTGTGGCTTATCTTCTTGTAATACTGCATCTCTACATTCTATATGTTAAAACGACGCACTGCAAGTGCGGGGTTTTTCTCCCAAATTTGGGACAATAAATCTTGCTATAGAAAACCCTGCTCTTGGTCAGCTTCGTGCTAGCCAAGAGTTATTAAAACAGGGTATTATAGTATCATATAGTGGGGTGCGTTCTATTTGGCTACGCAATGATCTTGAGACCTTAAAGAAAAGACTAAAGCGTTAGAAGCTAAATCCGCACAGGATGGTATCTTGCTTAGAGCCTGTCTTGAAAAGATATAAGAAATAATTTATATTGTCAAAAAATAATAAAGTAGGAATATGTATCCCAGTGATATAGTGGAAGAAGAAAGGATACATTTAGCTCCATTTGTTGGTCCTTGCAAGATAGGACGGTCACGTAAACATAATATAAGAGATATAATTAATGGCATTCGTTACGTAATTAGGAGTGGTTGTCAGTGGGGATTATTACCTAAAGATTTTCTCCCATGGCAAACAGTATATGACTATTATTTACGTTGGCGTAAGAATGGTAGATGGCAAGAAATACATGATAGATTAGTCCAAAAAGTAAGGGAGAAAGAAAGTAAGAAATCCACTCCTACTGTAGGGATTATAGATAGTCAGTCTGTTAAGACTACCCAAAAAGGGGAGCTAGAGGATATGATACAGGCAAGAAGATTAAGGGTAGGAAACGCCATATAGTTACAGATACACTTGGTTTAGTATTATCATGTGAAGTACATTCAGCAGGTATACAAGACAGAGATGGTACTAAAAATGTAATAATCAAGGCAAAAGCAAAATATCCTAGTATTATCAAATTTTTTGCAGATAGTGGTTATGCTGGAGCATTACAAATTTGGTGTTTTTTAACTGTAAGAGCATTACTGACAATTTCTCGTAAAATTGTTGATCAAGTGGGGTTTAAAGTGATTCCCAAGCGTTGGATAGTTGAACGTACTTTTGGCTGGCTCAATAATTTTCGTCGTATGAGTAAAGACTATGAGCATAACTATAAAACTTCTGAACATATTATTTATATCAATATGATTACACTTATGCTTAAAAAATTGACTAAACCTTAATTTCAAGACAGACTCTGAGATATTAATGATAAATCAGAATTAAATGAAGAAATTATTGAATTGTTAAGCATAGATAATGAATCAATATTTAGGAAAGAACTAGGTTATTTTTTATGGAACTACAATATTCCGGATGAATTGTTTATTTGTAGAAGTCAAGATTTGATCTTACAGACACTATAAAAATTATATCTGAATATCTGATAAATTATGACTGTCAGATGAGTATTCAAGATATAAGATTTCATTGTTCTTTTCAATAGCTAATTTCTTACTATCCTTAAAAGTTTGCATAGGCGTTTTACCATAACAATATTTTCCTGAATGTGGTCGCTCATTATTGAAATGCTCTAACCAAATATCAAGATCTAATTGTAAATCATCAAGATCAGTGTAGATCTTTTTCCGCATAGCTGTATCAAAGAATTCTTGTTTCATAGTTTTATTAAAACGTTCACACATACCATTTGTTTGAGGAGAATATGCTTTAGTAATAGTATGTTCTATACCTTCGATACCATAGTACCCTACAATTTTGTAGAGATATTGAAGAAAGGTTGATTTAAAGGGTAATAAAGTAGTATAAGGTGGATTTTTTGGAAAACAATGCACCAAATACTACTTCGAGAATTAATTTTATGGGACTGTTGCGAGATGAGAGGGTAGCAGGTATAATCAGGAGTTTCGCACTTAGGAAAATTGCATATCAGTTAGAAGCCATCTAATGTTATTCTGAATTGATGTTTTTATAACTTCCCAAGTTTGTTGATATAAAGTAATTTTTTCATTTATCCTCCTTTTGTTCATATCAAGCCATGCCAATACAGCAAGGCAAATATGATTTCTTTGAGCTCGACCCGTGCGTGCCTGACAGCTTTCAATACCACAAGTTTGTTTTAATTCTCGATGATAAACTTCTATAGACCAACGTGCCTTAACAATTTTCTCTATTTGCTCACGTGTAGGGTTTTCTAAATTAGTTGTTATGTAATCAATGCGACCATTTTTTGCCACAAACTTAAATACCGTTACCCAACCGTATCCACGTAGATGAATTTTTAGCCCTTCATCGGGAATCTCCAAAGTGTCCAAGCTAACATTACGATTAACTTTTCTATTTCTTCTTAGGTTAGTAACCCATATCCAACCTAAATTACGTATATGTTTTAAATTATCCAAACCACTATACCAAGCATCCATGACTATGGCATCAGGATTGATACCTCTTTCTTTAGCTAAAGTAAGCATATCACAAAAATGCTCGTTCTTTGTTTTGCCATCAGTTTCTTTATCATATATTCTATAATCTACAGGAGTAGATTGATCAATTTGAGTATTGTAATGCAGTAAGTTTACCATTCCTATACCAGGTATAACATCATGTACAGCCCCAGAATATTGATACTTTACAAGCTCGATCCTCTTACTGTATTGCTTTGACAATAAGGTGTCATCTCCTACTAATAAACAAGGCTCCTCTAGATCAAGATATTTTGACACTTTGCTATAGATTTCGCTAGGGCGAAAATCTTTACTCTTTAACCATCGACTTGCACTATCGTGCGATAGATCTACTGGGCTTACTTCAGATAATGCTTTGCCAGTATATCTTACACTACTTGCTTGTAAAAACGATTGATATAAATCTTTGCTACATTTTGATCTTGTCATTTTTATCTAAAACTATTTTTCTCTAGATTACCATATTCTTTGCTAAGAGCCTATCTTGAAAGACGAATATGCTCATTAAATAGTACTGCAACATATTACTTTAGCACTGTTTGATGTATCAAAAAATTTACAATTTTTAGCAAAATTACTGCTTTTTTATACAAATTGTAAACTGCTTGCTATGAATTAGTGTATTGTTTTTGTTCTCAATACACTTTCAAGACAGGCTCTAAGTGCGAAACTCCTGATAATAAAAAAATAAAAAATATGTTTATATGTCAGAGTATCAAATGCTAATGGTAAGTTTAGATGAGTTAGTAAATGCGGATCATCAATATCGTAAATTCAAAAGTTTATTCAAATTCAAAGCAGTTGAAGCTGAGTTATTAGCATTAGAATGCGAAGCTAATTATAAAGGATATGGTATAGAGAGGCTGTTTAAATGTTTGCTGCTACAATTTATGGAAGACTTATCTGATCGGGAATTAGAACGTTATTTAGCTGATAGCACAGCGGCGAAATGGTTTTGTAATTTTGCTCTTACAGAAAAGACACCTGATTATAGTGTATTTAGTAAAATACGTAAAAAAATAGGTACTAATTTACTATCAAAAATATTTACAAAATTCCGCGATCAACTACGAGTACAAGGCTATATGGGTGAAGTATTTACCTTTGTAGATGCTTCTCATTTAATCTCAAAAGCTAATCTCTGGGAGGAACGTGATAAACTAAGAGCACAAAAATATGATAAATTGAATAATGAGACTTTGCCTAAGGTTGCAAAGGATAAACAAGCCAAAATTGGCTGTAAGGGAGGGAATAAATTTTGGTATGGTTATAAAAAACATGTGAGTGTTGATATTCAATCAGGCATGATCAATAAGGTTGCAGTTACCCCTGCAAATGTTACCGATAGAAAAGGTTTTAAGCATGTTATGCCAAGTTCTGGTGCTACATATGTTGATAAAGGTTATTGTACAATCTCTACCAAGAATGCAGCAGCTAAAAAGGGAGTCCATCTTTGTGCAATAAAGAAAAATAATATGAAAGATAAGAATTTTGACCTTGATAAATATTATACGAAAATCAGAGCACCTTTCGAGATGGTATTTTCAAAAGATAATAAGCGGGTTAGATATATAGGAATTGCCAAAAATCAATTCTCCGAATTTATGAATGCCATATGTTTTAATTTAAAACGATTAGTGGTTTTAACAACTTTAATGGCTTAAAGAAATTTATTAATAAAAATTCTAACTCTGTAAACAAATCTCTATTAAATTACTACACTATTGAATAACATTTATCTCTATATTAAACAGAATTTCTTTTTTAAAATATTTATTACCTCCTTTCCTCTTATTTTACTATCAAAAATTATCTTTCAACGACCCCTTTATATATAGATGGAAATAAATCAAGATTAAAATGTTTGTCTGGAATGATAATCAGTCTAATGACTGGAAGTTCTATTTATCAAAAAGGTTTAGCCCTTGGTATTGTAGGTGATGCTAAAATATCATCAAAAACCCATAGGATTTATCGTTTTTTGAAAGAATTTACTTTTGATTATATGAAAGTTGCATCATTGATATTAAGCTTTTTTTGTATACAAAACTTACGCTATGAGTGGAAGAGTGATAAATTATTGTAAGAATAATTAAACATGTCAAAGAGGAACAGATTGCAAGCAATACCAATTAATAGAACAGATTACTGTCAATTTTTAACAATTAGCCAAAAGAATTATAGTTTAACCTACTACGCTGAACATGCCAAGAAATGTAGCCATGATGTTATTAATAGATTTTTAGAAAATGAAAAATATACTCCTTCTTTGTTATGGGAACACATTAAGAATGATGTTATCTTTTCATCTAACGGATATACAATATTTGATGATACGGTGTTAAACAAAAGGAACACAAAGAAAATAGAGGTTGCTAGATCGCAGTATAGTGGAGCTACAGGTGGAGTTACTACCGGTATAGGAGTAGTGAGTCTTGTATATTATAACCCCGATATTGATAAGTTTTGGGTAATAGATTATCGCATTTTTTCATCTGATCATGATGGAGCGACGAAACTAGATCACCTACTAAAGATGTTCAATAATGCTGTTTATAGTAAAAAGATTCCTTTTCAAACTGTACTTTTTGACACATGGTATGCTACACACAAAATTATGCAACATGTTGACTCCTTGGGCAAATATTATTATGCCCCTATTAAAGCCAATAGAAATGTTAGTAAAACGTGTGATTACGAGCCTTATAAAGCTGTTAGCAAGTTGACGTTTTCAGATGAAGAAATTAAGAATGGAATGGAGATTCATATAAAAGGATTTGCCAAAAATAAGCATGTTAATTTGTTTAAATTTACTGTTTCTACCAACAGAGTTGATTATGTTGTTACCAATAACAAAACTCAAAAATCTTCTAAAGCTGCACAAGATGAGTTTGGCTTGCGATGGGTAATTGAGAGCATGCATAGAAAAATTAAGCAACTGACTGGTATAGAACGTTGCCAATGCAGAAAACAGCGTATCCAACGTAATCACATTAGTTGTGCATTTCTAGTTTGGGCTTTTCTCAAAAGAACTGCAAATAAAATAGGTAAAACGGTCTACCAAATAAAGTTAGGGCTTTTAGATGACTATATGCAACAACAGCTTCGTTCTCCATCTTTACGATATTTAGAACCAAACATAGCGTAAGTTTTTGTATAGAAAATTATGTTGTAGCAATAGATTGAACAAACTGGAAATTTGGGAAATCAGATATTAATATTTTATTTTTAGTAATTATAATTGGTAAAATATCAGTGCCAGTGTACTGGAAATCTTTACCGCATGGTGGGGTATGTTCTGGAGAATTGATGGGAGAATTTTTACAGAAATTTATTAAAAATTTGGGTGTTGAAAAAATAAAGTATTTGCTTGCTGATCGGGAATTTATGAATAAAGAATGGTTAAATTTTCTGATAAATAATCACATAAAATTTGCTATTCCCTTAAAAAGAGATAACAAAATTCGCCTTGAAAAAAGTTTAAAAACTCTAAGCATTGTAAAAATATTTAATGATCTTAAAGCTTTAGAATATAAGGTTTGTAGCGGTGTATTGTGGGATAAAAAAGTTAATTTTGCTGCATATAAAAACGATAAAAGTGAACTAATGGTGTTGGTATCATCCATTGAGATTGAAGTTGATATTTTCGCTTTATATAGATATCGATGGTCAATCGAACGGTTGTTTAAGCATCTTAAAAGTGGTGGTTTTGATATTGAAAAAAGTCATTTAGTAAATTTGGACAGATTTGAGAAATTATTAGTGGTAGCTGCTATCAATTCAGCCTTAATAATCAAGAATGGATTAATACAAAATGCACTAAATCCAATTCGTATAAAAAGCTATAAAACCATTGAAAAACAACTATTTTCATTATTTACTTATGGCTTTGATTATATTAAAAATGCCTTCTATCAATCTATAATAGCTATAACTCAACTCATAGATACCTTATTACTACCTCCAAAAAAAGAGCTTTTTCACACTCTCAACGCCCCATTACAAAAATTGTAGGGTACTATGGTATAGAACATACTATTACTAAAGCATATTCTCCTCAAACAAATGGTATGTGTGAACGTTTTAATAAAATTATGAAACAAGAATTCTTTGATACAGCTATGCGGAAAAAGATCTACACTGATCTTGATGATTTACAATTAGATCTTGATATTTGGTTAGAGCATTTCAATAATGAGCGACCACATTCAGGAAAATATTGTTATGGTAAAACGCCTATGCAAACTTTTAAGGATAGTAAGAAATTAGCTATTGAAAAGAACAATGAAATCTTATATCTTGAATACTCATCTGACAGTCATAATTTATCAGATATTCAGATATAATTTTTATAGTGTCTGTAAGATCAAATCTTGACTTCTACAATTTATCAATTCTTTATAAGTAATATCTTGTGGATGATTTTCTAGCCACTTAGTAAATAAATATTTTCGCATTTCTAAAATATTTAGATTATTACCTCCTCTTTTTACAGGATTTTGCGGGATGACAGCTAAGCTTAAGATATCAATTAAGTTTAAACCTTTCAGATCACGATTAAAATAAATATAACTACTCGCCGATATCCCTTCAATATTACTACCATAAGGTACTAAGTTTAGATAAGCCGTTAAAATCTCATTTTTTGAGCAATGTAACTCTATGTGAATAGCTTTGATAATTTGATAAATTTTACCAAAAATAGTAGAGGAATTTATCCCATATTTTAGACGAGCTACCTGCATTGTTATGGTAGAGCCACCTATTTTACGATCATTTTTTAGATAAGTAGAATAAAAAGCTTTGATTAAAGAGATAGGATTAATACCGAAATGTTTATAAAAATGCTTATCTTCATATAGCAATACTGCTTCTATAAAGCTCTGCGGCACTTCATCAAGCGGAGTAAATATCCGATATTTATCATCTTTAGAAAGCGAAATACGCATTAACTCACCATTCCTATCGAATACTCTTTGAGAGAAACTTACTTTTTCAAGCAAGGGAGCAGGAGGAATAGCAAAATATAATATGGGGTCGTTGAAAGATAATTTTTGATAGTAAAATAAGAGGAAAGGAGGTAATAAATATTTTAAAAAAGAAATTCTGTTTAATATAGAGATAAATGTTATTCAATAGTGTAGTAATTTAATAGAGATTTGTTTACAGAGTTAGAATTTTTATTAATAAATTTCTTTAAGCCATTAAAGTTGTTAAAACCACTAATCGTTTTAAATTAAAACATATGGCATTCATAAATTCGGAGAATTGATTTTTGGCAATTCCTATATATCTAACCCGCTTATTATCTTTTGAAAATACCATCTCGAAAGGTGCTCTGATTTTCGTATAATATTTATCAAGGTCAAAATTCTTATCTTTCATATTATTTTTCTTTATTGCACAAAGATGGACTCCCTTTTTAGCTGCTGCATTCTTGGTAGAGATTGTACAATAACCTTTATCAACATATGTAGCACCAGAACTTGGCATAACATGCTTAAAACCTTTTCTATCGGTAACATTTGCAGGGGTAACTGCAACCTTATTGATCATGCCTGATTGAATATCAACACTCACATGTTTTTTATAACCATACCAAAATTTATTCCCTCCCTTACAGCCAATTTTGGCTTGTTTATCCTTTGCAACCTTAGGCAAAGTCTCATTATTCAATTTATCATATTTTTGTGCTCTTAGTTTATCACGTTCCTCCCAGAGATTAGCTTTTGAGATTAAATGAGAAGCATCTACAAAGGTAAATACTTCACCCATATAGCCTTGTACTCGTAGTTGATCGCGGAATTTTGTAAATATTTTTGATAGTAAATTAGTACCTATTTTTTTACGTATTTTACTAAATACACTATAATCAGGTGTCTTTTCTGTAAGAGCAAAATTACAAAACCATTTCGCCGCTGTGCTATCAGCTAAATAACGTTCTAATTCCCGATCAGATAAGTCTTCCATAAATTGTAGCAGCAAACATTTAAACAGCCTCTCTATACCATATCCTTTATAATTAGCTTCGCATTCTAATGCTAATAACTCAGCTTCAACTGCTTTGAATTTGAATAAACTTTTGAATTTACGATATTGATGATCCGCATTTACTAACTCATCTAAACTTACCATTAGCATTTGATACTCTGACATATAAACATATTTTTTATTTTTTTATTATACCTGCTACCCTCTCATCTCGCAACAGTCCCAATATTGTACCGCTAATTATTGTAATAAGAAATAGTTTAATCTCTTAGGGTTTAATTCCCCGAAGCTCTGCTTCGTGATATACTAGATGCATGGAAGAAAGCAGTTATATACATAAAAGTCATAATGTCACAGTACTAATATATCATTTAGTAATACCGGCAAAGTATAGAAGAGTAATATTCAATGAGGAACTAGACGATTATTTATGTAAAATTTGTGAGGACATAGAAGCTCGTTATGAAATTAGATTTTTGGAAATAGGAGTAGATAAAGAACATGTACATTTTTTACTACAGTCAATACTAATGTATAGCCCAACAAAAATAACTCAAATCATAAAAAGTATTACATCTAAGGAAATGTTTAAGAAATATCCAAATCTTAAAGAAAAATTATGGGGAAGTGAGTTTTGGAGTAAAGGATATTTTATGAGCACAGTAGGTAAACATGGTGATGAGCGGAAATTACGTAATTATGTAAAAAATCAAGGTTCAGGCAAACCTTCTTATAAAGCATTTCAACAAAAACAGTTAAAACTTTTTGGATAGATACCTCGTAGCTCTGCTGCGAGGAGTATCATTTTTAAGGGACAAAATAAATAGCCTATATAAAAATACATCATTGCAAGGATTTGTAAGATTTTCCACATGGATCGAGAGTCGTCACTGCGAAGAAAAACTGAAAGTTTTGACGAAGAAATCCAGTTGAAAAATGCTAACTTTTAGCATTTTTATTATTTTTTCTGGATTGCCACGCTCCTTACTGTCGCTCGCAATGACGCACCTCGATCCAAGCAACAAACCTTAAACAAGGATGACATAACAATAACTATACAACATTATAAAGCATCTTTTCAAGTTCCTCTAAACGTTGTTCTATTCTTTCAATATCTTCTTCTGTTGCGGGGTTTTCTAATAAATGTGCAACTTCATCTTTAAGAGTATTTATCTCTTTTTCAACGGAATCTAGCGTAATATTGTTGATGGCTTTTTTGTTTTGATTTGACATTTGATGACTCCCGATTAATTAAACCACCAAAGAAAATCTCAGGTGATTGGGGAGTTAGAAGAACCGTCGTAGAAACAGTTATAATAGCTTTTAGGTTTAAAGTTATGCACTTTAAACCCTGAACATATGCTATTATCTCCCCAACCATAAAGTTGAGGAGCATTTTTAAATGGATAATGCTAACCATCTACGTTAAAGGACTTCTACATCCCAGAAAAGCTTAATAGCCGTTCCGATTACGATTCTATATGTGACTACGAAAGTCAATAAGTTTATAGGTTGAATGTAATTTCCGCTTCTGTCACACTGTAGCGGCACTGTTGCGTGGATACTAAGTCGTCTGAGCTACGCGAATGAAATGAGCTTGGCAATCCAGAAAAAATAATCCACGCTGGCAATGCCTCCCGTGACTTGGGAACTAGAACCAGTAATAAAAATATATTAATTATTATTTAGCTCTTCTTTCTGCTGCTTATACCAAAGTTCTGCGTAATAGCCTTTTTGTTTCAACAGGGTTTTATGGTTGCCACGCTCGACTATATAGCCATTATCTAAAACAATAATCTCATCAGCGTCGATTATCGTTGATAACCTGTGAGCAATAATTAAGGTAGTATAATGCTCCGATATTTCTTTAAGACTTGCCTGAATTAACTTTTCAGTTTTGGTATCAAGCGAGCTTGTTGCTTCATCAAACACGTATATAGATGGATTTTTGAGTAACGTTCTTGCTATGGCGATACGTTGCTTTTCGCCACCAGAAAGTTTTAAACCACGCTCACCTACTTGAGTTTCATACCCCTCCGGCAGGCTAGTAATAAACTCATGAATATGGGCGTTTTTCGAAGCAGCTATAACCTCATCATAGCTAGCCGAATTATCACCATAAGCGATATTGTAATATATTGTATCATTGAACAGGACAGTATCTTGTGGCACGATTCCAATAGCTTTGCGAAGCGAGCTTTGTGTAACTCCTCTTATATCCTGCCCATCTATAGTAATACTGCCACTATTAATATCGTAGAATCTGAAAAGCAAACGTGAGATAGTCGATTTACCTGCTCCGCTACTCCCAACTATGGCAAGTGTCTTACCGCTATCTATAGCAAAACTGATATTATGCAAAATCGGACGTTCTGGATTATAAGCAAAATTCACTTCTTTAAAAGCAACCTCGCCTTTTGATATAATCAGCTCTTTAGCATCTTTAGCGTCCTCTACTTCTTTTGGTATATCTAAAAGATTAAACATATCTTCCATACCGACTAGGGCGTTCTTAATTTCCCTATAAGCAAAACCAAGTATTGAAAGCGGAATTGATAGCTGGAAGAGATAAGTATTAACCATAATTAAATCTCCGACTGTCATTTTACCTTGGTTTATTTTAGTCGCCGATAGTATCATAAGAGCTACAAGACCAAGGGATATTATAACATCCTGCCCTATATTTAAAATTGATAAGCTATTAGTTGTTTTTGTGGCTGATCTTTCATAAATTTGCAATGCTTCATTAAATTTAGAGGCTTCATATTCTTCATTGCTAAAATATTTAACAGTCTCAAAATTCAGCAAGCTATCGATTGCCCTATTATTTGCAGTATTGTCGCTTTGATTCATCTCGCGGGCAAACGAAATTCGCCAAGTACTAATTAGAAAAGTGAAAAGAACATAAATTGACATGGTTACTAGGATAGTAACAGAAAACCAAATACCATATACATACCATAATATCCCGCTTACAAGAATAATTTCTACACTTGTCGGAAGAATATTAAATAATGAATAACGCAGTACCGCTTCTATGCCTTTAGTTCCACGCTCTATTGATCTACTTAAGCCACCGGTTTTTCGGGTAACATGAAACCGCATGCTTAAATTATGCATGTGTTTAAAGACGTTCAGAGCAATAAGCCTAGTCGCTTGATGCCCTACTTTTGAGAAAATAATATTGCGTAACTCATTAAATATTCCAACAAATATTTTAGTCCCGCCATATGCAATAATTATGCCGATAATAACCGAAAGTGCTAGATTTTTATTTAATCCATCTATTACGTATTTATAAACTATTGGTACGAAAATATTTATTGCTTTAGCAAGAAGCAGACAAATAAGTGATGAAATAATACGCAAACGTATGTTAAAATCTTTCGACCATAAATAAGGCAGAAGTGAGTAAAATGAATTTTTATGTTGAGTTTGATTAGTCATTGTTTGGGCTTTATGAATAGGTTTTAACGTCATTGCGAGGAGATGCATAGCAGATGGCGGAGGCAATCTCAGGAATTATACATTATTTCATGAGATTGCCATGCTCACTTTGTTCGCTCGCAATGACGAGTTAGTATCTACGCAAAAATGACATAGAAGTTGCAGTATGAAAAATGTGGCAATACGCTCCTCACAATGATGATAGGTTTCAAGCACCGGCAACAGCTGAATCCTTCTTCGGTTGTCCTTCCAACAACTTATCTAATCTTCTTTCTTTATCAAGATCATATAAATCGTCACAACCGCCTATATGCATACCATCTATAAATATCTGCGGAAACGTTAATCTATCAGGATTATTTAACTTCTTTCTTAATTCTGCTGCATTTGGATCTTGAGCATTCTGAACTTCGATTTCTTGATAAGCAACTTCTTTTTTATCAAGTAGTGCTTTAGCTTTTATGCAATAAGGACAACCGGCAAGGGTGTAAATAATAATAGCGTGTAATATAGCTTTATTCATAATGTTGTACTCTTTTATTTAATTTTAATATATTATCTTAAACTATAATTATTAAAGCAAGAAAAAAGCGATGAACAACTTTTCTATTATATCAGATTATAAACCAGCAGGTGATCAACCGAAGGCAATTGATGAAATTATCAAAGGTTTAAACAGTAAAAAGCGTTCACAGATGTTGCTTGGTATTACAGGCTCAGGTAAAACCTTTACTATGGCAAATATTATAGAAAGAACTAACCGACCAACGCTTATTATGGCACATAATAAAACGCTAGCGGCACAAATTTATTCCGAAATGAAATCGATTTTTCCGAAGAATGCAGTTGAATATTTTGTATCATATTACGACTATTACCAGCCGGAAGCTTACATCCCAAAAACCGACGTTTTTATAGAAAAAGACTCCTCTATTAACGAGCAGATCGATTTGATGCGGCACTCAGCCACAAGATCATTATTAGAGCGTCGCGATGTTATAGTTGTGTCCTCTGTTTCTTGCATTTATGGTCTTGGCTCCCCTGATTTATATTACCAAATGACAGTCAATTTAGAGCCTGGTAAAAGTTACCCTCGTGATAAGCTACTTAATGATTTAGTGAATTTGCAATATGAGCGTAATGATATTGGTTTTGAACGTGGTTGCTTTCGGGTCAAAGGCGATAATGTTGATATTTTTCCATCACACTATAGCGATAAGGCTTGGCGTTTATCATTTTTCGGTAATGAACTTGAGTATATTCACGAATTCGATCCGCTAACTGGCGAAAAACTTGCCAAGCTTGATAAGGCTATAATATATGGTAATTCTCACTTCGTAATGCCGAAAGAGACAGTAAATAAAGCAATATCGGAAATTGAAGAGGAATTGCAAAAACGTATCGCATTCTTAAAATCGCAAGATAAATTACTAGAAACTCAAAGGATTAATCAACGTACCCAGTATGACCTTGAAATGTTAATCGAAACAGGAAGCTGTAAAGGTGTAGAAAATTACTCTAGGTTTTTCTCAGGTCGTAAAGCTGGTGAGCCACCGCCAACTTTGTTTGAATACCTACCAAAAGATACATTATTATTTGTTGATGAAAGCCACGTATCCGTCCCACAAATTAGAGCTATGTATAATGGCGATAGAGCAAGGAAAGAAGTGCTAGTAGAACATGGATTTCGTTTGCCGTCAGCTCTTGATAATAGACCGCTAAAATTTGAGGAATGGGAAAATTTTAGACCGCAAACTGTTTTCGTATCAGCAACCCCTTCACCTTTTGAATTAAATGAAACCGGCGGTGAAGTCGTAGAGCTGATAATTAGACCTACGGGGCTACTTGATCCTGAATGTATTATTAAGCCAGCTACTAATCAGGTTGAGGATTTAGTAGGCGAAATTCAAAGCACCATCGCAAAAGGCTTCCGTGTGCTGGTTACTACTCTTACTAAAAAAATAGCAGAAGATTTAACCAATTATTTGCAGGAGCTTAAATATAAGACTTCTTATTTGCATTCTAACGTCCACACATTAGAGCGTATCGAAATATTAAGGGATTTAAGGCAAGGAACAATTGATATTCTAGTAGGTATTAACTTACTACGCGAGGGTTTAGACATTCCCGAATGCGGCTTAGTTGCCATACTTGATGCTGATAAAGAAGGGTTTTTGCGTTCGGAAGTGTCGCTAATACAAACAATTGGTAGAGCTGCAAGAAATAGCGAAGGAAGAGTTATTCTTTATGCCGATAAAATGACTAAGTCCATCGATAAAGCTATTAGCGAAACGATGCGTAGACGCACAATACAGCAAGAACATAACGAAAAACACGGTATAATCCCAAAAACCATCAACCGCACTATCCATGCTTTAGCAGAGCTTGAAAAGGTAGATATTAAGCTTGATAAAAAACAAACCCATAATTTATTTGATAATCCTGCTAAACTGAAAGCTCATATTGATAAATTACGAAAAGAAATGCTCAAAGCTGCAAGTAATCTTGAATTTGAACAAGCAGCAAAGCTTCGTGATCAACTCAAAACTTTAGAAGCGGCAGCATTAGAATTGAGTTAAATTTACGATAAGTACACTTCTTTATCTAAAGTCCCCTCACTATTATCGATAAGCATAGTAATCGTTGCATCACCGGTAATATTGATAGTAGTACGAAGCATATCAAGTATACGGTCAATACCTGCAATAATTGCTACTCCCTCAATTGGTAGATGTACAGATGAAAGCACCATAGGCAGCATTATTAAAGAAGCTCCTGGAATACCAGCACCACCAATTGAGCCAAGAGTTGAGGTTAGAATAATTACTAAATAATCATGTGGAGCAAGTGTTACTCCCATCATTTGAGCAAAAAAGATAGTGGTAAGCGATAAATTTATAGCAAAACCGTCCATATTAATTGAAGCACCTATCGGCAATACAAACGAAGTACTAGACTCTGAAATTCCAAGTTTCTCACGACAAACTTGCATAGTAGTTGAAAGAGTCGCTTTACTACTTGAAGTGGAAAAAGCAAGTATCTGATACTCAAAGCTTTTCTTATAAAAAGGTATAGGGGATACACGACAAAATATATATATAAGCAAACCGAATACTAGATATTGGAATGTCATAGCCACAACAACTGCTATAACAAGTTTTGAAAGGCTTATCATTACTTCTATACCTTGCGTACCTATAATCCAAGCTGTTAAAGCAAAGGCACCATAAGGTGATAATTGAATAACAAAAGATATCATTTTTAGTACTAATTTTGACATTAAATGTACTAAATCAGTAATAGGTTCTGCTGCTGCTTTCATTTTATTTAAGGTAATACCGACAAAGACGGCAAAGAATACTACTTGCAAAACATCACCATTTGCAAAAGCACCGACAGCATTATCAGGAACTATATTGACAAAAAAATCTATTATATTAAACGATGTTCTTTCAATTTTACTAGAGCCCGAAGGAGAAAAATCTATATGCATGCCTACGCCAGGCTTTAATATTGCAGCAACAGTAAGACCAAAAACCGTAGCAAAGAAAGTAGTTCCTAAAAAGGCTGCTACCGCTTTCATGCCTACCCTGCCAAGTGCAGAAGTATCATTCATACTAGTAATGCCTGAAACCAAGCTAGAGAAAATTAGCGGTGCAATGATCATTTTTATCAAACGTAAAAATATGTCACCTGCCGGCTTAATATAATCAACATATTGCGGTAGGTAAATACCGAATATAATACCGAAGATTAGACCTAAGGTAACTTTTTGCCATAATTTCATTTTTTACTCCGAGTATACTTACTTTATTTTTCGATTTAAATTATTCAACCATAGGTTTACTTACTATTTTGATTAATCCATTCTAAGTATTTTTGAAGACCGCCGTCAATGTTTATTTTTATTATTTGCGGTAATTCATAATTATGAACTTCAAGGATTTTATTTTCAATCTTTTTATAATTAGAAGATTTTGCTTTAATCACAATTCTATATTCTTTTTCTAAAGCTACTTTAGCATCCCATTTAAAGTAACTTTTCACATCATCAATTTGTATACAAGCAGCAAGATCTAACTCTAATAATAGAGAGGCTATTTTTTCAGCAATTTGTAAATCATTAGTCGTGGTCAAAACTAAGCAAAACTCTTGCATGCTTAGACCTCAACAAAACAATTAGGCGTTTCAAATAGTTTTATATTGGTAATAAAGAATTTTTGACTTTCAAAAAGCTTAGGGAAAATCTCGTTTTTTAAATGCATAGCAATATTTTCAGCCGTCGGATTATTCTTCAAATAATATACTTTCTGACCTGTATGACTTTCAATTTTCTGCCCAATTTCTTTATCATCCTGATGCAAGATTAGGCTGTGATCAAAATTCTTATCAACCCAAACTTTAGCTAAATCTTTGATCAAACCGAAATCCGCTACCATACCAAGTTCGTCAGTATCATTTGCTGCTATAGTTATTTCAAGAACATAGCGATGACCGTGCAGATATTGACATTTATTTTGATGACCGATAATTCTATGTCCTGCATCGAACTCAATACGACGAGTACATTTTATCATTAATTATACTCCAAACTATAAGTTTAGCAGCAGCTTTTCAGGACTTTCTATTAGCTCTTTAATTTTCACTAAGAATGAAACGGCTTCTTTTCCATCAATTATACGGTGATCATACGATAGAGCTATATACATCATCGGGCGTATTTCAATTTTACCGTCTATAGCTACCACTCTTTCCTCAGTTTTATGTAACCCTAAAATACCGGATTGAGGCGGGTTAATAATAGGAGTAGATAAAAGCGAACCATATACACCGCCGTTGGAAATCGAGAATGTACCGCCTGATAAATCACCCATAGAAAGCTTACCATCTCTTGCTTTTTTAGCGAGTCCCCCTATCGTCTTTTCAATATCAGCAAATCCCATTTTATCCGCATCTCTAACCACCGGTACAACAAGACCTTGCTCAGTTCCAACAGCTACACCTATATCGTAATAATTTTTATATACTAAATCATCACCATCTATCTCAGCATTTACTGACGGAATAAGTTTTAAAGCTTCGATAGTTGCTCTAACAAAAAATGACATAAAGCCAAGCTTCACGCCGTGCTTTTTCTCAAACTCATCTTTATACTTACCACGCAGAGCTATAACTTTTGACATATCAATTTCATTAAAGGTAGTCAAAATAGCAGCTGTATTTTGTGAATCTTTTAAACGCTGTGCAATAGTTTTACGCAAACGTGACATACGCACACGCTGCACTCTTTCTTCATTAGTTTTAGCTGAAGAAGTAGTGACAGGAACAGGAGCGTTCATTGTTTCCAACACATCACCTTTAGTAATTCTACCGTCCTTACCTGTCCCTTTTATATTATTTGGATCAAGCTTGTTTTCAGTAACTAGTTTTTGTACGGATGGAGAAAGATTATTATTAACTACTGCTGGTTTTTCTGCTGGCTTTTCTGGAGCAACCTGGGGAGCTGCTTGAGGCTTTGCTGCTTCGTTATTATTTGTTGCTACAGCTTCTCCCTCATTTATCTCGCCTATTTCTTCACCAACTCCAACATTTGCTCCGTCAGCTTTTGTTATTTTGCCTATAGTACCATTGCATGGGGAATTAACTTCCAATGTTACTTTCTCAGTTTCAATTTCCAATAATAATTCATCGGTTTTAACAGCATCGCCCTCTTTCTTATACCACTTGGCAATAGTCGCTTCTGTTACCGATTCACCGAGAGACGGTACTATAATTTTAACACCCATATTATTTTACTCCTAAGGCTTCTTTTAATAATTTTTCTTGCTGCTTATTATGTGCTTGTAGTGAGCCTACTGCCGGAGATGCTGATTCTTCTCTACCTATATATTTGAATTCATTATTAATTCCTGCTTCTTTTAAAGCATTATTTAGGTGAGAGGTTATATATCTCCAAGCTCCCATATTCATTGGCTCTTCCTGACACCAAATAAATTCACTTGCTTTATTATATTTTTTTAACAGCTCTACTACAACCTTTTTTTCAAATGGGTATAATTGTTCAAGCCTAATAATCACTATACTATTATTACTGCCACGCATTTCAAATAGATCATAATACACCTTACCGCTACATAAAATTACTTTAGTAATATTGCTTGCTTCTAGTTTATTTACTTCATCTAAAACCGGTAAAAAAGTAGTATTGCTATCTAATTCATCAAGTTTAGAAACCACATTTTTATGACGCAATAAAGATTTCGGTGACATCACGATTAGTGGCTTTCTAACATTATCAATTATTTGACGACGAAGTAGATGGAAAATTGAAGCAGGCGTAGTAGGATATGTAACATACATATTATCCTCAGCTGCTAGCTGTAGGAATCTCTCAAGTCTTGCTGAGCTATGCTCTGGTCCTTGCCCCTCAAAACTATGTGGTAGTAAAACTACTAGTCCGCTCATGCGAAGCCATTTTGTTTCACTACTTGAAATAAATTGATCAAAAATAATCTGAGCTCCGTTAGCAAAATCGCCAAACTGTGCTTCCCATAAAACTAAATTTTTTGGATTTGCGAGTGAATAACCATATTCAAAACCAAGTACTGCATATTCAGATAAATTACTATCTGCTACTTCATATGTTGCTTGTTCTTTGGACAAATTATTTAGAGGCATATAGGTAGTATCATCAACTTGACTATGTAATACCGAATGGCGATGCGAGAAAGTGCCACGTCCGCAGTCCTGCCCTGTTAATCTTATATTAGTACCAGATGTTAGCAAGCTTGCAAAAGCGAGCTGCTCAGCTGTTGCCCAATCAATAGGCTGATCTGCGGTTAAAGCAGCTTTTCTAGCGTCAAATAGCTTAACTAATTTTGGATTAACGGCAAAATCTTTTGGCATTTCGCATAGCTTAGTCCCTAGACTTTGTAAGGTCTTTTTATCTACCCCAGTTACTGCCGGTTGTGTGCGAGTGCGAGTAATACCTTGCCACAAACCACCTAAGAAATGAGCTTCTTGCTTATAATTCTTAGCCTGCTCATATTCCTTATCTAGTTTTGCTTTAAACTGTTCTTTTAATTTAGCAAAATAATTATTATCGATCACACCACTTTTCACTAGCTCATTTGCATAGATATTTCCAGGCGTTAGCTTACTCTTGATAATGTTATACATTTTACCTTGTGTATACATTGGCTCATCGCCCTCATTATGCCCATATTTTCGGTAGCAAATGATTTCCACAATAACATCTTTACCGAATTTCTGCCTATATTCCACCGCAATATTTGTGGCTTTTAATACTGCTTCTATATCATCACCATTAACATGCAAAATCGGTGCTGATATTATTTTTGCAAATTCTGTAGAATATCTACTGGCTCTGGTATCTGCTGCATTCGCTGTAAAACCTAGCTGATTGTTAATTACGAAATGTAGCACTCCGCCAATATTGTAAGCAGCTAGGGGGGACATAGATAAGCCCTCCGCAACAACTCCTTGACCACAAAAAGCAGCATCACCATGCACTAAAATAGCTTTGACTTTACTACGTTTAGTATCTTTAAGTATGTCCTGTTTTGCTCTTACTTTACCTGCAACTATCGGGTTTACAGCTTCTAAATGCGATGGGTTATAAGCAAGCGATAAATGTATTTTCTTATCACCTACGACCCTATCCGATGAATAGCCTAAATGGTATTTTACATCACCTGAAACATTTAGCTCATCAGGAAAAACGCTACCGCTTATAAAGCCTGCAATAACAGCTCTATAAGGTTTACCGACTACTTTAGTTAGCGAGTTTAATCTACCACGATGAGCCATTCCTATGACGATTTCTTCTACACCTTGATGCAGAGATAAATCAATAGCCTTATTCATGGCAACTATGGAAGCATCACCGCCCTCTACCGAGAAACGCTTAGCCCCTGGGAATTTTGTATGTAGATATTGCTCAAATCCTTCTACTTCCACTAAGTCATTTAGGATATTTTTCTTTTCTTCAGAGGAAAATGAAATAACACCTGATTCTAATTTAGAATATAACCAATTTTTTTCCTCTTCGTTTTCTACCTGCTCAAATTCAGTTCCAATAGAACCTGAATAAGTTTTATCAAGAAAATTAACCAACTCACCTAAGCTATATGTTTTGTCTAAAAATTTATGTTCTATTACTTTATTAAGCTGATCATTTGTGAAACCAAAATTCTCTATACTAAGTTTTAAATCTTCTTTAGTTTTAGTAACTTCAAGCCCTAGCGGGTCTAGCTTTGCAAGATAATGGGCATATTTACGGTAATTTTTTATCATCGCACCAACATTAAAATTATTTGTGGTGGATGCAGGATTTTCTGAAATTTTGGAATCGTCTGTGGCTACTGTTTTTAAAATTACTTTAGCAGTACTCTTATTAAGAAGTTCATTGCTATCCTTAACGCCCGTGAAAAACTCTTGCCAAGTTTGATCAACTGAAGCAGGGTTTTCTAAATATTGTTTATATAATTCTTCAATAAAAACAGCGTTCCCACCGAATAAAAAACCTGTTTTCTTTAAATTTTCTTCCATATTATTTTTATGATAATTTAATTTTTTAACGTCATTGCGAGGAGATTCGTAGAAAGAAGGCGGAGGCAATCTTAGGAATATTATATTGCCTCATGAGATTGCCACGCTCATTTCATTCGCATAGCTTATGACATAATTCACTACAAATACTTCTCTTCCAAGTACTTAATAAACACCTCAGGATTTATACTTTCCTCACCGCTAGCACTTTTTAGCAAGTCAGGTGAATTTTTTAGTGAACCGAAATTTCTAAAATTTTTATTTAAATAATTATTTAAGTTACTAAAGTCACCTTTTAAAATATCATCTTTTACATCTTTGTGCATCTCTTTTACTTTCTTCATCACCATTGATGCGATAATTGCACCATTTGTATAAGCAGGAAAATAACCGAACCAACCACTAGACCAATGAATATCTTGCAGACATCCTTTGCTAAAACTTTTAGGTTTTATTCCTAAATATTCTTGCATCTTACTATCCCAAAAATTTGGCAATTCATCAAGATTTAATTCACCGTTGATAAGTAATTCTTCTATTTCAAAACGCAATATTACATGCATTGGGTAAGTTACCTCATCAGCGTTAACTCTGATAAAATCAGGCTCAACTTTTGTAATTGTCCTATATAAATTATCTACCGAATATTCTTCCGACTTAAGGTTAAATTCATCACGAAGTAGTTTTGCTAAAAACTCCGTAAACTCTCTTGATCTACCTACTTGCATCTCCATAAATAAAGACTGACTTTCGTGAAAAGCCATGCCTTTAGCACGCCCAACCGGCTGCCCTTTATATATTTCTGGTAAATTTTGTTCATATAAAGCATGTCCAGTTTCATGAATAATACCCGTTAAACCGCTTATGAAATTATCTTTATCATATCTGGTAGTTAAGCGTATATCATTTGGCGTTCCACCGCAAAAAGGATGAGTAGATTCATCAAGCCGCCCTCTGCTCTCATCAAACTGCATAATTTCCATTATACGCTTGCCGATATTTTTTTGTATTTCAGGACTTAATTCAGTACTTTTTACTAGTTCTTTTTGACTTTTCTGTTTTTCTAAAACCTTACCAATAAGCTCGGAAAGATTTTCTTTAACGTGTGAAAAAACTTTTTTAATCCCGCTGCTTGTTCTACTTGGGTCATACATATCAATTAATGCGTCGTACGGACTGCAATTAAATACACTTGCTCGTACTTTAGCAACTTCTCTTGTATAATCTAAAACTTTCTGCAAATGAGGCTTAAATAAATTATAGTCATTAGTCTCTCTAGCTTTTCGCCAAACAAGTTCAGATTTAGTAGTTGCAGCTACTATTCTTTTTTGTAATTCCTCATCGATACAATTTGCATCTAATATCTTCCGCTCAATTTCTCTTATATTAGCATTTTGCCATTCATCAAGATTTTTTGTCTCTTCTTTTGCTCTGATAACTAACTCTTTAAGCAACGGAGATTTAACCAAAGAATGAACTAGAGAAGTCAGGGATACCATCTCGTTTGTCCTACTCTTACCTGAACCTATAGGCATATTTACCGCTATATCCCAATATAATATGCTTAAAATATTCTCAAAATTTGAAATTGTTGAAAGTTCATTTTCTAGTTTTTTGTAATTGTTCATGTTTTTTTCCTATTGTCATTCGGTGACTTGTGGCGTTGTTGTCTAACTCATATGACATTACTAGTTCATAAATACAGGTAGACGAAGATCAAATTCAAAAAGAGCAAGGCGTCCACAAAACGAGGAACGGAAGTAGTTACTTAATACGTGAGTACCGAAGTATTTGTAGGATGACGTAGCCAATTTTTGAAGTTCTATCTACGTATACAGTAATTCTTTCGCCGCTTTTAAACTCGCCTCAGTAATTGTTTTGCCTGAGATCATACGAGCAAGCTCCTGCTGTCTTTCAGCTAAATTTAAAATTTTTACTGTTACTTTTGTTTCTTTTTCTAACTGCGTTTTCTCAATTTTTATATGCAAATCTGCTTTTCCTGCCACTTGAGGTTGATGCGTTATAACTATCACTTGCGTAGCTGAACTAAGCTTTTTAAGCCGCATCCCAACTTTATCCGCAACCTCACCACCAATCCCAACGTCTATTTCATCGAATATAATAGCAGGTTTCACCATCTTGTTAAATAAAGAAGTTTTTAAAGCAAGCATAAATCTTGATAATTCGCCACCTGAAGCGATTTTATTAATTGCCTCCGGAGTCATCCCTGGGTTAGTGGAAGCTTTAAAAACTATATCATCTATGCCATATGCTGCTGCTTCTTTTCTTTCTGCTATATTAACATGAAAAGTAGCTTTTTCCATTTTCAGCTGCTTTAATTCATAGTGCAGCACTTCTTCTAAACGTTTTGCTGCGGCAAGACGTTTTTCTGATAAATTTTTGCCAAGTTTATAATATTCCGTATTTAACTTTACTTCTTGCACTTGCAGCTCTGCTTGATTTGCTATTTTACCTTTCAAGCTATTTAACTGATTTGAAGACTCCTCTAAAAATGTCTTGAGTGCGTCAGCAGAAACATTATATTTGCGACTAATTGCTTTTATTGCAAATAATCTTTCTTCTATTTCTTCAAGGTTATAATCTAACTTGTTAAAATTTTCTAGAAGATTCGATAAATTTTGTCTTGCCTCTTCCAAATTATTATAAGCTTCTTCAAGATTTGTCGAAATATTTACGAATTCTTCATTTTGACTTTGCTTTGCTAATAGTTTTTCCGCTTTACTAATTGAGTTATTTATTTCAGGATTATTAACTTGCTCGAGAATATCTTTGATTAGCTGCAAATCCTTATCTTTATTTTGCAAATCTTTTCGTATATTTGTTAGCTGCTCTTCTTCACCTATTTGAACATTAAGCTTAGTCAACTCTTCGGTTACGAAGCTTAAATAATCAATTTCTTGTTCAATAGAATTTTTTTTAAGTGCTATTTCGGCAATTTCATTGCGAATATTCTGCCAAGCTTGATAACATTTAGCAAGCTGCATTCGAAGTTCTAAAAGATCTCCAAAACTATCTAAAATGTCACGCTGAGTATTGATTTCTAAAAGAGAGATATTATTGTTTTGTCCGTGAAGTTCAAATAAATAAGTAGCTAATTGCTGCATAATAGCTTTGTTAACTACTTGATTATTGATAAAGAAATTTTTGCGTCCTTCTGCTTTTTGGACACATTTTATAAGTAGCGATTCCTCTAATTCAATAAAATTTTGAGTTAGAAAATTTTTTATTTCATCATTTAATGAAAAGACTATATTAACGGCTGCATAATCTTTCCCATGCTTTATTATGCCGGCACTTGAAGTTTTATAGCCCAAACAAAATAAAATAGCATCCAGTAAAATAGACTTACCGGCACCGGTTTCGCCGGTAATAACGCATAAACCACTAATAAATTCGATTTCTAACTCGTCTATCAGGATAAAGTTTTTAACTGAAAGACTCTGGAACATTTATATTCCCCTAATAAATAAAGAGCAATAGACGAAGATCAACTTTAAAAAGAGCTAGGAGTTCACAAGGCAAGGAGCGGATCATATAATAATATGTGAGCACCGCAGCTCTTGTAGAATGACGACGCCAATTTTTAAAGTTCATCGAGTATAGCCTTTAACCAGTCTATACGCATAACTATACCATTTACTATCAGGATAGTTATGACCAAGAACCGAAGCATATTTCATTGCCTCATCTGGCAATCCAAGCATCATATAGCTTTCAGTTAAACGATAAAGTGCTTCTACACAATGAGAGGTAGTTTGATAATTTTCGACTACTTCTTCAAATCGATTAATTGCTGCCATCGGATTCTTTTTCTTTAAATAGAATCTACCAATCGTTAACTCTTTACCAGCCAAATGGTCATTTACTAAATCAATTTTTAAAGATGAATCAATAGCATATTTAGTATTTGGGAATTTTGTAATTAGATCTTCGAAACTATCTTTAGCCAAGAAAGTTCTAGATTGATCATGATTCACATCCGAAATTAGCATATAATATGAAAGAGCTTTAAGGTAATACGCATAAGCAATATCAACATTCGCAGGATGTAAATTAATGAAAATATCAAGTACATCAACTGCCTCTTCATATTGAGCAGCAAGGAATAATGAGTATGCTTGCATCAATTCTGCCTGGGGCGTAAATTCATTACCTGGATGCTGATAAAATATTTTTCCAAATTCTTCAGCAGCATTTTTATACTTCTTTTTCTCAAGCAAAGTAATGCCCTCATTATAAAGAGTAGAAATAGGAGTAACTAAATCATCACTATTTTTCTTGCTTTTACATCCGTTTAGAATGAGCCCTAAGCATAAAAGGACACTTAATATTTTTGCTAATTTCATAAGAACTTAAATTCAGTTAATACCTAAATATACATACAGGTTTAAAGGATTTCAAGAATTCAATTTCTAAAATTTTGTAAACTTATATATTTTTGCTAGGTTTTGTGTGTTTTTGATAAGTATTTTAGTTATTTTAATAAAAACTAGAATTTATAATTTTGAGTTTTTAAACCTTAAAAAAGAAAAAAGTACCCACAAGAGCAAAGCTTATGGGTACTTTTATTTTTAGAACTTAAATGTTAACGATTATGAAGTAACGCTGGTGGTACCACAATCAGCATTACCAGTACTACCTGATACCATAGATACTATGTCTGGAGCTTTGAATAATATTATGATCGCAGCAACTATAACTAAAGCCACTTCCCATTGCAGTTTTCCTCTAAGTGTTTGAATACCTAGCACGATTATACCAACAACAGCTATACCTCTTGCTGTATTACCTCTAAATATTAAAATTACATTACATAATGCCGCACCTACTGGATCACCGACACTACCACCAGCTAAACTATCCATGGACATTGTTATAATAGCTAAACCAAGTACCATAAATAATAGACGTAGCGACATGTTGTAATCAATTAAGTCTTCATTTAATTTACACAAATTCATATTTTTACCTCAATTATGATTAGTTATTTAACGATTAATGTATATTCTATTTATATATAAATCAACTCATAAATATATGTAATTTAAATTAATATACCAAAATATTGCAAAAATACTTGTTTTAAGTAACATTATAATCACATATTATGGTCTATAGTCTATGACTAACTACCAAATATATAAACAAAAGTAAATAAAAATAGCCATACTACATCAACAAAATGCCAATACCATGCTGCGAATTCAAATCCTAAATGCCCATTATTTTTAATAGCAAAATCACCTCTTTTCGCCCTAAAATAGCATACTATTAAAAATATAGTACCTATAATTACATGTGCACCATGAAAGCCGGTTGCTAAATAAAAATTAGAAGGATATATACCATCAGTAAATTTAAAAGCAGCATGGTAATATTCATATGCTTGCATACAAGTAAAGAATATTCCAAGAATTATAGTAAGACCAAGAGCTGTTACACAATCCTTTTGATTACTTTCTTCTAAAGCATAATGAGCCCAAGTAACGGTAGTACCAGATAAAAGCAATATTAAAGTATTAATAAAAGGAATATCAAATGGGTCAAAAACTTTAATACTAGGTGGCGGCCACACACCTTGTTTTATTACCCATACACCATCTAAAAGACCAACAGGTGATAAACTTGATTTAAAGAAAGATGCAAAAAATACTCCAAAAAACATTATTTCGGTTAAAATAAATAAAGCCATCCCAATTCTTAGACCATGCCTAACAGGCTCAGTATGACTATGATCTATTATTCCTTCTTTTATTACATCTCTCCACCAAGAATATAAACAATAAGCTACTGAAATAAATCCAAAAGCTAGTATGTAGTGGTTAAATTTATAGCTATGCATAAATGAAACCCCACCAGCGACTAAAATAAGCAAAGCAAATGAAGTTAAAATAGGCCAAGGGCTTGGATCAACTATATGAAATAAATGAGATTTAGTATTAGGGTGAGAGTTATTCATTTTTATTTTTTTATTTCTGATTACACATGTAAATATAAATTATTATTTATCCAAAAGCAAATTTTACCACAAAATATCACCCAAAAAATATAAAAAATAGTACTTATTAACTAAAAATTACATTTTTTATCAATATAACAACTAAAACCTCTTGACTATTTATATTATTCAACTAATATATGAAACGTTGATGATGTTTAAGCTCCATTGTTGCAAGACCAATCTGTCAAAAACTTATAAGTCAAGTTTATGCCAGGGGTCTGTTATTATAAGTGAGTAAAATCATGAAGTATAATGGAGGTTGTTACATTGTAACAACGGAGCTTAACCCCACAGCTGTCGAAAGTAGAAGAGAAGAAATAAGTATGTAAAAAAGTATTAGGAAGAGGTAAACAGGTAACTAAAAAATTAAAAAGGTTACCCTGAATGGAAATAAAAGAAATAATGAACTTAATTAGTGATAAGAGGCTGATAGAAGTAGGGGAAAAATATACCGTAGATAAAGCCAATCATAAAATAACGGGAGCATTTATTTTAAAAAGTTTTGTTAGGTCATCACTACTTGGTAGACCGATTAGCTTAAGGACATTAGAGGAAATAGTACCGGCAACTTTAGAGTTAAGTAGTCTTCTTAAAACAAAAAAGGTTGGTAAAAATAAAATAGACCATAGTTCTATTGGTAAAAGATTAAAAACAATAAAGACAGAATATTTCAAAGCAATTTATGATGAACTAGTAGAAAAGTATAATAGCCATTTTAATAAGATAGAAAGAAAACAATTACACATATTTGATTCAACAACTATTAATCTTTCCGGCAGAGTAATTAAAGATGGATTAAAAATAGGAGGAAAAAAGAATGATAGTCAAGTAAAGCTTAGTGTAGGTTTAGAGGGACAAATACCATCTAATATAAGATTTTGCAATGATAAATCTGAAGCAAGTGATGATGTAGCATTAGTTAAAGCTATAAATGAATCTAAGCTAGATAAGGAAGATATATTAATATTTGATAGGGGAATTTGTAAAACAACTACCTATGAAGATTTCAGTAACAAAGAAATAAAATTTGTTACTAGAGTACAAACTAACAGACGCTATAGAGTTATTAAAAAGTTAGAGATCAAGCAGAATCAAAACAATCATAGTAACTTACAAATACAAAGTGATGAGATTATTAATTTATACAGTGCTAACAAAATAATCAAATGTAATTTAAGATTAATAAAAACCATTGATTATAAGAACAAAGAAATATGGTTTTTAGCAAATTTATCGGATAGTTCTGCTGAAGAGATAGCAGAGATATATAAGAAAAGATGGGATATAGAAGTATTTTTTAAATTCATAAAACAGCATTTACAGTTTAAACATTTTATCAGTCATTCTCAAAATGGCATGATAGTATATTTATATAGCATATTAATAGCTGCAATTCTATTTACCATATTTAAAAATATAAATAAATTAAAGGGTTTTAAGATTCCATTATTACGATTTTGCTTATTACTAGAGAAGGAAATAATTCGTGATATTGTAATATTGTCTGGGGGCAATATTGATCTTATAAAGTTTAGATTATAACTATATCTACTTTCGACAGCTGTGAGCTTAACCCCTGGCACCCTATTTTTTCTTAATTTCTAATACATTAGAAGACTAAAAACCACAGTTTAAGCAATTTAGAATTATATACTGCTGAAGATGCTACCGTAATTTTGGACTTGGCTTTACAAGAACTTGAAATAATTAAATTATTTGGCAGCAATAACTATTGTCAAGACACGAAGAAAACGTTTTCTAAGATTGGGTATTGCTATAAAAACTTGGGGATATTGAAAAAAGTAAGAAATATTTTGAACAAGCAGAACTGTATAATTTACAGCCTACCCAAGACATAGAAAATATATATTCAGAACTTCTTAGATATGAAAATGGTGAAGATTAAATCTTTTTGCTTAGTTTAATAGCAATTCTACAAATCGCTTTTACTATACTATTTGTTGTTTTTGCAAATATTGCTTGCTCGCTATCATTTATTATAGCTGTGTCTTTATGCTCAATCTCATCTAACCGAAATTTTATAATATTATTTAATAATTCTGGTTCAATGTCTTTATTTTCTAAATAATTTATTTGCTGGGCGTAATGCTTCTCTATTACTTCTTCTACACTCTCCGTAACTAACATTGCAGTTTTTGTACCAATCCTAGAAGATACAGCCCCAAGTAAAAACCCATAATGATGCCAAAAATATAATAAGGCAGTAGGTCTTACTTTCTTCTCTAGCAATTTTTCCTCAAAATAATTTAGATGCACTTCTTCTTGCTCTAGCATCTCTTTAATTAATACATAGTCATTTTGAGATTTAGTATATTTTAACTGTCCTTGATAAATCCTTTTTGCCCCATACTCACCAGCATGGTTAACTCTAATTATCTCTTGAATTTGTTTATCAGGATCAGAAAAATCAGGTCTTGGCATATCTGCTACTTTATCTTTCTTTTAAATAATCTATAAACTTCTCTATCATTTCTTTTTTCTACTAAAAAAATATATGTATTAATCTTATCTTTTTGATAAATTATTCTAAATTCGCCTACATCTACTCTATAATACTGCTCTTCCAAACCTTTTAAAACTTACTATCATTAGGTTGACCTATTAACAGGTGTAATTCTTTAATCTTAATTACTATTTGTTGAGCTTGCTTTTTATTTAATTTTTCAATAAAATTTTGTGAATTTTTAGATATTATTAAAGTCATGCTATTCCTTTAATATTTTATTTAAAAAATCTTCACTTTCTTTTTCTGATAAAAAACCTTCTTTAGCTGCGTTCTTTGCTTGTATTGTCCAATACATATCTTCAAACTGGCTAAATTTTTCATACTCCTCATGTGATATGAGTACTGCAGCAGGTTTACCATATCTATTTATAATAATTGGTTCTTTTATTACTTGTATCATCAATTCTCCAAAATGATTTTGAGCCTCTCTACTACTTATATTTTTCATGCATTTACCTATCTTATATATAAAAAAATATATCATAAATAATAGCTATTATCAATATGATAGCTATTATTTAATGATACTCCTCGCAGCAGAGCTACGAGGTATCTATCCAAAAAGTTTTAACTGTTTTTGTTGAAATGCTTTATAAGAAGGTTTGCCTGAACCTTGATTTTTTACATAATTACGTAATTTCCGCTCATCACCATGTTTACATACTGTGCTCATAAAATATCCTTTACTCCAAAACTCACTTCCCCATAATTTTTCTTTAAGATTTGGATATTTCTTAAACATTTCCTTAGATGTAATACTTTTTATGATTTGAGTTATTTTTGTTGGGCTATACATTGGTATTGACTGTAGTAAAAAATGTACATGTTCTTTATCTACTCCTATTTCCAAAAATCTAATTTCATAACGAGCTTCTATGTCCTCACAAATTTTACATAAATAATCGTCTAGTTCCTCTTTGAATATTACTCTTCTATACTTTGCCGGTGTTACTAAATGATATATTAGTACTGTGACATTATCACTTTTATGTATATAACTGCTTTCTTCCATGCATCTAGTATATCACGAAGCAGACCTTCGGGGAATTAAACCCTAAGAGATTAAATTAAAATTTTTAGCTTTATAACATGTAATTATAAAATAATGATAAAAATAAAGCTTTGCTTAAATATAAATTTTTTGCAATAAGTCAAAACCAGCAGGATTCAGTTTATAATCCACTTCCGCTTGTTGCAATATTCTTAAAGTCTTCAAGCACTCAGATAGACTAAGGCTATTTGCTATTTTAGTAAAATCATTAATATACTGATAAAAAATAGGCGGTGATAGCGATTTTATTGCAGAATCAATATGCTCCCCATTTTTTACTTTCGACAATACTATGTATAAATTTAGATAATGCCTTATTAAGGCTCTAATCATCAGCACTTCATTTATATTTTGCTTTTTTAATATATCTAGTTCGTTTAAAAAACTGATATAATTTTTTTGTGAAAAGTACATTGCTAAATCGCTACCATTAGCCATGATCTCACTACTGAGCACTTCTCTAATATCATTTAAGGTAACTTCTTGTTTATCATGAACAAAATATATCAACTTATTTATCTCATTGGAAACTAACTCATGATCCCCCTTTAAATGATTTTTTAAATAAATTAGTGCTTCCCTATCTATAATTTTACTACATTTAGCTAATTTTTCTAAAACTATCTTCTCAATCTTTGCTTCATCATCATGATAACAAGCAAGAGAAGCTAGCGATTCTTCAGTTTCAAAAAATTTTCTAAAGCTGCTGCTTGAGCTAATATCTTCACCGATAAACACAGGAAAATTAATATAATTATCATTTAGAATTACTTTTAAATTCTTATCAATTGAATTTCCCACGCCTCTAATTCTAATTAATTCTTTCTGATTGAAGAAGTTAGGCGAATTAAGTAATATCTCTAAAGAAGAAATATTAAGGTCACTATATTCTATAGAAGTTTGCAGCATGTTAAGCTTTTTCACTAAGTGACGACAAATTTTATCTATATAACCTTTATCAGGACCATATAATAATAGAGCCTTAACCTTACCACTGGCTATTAATTCAAATAAACGATTAATTTGCGAAAAATAGAATTTCATAAATTATTATTTCGAGTAAAGTATAAAATTATTCTGCGGCGAATTTCTTCAGCTGCCGCATAGGCAAGGTCTATTCCTGTTTCATCTCGCTCAACACTCGAAGCATAAGGGGTAAAGATAGAGTTATATGATGTTGATTGATAAAACTTTTCTTTGATTAATACTTTTTGGCTTTCTATATCAACTAATTGGTATTTGACTGACTGATTAATATACTCCCTTAAAACATTCGAGTTTTTTTCTATAGTAGCAGGCGTAGTTGCCCCTGCTAGTTCTGCTTTAAGAATATATTTCGCTTTTGTTTTTTGTGGCAAGATACTTGTTAATCGGTGATAAAATTCAGCCCCTTCTATTGTTTTAATAGACTCTACCTCAATAGATTCTAAATTTTTAACTACCTCACTATTACTATATTCTGTATCATAAACAGGTTTTAAATTACAACCATTTACAAATAAGAGTAGTAAAACAATAAATAAATAACGCATAATTTTTTAGACTTTTTTTGATTAATAAGATGCTGGTGGTTTCACTGTAGTCTTATGTCATTCAACAACAATGATCAAACCACGAGATAACAAACAATCCCCTAACATCTTACTATATTAATATCAGTTTATTTTGATTTTGTGAAAGGAAATTATGATAATTACTTTTTAAAATGATACTCCTCGCAGCAGAGCTACGAGGTATCTATCCAAAAAGTTTTAACTGTTTTTGTTGAAATGCTTTATAAGAAGGTTTGCCTGAACCTTGATTTTTTACATAATTACGTAATTTCCGCTCATCACCATGTTTACCTACTGTGCTCATAAAATATCCTTTACTCCAAAACTCACTTCCCCATAATTTTTCTTTAAGATTTGGATATTTCTTAAACATTTCCTTAGATGTAATACTTTTTATGATTTGAGTTATTTTTGTTGGGCTATACATTAGTATTGACTGTAGTAAAAAATGTACATGTTCTTTATCTACTCCTATTTCTAAAAATCTAATTTCATAACGAGCTTCTATGTCCTCACAAATTTTACATAAATAATCGTCTAGTTCCTCATTGAATATTACTCTTCTATACTTTGCCGGTGTTACTAAATGATATATTAGTACTGTGACATTATCACTTTTATGTATATAACTGCTTTCTTCCATGCATCTAGTATATCACGAAGCAGACCTTCGGGGAATTAAACCCTAAGAGATTAATTTAGGCATAGCCTCTAATAATGTTTTTATCATCACTAATTTAGCTTTTCCTCCAAGTGCAGTATGTAATATAGTGTAACCTGTAGGAGATAGACGATCTATCCAATGCGGAGCTAACTCTAATATTTTGTCTACTAATTTCTGCTTATTCTCTTCTACTGCATCATGCAATATATTTATTTTTTGAATCAAATAAAAATTCTTTTAATTCATTTTTATTATTTCTTCTTACTAATTTTTCTAGTTGCTTTAAGGCATCTTCTTTTTTAAAAACTTCTTTTTCCATATCGTCATCTGAACCAGGTGATGGGTACGGAGCGGCATAAGATTCATTAATCTCTGTAAGAGATAGTTTTGGTATCGTTGTCTTTTCTTCTTTTTTATTGAGCTTTTTTTTGTCATTTATTCTCCTAATTTTAGAATTGATAGCAATAATATTATCTAACTGTATTCGTTTAATTTCTCATATATAAAATAGTTTATTATTTCTTCGGAAGAAAAATCTTCAGAAGTAAATTCCGGTGGTGTAAACATTTTTTCATAGTTTTCTAATACCAATTCAACTTTTCTATCTACAAGATTACATTTTTCTTCACATTCTTTTTTGAGCATAGAAGGAGTAAAATCTTTTGCTATTATTAAATTAGGTTTATTTTGCAATAATATCTCTACCATTTCACCACCTGCTATACCCAAAACGGCAATATGCAAAATATTATGGTTACTTGGCTCAGTAGTTACATTTATTAAATTAGAATTTATTTCCAATATATTTTTCACTAATTGTATTTCATTTTGTTCTACTGCCTGGCAAAAAATATTTTGATTATGATATGGTGTATTGTGACTAAAATAAATTTTTAATTCATTTTTATTTAAGCTTTTAACATCTTTTAATTCTGGAATATCGCTCGAATGAACATCTGAATTAATTTTAAATAAAGATAGTAAAGCTCTTAATCCACTTTTTTTTAACTAGTGAATCTACTAGCACTATTTTTCTGGACATCTTTTCTCCTAAATTATAATCAGTTTCAGCTTTTTAAAGCTTATTATCTATAAATTATTTCTCCCAAAAAGTTAGTTTCTTCTATTTCATGTGTTGATGATTGCTGATGGCTTATGGTTGCTTCCATAAAATTAATCTCTTAGGGTTTAATTCCCCGAAGGTCTGCTTCGTGATATACTAGATGCATGGAAGAAAGCAGTTATATACATAAAAGTCATAATGTCACAGTACTAATATATCATTTAACGCGAGTTTCGTATTCAAAAAGTCGCTGTATAGCTGATAAACAGTGGGTTACGGGGATATTGATAATACTGTTTTTGTTATAAAGTGAGTACAAAATACAAATTGCTAATTAAAATATGGTATTTATAGTATAAGAAAAAAGTTTATAGGTTATTGAAAAAACTTTAAGAGCAATAACCTATGATAATGGATTTTACAGAAATATTTTGTTACGTCGATGATTTTTTTCAAGAATTAGACAAGCATACAAATTCAATTACTAACCATAACAACAAATCTGGTCCTAAAAGTCGACTTAACAGAAGTGAGGTAATAACAATTATAATAGGCTACTGGCAGTCATCTTATGATTGTTTTAAGAATTATTATCTGAAGCAAATATGGATTTATCATCAAAGAGATTTTCAATTAGTAAGCTATAGTCAATTTATAAAAATAATAGGTCCACATTTACCACTATTAGTACTGATATTCAATTCTATTTTGGATCAGTGTGATGGCCTTTCTTTTGTAGATTCAAGTAGTATAGAGGTATGTAAGAGATACCGTATTTCAATGAATAAAGTGTTCGCCGGCATAGCAGCACGCAGTAAGACAACAAAAGGTTGGTTCTATGGACTTAAACTACATCTAATAATTAATAGAGCCGGTGGTATAGTTAAAGCATCTTTTAGCCCTGGCAATAAGGATGATAGAAAACAGCTGGAACTGATGATCAAAAATCTTTTTGGTAAAGTATTCGGAGATCGTGGTTATATTTCACAACAATTATTTCAACAACTTTTAGAGCAAGGAATTTTTATGGTAACTAGGGTAAAGAAAAATATGAAAAATAAACTTATGTCTATGTTGGATAAAATATTATTGCTTAAAAGAGCATTAATAGAATCTGTGTTTAGTAAAATTAAACTATTGGGGAAGTTTGAGCATTCAAGGCATAGATCAGTTACAAATGCCTTTGTGCATATGGTTGCAGCACTGATAAATTATCAAATGTCTGATAATAAACCTTCTATTACATCTCTCTTGATATGCTAAATCCTATGCTATATTAATTCGAAACTCGCGTTAAAAAGATTCCTTTTCAAACTGTACTTTTTGACACATGGTATGCTACACACAAAATTATGCAACATGTTGACTCCTTGGGCAAATATTATTATGCCCCTATTAAAGCCAATAGAAATGTTAGTAAAACGTGTGATTACGAGCCTTATAAAGCTGTTAGCAAGTTGACGTTTTCAGATGAAGAAATTAAGAATGGAATGGAGATTCATATAAAAGGATTTGCCAAAAATAAGCATGTTAATTTGTTTAAATTTACTGTTTCTACCAACAGAGTTGATTATGTTGTTACCAATAACAAAACTCAAAAATCTTCCAAAACTTACGCTATGTTTGGTTCTAAATATCGTAAAGATGGAGAACGAAGCTGTTGTTGCATATAGTCATCTAAAAGCCCTAACTTTATTTGGTAGACCGTTTTACCTATTTTATTTGCAGTTCTTTTGAGAAAAGCCCAAACTAGAAATGCACAACTAATGTGATTACGTTGGATACGCTGTTTTCTGCATTGGCAACGTTCTATACCAGTCAGTTGCTTAATTTTTCTATGCATGCTCTCAATTACCCATCGCAAGCCAAACTCATCTTGTGCAGCTTTAGAAGATTTTTGAGTTTTGTTATTGGTAACAACATAATCAACTCTGTTGGTAGAAACAGTAAATTTAAACAAATTAACATGCTTATTTTTGGCAAATCCTTTTATATGAATCTCCATTCCATTCTTAATTTCTTCATCTGAAAACGTCAACTTGCTAACAGCTTTATAAGGCTCGTAATCACACGTTTTACTAACATTTCTATTGGCTTTAATAGGGGCATAATAATATTTGCCCAAGGAGTCAACATGTTGCATAATTTTGTGTGTAGCATACCATGTGTCAAAAAGTACAGTTTGAAAAGGAATCTTTTTACTATAAACAGCATTATTGAACATCTTTAGTAGGTGATCTAGTTTCGTCGCTCCATCATGATCAGGTGAAAAAATGCGATAATCTATTACCCAAAACTTATCAATATCGGGGTTATAATATACAAGACTCACTACTCCTATACCGGTAGTAACTCCACCTGTAGCTCCACTATACTGCGATCTAGCAACCTCTATTTTCTTTGTGTTCCTTTTGTTTAACACCGTATCATCAAATATTGTATATCCGTTAGATGAAAAGATAACATCATTCTTAATGTGTTCCCATAACAAAGAAGGAGTATATTTTTCATTTTCTAAAAATCTATTAATAACATCATGGCTACATTTCTTGGCATGTTCAGCGTAGTAGGTTAAACTATAATTCTTTTGGCTAATTGTTAAAAATTGACAGTAATCTGTTCTATTAATTGGTATTGCTTGCAATCTGTTCCTCTTTGACATGTTTAATTATTCTTACAATAATTTATCACTCTTCCACTCATAGCGTAAGTTTTGTAATATTATCCATTACTACTATCTGACCAGGCTTTAACTCTTTGATCAATATCTCTTGTACATAAGTTTCAAAAATGTCCTTATTACATGTCCCATCAAATATTATTGGGGCAATAATATCTTTGGCAGACACCCCAGCAATCATACTAATCAGTGATTTATGTTGATAGACCCTTTCACCATAACATCTTTGACCGATAATGCTCCACCCGTGTTCTCTACAGCTATTATCTTCTATCCCAGATTCATCGATAAATACTAAATCTTGTTTGTCTATAGTTTTTAGTTTCAATATAAACTCATTCCTTAGACCAACATCTCTTTTGGGATGAAGAAAAGTTTTTTTTATAACTATAACCTAATTTATTAAGCAATCTTGATATCGTACTTGCAGATACTTTTTGACTCCAGTTGTTAGCTAGTTCCATGGTGGTTTTATCAAAATTTAATTCTATAAATTTTTTAAATCCCTCTATGTCTCTTATTATTCTACGATGTCCTGTATGATAACCACTTTTTGCTTTGATATCGCCGGTTTGTTTCTTTAATTTTTTCCATTCTATTATAGTCTTCCTACTAATAGAGTATATCTCAGAAGTCTCTTTTATTGTTTTACCATCTGTTAAACTTTTTATTACTCGTATTCTTAAATCGTATGAATATGCCTTTGCCATAAGTTTTTCATTTAGTATACGCGAGTGTCGTATTAAGATGCCTAATTATGGTTAATTAACTTGAAAAATCCTTGTTACTCCAATCTTTTAAGCACTTTGATAAGTTTCACACCTCAATACTTGACATAAAAAATGCAATTTATGATTTTTAGCTAATTTTATAACAAAAATAGTATTATCAATATCCCTGTATCCTAGTATTTATCAGCTATTCCGCTCCTTTGTGAATACGAAATTCGCGTTAGTATAATCTAACTCATACTCTAAGTCACTATCTTATCGCATTAAGCTATACCTATAGAAGACTTAAGATTAATAGAAATGATTGAAAATAAATTAGATATAGAGGAAGCCAAAGAAGCTGTTAAAGAGGCAAAATTAAACGATACTATTTCTTTAGATGAATTAAAAAAAGAAATATTATAAGCTATGAGTTCTGAATATAAAATTGAGCTTGCACCTAATGCTCAAAGGCAATTTAAGAAAATATCTTTGCTATATTTATGCTTTTTTTACTGGATTCCTGCTTTTAGCTAAGAATGAAATCGGAATCACGCAACAATGTCGTCATGGGGTGACACTCAAGACGTTTGTCGATCTACGCAATAAGGCTATTTATTTTCTACCAAATAAACGTTCGATATCTTTAAGCTTAAGTTCAATATATGTAGGTCTGCCATGATTGCACTGCCCTGAAAATGGAGTATCTTCCATTTGACGGAGTAGTGCGTTCATTTCATCTCCTGATAATTTTCGTCCTGCTCGGATAGAGTAGTGGCAAGCATAGGTCTCGGTAACATGCTCAATTAACTCGGTTAGGGCTATATTCTCACCGCATTCCGCTAGATGGTCAGCCAAATCTTGAATTAGTTTTTGTACGTTTATATCACCAAGAATATTGGGAATTTCGGTTACTATGATAGATTTTTCGCCAAATTTTTCTAAGCTTAATCCTAGTTTAGATAATTTATCCTTATTCTCATATAAAATATCTGCTCTCTTTTCGTCCGGTAGCTCCACTATTTCGGGAATAAGTAAACGCTGCTTTATTAGCTCTTCATTTTTAATATAATTCTTGATTTTTTCATAGCCAAGACGTTCGTGTGCCGCGTGTTGATCAGTAACCACTATACTATCTTCTGTTTGAGAAATAATATAAGTAGTATGAAGTTGTGCTTTTGCCGCCCCAAGCCTATATTGTGAAGGTTTTTGTTGCTCGTTTTGTATACGCTTCTCTACTTCTTGTTCGATTTTAGCGTGAGGCAGTGTATCAATTAATTTTTGACAGCTATTATTTGGTGTATATTTAGGTATAGCATGCGATACAGCCGGTCTATATTCGCTAGGTTTACTATTCACGTTTAAGGGTTTGCTGCTTACAGATGACTCTTTATTAACAAATGGGTTTTTAAATAATTCAATAGCACTAGATGCAATAGTAGTTGATGCTATATGGCTTTTATTCGACAAGGCGTTTTTGATGGAATCTATAAGTAAATTCCTTACATAATTTGGATCATGAAATCTAACTTCAGCTTTTGCGGGATGGACATTTACGTCAACAAGTTGCGGATCGATTTGTAGGAAGATAGCACATAAAGGATAGCGATCACGCGGCATATAATCTTGATATGCTACCCTTAGAGCTACTTGCAGCAATTTATCTTTTACCGGTCTGTTATTAATGAATAAAAATTGATCTTCGCTAGATGCTCTGTTATATGTCGGGATACTTGTATAGCCGTAAATAGAGAAATCAGGGGATTTAAAATCTATATAAGAGGCATTTTTTATAAAATTTTCCCCTATTACGTCAATTATTCTTTGTTTCAAGTTATTTTCGGCATCCTTATTCTGTCCTTTAAGCTTTAGTAAAGTTTTACCATCATGTGTTAGGCTAAAAGAGATTTCAGGATGTGCAAGTGCAATTTTTTTAACTATATCTACAGTAGCTGCAAGCTCGGTTTTATCAGTTCTTAAGAATTTTAGGCGTGCGGGGGTGGCAAAAAATAAATCTCTTATCTCAATTTTAGTACCTTCATTATGAATAGAAGCTGTAATTTGTTTTTCGTCACCGCCAATTAATTTAATTTGGAAAGCTTTTTGATTATCACGTTTTTTAGAAGTAATTAGCATTTTGCTAATAGCGGCGATAGAGGGTAATGCTTCGCCCCTAAAACCAAAAGTATGGATATTTAAGAAGTCACTTTCATCAAGCTTAGAAGTCGTATGACGCTCAACGGCAATCTCTAACTCCTTATCCGTCATACCGACGCCGTCATCGGAAATAATGATTAGATTTTTACCAGCACGTTCTAAGATAATATCTATTTTAGTGCTACCTGCATCAACGGCATTTTCAACCAATTCCTTCACAACCGATGCAGGACGCTCTATAACCTCACCGGCAGCAATGCGGTTGATAGTACTGTCTGAAAGAAGCTTTATAGTCATTTTGGTTCTATTAATCTAAATTTCTTACTACAATAAGGGCAGCTAATTTCCTTTTTTTCTTTATCAATTTCTAAATAAACTCTTGGATGATCATAAGGCGGTTCTTTGCCACAACAAGATACAGATGCATCAACGCTATTAACAATTTCCATAGATTTACACATTATTCCTTTAAATAATATCTAACATAAGTTACTTTTAAAGTAAAGTATACTCGTTTAATTTGAAAAATTGGCGGCGTTGTCCTACAAGTACGCAGGTAACTCACGTACTTAAAGTGTACGCTCCGTTCCTCGTCTTGTGGACGTCTTGCTCTTTTCCAAATTAATACTATCGTCTACCCAGTTCTTCTCTTACTTAGGATTATATATTTATTTAAAGAGGTAAAAATGAAAGATTAAGGTAGTAGTTATAACCGGTTCAACAAGTGGTATTGGGTTTGAAATAGCAAAGCATTTTGCAAAACTTGGTACTAAGTTAGTTATTAATGATTTTGCAAAAGATGATGAAGTGAAAAAATTTCTATGGAATTAAAAAATCTTGGTGCGGCTAACGTATTTTATCAAGGAGTAAATCTTGAAAAGCCGAGCGAAATAAAAGCTATGTTTGAAAATATAGTAAAAGAATTTGGAAAAATAGATATATTAGTGAATAATGCCGGTATTCAACATGTTGCTCCTATCGATGAGTTTCCAGAAGATAAATGGGAACAGATTTTGCGTATAGATTTAATCTCTTAGGGTTTAATTCCCCGAAGGTCTGCTTCGTGATATACTAGATGCATGGAAGAAAGCAGTTATATACATAAAAGTCATAATGTCATAGTACTAATATATCATTTAGTAACACCGGCAAAGTATAGAAGAGTAATATTCAAAGAGGAACTAGACGATTATTTATGTAAAATTTGTGAGGACATAGAAGCTCGTTATGAAATTAGATTTTTGGAAATAGGAGTAGATAAAGATCATGTACATTTTTTACTACAGTCAATACTAATGTATAGCCCAACAAAAATAACAAAACTTACGCTATGTTTGGTTCTAAATATCGTAAAGATGGAGAACGAAGCTGTTGTTGCATATAGTCATCTAAAAGCCCTAACTTTATTTGGTAGACCGTTTTACCTATTTTATTTGCAGTTCTTTTGAGAAAAGCCCAAACTAGAAATGCACAACTAATGTGATTACGTTGGATACGCTGTTTTCTGCATTGGCAACGTTCTATACCAGTCAGTTGCTTAATTTTTCTATGCATGCTCTCAATTACCCATCGCAAGCCAAAATCATCTTGTGCAGCTTTAGAAGATTTTTGAGTTTTGTTATTGGTAACAACATAATCAACTCTGTTGGTAGAAACAGTAAATTTAAACAAATTAACATGCTTATTTTTGGCAAATCCTTTTATATGAATCTCCATTCCATTCTTAATTTCTTCATCTGAAAACGTCAACTTGCTAACAGCTTTATAAGGCTCGTAATCACACGTTTTACTAACATTTCTATTGGCTTTAATAGGGGCATAATAATATTTGCCCAAGGAGTCAACATGTTGCATAATTTTGTGTGTAGCATACCATGTGTCAAAAAGTACAGTTTGAAAAGGAATCTTTTTACTATAAACAGCATTATTGAACATCTTTAGTAGGTGATCTAGTTTCGTCGCTCCATCATGATCAGGTGAAAAAATGCGATAATCTATTACCCAAAACTTATCAATATCGGGGTTATAATATACAAGACTCACTACTCCTATACCGGTAGTAACTCCACCTGTAGCTCCACTATACTGCGATCTAGCAACCTCTATTTTCTTTGTGTTCCTTTTGTTTAACACCGTATCATCAAATATTGTATATCCGTTAGATGAAAAGATAACATCATTCTTAATGTGTTCCCATAACAAAGAAGGAGTATATTTTTCATTTTCTAAAAATCTATTAATAACATCATGGCTACATTTCTTGGCATGTTCAGCGTAGTAGGTTAAACTATAATTCTTTTGGCTAATTGTTAAAAATTGACAGTAATCTGTTCTATTAATTGGTATTGCTTGCAATCTGTTCCTCTTTTACATGTTTAATTATTCTTACAATAATTTATCACTCTTCCACTCATAGCGTAAGTTTTGAAATTTTACATAAATAATCGTCTAGTTCCTCATTGAATATTACTCTTCTATACTTTGCCGGTGTTACTAAATGATATATTAGTACTGTGACATTATGACTTTTATGTATATAACTGCTTTCTTCCATGCATCTAGTATATCACGAAGCAGAGCTTCGGGGAATTAAACCCTAAGAGATTAACTATTAAGCAATAACTAATGTTAGAAATTTCTTGAAAAGTCATTATTTACCTCATTACACTAAAATAAATTAATTTTTATTTCAGGAGGAAGTTATGACACAAAAAGAGCATTCACAAACAATCGAACTAAATCAAATAAAAAACGCTAAAATACTACACTTTAAAGATGAATACGGCAAAGCTGTAGATGGGCATTTAATTATAGGGGAAGTAGAACATAAAGAAAAAATAAATCTAGAAAGAAAACTATCAAAACTTACGCTATGAGTGGAAGAGTGATAAATTATTGTAAGAATAATTAAACATGTCAAAGAGGAACAGATTGCAAGCAATACCAATTAATAGAACAGATTACTGTCAATTTTTAACAATTAGCCAAAAGAATTATAGTTTAACCTACTACGCTGAACATGCCAAGAAATGTAGCCATGATGTTATTAATAGATTTTTAGAAAATGAAAAATATACTCCTTCTTTGTTATGGGAACACATTAAGAATGATGTTATCTTTTCATCTAACGGATATACAATATTTGATGATACGGTGTTAAACAAAAGGAACACAAAGAAAATAGAGGTTGCTAGATCGCAGTATAGTGGAGCTACAGGTGGAGTTACTACCGGTATAGGAGTAGTGAGTCTTGTATATTATAACCCCGATATTGATAAGTTTTGGGTAATAGATTATCGCATTTTTTCACCTGATCATGATGGAGCGACGAAACTAGATCACCTACTAAAGATGTTCAATAATGCTGTTTATAGTAAAAAGATTCCTTTTCAAACTGTACTTTTTGACACATGGTATGCTACACACAAAATTATGCAACATGTTGACTCCTTGGGCAAATATTATTATGCCCCTATTAAAGCCAATAGAAATGTTAGTAAAACGTGTGATTACGAGCCTTATAAAGCTGTTAGCAAGTTGACGTTTTCAGATGAAGAAATTAAGAATGGAATGGAGATTCATATAAAAGGATTTGCCAAAAATAAGCATGTTAATTTGTTTAAATTTACTGTTTCTACCAACAGAGTTGATTATGTTGTTACCAATAACAAAACTCAAAAATCTTCTAAAGCTGCACAAGATGATTTTGGCTTGCGATGGGTAATTGAGAGCATGCATAGAAAAATTAAGCAACTGACTGGTATAGAACGTTGCCAATGCAGAAAACAGCGTATCCAACGTAATCACATTAGTTGTGCATTTCTAGTTTGGGCTTTTCTCAAAAGAACTGCAAATAAAATAGGTAAAACGGTCTACCAAATAAAGTTAGGGCTTTTAGATGACTATATGCAACAACAGCTTCGTTCTCCATCTTTACGATATTTAGAACCAAACATAGCGTAAGTTTTGCGAGAAATTGAAGTAAAGCGTGATTTAGGGAAATTTAAAAAAATTCTAGCTTTTTTAGGTATAATTAAACGTACGGAAAAATTACTGTAAACGAAATATTTCCGGTGGAAGCAGTCCGAAAAGAAGAACAAATTATAGGTGCTTTTACTAACGATAAAAAATCAATAGAAAATTTTTTAAACGAATTAGATTTTCATGGAACAAAACTTTATGCTTATGATCTTAGTGGTAAAAAAGTTGAAGAGGTAGGTGATTTTGCAAAAATAATATTAGATGATGGTGTTAAGTTTGATGAAACTATCCTCGAAAAAAATAAAAGTATTTGCTGTTAAAAAAAATAGTGAGTTATTAAAATCATTTTCTGCAGAAAAAGATAATAAGTTTTTAGATTTAAAAGGCAAACCAATATCAAACCAAAATCAGTTTAAACAAGAAAATAATAAAATTTATTATTTAGAAAGCACTAGAAATGAAAAGCAAGCTACTAAAAATACTTTAAAAAGCGATAAACGAACTGTAAAAATAGCAGAAAAAGTAGCAACTAAAACTTTTCATAAAAGCGAAAAGGTCGATACTTCAAAAGGTAAGAAAAGTCTTGATAAAAAACCAGCTAGAAGTGCTTTAAAAGGTAGTAGAGAAGTTGCAAAAAAAATAGGTGAAGAATTACGTAAAGAGCAAGAAAAGAATTTTGCAAGAATTAATAAAAAACCGAAAGCTGCTGTACTTAAAAAAGTAGAAAGTCCAAAAGTTCCTACAAGATAAATTTAATTTAAAGATAATTTTATGGCTGGATTATTTAAAAAGAACCCTAAACTAAAAGCTAATGCTACTGATCATATTAAAAAACATCATAATACTGAGCAAAGAGAAACTCATAGAGATGTGTATGTTGATACCAACAAAGGAATTGAAAATCTAAAAAACCAACCTATTAAAGGTATTTTGAAACCAAATGAACCGCTTCCGGATTATGATTCAGACGATTCAGGCTATGGTTCTGATAAATCTAATAAGAATAAAAGAGCTGAGCCAGTACCGGATTATGATTTAAATGAGGAAAAAAATAGAGCAAGGGATAATTGGAATAAGTTAATAGGTAAATTCAAGCGAGCTGTAGTACCTGAGCAATATGAATCTGGGAAATTAACTGAAGCAATTGCTGATAGTGTACAAGTTAAAGTAACTCAACAAGAAAATTATCTTAGAGAGATAGGGCAAGGTAAGCATGTGCATGGCTCAGCAGAATTTAATATGTTACGTATGGATTCAGAACAACTAAAAACCTGTAAATTATCATACGATAAATCTCATCAAGCTCTATTTGACCATACAGGAAAACCTGCTTCTACTATTGGCAAAGAAAGTAAAGGAGTACAAAATCTTCAAGCATTTGTAATGAGTAAAGAAGGAGAAATTTATATAGCTTCCCATAAAGGAGTATATGAAACTAATAAAAAAATTCCTACTCTTAGTCATGCTTCGTTTTTAGAAGGAAGACCGGCTGAAGCAGCTGGAATGATTTTAATAAAAAACGGGAAAATAGGATATATTAGCGATAATAGCGGTCATTATCAACCTGAGGAGATAGACATGTACCGTGGTATAAAAAAGATACAGGAAAAAATGCCTGGAGCTTTAGATAAAAATTGTTTAATTCATATTCATGGTAAAAAGCCTGAGCCTTTAAGGATTTTGTAGCAAAAATGGAAATAAAAGTGCGGGGAGCAGGTGGTAAAACTCATTATGAACTGTTACGTGAAGACCGAATAGCAAGAATTAAAGAATATCAAGCTAGGTTAGAAAATGTTTCTAAGAAAACTGCAATAGCACAAGCAACGAGAATAGGTAAAAATTTAAAGAATACATTACAACAAAGAGATCAAGATGATAAAAATGCTGCTAGAGATATAGCTGCAAATGCACGACGTGCAAAAAGGGCAAATTTTATTAGATAAAAATTTACACTTTATAAATGATAGAATTTGTTTATAATAGCTAATTAGTAATTAAGTTATTTAGAGTTCAATGAACAAATCTAAATTCATTTTTCTATCTGCTATTTCAGGAAATATACTTGAATATTATGACTTTACTGTATATTCAGTTTTCTCGCCAATTATAGGGCGAGTTTTCTTTCCTGGGGAGTCAGAATTTATCCAAATTATTTTAAGTCTTGCAGTATTTGCCGTTGGGTTTTTGACAAGACCTATTGGTGGCATATTATTTGGTTATATCGGTGATAGATATGGTAGGCGTATTGCCTTGATAATATCTATGCTTGGTATGACTATCCCGACCTTTATCATGGGCTTGATCCCTTCATATGCAGATATTGGAGTTTATGCACCTTTGACTCTAATCATAATGCGGCTTATTCAAGGGCTTTGTATTAGCGGCGAAGGAACAGGAGCTGCTATTTTCATTTTAGAGCATCGCCAAAATTTAAGACCAGGATTTACAGCAGGTTTAGTAAACGGCTCAAATATCGCCGGGACTTTAATCGCAACCTTTATCGGTATTATTATAGAGCGTTATTTTTCTCATATTGATTTTGCGTGGCGGCTTGCTTTCTTGCTTGGTGGATTTATGGGGCTTGTTGGTTTTTATTTGCGATTACGCGTTTCAGAGACTCCTATTTTTAAAATGCTTGAGAAGAAGAAAAAAGTTCTTAAAGCTCCTTTTTCTAATGTAGTTAAAACAGCTTGGAAATCTATGTTTTTAACTATATGCATGGGTGCTATAGCAAGTAGCATTATGTATTTAGTAAAAACGTATATAAACGTATTTTATTATAGTGTTATGCATCTTAGTAACACTACTGCTTTATTATATATGGCTTACGGCTCCTTTATTGCTATGATCACAATGCCTTTTGCTGGGGGTATTGCTGATATTATCGGAAAATTTAAAATGAGTATGCTTGCCGGAATTGCTAATTTATTACTAATTTTACCGACTATGCTGCTTATGTCTTCAGAAGAAACGTGGCAACAGATTACAGCACTTACTATTCTTGGCATGCTTGCAGGAAGTATAGCAGGTACGGCATATATATTCGTTATTTCTTTATTTACGGCAGAACAAAGATTTACCGGCGTTGCTTTTAGCTACAACTTTGCGATAGCAATATTTGGTGGTACGTCCCCGATTATTTCTCGTTGGCTTGTAGAGCATACAAAGTTATTTTATGCTCCAGCTTTCTATATCATGATTATTGCAGCTATATTTTTAATTATTATGTATATGATGAAAAGAGTAATTAAACAGTTGTTATATAGTTATGAACATAAAAAATAGAGAACTAACAAGTAGCTGGTTTACTAATTTACGTGATTTATTATGCACGGAATTTGAGAAAATCGAAGAAGAATATGCAAAGGCAAAGGGTTTAAAGGCTGGTAAGTTTGTCCGCTCAAGCTGGGAACGTGATGGCGGCGGTGGCGGTGTTATGTCTGTCATGAAAGGGGAAGTGTTTGAAAAAGTCGGCGTTAACATATCCACTGTATTTGGCGAGTTCTCACCAGCGTTTCGTGCCGAAATTCCAGGAGCGGAGTTAGATGGTAAGTTTTTTGCCACTGGCATTTCATTAGTTGCTCACCTTAAATCTCCTTTAATCCCCGCAATGCACTTCAATACCCGTTATATTGAAACCTCAAAAAATTGGTTTGGCGGCGGTGGTGATTTAACGCCTTTTTATCCAGAAGAAGACGAGACAGCAAAATTTCATGCAGCTTTCAAAGAAGCATGCGATAAATATGATTCTGGTTATTATTCTAAATTTAAAAAGCAATGTGATGAATATTTCTATTTGAAACATAGAAAAGAACCAAGAGGAGTTGGCGGAATATTTTACGATTATCTAAATAGCGGTGATTTTAAGCAAGATTTTTCTTTTACGCAAGATGTAGGCAAAGCGTTATTATCAGTATATCCTGAAATCGTTAGAAATAAACTATTTTTACCTTGGACGGATGAGCAGAAAGAATATCAGCTCATAAGACGAGGTAGGTACGTAGAATTTAATTTGCTATATGATAGAGGTACAAAGTTCGGCTTAATGACTGACGGTAACGTTGAGGCAATATTGATGTCTATGCCGCCAGAGGTGAAATGGATATAAGGAAAGTTTCGTATGCTGCGGAATTTTCCTTGACTATTTTTTAATTTCGTTTTATTCTGCTCTACTTAGAATATTATAATATCTTGATTAGGCGATAAGCTAATGGCAAAGAAAAATAAAAACATTTTGGTAAGGTTAGTAAGTACCGCAGGTACAGGCTTTTTTTTAGTGAAAAAGCGTAATCCAAAAACGCAAACCGAAAAGCTTTCTTTTCGTAAATACGATCCAAAAGTAAGAAAACATGTTCTTTTTAAAGAAGAAAAAATAAAATAATCGAAGTAATATATGGCAGTAAAAATTCGTTTAGCTAGAGGCGGTGCTAAAAAGCGTCCTTTTTACCGTGTAGTAGTAGCTAACGCAACCGCACCACGTGATGGTGATTTTTTAGAAAAAGTTGGAACTTATAATCCGATGCTTGCTAAAGATAGTAATGAGCGTGTAGTTCTAAAGGCGGATCGTGTAGAATATTGGCTTAAATCTGGTGCTAAACCAACAGATAGAGTTGCAAAATTTATCGAGCAAGCTGGTATAGCTCTTCCTGAGAAAATCAAAAAAGAGATGGAAGTTAAGCTAAAAAACCGTAAAGCTAAACCAAGCAAAAAAGAAGCTAAAGAAGTATAGTGTTATCTAGTTGCTTGACCAGTGATACCAAATCGTCATTGTAAGCGACTGCAAGGAGTGTGCGACAATCTAGAAAAAATAATAAAAAATGCTATAAGTTAGCGTTTTTTATACTTTCTTGCTTCGTCAAAACTTACAATTTTTTCCTCGCAATGACGTTTTCAGTTCAAGCAATAAATAAAAAATAAGCCGGATTAGCTCAGTGGTAGAGCAACCGCCTTGTAAGCGGTAGGTCATCAGTTCAAATCCGATATCCGGCACCACCTTTATAGGTGAGAAATTGTAAAAATATTAGATTGCCGAGTTGAGAATTTCCGGCGTTGTTACATGATTCCGATTTCATTCCCGCTTAAGGCTTCTTTGTGTGGATCGAAAGTCGTCATTGTGAGCAAATGAAATGAGCGTGACAATCCAGTAAATAAATCACGGGATGACAGGGATAGAATGATCCACGCGGGCAATGACATAACAGGATGACACTAATAATAATGGTTTTAGAGCCATAAAAACACTGTACAGAAACACATAAACCATATCCACCCATTTCAGCGCCCTTAGCTCAGCTGGATAGAGCAACGGATTTCTAATCCGTAGGTCAGAGGTTCGAATCCTTTAGGGCGCGCCACTCTTCAATTTTATAATCCTAAAATCGTTTTGTATGTAATATACCACATTTATATGTAATGGACCCTTCTTTAATTGGTAGCAAAGTTTTAGATACTTTTCCACAAATATTATCATATATAGCTTAATGCGATAAGGTAGTGACTTTTTTAAGAGCATAGTAAACCGCATCAAAAAAGTGCTCAAAATTAGAAACAGTTTTTCTTATTTCGTTCTTGATTTTAAACCAGTAATGCTCAATAGGATTTAAATCTTACTATTACCCACAAATTTTACCACTAACAATTGATAGCATCATTACGCTCTCTTGAAGGATTTCATATCCCCGCCATAAAGACATTGCTCCGGGCAACCCATCACTCTTTCTTGCCATAAAGCCTCCTAATTTACCAAGCAAAATAATAGCTTCTTTTATATTTGGAGGCTTGCCAGGAGTATTATTTGTTCTGTGCACGCGCATATAAAGCGTTTTCCATTCTTGGGTGGTAAGTATGCTATCGCAGCTCTCTTCAGGACAAGTTGAGGCTATTTTTGATAAATATAAAATTTTAAAAGCAATGAGGCTTTTTATGGCAATTAATTTTTGTAGCTTTGTTTCGGCAGATAAGCGAGAGGCTTCTATCTTGCATCCTGATTTCAGAACTCTAAAATATTCTTCTATTTTCCATCTTAGCTTATACCAAGTTATACGCTCAACAGCATCTTCAAAGCTACTCACGGGGATGTTGGTCAGTATAGTCCAATCGATTGCCTCTACTCCAACAGGGGCATTAATTTCTTTAGCGCTTACAACATAAACAGCTAATTTGTCACTGATTTTGTGATCAGTATTTTCAGGGCCATATAAAGATACAGACCTAATTGGTATGTGCCCATATGTGTATTTAATTTCAACATTTGCTTTTCTTGCTTTATGAAGTCCATTGCCTGGGATTTTCAGTCTAATCTCTTTCTTGGACTGTAGCTTACTTATTTTCGTTTGTATTTTTGTTTTACCATTTTCCGGGCAAATAAATTTCCTATCCTGTCTGTTGCGAATTACAAATTCTGCAGCTGATTCTTCAATTTTCCATAACAAATCAAAGATATCTGCTTCTCTATCTCCAACCGTAATAACTCTAGTATTTTCAGGAATATTGGCAATTGTTTCCTCAAACGCGTTAATCCATTTATAGCTTTCTTTATCTTTGATGTGAGTGATATACTTACGCCTTGCTTTTTCCTTCTGATCCTCTTCCCTTGCGATACGTGCCCAACATTGCTGAGAGGTAAGGCCTAAAGGCAGACCTCCTGGCGTCACTATAATAGTACTATGCATAATAAGACCCTGTTTGTGCTTTGTATAAGCTTTGGAGATACTGCCTAGCCCTTTTGTCTTAATATGAGTGTCATAATCCAGGTAAGTTGTATCCTGAATTGCAAACACTAAATTTTTGCCTTGGATTCTATTTTGTGTTTCCACATGATGCGAAGAATAGACTTCATCTATATCAAACTTATCATTGCTAAATAGTCTGTAAGCTCCCTTCGCATCTTTCCAGGATCTGCAACTTTGATTTATTGTGCCGGATGCTTTGCTATCAAGTAAGTTACTGGTTTTAATAAGCCGATTTATAAGTCTTTTATCTTTAAAGTCAACATGCCTGAGCTCATTCTCTAACCAACCAGTGCTTGATATATTTATCCCGTATGTTACTATATCTTGCATATCGCCTATCCTTCTTATTTAAAATGATCAGTGAATACTCTAGCAGCATTTTATAATTGTGGGTAATAGTAAGGATTTAAATCAGGAGAGTAAGTTGGTAAAAATAAAATACTGCAACCAAAAGATTCAATTAACGTTTTCACTTTTGTACTTTTATGAAAATTAATATTATCCATTACTACTATCTGACCAGGCTTTAACTCTTTGATCAATATCTCTTGTACATAAGTTTCAAAAATGTCCTTATTACATGTCCCATCAAATATTATTGGGGCAATAATATCTTTGGCAGACACCCCAGCAATCATACTAATCAGTGATTTATGTTGATAGACCCTTTCACCATAACATCTTTGACCGATAATGCTCCACCCGTGTTCTCTACAGCTATTATCTTCTATCCCAGATTCATCGATAAATACTAAATCTTGTTTGTCTATAGTTTTTAGTTTCAATATAAACTCATTCCTTAGACCAACATCTCTTTTGGGATGAAGAAAAGTTTTTTTTATAACTATAACCTAATTTATTAAGCAATCTTGATATCGTACTTGCAGATACTTTTTGACTCCAGTTGTTAGCTAGTTCCATGGTGGTTTTATCAAAATTTAATTCTATAAATTTTTTAAATCCCTCTATGTCTCTTATTATTCTACGATGTCCTGTATGATAACCACTTTTTGCTTTGATATCGCCGGTTTGTTTCTTTAATTTTTTCCATTCTATTATAGTCTTCCTACTAATAGAGTATATCTCAGAAGTCTCTTTTATTGTTTTACCATCTGTTAAACTTTTTATTACTCGTATTCTTAAATCGTATGAATATGCCCATAGTACCCTACAATTTTGTAGAGATATTGAAGAAAGGTTGATTTAAAGGGTAATAAAGTAGTATAAGGTGGATTTTTTGGAAAACAATGCACCAAATACTACTTCGAGAATTAATTTTATATATAGATGGAAATAAATCAAGATTAAAATGTTTGTCTGGAATGATAATCAGTCTAATGACTGGAAGTTCTATTTATCAAAAAGGTTTAGCCCTTGGTATTGTAGGTGATGCTAAAATATCATCAAAAACCCATAGGATTTATCGTTTTTTGAAAGAATTTACTTTTGATTATATGAAAGTTGCATCATTGATATTAAGCTTTTTTTGTATAGAAAATTATGTTGTAGCAATAGATCGAACAAACTGGAAATTTGGGAAATCAGATATTAATATTTTATTTTTAGTAAACAAAACTTACGCTATGAGTGGAAGAGTGATAAATTATTGTAAGAATAATTAAACATGTCAAAGAGGAACAGATTGCAAGCAATACCAATTAATAGAACAGATTACTGTCAATTTTTAACAATTAGCCAAAAGAATTATAGTTTAACCTACTACGCTGAACATGCCAAGAAATGTAGCCATGATGTTATTAATAGATTTTTAGAAAATGAAAAATATACTCCTTCTTTGTTATGGGAACACATTAAGAATGATGTTATCTTTTCATCTAACGGATATACAATATTTGATGATACGGTGTTAAACAAAAGGAACACAAAGAAAATAGAGGTTGCTAGATCGCAGTATAGTGGAGCTACAGGTGGAGTTACTACCGGTATAGGAGTAGTGAGTCTTGTATATTATAACCCCGATATTGATAAGTTTTGGGTAATAGATTATCGCATTTTTTCATCTGATCATGATGGAGCGACGAAACTAGATCACCTACTAAAGATGTTCAATAATGCTGTTTATAGTAAAAAGATTCCTTTTCAAACTGTACTTTTTGACACATGGTATGCTACACACAAAATTATGCAACATGTTGACTCCTTGGGCAAATATTATTATGCCCCTATTAAAGCCAATAGAAATGTTAGTAAAACGTGTGATTACGAGCCTTATAAAGCTGTTAGCAAGTTGACGTTTTCAGATGAAGAAATTAAGAATGGAATGGAGATTCATATAAAAGGATTTGCCAAAAATAAGCATGTTAATTTGTTTAAATTTACTGTTTCTACCAACAGAGTTGATTATGTTGTTACCAATAATAAAACTCAAAAATCTTCTAAAGCTGCACAAGATGAGTTTGGCTTGCGATGGGTAATTGAGAGCATGCATAGAAAAATTAAGCAACTGACTGGTATAGAACGTTGCCAATGCAGAAAACAGCGTATCCAACGTAATCACATTAGTTGTGCATTTCTAGTTTGGGCTTTTCTCAAAAGAACTGCAAATAAAATAGGTAAAACGGTCTACCAAATAAAGTTAGGGCTTTTAGATGACTATATGCAACAACAGCTTCGTTCTCCATCTTTACGATATTTAGAACCAAACATAGCGTAAGTTTTGATTTATCCCTTGAATATCTTTATTACTTCATTTGCTTTTCTTCCTACATTCGCAATTGTTTTATATAATTATTATATGTTATAATAAACTTATTTAACCGCATAGCGAAAATCTAGGGAGCTTGCTCCCTAGATGGATAGCGTTATAATATAAGCGTTGGCATATTATAATTTAGTAGAATGGAATTGAGGCGTAATAGTCATCATGTTTTTAGAATAATGTATCACTTTGTGTGGATACCAAAATATCGTCATAAAGTGTTTATTGAACCTTATAGAGAAAGCTTAAGGTTAATAATAAAGAAGATTGGTTACGATTATAATATAGAAATAGTGGAGTTAGAGATACCTACTGATCATATTCATATGGTAGTAAAATCTGAGCCAAAAGTTTCTCCGTCGTATATTATGCAAATAATAAAAAGCATATCTGCAAGAAATTTTTTCAAGCTTTATCCAAAAATAAAGCGTAAATATTTTTGGGGTGGTAAACTTTGGACGCAAAGTTTTTTTGTAGAAACTGTAGGTAACGTTAATGATGAGGTAATTCGTGAATATGTACGAAATCAAATAAACGCAATGGATAAAATTGAAAAAGAAACAAAGCAGTTTAACCTGTTTTGAAACTCGGTCGCTTGCGGCCGAGTTCTTCATCTTAAATATGTAAAAATACAATAGTTTTTCAAGTTTAAGTTATAGTTATATTTTTGGTGCAAATGATACTCCTCGCAGCAGAGCTACGAGGTATCTATCCAAAAAGGTTTAACTGTTTTTGTTGAAATGCTTTATAAGAAGGTTTGCCTGAACCTTGATTTTTTACATAATTACGTAATTTCCGCTCATCACCATGTTTACCTACTGTGCTCATAAAATATCCTTTACTCCAAAACTCACTTCCCCATAATTTTTCTTTAAGATTTGGATATTTCTTAAACATTTCCTTAGATGTAATACTTTTTATGATTTGAGTTATTTTTGTTGGGCTATACATTAGTATTGACTGTAGTAAAAAATGTACATGTTCTTTATCTACTCCTATTTCCAAAAATCTAATTTCATAACGAGCTTCTATGTCCTCACAAATTTTACATAAATAATCGTCTAGTTCCTCTTTGAATATTACTCTTCTATACTTTGCCGGTGTTACTAAATGATATATTAGTACTGTGACATTATCACTTTTATGTATATAACTGCTTTCTTCCATGCATCTAGTATATCACGAAGCAGACCTTCGGGGAATTAAACCCTAAGAGATTAATAGAACTAGTAGAACAAAATGAATATGAAATAAAACTAGTCCAATATTATGAGCAGATAGATAGTTATAAAAATTTTGATGATATAACAAAAAATACAGAAATACCAGGAACTCAACCTACTATGTCTGTGCCAGGCTATAAAGCATTAATACAACTATATATGGCTTCACACGATGGTGATCATAAAGAATTAGAAAATTTTAGTGATAGTTTAGAAAAAATCTCTACATATTTATTTAACGACAATCATGATAAATTTATAGAACAAGTATTTAATGATTTAGAGAGAAGAATAAATCTTTTATATTTTATAATAATCTTAATAATTCGCATGCAAATTTTATAAAATATTCTAAAGAAAATAATCAATATTACAGGATATTTTATAATGTAGGTAGTGGTGATATCGAAAGTAAAAATCAATCAATACAAAAATTTGTCTCAGGAGCAGGAGTTTTATTTCAAACAAAAAAAATATTGGTTGGAGGAAAGTCTGAAATTCAAAAGAAAATAAAACAAGATATAGTTAATAGTGCTAAAGGAGTAAATAATGAGCCTGATGAGTTACTAAAAAATCAACCTTTTGAGGTTTCAGATATACAAGTAAAAGAACAGCGATATAATAATTGTAGTACAAGAGCCCTACGTGAGACTTTACGAGATAATATTTCAACAAAAGAATTTAGGGAATTTTATGAATTTATTTCAAACAATTCTTATTCCGATATGCTAAAAACAGCAGGAATTGAAAAATTAATAAAACAAGAGGATATAAAAGATTTTGAACCAGCTTTGGAAAAATACATTCAGCTTCAGAAAAAAAAGTTTGATATGACTCAAACTAATTTGAAAAAAGAAGAAGATAATAAACTGACTCAAAAGTTTAACGATCTTAAAGTTGAGTATGCAGAAGTCGTTAAAAAAATTAAAGAGCTAAGAGCTCAGCTTCCGGAATCTCAAGATAAAATAAATACTCGAAAAAAAATTAAAGAATTATTAAGTCAGCAAGGAAAATTATTAGATCAACAAACTAAAATAGTTGACCAGCAAGAACAAGAAAAACTTCTACAGAATCCTACTAATACTAGCCTTAATGGGGTCGTTGAAAGATAATTTTTGATAGTAAAATAAGAGGAAAGGAGGTAATAAATATTTTAAAAAAGAAATTCTGTTTAATATAGAGATAAATGTTATTCAATAGTGTAGTAATTTAATAGAGATTTGTTTACAGAGTTAGAATTTTTATTAATAAATTTCTTTAAGCCATTAAAGTTGTTAAAACCACTAATCGTTTTAAATTAAAACATATGGCATTCATAAATTCGGAGAATTGATTTTTGGCAATTCCTATATATCTAACCCGCTTATTATCTTTTGAAAATACCATCTCGAAAGGTGCTCTGATTTTCGTATAATATTTATCAAGGTCAAAATTCTTATCTTTCATATTATTTTTCTTTATTGCACAAAGATGGACTCCCTTTTTAGCTGCTGCATTCTTGGTAGAGATTGTACAATAACCTTTATCAACATATGTAGCACCAGAACTTGGCATAACATGCTTAAAACCTTTGCTATCGGTAACATTTGCAGGGGTAACTGCAACCTTATTGATCATGCCTGATTGAATATCAACACTCACATGTTTTTTATAACCATACCAAAATTTATTCCCTCCCTTACAGCCAATTTTGGCTTGTTTATCCTTTGCAACCTTAGGCAAAGTCTCATTATTCAATTTATCATATTTTTGTGCTCTTAGTTTATCACGTTCCTCCCAGAGATTAGCTTTTGAGATTAAATGAGAAGCATCTACAAAGGTAAATACTTCACCCATATAGCCTTGTACTCGTAGTTGATCGCGGAATTTTGTAAATATTTTTGATAGTAAATTAGTACCTATTTTTTTACGTATTTTACTAAATACACTATAATCAGGTGTCTTTTCTGTAAGAGCAAAATTACAAAACCATTTCGCCGCTGTGCTATCAGCTAAATAACGTTCTAATTCCCGATCAGATAAGTCTTCCATAAATTGTAGCAGCAAACATTTAAACAGCCTCTCTATACCATATCCTTTATAATTAGCTTCGCATTCTAATGCTAATAACTCAGCTTCAACTGCTTTGAATTTGAATAAACTTTTGAATTTACGATATTGATGATCCGCATTTACTAACTCATCTAAACTTACCATTAGCATTTGATACTCTGACATATAAACATATTTTTTATTTTTTTATTATACCTGCTACCCTCTCATCTCGCAACAGTCCCTTAATATGAAAAATCATATTTCTAATTTTAGAGATCAAGGCTTTAATATTTTGACGAAACAACAATTATTAAATGAAACAGCAAACCAATATTCAGAAGAGTTAGGTAAAGAAAGAAGCCAAAACTTATGGCTTAAGCTTTTTAAAGAAAGCTTAAATGATATTGATTTACCTTTAACTAAAGAACTAATAGAACCGGTCAAAAGACATTTTTCAAATTGTCTTGATAAAAGCAGTGATGATAATGAAATATTTAATAAATGGAAAAAGAAGTGTATAGAAGATTTTAGGATAGATCCAATAATCAAGGCACCTATTATAAAGTTGATGATTGAGAATAAAGAAGATTTACCAAAATCAATCAAACATTATGCCAAAAGCGATAATGCAGAAATAAAAAATTTAAAAGTAAATGACATATATAAAAACCTTTTAAAAGAAAATATAGCTCAAAGAGATATTAAAGCAGCTCATCGTCAACAAGAGATGGAAGAAGCTAAAAGACCTCATGAAAAAGCTTATAAAAGATATATTGAAGCAGAAGCTTCTAAAAAAACTCTCGACGATATTAAAAAAACACTAGACTCTCATTTTACAAAAAAACAGTCTAGTCCTAATATAGGACCAAATTTAAAAAAACAAGAAAGTAACAAATCTAATACACGCTAGTTATATTACATAAACGTTTATCATCATCTAATAATTCTAGATTTACCTCCATTAAAGGCATAGGTAGGAGGTGTTTAATAATTTCAGACCATTCTATTAATGTTAAATTACCACCTAATGCCTCTTCAAGTCCTAATTCATAAATTTCTTCAGGCGATTTTAGACGATAAAGATCATAATGATAGATAGTAAAATGAGGGGCTTTATATGTTTGTAATAAGTTAAAGGTTGGGCTTATAATTGAGGTATTGTCACCACAGAAATGTTTAATAATTTCACGACAAAAAAATGTTTTGCCTACTCCAAGATCACCATTTAATAATACAATATTATTAGGTTTTAAGGTTGCAGCAAAAGCCCTAGCAAAATTTTTTGTTTCTTCTTCACTATTTAATATGGTTTGATTATTTAACATTTTGAGACTATAAGCTCGATTTATCTGACTTTGTGCTAGATCCAGTTTCCAAACCATAAGTATGACAATGGATTATAAAAATGACATTACCAATTTTTCAATCTCTATCCGAGCATATCACAGATACTTTAAGACCCAGAAGCCAAACAAAGCGGTTACAGTATGCTGAAATTTGACATACCAAATCTTGAAGTATTAAATTATCTCTAGGAAATAAAGATTTTAGACGGAGTTTTATTTGAAAAAGAGCATGGAGTCTATAAGCCGAGGAGCGGAGCGTACAAAAGTACGTGAGCATCTGAGGATTACAAAGACGACATAGCCAATTTTCCAAATAAAACGAGTATACTATGCTACGAGCTTTTCGCGTAATACTTCTACTAACTTATTAATAGCTTCAGCTGAATCTATGTTTTCAAGGATAGCAAGTTCACCTGCAAGTCTATTTAGAGCTGCTTCATAAAGAGTTCTTTCACTGTAAGAGCGATCATTATCAACATTTTTGTGTAAGTCACGTAATACCTCAGCAACTGCTACAATATTACCTGAGTTAATCTTTCCTTCATATTCTTGAGCTCTTCTGCTCCACATTCTATTACCCTGTTTCGGCTTACCTTGAAGTGTGGAATATATTAAATCTAGATCTTTTTTGCTTGCAACTGCTCTAAGCCCTACAACTGTAGCTCTACTAACTGGTACTTTTAGAGTCATTTTATCTTGAGGAAAAGAGATTACATATACCTTTATCTCAGTACCTGCGATAGTATGGTTCTCTATATTTGTAATTTCACCTACTCCGTGTGCAGGATAAACAATTCTTTGTCCTATTTTAAACTCAGATTTTTGTTGTTCTGTTTTATCTTCGGATTGTGCTATATTTGCCATTATTAATTCCTCCGTGGTAATTCTTAGTGCTTAAGAATACAATGTTAGACTATTATCCTGACTAGCATAGCACATTTTGCACAAATGATAAAGCAGATAATTTTATATGACAAATTTATTTACTGTTGAAATAAAGTAAATAAAACCTTATTGTATTGTTAAATCAATATTATAAAGGGTTAAATTATGCGAAATAGTTTTATTACGTTAATATTTCTATTGCTTTTGAGTGGTTGCTCAGAAGAGAAAGTAGTAGAGCAAGAACTATCTGAATCTACAACTCCGGCTCAAGCTTCAACTTCAGATGAAAACAATAGTCAAACCACCGAAATAACAACTCCAGCTGTAATAACTCCGGTTGTGAAAGAACAAATAGAGCAAAAGCCTGAAGTAAAAACTTTTAAGGTTACTTTTAAAATTGATGAAAATGACATGGTTCTTGGGAATAAAGACTCTAAAATAGTTGTAGTGGAATATTTCTCTCCTACTTGCCCACATTGTGCTTATTATCACTCTACAATTTTTCCTGAACTCAAACAAAAATATATAGACACTAATAAAATAGCATATGTTACTAGAGAATTTATTGCTACTAAACAAGATTTAGATGCTTCTATTTTAGCACGTTGCAAAGGTGACTTAAATAGCTTTATGCTATTTCATGATATTATGTTAAAGCAACAAGATAAATGGTCAGTTAGCAATAAATATAGAGAGTTATTAACTGATATAGGTCAGCTTGGTGGCGTTACTCCAGAAGAGTACAAAAAATGTTTGAGCGATGATAGAATTACTGAAACCTTAATTGCTAACACTAATTTTATAACAAAAGCACCAAAATTTATAGGCACTCCTTCTTTCTTTGTTAACGGAGTACAAACTGATAATTATAGTATAAATAGTATTTCAGCAGCAATAGATAAAGCCATAGAAGAATCAAAAAATAAAATAGATTTATAGTGAATAATGATAAATTAAAAGATATTAAAACAAGAATTAATGAGTTAAAAACTGATAAAACCTCTAATTCTAACTTGCAACAGGAAATAAGTCCGTTTACTATAGCTATAGACTTAGTTTCCGGAACAATGATAGGGTTTGTTATTGGTTTATTAACTGATAGATTCTTCCATTCTAAACCTTTATTTATTATTATATTTACTATAATCGGAATTATAGCAGGATTTAATATAGTCAGGCAAAGACTAATCAGTAAGAAATAACAAAATGCTTCATAATCCTTTAGTACAATTTGATATAAAAAAACTAATAGAAATCAGAGTTATGGATTTCGATATCAGCTTTACTAATTCAGCTGCCTATATGCTACTTGCTAGTGTTTTAGCTTCAACTTATTTTTACTTAGCTTTTTCAAACTCTAAGTTAGTTCCATCAAGATTACAAATAAGTGGTGAAATAATCTATAATCTTGTAACTGATATGCTAAATCAGAATGTAGGCAGCAAAGGACGCAAATTTATTCCTATAATTTTTATGCTATTTGTTTTTATTTTATTTTGTAATTTATTTGGCATGATACCTTATGGGTTTACTGTTACCAGCCATATCATTATTACTTTTGCTTTAGCAATTCTAGTATTTTTAATGGTGACTATAGTTGGCTTTGTAAAGCACGGCATGCATTTTCTTTCTCTTTTCTTGCCTCATGGTACGCCTTTATGGCTTGCTCCACTAATGATCATAATTGAATTATTTACATATCTAGCAAGACCGGCTAGTTTATCCCTAAGGCTTGCGGCAAATATGATGGCAGGTCATATTTTATTAAAAGTAATTGCTAGCTTTGTTGTAACATTGATGATTTACTTGAAATTTCTACCAATACCTCTTATGGTTATATTAATTGGGTTTGAAATTTTTGTTGCAATTCTTCAGGCTTATATTTTTACTATTTTATCTTGTGTATATCTTAATGATGCAGTTAATTTACACTAGAATTTTTTAATTAATTAATTGAGTTTTTTTATGGATATGGTTTCTTTAAAGTTCATCGGTGTTGGTTGTATGGCTATCGGAATGCTTGGTGCAGCTTTAGGCGTCAGTAATATATTTAGTTCACTACTTAGTTCAATAGCTAGAAATCCTTCAGCTACCGAACAGCTTCAGAGAATGGCACTTATTGGTGCAGGTCTTGCTGAAGCAATGGGGCTTTTTTCTTTTGTAATTGCAATGCTACTTATTTTTTCCTAAAATTTGCTTTTAAATAATATGCCTCAATTTGATATTAATACATATTATTCACAAATTTTTTGGCTAATAGTTACTTTTAGCTTATTATATATTTTTGTCTACAAATTTATAGTTCCTAAAATTGAAAGAGTTTTAAATAATAGACAATCCAATATTCAAGATAATATTGCAAAAGCCGATGAATTAGCTTTAGAAATCGAAAAGTTAAATAAATACTACAATGAAGAAATAACAAGAATAAGTACTGAAATAGATAGGTTAAAAAAAGAAAAAATAGATTCTTTAGAAGCAGAATTTTTGATTAAAAAAAGTAATTTAGAACAAAACCTAAAAAAGCTAATAAATCAAAATATTAAAGATATAAAATTAGTTGCAGAAAAGTTTAGAACTAGTAACGTAGATGCAACTATAACTCTTGCTGCTAGTATTATCGAAAAAATCACTGGCAATAAAGCAGATATAAACTTACTAAAAAATATAAAATACAATAATAATGCATTTTCTAGACGAAAGCTTTTGGCTTGCTATTAGTTTTATAATTTTTGTGTGCTTAATTTATAGACCAGCAAAAAAAGCAATTTTAAAATCTTTAGATACGAAAATTTTAGAAGTACAAGAGAGAGTTCTAAAAGCTAAAAAACTAAAAGATGATGCAAAATTATTATTTGAACAAACTGAAGAGCAAATAAAAAATTTAGAAGCTTTGCAACTTCAAATGACAAAAGAAAATAACGAAATCACAGAAAAAATAGTTCAAGAAAAAACTAAAGAAATTGAAGAATTTTTAGAGCATAAGAAAATTGAAACTATTAAATTAATTGAAAGTCAAAAATTATTAGCAAGTAAAGAATTACAAGATGAATTTTCTGATGAAGTTGTTAAACTCGTTTTAGAATATTTTCACTCAACCAAAAATAATAATCTCTCAGAAACTGACATAGCTAAGAATTTAATGGATAAAGTATAATTATTAGTATTACTCACAATGACGATTTGAAGCCGCTTAACATACTTATAATAATAAAATTGTCCGGTATCATAGTTAGGTACCGGAGTACTTATAAAACTTTGTGCCAATTTTTCAATTAAACAGGTATATCACTGCCTAATTAGTCTTTTAGAACTCGGTAGAGTATAGTTTGAATCAGTTGTACGATAAGGGCAAATATCTACTCCACCTCGTCTTGTATATATTATATAGATAGAAAGAAATTCTGGATTTATAGCATTTTTGATATCAGTAAAAATACGCTCTGCACATTGTTCGGCAAATTCATTACAATTTCTAAAAGATACCAAATATTTTAAAAGTGCATCGTGTTTTAACTTTTTTCCTTTATATTTTATTATTATTGTTCCCCAATCCGGTTGCCCCGTTACTAAACAGTTTGATTTTAGTAAATTAGAGTTAAGTTCCTCTTCTACAATAGCATTCTCGCATTTGACTAAGCTATTATCAGGTAAATCAGGTCTATCACACTCTATATCTAAATCATCAATATTGACACCGCTTGGGCTACCAAATTCTATCTTTGTATTTATAGGAAATATTTCTCCTGTCACTTCGGCATGTGTAGACTTACTTAAATCCTGCAAAATAATTCTTTTTAACTCATCGATGGAATCAACAACGAAATTATTAAAAGAATTAAGATATAATTTTACTGATTTAGATTCTACGATATGAGAAGAAGTTGTTGGCACAAAAAAGGTAAAGATCGCAACGCACGGCTTACCTTTTTTATCAAGCCAAGATAGCTCATAAGCATTCCAAATATCTACACCATAAAATGGAAGCTTATCATTAACAAAGCCTAATTCTTTACGATTATCTATGCGTGGGATTTTAAATAATAAAGTTGGATCGTAAGTATCTTTATAAGTACTTTTTTTTCCAAGAGCGGAATTAGATAATGTCATAATATATTAGAGTAAATGAAAAGTTTTTTTGTCATTGCGAGGAGATGCGTAGCATTGATACGGCAATCTCAGGAATTTTATACCACTTCATGAGATTACTACGCAGCCTACAGTTGCTCGCAATGACGATTCAGTATTCACGCAACAACACCTATTTCTAAATGAAAATACATTATGCTCCTTGGGCTAAAGCTTCCTTATGTCCATTCTCATCATACTCTTTTAACATATAACCACGTCCCCAAACTGTATCTATATAGTCTTTACCACCAGCAGCATCGCTTAATTTCTTACGCAATTTACAGATAAATACATCGATAATCTTCATTTCAGGCTCATCAAGACTACTATATAAATGATTTAAGAACATCTCTTTAGTTAAAATTGTCCCTCTACGCAATATTAATAGCTCTAAAATAGCATATTCTTTATTGGTTAAATGTACTTTTTTATCATCAATTTCAACGCTTCTAGTATCTAAATTTACACTGACTTTATCAAATCTAAATACTGATGCAGCATGCCCTTTAGAACGTCTAACTATAGCTTTAATTCTAGCGATTAGTTCTTCCCTAACAAATGGTTTGGTTAAATAGTCATCAGCCCCTGAAGAAAACCCAGTAATTTTTTGATCTGTATCAGTTAAGCTAGATAAGATTAAGATAGGGGTTTTTATCTTTGCTGCACGCAATCTTAGTAATATTTCGAAACCATTAATATCAGGTAACATTAAATCTAAAATCATTAGATCATATCGACCAAGTTTACCTAGCCTTAAACCTTCTAAACCAACCGAAACTTTATCGCAAACTATTCCTTCTGAAGCTAAAGTCAGCTCAATTAGATTAGCCATTTCTGGTTCATCTTCAATTAATAAAACTCTCATTTTATTTTCTCCTAAAATTCAATTTTTATGTTCGTGCTATAATTTAATTACAGTTAATTATTGTTAAATAAATTATAATTTTTTATTAGTGCTTTATACATTTATTAGCAACGTAAGTAAAGAATTTTTAATTATATTGATAAAATTTTTACTATTAAAGTATATCTGTGATTTAAAAATTATGCCAATTAATTAAGTAAAAGGTAAGATTTCATAATAATTAAGCGGTTTTTAGTTCTGATGCTCAGACATTTTCTTATGATATAAAGCTCCAAAATCTATCGGATCAATCATTAAAGGTTGAAATCCCGCATCTTGGGTACAACTTGCTATAATTTTTCTAGCGAATGGAAATATCATTGCCGGACAATGGACTGATAGCAAAATTTGATGCTGATCAGAAGTAATATTAATTAGGTTAAATACACCTGCATATTTTAGCTCTACTTGAAATAGTTTATATTTCTCGTTTCTTGCTACTGCTTCAATATTTAATTCAACTTCATAAAAATTTTCTTCTGATAGGTTAGTGATATTTATATCAAGAGACAAATCAATTTGAGGTCTATGTTCTAAAGCTGCCAAGGAAGATGGAGCATCAGGATTCTCAAGAGAGAGGTCTTTTATATATTGTGCATTAACAGAAATATGAGGCATCGCCTCGCTTGCATCGGTATTTATTGTACTCATAAAATCCTTTATTAAGAAAAATTGTTATTAAATATATTATAAAAAATTATACTTTATGTTATCTTAAAGTAAAAATTAACATGCTTTTATATAAAATAATTTGCATGTATCTTGCAACAAAAAAAAGTGTAGAAGTCAAGATTTGATCTTACAGGCACTATAAAAATTATATCTGAATATCTGATAAATTATGACTGTCAGATGAGTATTCAAGATATAAGATTTCATTGTTCTTTTCAATAGCTAATTTCTTACTATCCTTAAAAGTTTGCATAGGCGTTTTACCATAACAATATTTTCCTGAATGTGGTCGCTCATTATTGAAATGCTCTAACCAAATATCAAGATCTAATTGTAAATCATCAAGATCAGTGTAGATCTTTTTCCGCATAGCTGTATCAAAGAATTCTTGTTTCATAGTTTTATTAAAACGTTCACACATACCATTTGTTTGAGGAGAATATGCTTTAGTAATAGTATGTTCTATACCTTCGATACTTAGAAATAATTCAAAAGCATGATGCTCTATATTTCCCTTATATTCTGACCCGCGATCTGTCAGAATACGAAGTATTGGTATGCCTTGAGTTTCATACCATGGTAACACGCGGTCATTAAGCATATCAGCAGCAGTTAAAGCTGTTTTATCAGTATATAGTTTAGCATCAGCTACTCTGCTATAGCTATCAATAAATACCTGAGAATAAACCTTACCTATACCCTTAAAATTTCCTACATAATATGTATCTTGGCATCCTAGATAACCTGAATGCTGTGTCTCAATCTCGCCATGGGCTTCTTTTTCGCTACGTCGTTTCTCTAGTACTTGTAACTGAGATTCAGTAAGTACAATACCATCCTGAGCCATCCTTGCTTCTAATGCTTTAAGCCTTTTATTGATATTGTTTAAATCATTACGTAACCAAATTGATCTCACTCCTCCAGGTGATACAAGTATACCGCTCTTCTTAAGCTCATTTGATACTCGAATCTGTCCATATGCTGGATATTCTATTGCCATATCCATTACTGCCTTCTCTATCGCTGGATCAACTCTATTCGCTATTATTGGCTTCTTCCGGCTAATCTCATACAACGCTTCTTCACCACCAGTTTCATACAGTTCTTTAAATCTGTAATAACTATCTCTGCTATAGCCCATCGCTTTACATGCTGATGATATGCTACCAAGACTCTTAGCGAGTTCTAGCAAAACTTACGCTATGAGTGGAAGAGTGATAAATTATTGTAAGAATAATTAAACATGTAAAAGAGGAACAGATTGCAAGCAATACCAATTAATAGAACAGATTACTGTCAATTTTTAACAATTAGCCAAAAGAATTATAGTTTAACCTACTACGCTGAACATGCCAAGAAATGTAGCCATGATGTTATTAATAGATTTTTAGAAAATGAAAAATATACTCCTTCTTTGTTATGGGAACACATTAAGAATGATGTTATCTTTTCATCTAACGGATATACAATGGGGTCGTTGAAAGATAATTTTTGATAGTAAAATAAGAGGAAAGGAGGTAATAAACGCGAGTTTCGTATTCAAAAAGTCGCTGTATAGCTGATAAACAGTGGGTTACGGGGATATTGATAATACTGTTTTTGTTATAAAGTCAGGAGTTTCGCACTTAGGAAAATTGCATATCAGTTAGAAGCCATCTAATGTTATTCTGAATTGATGTTTTTATAACTTCCCAAGTTTGTTGATATAAAGTAATTTTTTCATTTATCCTCCTTTTGTTCATATCAAGCCATGCCAATACAGCAAGGCAAATATGATTTCTTTGAGCTCGACCCGTGCGTGCCTGACAGCTTTCAATACCACAAGTTTGTTTTAATTCTCGATGATAAACTTCTATAGACCAACGTGCCTTAACAATTTTCTCTATTTGCTCACGTGTAGGGTTTTCTAAATTAGTTGTTATGTAATCAATGCGACCATTTTTTGCCACAAACTTAAATACCGTTACCCAACCGTATCCACGTAGATGAATTTTTAGCCCTTCATCGGGAATCTCCAAAGTGTCCAAGCTAACATTACGATTAACTTTTCTATTTCTTCTTAGGTTAGTAACCCATATCCAACCTAAATTACGTATATGTTTTAAATTATCCAAACCACTATACCAAGCATCCATGACTATGGCATCAGGATTGATACCTCTTTCTTTAGCTAAAGTAAGCATATCACAAAAATGCTCGTTCTTTGTTTTGCCATCAGTTTCTTTATCATATATTCTATAATCTACAGGAGTAGATTGATCAATTTGAGTATTGTAATGCAGTAAGTTTACCATTCCTATACCAGGTATAACATCATGTACAGCCCCAGAATATTGATACTTTACAAGCTCGATCCTCTTACTGTATTGCTTTGACAATAAGGTGTCATCTCCTACTAATAAACAAGGCTCCTCTAGATCAAGATATTTTGACACTTTGCTATAGATTTCGCTAGGGCGAAAATCTTTACTCTTTAACCATCGACTTGCACTATCGTGCGATAGATCTACTGGGCTTACTTCAGATAATGCTTTGCCAGTATATCTTACACTACTTGCTTGTAAAAACGATTGATATAAATCTTTGCTACATTTTGATCTTGTCATTTTTATCTAAAACTATTTTTCTCTAGATTACCATATTCTTTGCTAAGAGCCTATCTTGAAAGACGAATATGCTCATTAAATAGTACTGCAACATATTACTTTAGCACTGTTTGATGTATCAAAAAATTTACAATTTTTAGCAAAATTACTGCTTTTTTATACAAATTGTAAACTGCTTGCTATGAATTAGTGTATTGTTTTTGTTCTCAATACACTTTCAAGACAGGCTCTAAGTGTGAAACTCCTGAAAGTGAGTACAAAATACAAATTGCTAATTAAAATATGGTATTTATAGTATAAGAAAAAAGTTTATAGGTTATTGAAAAAACTTTAAGAGCAATAACCTATGATAATGGATTTTACAGAAATATTTTGTTACGTCGATGATTTTTTTCAAGAATTAGACAAGCATACAAATTCAATTACTAACCATAACAAACGCGAGTTTCGAATTAATATAGCATAGGATTTAGCATATCAAGAGAGATGTAATAGAAGGTTTATTATCAGACATTTGATAATTTATCAGTGCTGCAACCATATGCACAAAGGCATTTGTAACTGATCTATGCCTTGAATGCTCAAACTTCCCCAATAGTTTAATTTTACTAAACACAGATTCTATTAATGCTCTTTTAAGCAATAATATTTTATCCAACATAGACATAAGTTTATTTTTCATATTTTTCTTTACCCTAGTTACCATAAAAATTCCTTGCTCTAAAAGTTGTTGAAATAATTGTTGTGAAATATAACCACGATCTCCGAATACTTTACCAAAAAGATTTTTGATCATCAGTTCCAGCTGTTTTCTATCATCCTTATTGCCAGGGCTAAAAGATGCTTTAACTATACCACCGGCTCTATTAATTATTAGATGTAGTTTAAGTCCATAGAACCAACCTTTTGTTGTCTTACTGCGTGCTGCTATGCCGGCGAACACTTTATTCATTGAAATACGGTATCTCTTACATACCTCTATACTACTTGAATCTACAAAAGAAAGGCCATCACACTGATCCAAAATAGAATTGAATATCAGTACTAATAGTGGTAAATGTGGACCTATTATTTTTATAAATTGACTATAGCTTACTAATTGAAAATCTCTTTGATGATAAATCCATATTTGCTTCAGATAATAATTCTTAAAACAATCATAAGATGACTGCCAGTAGCCTATTATAATTGTTATTACCTCACTTCTGTTAAGTCGACTTTTAGGACCAGATTTGTTGTTATGGTTAGTAATTGAATTTGTATGCTTGTCTAATTCTTGAAAAAAATCATCGACGTAACAAAATATTTCTGTAAAATCCATTATCATAGGTTATTGCTCTTAAAGTTTTTTCAATAACCTATAAACTTTTTTCTTATACTATAAATACCATATTTTAATTAGCAATTTGTATTTTGTACTCACTTTATAACAAAAACAGTATTATCAATATCCCCGTAACCCACTGTTTATCAGCTATACAGCGACTTTTTGAATACGAAACTCGCGTTAAAAAGTATTACATCTAAGGAAATGTTTAAGAAATATCCAAATCTTAAAGAAAAATTATGGGGAAGTGAGTTTTGGAGTAAAGGATATTTTATGAGCACAGTATGTAAACATGGTGATGAGCGGAAATTACGTAATTATGTAAAAAATCAAGGTTCAGGCAAACCTTCTTATAAAGCATTTCAACAAAAACAGTTAAAACTTTTTGGATAGATACCTCGTAGCTCTGCTGCGAGGAGTATCATTACAATTCTAGATTATCAGTTTTACAAAAACTATTGCATATTTTGGCTCTATAGTTTATTTTGATTAGCAAACTAATATGCTGAATTATTTATAAATAACGGATTATTACAAATGGCAACTACCATATTAAAAAATGAAGGGCTAGATTTTCATATTAAAATTTCAACTCCTTTAAGTGAAATTGATAATGATGTTCAAAAAGAGTTACTTGATTTAATAAAAAACAAAAAAGTTAAAATTCCAGGTTTTAGAGTTGGTAAAGTACCTATTGCAATTGTTGAGAAAAAATATGGTGCTTCTGTCAGAAATGATATAATAGAAAAAAGAATTAATGATTCAGTAAATCATGTTATTAAGGAACATAATTTAAATATCGTCGGTAGACCAAAAATTGATGATTTACAAAATGAACCTAATAAGCCTTTAGAATTTACAATAAAAATGGAATTTTTACCTAAAATTGATATTCCAGATTTAAAGAAAATATCTATAAACCGTCCGAAATTAGAAGTGAGTCCTGATGACGTTGAAGAGCAGCTTAAAAAGCTTGCAGAAATGATGAAAAATTATACCAAAGAAAGCAAAGCAAAAGCTAAAGATGGTGATCAAATTACCATGGATGCAATTGGGTATGTTAAAGATGAAGCTTTTGAAGGTGGAAAACTTACTGATTTTAAAGTAGTTATAGGTAGTAATGCACTTATCCCTGGTTTTGAGAAGCAATTAATAGGTTCTAAAGCTGGTAGTGAAGTAGAAGTTAATGTAACTTTCCCTGAAAATTACCATGCTAAAGATTTAGCTGGCAAGGATGCTCGTTTTGTAGTTCAGGTTAAAGCTGTTCATACTGCAGAACCTACAGCCATTGATGATGAGTTTGCTAAAAAACTCCAAAGCAATAGCCTTGAAGAGCTACGCACTCACTTTACCAAAAAAATAGAAAATGAGTCGGAAGAAGCTATCTCTACTATCATGAAAATGAATTTATTTGATCAGCTAGAAAAGTTGTTAGATTTTGACGTGCCTGAATCTTTATTAGAGCAAGAAAAAAATATCTTAAAATCTGAAACTGATAAAAGCGAGCAAGATGATTCTGTATTTAAAGATAAATCACCGGAACAAGTGAAAGAATATTACGCTAAATTAGCATTACGTCGTGTTAGAATTGGGCTAATGCTTGCAGAATATGCAAAAGATAAAAATTTACAATTAGAGCCTGATGATCTTCGCAGAATTATTATGCAGCAAGCACGTAGCTTTCCTGGTCAAGAAAATATGTTGTTTGATTTTTATAAAAATAACCCTAGAGCTGTTGAGCAGCTTAAAGGACCTGCGTTGGAAGAAAAAGCTGTACAACATATTTTTGATAATGCAGTAAAGCTCAAAGAAAAAAAATACAACAGAAAAGAATTAGAAAAATTATTAGAAGCAGAAGAGCAACGCATTACTGAAATGCAATAGTTCTACTTACTTCCTGTCATAGCATCAATTTGGCAACCCAAAAATTTTGGGTTGCTCCACTCTTTCATAATGACGATATAACATAAGCCTTACAAACTTATTTACATAAACAAGTAATCTATGTTTCAATTTCTAGAATAATCTAGCTAATCTAGACATATTGGAATTTAAATATGAATAAATGGCAATTACACGAAGCAAAAAATAAACTACTGAAGTTTTGACAAAATCCTTTCCATAAGGAGAAATGTATTCCAATTTTTTTATATTTTTTTAGTAATAACAAAATTTATTTATTCTATTTGGGTACATAATGTGTCAAAAACTGTAGCAATTTTGTCTAATATTGCTGGTTTATACTTACTAATATTATTTGGTAATTTTAGCTTTTTATTAAATGAGGTTTTGGTAATTTGGTTACTTCCATCAAAACTTGATTTTATTGTAATTTCCAACTTACCGTGTTTATTACTTTTGCGTATTACTGGTGCAAATGGTTTGACCTGATGATTATTTCTAATATTTCTATGATCTGGTATCCCTCTGGATATAGACTTTTCTAATATTTCTTCAAGGGCAATTTGTGGCATAGATCTATAAACTTCACTTGGAGACAACATATTGCTATTGATTTTTTTATCCCATGCCCTTACTTTTCTTGCCTTAACTGAAGATTGTGCATGATACAATATGTTGTACGCTAGCATTACGAATAACATATAATCCTCATCTTTATTTGGATCATTCGTTTGAAATTTATCCATCAATAATTTTGACTTACCAAATTTAAAAAAATGCTCAATATCAAACCTTTGTCTATAGTATGCATATACTTCTTTACCACTGATTTTATCTTTTTGTTGGCCAGAAACACATAACCATACATCTCTGTTATATTTCCTATTTCCTGATGCATCTAACACCTTAACCTGAATAAAATTCAGCGGTTTATCAGACATGATATGCTGTTTCTTGCCCTTGATTAGATAATTCTTAAATAGTGAAATACTAATTGATATGTCACCATTTTTTGTAGCCTTTACTACAGTTTCTTCTGTATCTGGAATCAGTAAATTATCAGAACTACTACAAGAAATCTTAGCTCCATAAGATCTTTTACGACCTCTTGTTTTTTGCTCCTCTATATATATTTTGTAAATACTGCGATTAATTCTTTGGCGGGTTATTGTTACCGTATTTGCTTCATTGTGCAGCGGGTGAATGAAAGATAGAGCGCTATAACCTGCATCACCTACTGTTATATTTAGAGCCTTTTGTGGTATTTGCTTAACAATTTTCATTATTTGTTTGCTACCTTTGCTATACTTATTCTCATCTGATTTTACTCTATTTATAGATATTGGTACAGACCATTTAGGCTGAGCACCGATGCACACTACACTATATTCATAACCCGCAACTGGTCGGTTATTAGCATTCTGTCTAATATATGTACGATCAATTGCTTTCTTGGAATCTTTCTTGCTACTCACTGTAGTATCTATTTGCAGTAAGTTTTTACCCTCATTAATCAGTTTACTTATTAAGTATTTTTCTATATCTTCTCGAGTCTTAAAACGTTGCTCATCTCTTATATTTAATGATTCATCACGAGCACAGTAAAAATTCTCTATAGCTCTGTATACACTTGACCAACTACGCTGAAAATATTTATTAGTTGTTAATTCAACAACAGATCTTGCTTTAACGCTATCATTAGTTACTAGTGATAGTATTAATTCTAAAACCACATCTTGATTATAGGGGAAAATTTTTTATTTCTTGCAACATTTCTTGCATAATCATACACACTAAAAACCATTTTGTATTTGAGCGTATTTATATCATACTTTATAAGTTTGGTTATCTTTTTGTCAAAACTTCAGAAACTAAGTAACGCGAGTTTCGTATTCAAAAAGTCGCTGTATAGCTGATAAACAGTGGGTTACGGGGATATTGATAATACTGTTTTTGTTATAAAGTGAGTACAAAATACAAATTGCTAATTAAAATATGGTATTTATAGTATAAGAAAAAAGTTTATAGGTTATTGAAAAAACTTTAAGAGCAATAACCTATGATAATGGATTTTACAGAAATATTTTGTTACGTCGATGATTTTTTTCAAGAATTAGACAAGCATACAAATTCAATTACTAACCATAACAACAAATCTGGTCCTAAAAGTCGACTTAACAGAAGTGAGGTAATAACAATTATAATAGGCTACTGGCAGTCATCTTATGATTGTTTTAAGAATTATTATCTGAAGCAAATATGGATTTATCATCAAAGAGATTTTCAATTAGTAAGCTATAGTCAATTTATAAAAATAATAGGTCCACATTTACCACTATTAGTACTGATATTCAATTCTATTTTGGATCAGTGTGATGGCCTTTCTTTTGTAGATTCAAGTAGTATAGAGGTATGTAAGAGATACCGTATTTCAATGAATAAAGTGTTCGCCGGCATAGCAGCACGCAGTAAGACAACAAAAGGTTGGTTCTATGGACTTAAACTACATCTAATAATTAATAGAGCCGGTGGTATAGTTAAAGCATCTTTTAGCCCTGGCAATAAGGATGATAGAAAACAGCTGGAACTGATGATCAAAAATCTTTTTGGTAAAGTATTCGGAGATCGTGGTTATATTTCACAACAATTATTTCAACAACTTTTAGAGCAAGGAATTTTTATGGTAACTAGGGTAAAGAAAAATATGAAAAATAAACTTATGTCTATGTTGGATAAAATATTATTGCTTAAAAGAGCATTAATAGAATCTGTGTTTAGTAAAATTAAACTATTGGGGAAGTTTGAGCATTCAAGGCATAGATCAGTTACAAATGCCTTTGTGCATATGGTTGCAGCACTGATAAATTATCAAATGTCTGATAATAAACCTTCTATTACATCTCTCTTGATATGCTAAATCCTATGCTATATTAATTCGAAACTCGCGTTAATAGATTTTTAGAAAATGAAAAATATACTCCTTCTTTGTTATGGGAACACATTAAGAATGATGTTATCTTTTCATCTAACGGATATACAATATTTGATGATACGGTGTTAAACAAAAGGAACACAAAGAAAATAGAGGTTGCTAGATCGCAGTATAGTGGAGCTACAGGTGGAGTTACTACCGGTATAGGAGTAGTGAGTCTTGTATATTATAACCCCGATATTGATAAGTTTTGGGTAATAGATTATCGCATTTTTTCATCTGATCATGATGGAGCGACGAAACTAGATCACCTACTAAAGATGTTCAATAATGCTGTTTATAGTAAAAAGATTCCTTTTCAAACTGTACTTTTTGACACATGGTATGCTACACACAAAATTATGCAACATGTTGACTCCTTGGGCAAATATTATTATGCCCCTATTAAAGCCAATAGAAATGTTAGTAAAACGTGTGATTACGAGCCTTATAAAGCTGTTAGCAAGTTGACGTTTTCAGATGAAGAAATTAAGAATGGAATGGAGATTCATATAAAAGGATTTGCCAAAAATAAGCATGTTAATTTGTTTAAATTTACTGTTTCTACCAACAGAGTTGATTATGTTGTTACCAATAACAAAACTCAAAAATCTTCTAAAGCTGCACAAGATGAGTTTGGCTTGCGATGGGTAATTGAGAGCATGCATAGAAAAATTAAGCAACTGACTGGTATAGAACGTTGCCAATGCAGAAAACAGCGTATCCAACGTAATCACATTAGTTGTGCATTTCTAGTTTGGGCTTTTCTCAAAAGAACTGCAAATAAAATAGGTAAAACGGTCTACCAAATAAAGTTAGGGCTTTTAGATGACTATATGCAACAACAGCTTCGTTCTCCATCTTTACGATATTTAGAACCAAACATAGCGTAAGTTTTGTATCTATTTATTGCCCCAAGCTAGTGAACTAGCACAGCAATATAAAGCTCTATTAGATTTTAGAATAAATTATGGTAATAATATAACTCAAAATGAAAATAATAAAATAACCATCGATGAAAAACTTATTCCATATTTTATAATACAGACCGTTAATTATAATATAACAAATGAGGTCAGTAAATTTAAAGAATTAGTGCATGCAAAATGGGATAAAGAAAAGAGCTCGGTCTTTAAATTTAAATTTTTTGATAATACTGATAAATTAAAAAAATTAATAGAAATCATCAAAAATCATAAAGCTACAGATAATAGTAATAAAACTATAGGAAGTTTTTTAGAAGTTGTTCAAGAGTTAAATCAGATTTTAGAACTCCCAAACTCTAAATTGGAAAGCTTCCTAAATTATCTGAAATATTTTTCTAACCTTAAATTAAGTGATCAACATGATCTAAACATAATTAATGTTAAAGATTGGTTTAGCACTTTATTTGCTCCTTTTAATAAAATAAATTTAGAAGCAGAATTAATAGAGTCTTTTAAAACTGTAATGATACTCCTCGCAGCAGAGCTACGAGGTATCTATCCAAAAAGTTTTAACTGTTTTTGTTGAAATGCTTTATAAGAAGGTTTGCCTGAACCTTGATTTTTTACATAATTACGTAATTTCCGCTCATCACCATGTTTACCTACTGTGCTCATAAAATATCCTTTACTCCAAAACTCACTTCCCCATAATTTTTCTTTAAGATTTGGATATTTCTTAAACATTTCCTTAGATGTAATACTTTTTATGATTTGAGTTATTTTTGTTGGGCTATACATTGTTGACTGTAGTAAAAAATGTACATGATCTTTATCTACTCCTATTTCCAAAAATCTAATTTCATAACGAGCCTCTATGTCCTCACAAATTTTACATAAATAATCGTCTAGTTCCTCTTTGAATATTACTCTTCTATACTTTGCCGGTGTTACTAAATGATATATTAGTACTGTGACATTATCACTTTTATGTATATAACTGCTTTCTTCCATGCATCTAGTATATCACGAAGCAGACCTTCGGGGAATTAAACCCTAAGAGATTAAAAAATGATGATCATTCATTTTCAAATAAAATAGAGGATGCTGTTAAAAAGTTTTATCAAGAAATAAAAAATAATAAGACTTTAAATGCAGATCAAATAAATAATATAAATAATCTGAAAGCTTTTTTAAAATCTATACAAGGTGCCGAAATTCAAAGCGTAGATGATATTACAACTACTTTAACGGATAATATTCATAATATATCTTCTAGCCATATAAATATTTCTAACATCATAACCGATGGTATGAATAACTTTAAAAAATTAGTAAGTTCGGTTAGTGAGCAAGAAGCTAAATCTCTCTGGAAATGTGTTGCGGGATTTAAAACTATTGATGAAATAGAAAAAAATTTTACTGCAATAATATATAATAAATTACTACATAGCCAAATATTACTGTCATTGTCAAATAAAAAGGGACCAGTAAATTGCACGAAAAAGGGACCACTATATGTAAAAATTTTTATGTCAAATGACCTCCAAATTTATAGTTATTAATACGATAACTTTTACCTGTGATGTTTAGTATATGTGCATGATGTACTACTCGATCAATAATTGCATGAGTTAATAACTCATCAGCAAATATTTCATTCCATCTTTCAAAATCCTTGTTTGTGGTAATAATGGTAGATTTATTTTCATATCGTTTAGCAATAATATTAAAAAAATCATCTACTGAATGTTTTGGTAATTGCTTAAAACCTAACTCATCAAGAATTAATAAGTCAAATGATAAGAGTAATTTAACTTTTTTGTGATAGCTATTATCTGCTCTTGCAATATGTAAATTATAAAGCATATCCGATACCGTAGTAAAATATACAGAGTATTCTCGTGTTAAAGCTTTTAATGCTAATCCAATAGCAAGATGAGTTTTGCCAGTTCCAGAATTACCTATGAATATGACATTGCCCTTAGTATTAATATAATCACAAGTAGATAAATCACTTATTACTTTGGCATCAATACTTGGTTGGAACTGAAAATCAAAGTCTTCTAAATTTTTAGTGACTGGTAATTTAGCAGCACTTTTACGACGACGGTAATTATTATCCTTACGGTGAGATTTTTCATCTTCACATAATAGTGAGAGAAATTCTTTAAATCCTAGTTTATTATTTTGAGCATAAATAATCCTTTCATTTAAGCTATTGACTATACCTGATAATCTAAAACTACGTAGGTCATTAAGCAAGTTCTGCATTCTGACCTCCAAACTCTGGCAATGGTAAGTTTACTGCATTACTATTTAAGATATTTTTAATTTTAGAGTAAGAACTTATACCGTAATGTAATGCTCTATGACAAGCTTTATCTATTAACTCATCATTGTAAACCTTACGTAAAGAAATAATACCTCTAGCACAACGTTGCCAATCATTTACTCGTGTTTGTTGTAATAACTCTAATAATAAACTGCAATTATTTCCTATCTGCTGCATTTGTTGTTGATAATGTTCACTATATTCTATAAAACCTGGGCATAGACGTTTATATTTGGCATAATGAGACGGATTAGTGGTAAATATTCCTTTGCCATCTGTTCTAACGTGCCTTGCTATTAAATCATTTTGGATAGAAAATATTTGAACAAGTTTTGGTGATAATTGTACCAGTACCTCACTGTATATATATTTTGCCGGTACGGAATAATAATTATTATCTATGGTGATATGACAATCTTTTGCTACTTTTCGATTATGCCACGATGACAAATCAAACGTTTCTAATGGTAAAGGCATTAAATTATTACTTTCTTCTTGCTCAAATAGTTCCTGAGGAATTTTTTTAGTAGTACCATGTATTCGGTTATTTGCTTTATTTAACCAGTTAGCAAGATCATGTGTTAATTCTTCATATCTATGAAATTTACGTCCAGCAAAAAAATTATTTTTGACATACTTTATTCCTGATTCTACTTTGCCTTTTTCTTGAGGTTGATATACACGACAAGGAGAAAGTAAAATTCCATAATGATCAGCTAAACGTTTGTATTCCTTCTGATATACGGGCTCATAGAAATTGCTATCTACCACTCCAGCTTTAAGATTATCAAGTTTTATTACTTTTGGACTGCCAGCAAAATAATTAAATGCATTGATATGACATTGTATCCATGTTTGACAACTTTGATCAAACACTACTTCATAATAATCAAGGCGACTATAACTTAAACGCATATTAAATACATATGCTTTAACTCTACGCCCCTTAGAATTATACTGTAAGCCTATGTCACCAAAATCTACTTGTGCTTCCTCTCCTGCTAAAGTATGAAAACGAATGCAACTGTTATTTTGTATCTTATATTTTTTGATATAACGGGTTAGCGAACCATAACTTTTTGTATAACCTTGAATTTTTAACTCTTCAAAAATTCTTATGTAACTTAGATTCTTTTCTAATAACTCAATTATTTGTTCGTGCCAAGAATCCAGTGCTGAAGATCGTTCATAGGGTGCAGGAGATTCTGTACCAGACTCTACATAACGGTTTACTATTTTTCTTACTGTTTTACGGTCTATTCTCGTTAGTTTGGCAATATTTCTTTGACTATTGCCTTGCTTATAAAGGGTGATAATTGTTGTGTACATATTTATTCTTATCATTGTATCACTAGATATTTATTTTAATTAATTATCTAGTGAATATTGCACATTATAACCTTATTAGGTTACACCAAATTCTCTGGTCCCTTTTTCGTGCAATTTACTGGTCCCTTTTACTTTAGCAATGACAATATTACCAGAGCAAGAACAGTATTTTTATAATTTATTAGGAGAATTGTTAATAGAAACCCATAGATCTATCGGTTTCTATAACCAACAAGAAAAATTATACAAACATCAATTAGCTGAAACTTACTGTCAGCATGCACAAGTTGTGAGTGTTAATTCAGCAATAGAGTTGTATAAAAAAGCTACTGCCTTTGATTCTGTTAAAGCAAACACGAAGCTCGGTAAGATATATTTAAATCAGGGTGAATATAAAAAAGCATTGGAATATTTAAGAAACACTAAATGTATTGGTGATGAAAAGAAAGCATTTAAAGGATTAATCAATGAGCTGATGCTTGACTCTAAGATAGGTAGTAAGGATTTAGCAGAAGAATATTTACTACAAGCAAAATATTATAAAAAACACAATCTAACAGACGATGCGGCAAAAGCTTATCTTAAGGCTATAGGTAAGCTGGAAGAAATAGTTGAGCCTAAATATTATTTAAAATTATCTGAGATATATAGAGCTAGCAAACATAGTTCCACCGAATAATAATAAAACAGAGTATTTTACGCAAGCTATAGAGTATAAAGAATTAGCAGGAAAATTTGAGATTCCTCAAAAAATAGAGCAAGATACATCTGTAGATTTATCACGTCCTATTTATGATCCTAAGGATGTTTCACTAAGTGGGGATGATTCTGATTATTATTCAGACTCAGGTAATTAAAATATCTTAATATAATTTTTATAGACAAGTAAAAATGAGGTGATAGTATAAAATAAATATATTTAATTACAAATTAGATATGACTCAAGATTATCCAGCTGATGATACGAAAAAAATTGCTGAGCAAATAAAAGATGCTTTAATGGGTGTTAGCGACTCGCTTGTACTTGAAAGCACCGAAGTAGAAGAGCTTTTTGAGGAGTTGAGCCAAAATGAAGATTTTGAATATGAGATAGAGCAGATACTTGCTATCTTAAATGAACAAACTATGGATTTAACTCAACTCCAATCGCAAATTATTTTATTGATCCGTAAATATTTGGGTAAGACTAAAAATCTAAAGCTTAAAATGCTGAAGATGGATGAAAAACTTATCAGTAAAAATATTTCCGAAGTCAGTAACTATTTAATGCATCAGCATTCTAAAATTGTTAGAGATGCTAATAAAAATCTTGCAAACCCGAAAGATAAATTACAAGGCTTAACCAAGCAGGCAAGAATAGACCTAAAGCGTTTAATCAAAAGCTTTGCCGTTTATCAGATTTACATGTTTATGAATCCGAAAAGGATAGCAGGTGAGACAAAACTAATGAATTTTGCCTATAATTTTATTAGAGGTGGAATGAAATTAGCTCGAAAATATGAGGGTGGGAAGCCAAGAGATATCAAATCATATTCCCCTAAACTTATTAAAAAGCTTGAAAGAGCTCGTGCCGGTTTTAAAAAAAGCGGCGGCATTTCAATTTAAATATTGTCTTCTTCTACAAAAGCCTTATAGTTTAATGATACTCCTCGCAGCAGAGCTACGAGGTATCTATCCAAAAAGTTTTAACTGTTTTTGTTAAAATGCTTTATAAGAAGGTTTGCCTGAACCTTGATTTTTTACATAATTACGTAATTTCCGCTCATCACCATGTTTACCTACTGTGCTCATAAAATATCCTTTACTCCAAAACTCACTTCCCCATAATTTTTCTTTAAGATTTGGATATTTCTTAAACATTTCCTTAGATGTAATACTTTTTATGATTTGAGTTATTTTTGTTGGGCTATACATTAGTATTGACTGTAGTAAAAAATGTACATGTTCTTTATCTACTCCTATTTCCAAAAATCTAATTTCATAACGAGCTTCTATGTCCTCACAAATTTTACATAAATAATCGTCTAGTTCCTCTTTGAATATTACTCTTCTATACTTTGCCGGTGTTACTAAATGATATATTAGTACTGTGACATTATCACTTTTATGTATATAACTGCTTTCTTCCATGCATCTAGTATATCACGAAGCAGACCTTCGGGGAATTAAACCCTAAGAGATTAAGCAATCTATTATTTTTGAGACGCAAGCTATTATATCATCTAATGCAAATAGTAGTTGGGATAAGCCGTATTTTAACATGGTGGTGCAAGGTACTACTAATTTATTGCCCAATGAACTGCTAACCTTGCTTAAAAAAATTGAACAGCAAATAGGCAGAAAAGAGCCTTATAATAAATGGTCTCCTCGAGCTATAGATTTAGATATTTTACTCTGGGATAATTATTGTGTAGATACACCAGATTTAAAAATATAGCTTAATGCGATAAGGTAGTGACTTTTTTAAGAGCATAGTAAACCGCATCAAAAAAGTGCTCAAAATTAGAAACAGTTTTTCTTATTTCGTTCTTGATTTTAAACCAGTAATGCTCAATAGGATTTAAATCTTACTATTACCCACAAATTTTACCACTAACAATTGATAGCATCATTACGCTCTCTTGAAGGATTTCATATCCCCGCCATAAAGACATTGCTCCGGGCAACCCATCACTCTTTCTTGCCATAAAGCCTCCTAATTTACCAAGCAAAATAATAGCTTCTTTTATATTTGGAGGCTTGCCAGGAGTATTATTTGTTCTGTGCACGCGCATATAAAGCGTTTTCCATTCTTGGGTGGTAAGTATGCTATCGCAGCTCTCTTCAGGACAAGTTGAGGCTATTTTTGATAAATATAAAATTTTAAAAGCAATGAGGCTTTTTATGGCAATTAATTTTTGTAGCTTTGTTTCGGCAGATAAGCGAGAGGCTTCTATCTTGCATCCTGATTTCAGAACTCTAAAATATTCTTCTATTTTCCATCTTAGCTTATACCAAGTTATACGCTCAACAGCATCTTCAAAGCTACTCACGGGGATGTTGGTCAGTATAGTCCAATCGATTGCCTCTACTCCAACAGGGGCATTAATTTCTTTAGCGCTTACAACATAAACAGCTAATTTGTCACTGATTTTGTGATCAGTATTTTCAGGGCCATATAAAGATACAGACCTAATTGGTATGTGCCCATATGTGTATTTAATTTCAACATTTGCTTTTCTTGCTTTATGAAGTCCATTGCCTGGGATTTTCAGTCTAATCTCTTTCTTGGACTGTAGCTTACTTATTTTCGTTTGTATTTTTGTTTTACCATTTTCCGGGCAAATAAATTTCCTATCCTGTCTGTTGCGAATTACAAATTCTGCAGCTGATTCTTCAATTTTCCATAACAAATCAAAGATATCTGCTTCTCTATCTCCAACCGTAATAACTCTAGTATTTTCAGGAATATTGGCAATTGTTTCCTCAAACGCGTTAATCCATTTATAGCTTTCTTTATCTTTGATGTGAGTGATATACTTACGCCTTGCTTTTTCCTTCTGATCCTCTTCCCTTGCGATACGTGCCCAACATTGCTGAGAGGTAAGGCCTAAAGGCAGACCTCCTGGCGTCACTATAATAGTACTATGCATAATAAGACCCTGTTTGTGCTTTGTATAAGCTTTGGAGATACTGCCTAGCCCTTTTGTCTTAATATGAGTGTCATAATCCAGGTAAGTTGTATCCTGAATTGCAAACACTAAATTTTTGCCTTGGATTCTATTTTGTGTTTCCACATGATGCGAAGAATAGACTTCATCTATATCAAACTTATCATTGCTAAATAGTCTGTAAGCTCCCTTCGCATCTTTCCAGGATCTGCAACTTTGATTTATTGTGCCGGATGCTTTGCTATCAAGTAAGTTACTGGTTTTAATAAGCCGATTTATAAGTCTTTTATCTTTAAAGTCAACATGCCTGAGCTCATTCTCTAACCAACCAGTGCTTGATATATTTATCCCGTATGTTACTATATCTTGCATATCGCCTATCCTTCTTATTTAAAATGATCAGTGAATACTCTAGCAGCATTTTATAATTGTGGGTAATAGTAAGGATTTAAATCAGGAGAGTAAGTTGGTAAAAATAAAATACTGCAACCAAAAGATTCAATTAACGTTTTCACTTTTGTACTTTTATGAAAATTAATATTATCCATTACTACTATCTGACCAGGCTTTAACTCTTTGATCAATATCTCTTGTACATAAGTTTCAAAAATGTCCTTATTACATGTCCCATCAAATATTATTGGGGCAATAATATCTTTGGCAGACACCCCAGCAATCATACTAATCAGTGATTTATGTTGATAGACCCTTTCACCATAACATCTTTGACCGATAATGCTCCACCCGTGTTCTCTACAGCTATTATCTTCTATCCCAGATTCATCGATAAATACTAAATCTTGTTTGTCTATAGTTTTTAGTTTCAATATAAACTCATTCCTTAGACCAACATCTCTTTTGGGATGAAGAAAAGTTTTTTTTATAACTATAACCTAATTTATTAAGCAATCTTGATATCGTACTTGCAGATACTTTTTGACTCCAGTTGTTAGCTAGTTCCATGGTGGTTTTATCAAAATTTAATTCTATAAATTTTTTAAATCCCTCTATGTCTCTTATTATTCTACGATGTCCTGTATGATAACCACTTTTTGCTTTGATATCGCCGGTTTGTTTCTTTAATTTTTTCCATTCTATTATAGTCTTCCTACTAATAGAGTATATCTCAGAAGTCTCTTTTATTGTTTTACCATCTGTTAAACTTTTTATTACTCATATTCTTAAATCGTATGAATATGCCTTTGCCATAAGTTTTTCATTTAGTATAATCTAACTCATACTCTGAGTCACTATCTTATCGCATTAAGCTATACCACATTCTCAATTATTAAATAGACCGTTTCTTGTTCATCTTATTGCAAGCTTAAGCTTAGAATGTCGTTATGTTTGTGCTAATGATAACCTCTATAAAGATAAAACCTTTGCAGAAATAGCCCATTTAATCGAAAATCAAGGAGTTATACGCTCGCTCGTTTTAGAACCTCAATTTGTTGGTATTTTAAATATTACTCCTGATTCTTTTTCTGATGGAGGTTTGAGTTTTCATAAGGAAGATGCCGTTAAGAATTTTATACATTTAATGGATGTAGGATCCAGCATCATTGATCTTGGTGCTCAGTCAACACGTCCCTCTGCTTTTATGATTAGTGAGGATGAAGAATATACTAGGCTTGATAATGTTCTTGAAGAGCTAAAAGGAGTTATAGAAAAAACAGAATCCCTTATTAGTATCGATACTTTTTTACCTGAAGTGATAAAACGAATTCTAAAAAAATATCCTATTCATTGTATTAACTTAGTTAAAACTAACTTAGATAATGATACATTACGATTAATTGCAGATTATAATTGTAAAATTGTTATTATGCATTCGCTAACCATTCCGCCACAAAAACAGCAATGTCTTGATTTTAATAAATCTCCGATTATTAGTCTAAATATATGGGCAGAGCAAGAAATAGCAAAATTAGAAAAATGTGGATTTGATAGAAAAGATATAATTTTTGATCCTGGTATAGGTTTTGGAAAGTCTGTTTACCAAAATTTACATATACTACAAAATATTCAAGAATTTAAAAAATTAGGATGTAAGATATTAGTTGGTCACTCAAGAAAATCTTATATTTCTACTTTCTATAATTGTAGAGCAGAAGAAAGAGATTTAGAAACAATAGCAATATCAAAATATTTAGCTGAAAATAAAGTCGACTATTTACGAGTACATAATGTTAAGGATCATCAAAGATTCTTTGTAGCACAGGCGTATACTTTTAATAAATAAAATATATTATGAAAAATAGAAAAATTACCGGCATAATGGCATGCGATCCTAAAGGAGTGATAGGGCTTAAAGGGCAGATGCCTTGGTTTTACCCTAAAGAATTTGAGTATTTTTATCAAATAGTAAAAAATAATATTATAGTCATGGGACATAAAACCTTTGACTCACTGCCTCCTAAAATCTTGCAAAACTGTATTTGTGTTGTTTTTTCAAAAAATATACCTACTCAATCATTTGATAATGATGTGTTTTTTGTGAAATCTTTGGACGAGTTTTGGGAAGTAATAAAGCTTTTTAGCGATAAAAAAATTTTTATGGTCGGAGGTGCAGAAATAGCTACTTTTTTTCTAAAGCAAAATCTTATAAATGAATTCTTACTTACAAAGATAAATAAGGACTATGAAGGTGATACTTTTTTTCCTCTTGATCTTTTAGAAGGTTGGGATTCAATAATGATCGATAAAACAAATAATTATAAAATTTATAAGTTTGCAAAACCTAAATATCAATAATAAAATAGGAGGTAACATGAAATTTTTAGAACAACTCAATATAGATCTTAAGCAATATCACCTTTTAAATCACCCATTTTATCAATTATGGAATATGGGAAAGCTTAGTCGTTCTACTTTACAAACCTATGCAAAAGAGTATTATCATCACGTTGCCGCTTTTCCATGTTATATAAGTGCAATACATTCTAAATGTAGCGATATAAAAACTAGGCAAATACTACTTAGTAATCTTGTAGAAGAAGAACAAGGCGAAGAAAATCATCCGGAATTATGGAAACGTTTTGCTGAAGGAATAGGATGTTTAAGAAGCAAACTTACTTCAGAACCTGAATTAGACTCAACTCAAAAACTTGTTCAAGGTTATTTTAAGTTAACAGAAAAATCTTTTGCTGTAGGGCTTGGAGCCTTATATGCTTATGAGCGTCAAACCCCTGAAGTATCTAACTCTAAAATTCAGGGGTTACAAAAATTTTATGGAATTTTAGATCATAGGACTTTACAATTTTTTATTGTTCATAGTGAAGTTGATCAATGGCATACTCAAGAATGTGCAAATTTGATTGATAATTTAAGCCTAAATGAACAAGAATTAGCATATCAGGGAGCAATAAAAGGAGCAAAGCTACTATGGCAATTTCTAGACGGTATACCTCAAATAAATGAAGAGTTGGTAGACGAAGTTTAATTACAAATGAAAAATATTTTTTTACATTCTTTAGTACTTGAGAATTATCGTAATTTCAAAAATCTTGAGCTAAAAACTGATAATACTCCGATAACTATTATTGGTGAAAACGGTAGTGGTAAAACTAATATCTTAGAAGCAATATCGCTTTTCTATCCAGGTAGAGGTTTAAGATCAGCAAGACTTGCTGATATATGTGGAGAGTCAGAAGATCATTGCTTTGTTAGGGCTTTAATGCAAAGTAAGCTTGGGCTTGCAGAGTTTAACACACAAATCAAACGTATATCCAATAGAAGAGCAACTAAATATAATAATTCCAAAATCGCCAATAATGAGCTAAGTAAATTTACCAGCATGGTATGGCTTACTCCCCAAGTGGAGGGGATTTTTACAAGTGGTACTAGTGATAGAAGAAAATTTTTTGACCGAATAGTTTATAATTTTGATCCAAAACATGCAGAATTAGTTAGTAAATATGAACATTATATGCAGGAGCGGAATAAAATTCTAGCTGAAGACATGTGGGATAATAATTGGCTTAAAACTATTGAAGAAAAAATGACTGACACTTCAACCTATATTGCTAATAATCGCCTTAAAACCTTAGAGTTTATGCAACAAGCAATTGATGATCTGGAAAACGAATTTCCAAAAGCCGAGCTATCAATTGATGGAGCGGTAGAGCAGAAAATATTAAACGGCGAAGAAGATGTTGTTAGTTTTATTGCGGCAGAGCTTTATAAAACGAGAGATAAAGATAAATTACTTGGTCGTACCAGTTTTGGAGTCCATAAAAGCGACTTTTTAGTTAAACATAAACACAAAAATATCTTGGCAAAATTTTGCTCTACCGGTGAGCAGAAAGCTATTTTAATAGCAATAATACTTGCGGAAATGAATTATGCTATAAAGCTGACTAAAATAGTACCTATTTTGCTTTTAGATGAGGTGTTTGTTCATTTAGATGATAGAAGACGAAAATATTTAACCGAATTTTTTATAAATACAAATCTACAATTTTGGGTTACAGCCACCGATTTAAAAGGAATAGAAGAATTTGGAAATAAATCTCAGTTGATTAGATTATAGGCGTTACCTGCGTAGATCAAAAAACACCCTTGACCACGCTATCCAAAAAACAACTAAACATATCAATATTATTGATATGTTTAACTGGATCGCATGAATAAATCACGGGATGACATGTAGAAGTCAAGATTTGATCTTACAGGCACTATAAAAATTATATCTGAATATCTGATAAATTATGACTGTCAGATGAGTATTCAAGATATAAGATTTCATTGTTCTTTTCAATAGCTAATTTCTTACTATCCTTAAAAGTTTGCATAGGCGTTTTACCATAACAATATTTTCCTGAATGTGGTCGCTCATTATTGAAATGCTCTAACCAAATATCAAGATCTAATTGTAAATCATCAAGATCAGTGTAGATCTTTTTCCGCATAGCTGTATCAAAGAATTCTTGTTTCATAGTTTTATTAAAACGTTCACACATACCATTTGTTTGAGGAGAATATGCTTTAGTAATAGTATGTTCTATACCTTCGATACTTAGAAATAATTCAAAAGCATGATGCTCTATATTTCCCTTATATTCTGACCCGCGATCTGTCAGAATACGAAGTATTGGTATGCCTTGAGTTTCATACCATGGTAACACGCGGTCATTAAGCATATCAGCAGCAGTTAAAGCTGTTTTATCAGTATATAGTTTAGCATTAGCTACTCTGCTATAGCTATCAATAAATACCTGAGAATAAACCTTACCTATACCCTTAAAATTTCCTACATAATATGTATCTTGGCATCCTAGATAACCTGAATGCTGTGTCTCAATCTCGCCATGGGCTTCTTTTTCGCTACGTCGTTTCTCTAGTACTTGTAACTGAGATTCAGTAAGTACAATACCATCCTGAGCCATCCTTGCTTCTAATGCTTTAAGCCTTTTATTGATATTGTTTAAATCATTACGTAACCAAATTGATCTCACTCCTCCAGGTGATACAAGTATACCGCTCTTCTTAAGCTCATTTGATACTCGAATCTGTCCATATGCTGGATATTCTATTGCCATATCCATTACTGCCTTCTCTATCGCTGGATCAACTCTATTCGCTATTATTGGCTTCTTCCGGCTAATCTCATACAACGCTTCTTCACCACCAGTTTCATACAGTTCTTTAAATCTGTAATAACTATCTCTGCTATAGCCCATCGCTTTACATTAGTAATCCTAATTTTGGCTTTATTATTTTTTGATTTAAGTTCATTTCTTATCTCCATTTAATGATACTCCTCGCAGCAGAGCTACGAGGTATCTATCCAAAAAGTTTTAACTGTTTTTGTTGAAATGCTTTATAAGAAGGTTTGCCTGAACCTTGATTTTTTACATAATTACGTAATTTCCGCTCATCACCATGTTTACATACTGTGCTCATAAAATATCCTTTACTCCAAAACTCACTTCCCCATAATTTTTCTTTAAGATTTGGATATTTCTTAAACATTTCCTTAGATGTAATACTTTTTATGATTTGAGTTATTTTTGTTGGGCTATACATTAGTATTGACTGTAGTAAAAAATGTACATGTTCTTTATCTACTCCTATTTCCAAAAATCTAATTTCATAACGAGCTTCTATGTCCTCACAAATTTTACATAAATAATCGTCTAGTTCCTCATTGAATATTACTCTTCTATACTTTGCCGGTGTTACTAAATGATATATTAGTACTGTGACATTATCACTTTTATGTATATAACTGCTTTCTTCCATGCATCTAGTATATCACGAAGCAGACCTTCGGGGAATTAAACCCTAAGAGATTAAATTCTTCCTTGGTTAATTTCTCTTTCATAATTTTATCTAATTTTAATATATTGTGAGTGGTAAAAATCTATTACTAACTATTGAGAGGAAAAGCAAGTAGTTTTTTTAATATAGCCAAATTGTCATTTTATGGTGTTGTTGCTTGTGAGAGTTAGTTTTACTCTTGTCACTCTGTGAATAAACCACGAGGTAACAAAAATAGAACTAATCCACGCTGGCAATGCTTTCTTGCAATGATGTGGATTCCTCACTTCCCTATACAGAAATTCCTAAATATCTCACCGAGTATTTCTTCAACGCCGATCACACCGGTTATAGCTCCAATACTACGCATTGCCATTCGGATGTCTTCCGTTGCTAGGACTAAATCATTATTGAGGTTAAAATCTTTTAGATAAGTGAGGGCTTGTTTGAGATAATGGCGGTGGCGTTCATTTGTTATATAAGGCGTTTCAGTAAAGCCTGCTATATTTTCAGCAATTTCTTCAATGTTTTTTAATATACTCGGTAAAGCTATATTATTTTTAATTGAAACTTTTAGTATTTTATATTTTTCTTCCAGTGAAAATATTTTATTCTCTTCTATAAGATCAATTTTGTTGATTACTACAATAGTATTCTCATCAATCAAACCTGTTATATCTTTATTAGCTGTAGAGTCTAAAGTCTCAGCATCAAACATCACAATTTTAATATCAGCTTTTTTTGCTGAATCTATTGCTCGTTTAATTCCCTCTTGTTCTATAAAATCATTGCTTTCGCCTCTTATACCTGCTGTATCTTGTAAGATAATAGGGTAGCCGCCTATATCTAGATTTCCCTCTATTATATCTCTAGTAGTACCTGCTATATTTGAGACAATTGCAACATCTCTTCGCATCAGAAAATTAAGCAGGCTAGATTTGCCAGCATTCGGTGATCCTATAATTGCAAGCTTTAACCCACTTCGGAGCAACTCCCCTTTTCTCTTATCATTAAGATATTCGGATATTGTGTTTATAAGTGTTTTATGAGTATTTGTAACATCTTTTAATACGCTTCCCGGTATATCTTCGTCAGGAAAATCTATATATGCCTCGAGTAAAGATATAATCCGCAGCAACTGACTTCGCCAGCTGTTATATAGCTCTTCAAGTGCTCCCCCTGCTTGCCTAATTGCCTGTTTATGTTGCATAATTGTTTCAGCATTAATTAAATCGGCAATACCCTCTGCTGCAGTTAAATCAAATTTATTATTTAGAAAAGCTCTTTTGGTAAATTCCCCTGCTTCTGCTAAACGAACGCCTGGTATATTTAGTAAAGCATTCATAAGCATTATAGAGATGGCTTTACTACCGTGAGTATGAATTTCTACCACATCTTCACCGGTAAAGCTATTAGGTGCTTTGAAATAAACAACCATAGCATTATCAATTAAGTTATTGCTTTCTGGAGAAGCAAGTTTTTGGTAATACATAAAGCGTGGTTTAAAATTAGATTTACCAGTTAGTACCTCTAAAATCTCTAAACTTTTAGCCCCAGAAACCCTAAAAACTGCTACTCCTGCTTTACCAAAGCTAGAGCTTTGTGCAAATATCGTTTCCATTTTTTTATAATCCTAATATAAAACAATGTCATCCCGTGACTTGTCTATGGGGTGACACTGAGTACCCTAATAACTCTTCTGTAAAGCTTTAAAGCAGAAGAGTATTGTTTATTAAATAATATATAATATAATAACAAATTAAATAAGCTACATTTACTTGAGAAAATCATGACACCAAAAACACCTCTTTTAGATTCCGGTCGGTTAAACTGTCAAATACCAAATTATAAAGCTAAAATTTTAGAGCTTAGCAAAAAACATGAGCCAAATTCTTTATATGTGGAATTTATTGAAAAATTTCTAAGTTATATTCCTATTGATTATGATTTTGAGAATAAGCAAAAACTATTTTTTGATTTTGCCGATGAAGCTTTTAACTTTTTTAAGTATCGAGAAAAAGGCGAAAGAAAAATATCAATAACAAATACTGTTATTGAAAACGATCCAGCAATAAATGTGCTAATATTGCTTGATAATAAAGCACATATTGTTGATTTTATCGTATGTCTTCTTAAGAATAAGGCACTGCAAACTAAGTTTTTACTGCATCCGGTAATAAAATGTACTCGTGATAGTAAAGGCAACCTAGAAAAAATACTAGAAAATTCAGCAGCTGAAGAAAAATCAGAATCTATATTACATTTAACAATCCTCGGAAATTTTGATGATAGTGCAGCTAATTTACTAACAAAAGCTATAAATGATAGGCTAGATGAGCTTGAGGAAAGCCATAATGCCTTACCAAATATGCAGGCAAAGCTCCAAGATTTATCTAAAAATATAATCGATAATGAGAAACTGAATTCTATAGAGGCTAAAGAATTTTTAAATTGGTTACAAAATGATAATTTAATTTTATTAGGTACTATTGATTTTGAAGTAAATTCTACAAAATTAAGTAACAAGATTGGGACAACAAAAATATGGCAAGAAGTAAAAGATGAGATTGAAGATATTGTAAAATGTTCAGCTAGCCCATTATATCAAAACCAGCTAATAATACTTGGTAAGATAAATAGTGCCTCACTTATTCATACAGATAATTTAATTGATTATATTTTAGTAAAGAAATTTAACTCTTCTGGTGAGTATATTTCAGGAAGTATAATTTTTGGTATATATAACTCAAGTATGTATTACCATTCAATAAGTAATATCCCGATTCTTAGACAGAAATTTAACTTTGTGATAGGGAAAGCTGGTTTTGCATTATCTGGTTATAATGCTGATAAGTTAAAAATTTTGATGGAGTCCTTACCTCGTGAGGCTTTAATTCAAATTGATCAAGGTGATTTATATTGCATGTGTTTGCATATGCTTTCTAGTATGATGAGTAAGAAGCTTAAATTATTCATTCAATATGATTGGTCGAGTTCTTTCTTAAACATTATAATTTTCTTACCTAGAGAGCGTCTAACTTCTGAGATACATAACCTGATAGATTGTTATTTAGCTGAGAAATTCGGCAGTAAAATTCTATCTAACTATATTACCGAGGTAGCAGGCAGTTTTTCTTATCTTTTTGTTACCCTTGAAGCACAAGATAAACATAAAATAAATTTTGAAGCAGAAAAAATCCAGCAAGATTTAGATCGTATTTCTAGATGTTGGAGTGAAGATTTTTACTTGAAGCTTTCTAAAAAATTCGGTGAATATCAAGCAGGGATTAATTTAAAACTATTTGATAATATTTTTCCTGCTGATTATAGGCAAAAATTCTCTCCTGAAATAGCTTTAACAGATATTGAATATTTAACTGAAGCAAGTAGGAATCAAAGACGCATGTTTAATTTGATTGCTACAGGTGAATCAGAATTTTATCTAAAAATATATAGTCCGGAAGTTAGTCTTGCTCTTTCTAATATATTACCACCAATAGAAAATTTAGGATTTAGTGCAATCGATGAACAGAGCTTTGTAATTAAAGAAGTCGGTGAGATTAAAGAAAGCTGGATATATAATTTTATTTTAACTTCCGTAGTGCCAGTAAAAGATAATATTCAAGAGCTAAAAATAAATGTTGAAGAAGCATTAGACAAAATGGTTCTTGGCATGCTTGCTAATGACTCTTTAAGTAAATTAATAGTACTTGCCGGTTTTAACTGGAAGCAAGTTAAACTAGTCAAAGCTTTAACAAGATATTTACATCAAACAGGCTTTAGCTATGGTAAGGGTTATGTACAATTAACGCTTCTTAAACATCCTGAATATACAAAAAAATTAGTAAATCTATTTGATATAAAATTTAATCCTAAACATCTTGATCACGACTTCAAAGATATAAAAAAACAATTAAATGATTATTTATTAAAAGTTGATGTAAGTAGTGAGGATAAAGTACTTCGTAGTATGCTTGGTATTTTTGAAGCTGTTACTAGAACAAATTACTATCAACCTAACAAACATTATTTCTCATTTAAATTTGACTCCTCAAAAATACCGCACTTACCTCAGCCTATTCCATTTGCCGAAATATTTGTTTATTCAAGAAGTTTTGAAGGGGTGCATTTAAGAGGTGGTCCTGTGTCACGTGGGGGACTGAGATGGTCAGATAGAGCAGAAGATTATAGATATGAAGTGCTGGGGCTTATGAAAGCACAAATGACTAAAAATTCTGTTATAGTACCTGTCGGTTCTAAAGGTGGCTTTTATCTTCATTTTACTAATGAGGGAATGAGTCGTGATGAATATATGGCAAAGGTTGTTGAGTGTTATAAAAATTTCCTTAGAGGGTTATTAGATATTACCGATAATATAATTGATGGCAAGGTAGTACATCCTCAAGATATTATTATTTACGATAAGGAAGATCCATATTTAGTAGTTGCTGCTGATAAAGGAACAGCTTCATTTTCAGATTATGCTAATAGTGTTTCCAGAGAATATAATTATTGGCTTGATGATGCTTTTGCTTCAGGTGGTTCTGCTGGTTATGACCATAAGAAAATGGCTATTACCTCTAAAGGTGCTTGGATTTCTGTAACTAATCATTTCAAAACTTTAGGTATAGATGTACAGAAAGACCCTATTACTGTAACAGGGATAGGCGATATGTCGGGTGACGTATTCGGTAATGGAATGCTTCGCTCGAAAGCTATTAAGTTAGTTGCTGCTTTTAACCATAAGCACATATTTATTGATCCTGAACCTGATCCCTTAACAAGCTTTAATGAGCGTTTACGTCTATTTAATTTAAAAGGTTCTAACTGGTCTGATTATGATAATAAACTCATTTCCAAAGGCGGTGGGATATTTGAGCGTAGTAGCAAGTCGGTAAAATTATCACCGGAAATTAAAAAATTACTTGATGTAAATGATAGTGAAATATCACCTGAAGAGCTAATTAAAGCTGTTTTAAAAGCTGAAGTTGATTTGCTATGGAATGGCGGTATAGGCACTTACATTAAAGCGAAAACAGAGAATCATCCAGAGATCGGAGATAAAGCGAACGATAATTTAAGATGTAATGGTGAAGAAATTAGAGCAAAGGTTGTTGCAGAAGGTGGTAATGTCGGTGTATCGCAACGAGGCAGAATTGAGTATGCTAAAAAAGGTGGACGCATCAATACCGACTTTATTGATAACTCAGCAGGTGTTGATTGTTCTGACCACGAAGTAAATATTAAAGTTGCTTTTAGTAATTCTGTTGCTTCCGGTAAGGTTACTTTAGAACAGCGTAACAAGCTGTTAATTGATATGACTTGCCAAGTTGAAGAATTGGTTTTAGAGGATAATTATAAGCAAACCGAAGCAATAACGATTATGCAGTTATCGCCTACTTTAACAGTCAGTATATTCAGCCAGTTTATTGATATTTTAGAAGAAGAGAAAATATTAGTACGTGAAAATGAATTTTTACCAACTTCCGAAGAATTAAATAGAAGAGCCATAAACGGAGAAGTATTAACCCGTCCTGAACTTTGCCTATTACTTTCATATAGTAAAAGATCGGCTTCTCATGAATTACGTAATTCAACCTTTTCTCATGATAAATATTTTGATTCTTATCTTGTAAATTATTTTCCTAAAATAATGCAGGAGAAGTTTCATAAGGAAATTTTATCTCATCCTCTTAAGCATGAAATTATTAAAACTGTTGTAATAAATAAAATAGTTAATCAACTTGGTGGACCACTTATTAGCATAACAAAACGTGAAACTGGTGCTCCTCTTTGCGACATAATAAGGTCATATACTATCATTTGTGAAATTTTTGAACTTGATGATATATGGGAAAAGGTAAGTAATTTAGCTACTAATATCGATTATAACATTAAGATTGATATGTTTACTGAGATAACAAAATTAATGCGTCGTGGTATTTCTTGGGTTATCAAGAATTTAAAACATCCAATTAATATTAGTAAAACCATAGAAGAGTTTAAAAAACCTGCACAGAATTTAAGAGAAATAGTAAGTAATTTACTAGCCGGAGAAGCAAAAATAAAGTTTGAAGAAAAGTTAAATTATTATGTAAGTAATGGAATAGACAAATCATTTGCTAAAGATATTCTTACCTTTGATAGTTTGATTTCGGTATTTGATATAATACACGTAACGAAACAAATATCAGGTAATGATGAAGAAATGGCAAAAGCCTATTTTACTATCGGTAATATGTTTAGTTTAGACTGGTTACGTAAAACTTGTGATAGACAATTAAACGATTCATATTGGCGTCGTTTGGGTCTGCAATCCTTAAAAGATGACTTATATGACAAACAACGTAGATTATTAATAAAAATTATTAATAAATCTCAAACAACTATTGATTTAGATTTATGGATTGATAATAATAAAAGTTTAGTTAAGAATTTTCTTGATTTTATTAAAGAAATTAAATCTCAGGAAATTATAGACTTAAATGTAATAATTTTAGTAAATAAAAAATTTGAAATATTTTTACAAAAACTTGAATAATTATGTCATCAATGCTTAAGCAGACCAGATTAGATCTGGGTAAAACCTTAAACCAAGTATCTCTAGATTTAAAAATTAGAAAAAAATATTTAATAGCTTTAGAAGAAGGGAAATTAGATATTTTACCAGGGGAAGTATATGTAAAAGGTTATCTAAAATTATACTTAGATTACCTTAACATAAGAGATCGTAATGCTGAGCAGTTAGAAACTAAAAAAAAATAATGAACAAGAAAAATTATTAAGTAGAAATAAAAATAAAGCCTTAGTAAATTATAGACATAAAAAACAGTTAATATTTATGTCTGTTGTAATGTTATATATTATTATAATAATTTATCCATTTATAGAGTTAGCTTAAAAAATGAATAATGAAATATTAATGAGCTTAATGCAACAAGTAGAGTATAGGCTTGATAATCTATTAAATGTGCTTGCAAATAATCAATATGAGATTCATAGGTTACAAAATGAAAATAATCAACTAAGAAATGATTATGTAAGAATTTTAGATCAAATTAACATTTATGTTAATGAACTCGAAGAAATAAAAAAATTACAAAAATAATTATGGCAATTGTTACTATAACATTAAATAATAAAAACTTTCAATTATATTGTAATAGTGGTGAAGAGGAAAAATTATTATTTTTAGCAAATAAATTAAATGAAAAAATAAGCGAAATCAAAGCAGTAAATCCTGCTGCATCATTTGATTTATTGCTTGTTATAGCCCTACTCAATGCTCAATCCGAAATAACGCATCTTACTAATAAGATTGAGTCAAATAGTCTTCAAAAAAATCCTCAAGATGAAGAAAAATTTGCAGAAACTTTATCCACTATAGCAAGTTATTTAGAAAACCTTGCACGCAAAATGGAAAAGTGATATATTAACACTTGGCTGCTTGGTTCGTGAGCTTAATATTAGCCTAGGACTACCACTAACTTTTAGGACATCGTCCCTGTCTAATACTCATTTAAGTTTAGATATATGAAGTCCACCTTTACATAAAGGTCTTTGAAGGATTTTAAGTAACGACTAAAGCGGTCATGTAGACTCGTTTTGTTTAAAAAATTGGCACCGTTACTTTTTGCTTATAATCCGCTACTATACTAGTATGTACGCTGCGGTTATAAGCTTCAAAGTCGATTCCTCTTTTCCAAATAAAACTTCGTCTACCTACATTATAATCTTCTTTTAGGAGTATGAAATATTACTTTTAAAAGAAAAAAGTATACACCTCTAAAATGAAACAAAAAAAATCTGCTAATAAAGTGCTTGGTGCATTTTTAGGTACTATCATTGAATATTACGACTACAGCCTATACGGATTTTCTGCTGCAATTATTGCTGAAAAATTCTTCTCCCCTGCTACGGATCAATTAACAAAACTTGTAAATGTTTTTGCTGTATATGCCGTTGCATATCTATCAAAACCTCTTGGAGCTTATATATTTGGACGTATAGGTGATAAGTATGGCAGAAAAAAAGCCCTTAGCTTTACAATTATCGGTATTATAATCCCTACCTTAATAATAGGGTTATTACCTGACTACTCTACCCTTGGAGTTTGGAGTACGATAATCCTTGTTTTATGCCGTTTTATGCAAGGCATATTTATTGCAGGTGAGTATGATGGTGCTGCAATTTACGTTATTGAACATTTAGGTCCAAAATACCAATTTACAGCTTCAGCTATCACTAGATGTACAGGTGTTATAGGATTATTATCAGGAATTGGGGCAACTAACTTTTTTAATGCACATATTTTTCCTGATTGGAGTTGGCGTATTCCATTTTTATTAAGCTTACCATTGGGGCTTGTAACTCTTTATTATCGTCAGAAATTTGATGAGACACCTGAATTTAAAAAGGCTGGTGGTAATAATTCCATTCAAAAATTTAATGTTTTGATCCGAAAGCAATGGAAGAATATTTTGCCTCTCATATTTTTAGCAGGAGGTTTTGGAGCAACATATCAAATTGCAGTCATTTTTATGAAGCAATATTTACCGCTTGTGCTACCTGCAACTGGCGTTATAATGAGTTCCTTTTCGGTATTAGTAGTATTATGCTTTGCTGTTTTTATGCCAATCGCCGGATTTATTGCCGATCGTATTCGTGTTAATATAGTATTAAAAACTGCCCTCATATCTACCATTATAGCAAGTATAATTTTTACGATAGCGGTAGAGTATCAAATGACTAATTTGGGGCTTTTTGCTAGCTTGCTGCTTGCTGCTTCAGTTGCTCCGTTTAACGCTCTCGCTCATAGCGTAGTTATTAAATCTTTTGCAGTTAGAGAGCGTTATCGCACCATAAGTTTTGGGCATACTATAGGCTCGATGCTAATGTCTGGGACTGCTAATTATATATGTCTATTGGTAATTAAAAAATATAATTTTACTCTATTCCCTATTTTATATATTTGTATTTTCAGTGTACTCGCTTATTCTATGACTGTGTTATTTGATCATAAAACAAAATGAAAAATCAAATTAAGACTTCTTTTTAAACATCTCTAGCATTCTTTTTGTGACTATGAATCCGCCAAAGATATTGATAGATGCAAGCAGCGTTGCAAAAATCCCTAGCAAGCCAGAAAAACCAAAAGCACTACTACTTGCTGCTATCATAGAACTTAACACTATAATGCCTGAAATAGCGTTAGTGATTGACATAAGTGGAGTGTGTAATGCTGGAGTTACTTTCCATACTACATAATAGCCTACAAAAGAAGCTAGTACAAAAACTGTTATAGCAAACACTAAAGGATCAATAGTAGAAGCTGCAACTTGCGAGCTGCCATCTATCACTAAATCTTTTAATTTATCTGATAGTTCTTGGGTATTTTGAGCAATTTCACTAGCTTGCCTAGCTATTATTGGTAATTGATTCATATTTTTTATTTTAAAATGTTGTTTAACGTCGTGAGTTAAGCCTTACTGTGTCATCCCTTGGCTTGGGGACTAGATCCAGTAAAACAAACATAAATACGACAAGTTTTTAAAATTAGAAGCTCGATTTATCTCGCTTTATACTGGATTCCCGCCTACGCGGGAATGACATTGGAGCTATGCAACAATACCGCCACGGGATGATACCTAAAAGACTTTGCCTATTCTCGCAATGACGTATTTTTACCCAAACTTCTCGTTCACAATTTTGCCATCCTTAGTAACCAACATAGACTGCACTAACTCATCATCCATATTAAGTTTGCCGTCTTGGAGTGCATAATTTAAAAAATTATATAAATTCTTAGAATATAATTTTGAGCTATCAGTTGCAATTTTAGCAGCAAGGTTTGATAGACCTATTATAGTAACGCCGTGTTTAGTAATGATTTTATCAAGTTCCGAGCCTTCAACATTTCCGCCCGTTGCGGTTGCTATATCAACAACAATCGATCCATGCTTCATTGATTCTAGCATTTTGTCTGTAACAAGCAAAGGTGCTTTTTTTTCAGGAATTTGTGCAGTAGTAATAACTATATCATAGTTTTTAATGATCTTTGCTAAAAACTCTTCTTGCTTAACTTTATAGCTTTCAGAGCTTTCCCCAGCATAACCTGATTTATCTTGTAGATCCTCTTGCAGTTCTGGCGAAACAAATTTAGCTCCTAAGCTCTCCACTTGTTCCTTTGTCGCCGATCTTACGTCATATCCAGCAACAACGCTACCAAGTCTTTTTGCTGTTGCAATTGCTTGTAGTCCTGCAACACCGATACCAAGTATTAGAGTTTTACAAGGTGAAACAGTGCCTGCTGCCGTCATCATCATTGGAAAAGCTTTGGTATAATGATAGCTCGCTTCAACTACTGCCCTATATCCTACTAGATTACTTTGTGAAGATAGAGCATCCATATTTTGAGCTTTGGTAATTCTTGGTACTAATTCCATTGCAAAGCTAGTCAGATTTTTTTTAGCTGCTGCTTTAATATATTCATGATTCAAATAAGGCGAGATAAGCCCGATAATAACAGCTCCTTTTTTAGCAAATTCAAGTTCACTATATTTATCACTAACAGGCGATGGTTGAACCTTTAATATAATATCAGCATCAGAAATAATTTCGAGTGGTACAGCAGATATTTTAGCACCTACTGCTATATATTCTTCATCAAGAAAGCCAGCATAAGCCCCCATATCTTTCTCAACAGTAACAGCAAAGCCTTTTTTAACCAAAAGGCTAGCTACTTCAGGTGTGATAGCAACTCGAGTTTCGTGCTTTACTTTTTCTTTTAAGGCAACAATTTTCATAAATACTATTTGTTTTAAGTATATAACTAAAGTATTTTAAACATAATTTAAAATATAAAACAATGAAAATGAATAAAATATTTTCTTTAATTATCATTTATCTTTCCATAAATTCGATTGCGGCATTTGGAGCAGCTGATAAAGCGGCAGTTTTAGAGTTAAAAACATATTTGCGTGCAATGAAATCGATTGCGGTAGATTTTACACAAGAAGATTCTAAAGGTAATATATCTCAAGGAAAATTATTGATCAGTAAGCCTTATAACTTCAGATGTAATTATTACCCTCCTTTCCCTATAATTATAGTAGGTACTAAAAATTTTGTATCGATGTATGATTATGATATGGAGCAAGTAAGCCGTATTGCTAGGGATGAAAATATATTTAATTTTTTACTTGAGGATAATGAAAATTTCGACAAAGATTTTGTAGTTAAATCAGTTGTTAATGAAAAAGATTTCTCAAGGATTAATATTTATCACAAAGTAACAGAACGACATAGTGAAATTACTTTAAATAAAGCCAATAAACAAATTGAGTTGCTTAAAATATTTGAGGATACTAATGTAGTAACTATTAAATTTGATAAGATAGTTAAAGTACAAAAATTTGATGAAGATTTATTTAAGTTAAAAAATCCTGAGATATTTGGTCCGCCTAATAGGTTAACAAAATCAGAAATAGAAAAAAAATATGTTGTTTCTTCTAGCTAAAAAGGTTATGTTAATTATGCTAGTGGTGGGCATCGTGCTTATTTAGTTGGTCAGGTCGGAGAGGAAGCAGCCAGAGTAGGATTCGCTGGGTCACTACTAGCATTCTAGTTAATTGATACCCACTTGCTGCTTCGTTGTTCGTCGACTCGCCTATTATTATAGGCTTCGCTCTTCACGCCTGTCATCAAATAGGTCTGAATTAACTAGCACTTTTTGTATGGATCATTTTCCCCTGTCATCCCGTGATTTATTCACGGGATCCAGTTAAAAATACTAATAAAATTAGTATTTTTTTTATTTTCTGGATACCGTGGACAAGTCACGGGATGACTACCTTAGGGCGTTTTTCGATCCACGCAGCAATGCCGCCACGGGATGACAACAAAATTTCTAAAATTTAAATCGTGACTGATATAAATTCATCAAATAATTACATTCCTTTTGCTAGGAAATATCGTCCGGGTAGCTTTGCCGAGCTGCATGGTCAAGAAGTACTTGTAAAGGTTCTAAGCTATACTATCCTAAATAATCGTTTAGCCGGCGGGTATCTTTTAACCGGTATTAGAGGAGTCGGTAAAACCACCTCAGCTCGTATTATTGCTAAAGCGGTAAACTGCTCTGCCTTAGTTACTAAAGATAATGATATTAAGACATGTGACCAGTGTGTAAATTGTGTTAGTTTCAACAATCATAACCATCCTGATATAATTGAAATCGATGCGGCAAGTAAAACTAGCGTTGATGATATACGTAGAATCATAGAGTCAGCTGAATATAAACCACTACAAGGGAAGTATAAAATATTTATTATTGATGAAGTACATATGCTTTCTAAAGGTGCTTTTAATGCATTGCTTAAAACCCTAGAAGAGCCACCTCCACATGTGATATTTATTTTTGCAACAACCGAAGTTCAAAAAATACCTGCAACGATTATTTCAAGATGTCAAAGATATGATTTAAAACGTCTTAGCTTTGAAGAAATTTTTAAGCTGCTTGAACATATAGTTAAAGAAGAGAATCTAAAAACAGATATAGAAGCTTTAAGAGTAATAGCTTATAAATCAGATGGTTCAGCTCGTGATGCCGTTTCTATGTTAGATCAGGCAGCTAGTTTATCTGCTAAATCTGATAGTATGATTACAAGACAAGCGATTAATCAAATGCTTGGGCTTGTTGACAATAATGTTATACTAGAATTTAGCGAGTATATAGTTAATAGAGATATCGCAAATAGTATTTCTCTAATAAATAAGCTTTATTCTTCTTCGGTTAATCTTGAAATATTTATAGAATCAGTATCAGAATTTATAGCTTATCTTAATAAGGTAAAGATTTTGCCTAACTATAGCATGCCGTTATATGAGTCGTTTAATGATAAAATTAAAAATATTTTAAGTAAAATTAGTTTGCCGCATTTATCAATTTTGTGGCAAATATATAGTAAAGGGGTAGCGGAAATCAAAATTTCTTATAATCAACTTATTGAAACTGAAATGTTGATTATAAAATCAATATATTCAGCCTCGTTGCCATTGGATAATTCACCAAGTGATTACAAAGATTTAAAACAACCATCTACTGAAGAAATAAAAAAAAATTTTGAAATTATAGATTTTCTTAAGTATCTTTATGAAAATAATGAAATAGAAATATATTATTTTTTATTGAACAGCATAGAGCTTAAAAATTTTTATGATAATAAATTAGAAATTATAAGTTCTGAAATAACAAATAAAATAAAGAAACAAGTAGAAAATTTATTGTTTGCTTTTAGTAATGAAAAAATCGAAATTTTAATATTAAAAGAGCAGCAACAAACGATCTTAAAAAGTCAATTAATAGATAAAATTAAGTCAGGTGATGGTTTTAGTTTAATAAAAAAACACTTTCCTGATGCAAAAATCATGGATATTCTACTTAAAAATTAAAGGATAAAATTATGGTAAACTTTAATCAGTTTTTAAAACAAGCTCAAACAATGCAGAAAAAAATGCAAGAAGCACAAGAACAAATGGCAAATACTAGATATACTGGTAAAGCAGGTGGTGGGCTTGTAGAGATTATAGCAACAGGCAAAGGTGAAGTCGAAAAGGTTTCAATAGATGCATCTCTACTAAAAGAAGAAGAAAAAGAAATATTAGAGGATTTAATTAAAGTCGCTTTTAACGATGCAAAACAGAAATGTGATGCAGATTCACAAAATTCTATGTCAGGTGCTTTAAGTGGTATGAGTTTGCCGCCAGGTTTTAAAATGCCTTTTTAATATGAAGAACTCGGCCGCAAGCGACCGAGTTTCAAAACAGGTTAAACTGCTTTGTTTCTTTTTCAATTTTATCCATTGCGTTTATTTGATTTCGTACATATTCACGAATTACCTCATCATTAACGTTACCTACAGTTTCTACAAAAAAACTTTGCGTCCAAAGTTTACCACCCCAAAAATATTTACGCTTTATTTTTGGATAAAGCTTGAAAAAATTTCTTGCAGATATGCTTTTTATTGTCCCAAATTTGGGAGAAAAACCCCGCACTTGCAGTGCGTCGTTTTAACATATAGAATGTAGAGATGCAGTATTACAAGAAGATAAGCCACACAGTTTACGATTGCACTTATCATATAGTATGGGTGACTAAATATCGATATAATATATTGGTTGGTGATATTGGTAGGAGAGTCAAGGACCTAACCCAAGAGATATGTAAGGATAATGGAGTAGAGATATTAAGAGGGGAGATAGCTTCAAATCACGTACATATCTATGTATCTGTGCCACCTTATCAAAGTATTAGTAAGGTGGTACAGTATCTAAAAGGAAAGAGTTCAAGGAAGATTCAGCAGGAATTTCCAGAATTACGGAAACAGTATTGGGGTAAACACTTATGGGCTGTTGGATATTTTGTCAGAACCACAGGCAATGTGACTGACCAAATGATCAAGGATTATATTGATAAACATGAATCGAGAGATGATAAGTTTGGAAACTTTCAAGTTGAAAACTAGCTATAGCTAAGGCATTGATGCCGTAATCTTAAGCCCTGCATTTGCAATGCAGGGTGGTTAACTATTTGCATAATATACGACGGAGAAACTTTTGGCTCAGATTTTACTACCATATGAATATGATCAGTAGGTATCTCTAACTCCACTATTTCTATATTATAATCGTAACCAATCTTCTTTATTATTAACCTTAAGCTTTCTCTATAAGGTTCAATAAACACTTTATGACGATATTTTGGTATCCACACAAAGTGATACATTATTCTAAAAACATGATGACTATTACGCCTCAATTCCATTCTACTAAATTATAATATGCCAACGCTTATATTATAACGCTATCCATCTAGGGAGCAAGCTCCCTAGATTTTCGCTATGCGGTTAAACTGCTAAACGCCGTGGTCAAGCCACGGCATAACATTCGGTATAGCTTAATGCGATAAGATAGTGACTTAGAGTATGAGTTAGATTATACTAAATGAAAAACTTATGGCAAAGGCATATTCATACGATTTAAGAATACGAGTAATAAAAAGTTTAACAGATGGTAAAACAATAAAAGAGACTTCTGAGATATACTCTATTAGTAGGAAGACTATAATAGAATGGAAAAAATTAAAGAAACAAACCGGCGATATCAAAGCAAAAAGTGGTTATCATACAGGACATCGTAGAATAATAAGAGACATAGAGGGATTTAAAAAATTTATAGAATTAAATTTTGATAAAACCACCATGGAACTAGCTAACAACTGGAGTCAAAAAGTATCTGCAAGTACGATATCAAGATTGCTTAATAAATTAGGTTATAGTTATAAAAAAAACTTTTCTTCATCCCAAAAGAGATGTTGGTCTAAGGAATGAGTTTATATTGAAACTAAAAACTATAGACAAACAAGATTTAGTATTTATCGATGAATCTGGGATAGAAGATAATAGCTGTAGAGAACACGGGTGGAGCATTATCGGTCAAAGATGTTATGGTGAAAGGGTCTATCAACATAAATCACTGATTAGTATGATTGCTGGGGTGTCTGCCAAAGATATTATTGCCCCAATAATATTTGATGGGACATGTAATAAGGACATTTTTGAAACTTATGTACAAGAGATATTGATCAAAGAGTTAAAGCCTGGTCAGATAGTAGTAATGGATAATATTAATTTTCATAAAAGTACAAAAGTGAAAACGTTAATTGAATCTTTTGGTTGCAGTATTTTATTTTTACCAACTTACTCTCCTGATTTAAATCCTTACTATTACCCACAATTATAAAATGCTGCTAGAGTATTCACTGATCATTTTAAATAAGAAGGATAGGCGATATGCAAGATATAGTAACATACGGGATAAATATATCAAGCACTGGTTGGTTAGAGAATGAGCTCAGGCATGTTGACTTTAAAGATAAAAGACTTATAAATCGGCTTATTAAAACCAGTAACTTACTTGATAGCAAAGCATCCGGCACAATAAATCAAAGTTGCAGATCCTGGAAAGATGCGAAGGGAGCTTACAGACTATTTAGCAATGATAAGTTTGATATAGATGAAGTCTATTCTTCGCATCATGTGGAAACACAAAATAGAATCCAAGGCAAAAATTTAGTGTTTGCAATTCAGGATACAACTTACCTGGATTATGACACTCATATTAAGACAAAAGGGCTAGGCAGTATCTCCAAAGCTTATACAAAGCACAAACAGGGTCTTATTATGCATAGTACTATTATAGTGACGCCAGGAGGTCTGCCTTTAGGCCTTACCTCTCAGCAATGTTGGGCACGTATCGCAAGGGAAGAGGATCAGAAGGAAAAAGCAAGGCGTAAGTATATCACTCACATCAAAGATAAAGAAAGCTATAAATGGATTAACGCGTTTGAGGAAACAATTGCCAATATTCCTGAAAATACTAGAGTTATTACGGTTGGAGATAGAGAAGCAGATATCTTTGATTTGTTATGGAAAATTGAAGAATCAGCTGCAGAATTTGTAATTCGCAACAGACAGGATAGGAAATTTATTTGCCCGGAAAATGGTAAAACAAAAATACAAACGAAAATAAGTAAGCTACAGTCCAAGAAAGAGATTAGACTGAAAATCCCAGGCAATGGACTTCATAAAGCAAGAAAAGCAAATGTTGAAATTAAATACACATATGGGCACATACCAATTAGGTCTGTATCTTTATATGGCCCTGAAAATACTGATCACAAAATCAGTGACAAATTAGCTGTTTATGTTGTAAGCGCTAAAGAAATTAATGCCCCTGTTGGAGTAGAGGCAATCGATTGGACTATACTGACCAACATCCCCGTGAGTAGCTTTGAAGATGCTGTTGAGCGTATAACTTGGTATAAGCTAAGATGGAAAATAGAAGAATATTTTAGAGTTCTGAAATCAGGATGCAAGATAGAAGCCTCTCGCTTATCTGCCGAAACAAAGCTACAAAAATTAATTGCCATAAAAAGCCTCATTGCTTTTAAAATTTTATATTTATCAAAAATAGCCTCAACTTGTCCTGAAGAGAGCTGCGATAGCATACTTACCACCCAAGAATGGAAAACGCTTTATATGCGCGTGCACAGAACAAATAATACTCCTGGCAAGCCTCCAAATATAAAAGAAGCTATTATTTTGCTTGGTAAATTAGGAGGCTTTATGGCAAGAAAGAGTGATGGGTTGCCCGGAGCAATGTCTTTATGGCGGGGATATGAAATCCTTCAAGAGAGCGTAATGATGCTATCAATTGTTAGTGGTAAAATTTGTGGGTAATAGTAAGATTTAAATCCTATTGAGCATTACTGGTTTAAAATCAAGAACGAAATAAGAAAAACTGTTTCTAATTTTGAGCACTTTTTTGATGCGGTTTACTATGCTCTTAAAAAAGTCACTACCTTATCGCATTAAGCTATATCTTTGGCAGACACCCCAGCAATCATACTAATCTGTGATTTATGTTGATAGACCCTTTCACCATAACATCTTTGACCGATAATGCTCCACCCGTGTTCTCTACAGCTATTATCTTCTATCCCAGATTCATCGATAAATACTAAACAAAACTTACGCTATGAGTGGAAGAGTGATAAATTATTGTAAGAATAATTAAACATGTCAAAGAGGAACAGATTGCAAGCAATACCAATTAATAGAACAGATTACTGTCAATTTTTAACAATTAGCCAAAAGAATTATAGTTTAACCTACTACGCTGAACATGCCAAGAAATGTAGCCATGATGTTATTAATAGATTTTTAGAAAATGAAAAATATACTCCTTCTTTGTTATGGGAACACATTAAGAATGATGTTATCTTTTCATCTAACGGATATACAATATTTGATGATACGGTGTTAAACAAAAGGAACACAAAGAAAATAGAGGTTGCTAGATCGCAGTATAGTGGAGCTACAGGTGGAGTTACTACCGGTATAGGAGTAGTGAGTCTTGTATATTATAACCCCGATATTGATAAGTTTTGGGTAATAGATTATCGCATTTTTTCACCTGATCATGATGGAGCGACGAAACTAGATCACCTACTAAAGATGTTCAATAATGCTGTTTATAGTAAAAAGATTCCTTTTCAAACTGTACTTTTTGACACATGGTATGCTACACACAAAATTATGCAACATGTTGACTCCTTGGGCAAATATTATTATGCCCCTATTAAAGCCAATAGAAATGTTAGTAAAACGTGTGATTACGAGCCTTATAAAGCTGTTAGCAAGTTGACGTTTTCAGATGAAGAAATTAAGAATGGAATGGAGATTCATATAAAAGGATTTGCCAAAAATAAGCATGTTAATTTGTTTAAATTTACTGTTTCTACCAACAGAGTTGATTATGTTGTTACCAATAACAAAACTCAAAAATCTTCTAAAGCTGCACAAGATGAGTTTGGCTTGCGATGGGTAATTGAGAGCATGCATAGAAAAATTAAGCAACTGACTGGTATAGAACGTTGCCAATGCAGAAAACAGCGTATCCAACGTAATCACATTAGTTGTGCATTTCTAGTTTGGGCTTTTCTCAAAAGAACTGCAAATAAAATAGGTAAAACGGTCTACCAAATAAAGTTAGGGCTTTTAGATGACTATATGCAACAACAGCTTCGTTCTCCATCTTTACGATATTTAGAACCAAACATAGCGTAAGTTTTGATAGTATGGATAACAAAATACCGTTATAAAGTATTAACCCAAGTTATCAAAGAAAGGATTAGGGAAATCATAGCTCAAGTTTCAGAGGAAATGAATATTAGGATAGTAAATGGGGTGATATCATCTGATCATGTACATATTTTAGTATCGATACCTCCTAATATAGCAGTAAGTGAATTTGTACAAAGAGCAAAAGGTAGAACTTCACGTAGAATACAACAAGAATTCCCAGAATTAAAAAAGAGATATTGGGGGAAGCATTTTTGGGGAAGAGGTTATTTTAGTACAACAAGTGGTCATATCACAGATGAAGTAATTAATGAGTATATAAATAACCATACAGAAGCTCATAAACCAACTTCTATTTCTAACATTAGATTGGAATAAGCTTTAGCTTAAACTCTACGGCACTTCTAGTGCCTATCATCAACCTACCGGCTCTCAGCCGGTAGTGGTTGAGATTGTTTAAATCATTACGTAACCAAATTGATCTCACTCCTCCAGGTGATACAAGTATACCGCTCTTCTTAAGCTCATTTGATACTCGAATCTGTTCATATGCTGGATATTCTATTGCCATATCCATTACTGCCTTCTCTATCGCTGGATCAACTCTATTCGCTATTATTGGCTTCTTCCGGCTAATCTCATACAACGCTTCTTCACCACCAGTTTCATACAGTTCTTTAAATCTGTAATAACTATCTCTGCTATAGCCCATCGCTTTACTGTCATTGCTAAAGTAAAAGGGACCAGTAAATTGCACGAAAAAGGGACCAGAGAATTTGGTGTAACCTAATAAGGTTATAATGTGCAATATTCACTAGATAATTAATTAAAATAAATATCTAGTGATACAATGATAAGAATAAATATGTACACAACAATTATCACCCTTTATAAGCAAGGCAATAGTCAAAGAAATATTGCCAAACTAACGAGAATAGACCGTAAAACAGTAAGAAAAATAGTAAACCGTTATGTAGAGTCTGGTACAGAATCTCCTGCACCCTATGAACGATCTTCAGCACTGGATTCTTGGCACGAACAAATAATTGAGTTATTAGAAAAGAATCTAAGTTACATAAGAATTTTTGAAGAGTTAAAAATTCAAGGTTATACAAAAAGTTATGGTTCGCTAACCCGTTATATCAAAAAATATAAGATACAAAATAACAGTTGCATTCGTTTTCATACTTTAGCAGGAGAGGAAGCACAAGTAGATTTTGGTGACATAGGCTTACAGTATAATTCTAAGGGGCGTAGAGTTAAAGCATATGTATTTAATATGCGTTTAAGTTATAGTCGCCTTGATTATTATGAAGTAGTGTTTGATCAAAGTTGTCAAACATGGATACAATGTCATATCAATGCATTTAATTATTTTGCTGGCAGTCCAAAAGTAATAAAACTTGATAATCTTAAAGCTGGAGTGGTAGATAGCAATTTCTATGAGCCCGTATATCAGAAGGAATACAAACGTTTAGCTGATCATTATGGAATTTTACTTTCTCCTTGTCGTGTATATCAACCTCAAGAAAAAGGCAAAGTAGAATCAGGAATAAAGTATGTCAAAAATAATTTTTTTGCTGGACGTAAATTTCATAGATATGAAGAATTAACACATGATCTTGCTAACTGGTTAAATAAAGCAAATAACCGAATACATGGTACTACTAAAAAAATTCCTCAGGAACTATTTGAGCAAGAAGAAAGTAATAATTTAATGCCTTTACCATTAGAAACGTTTGATTTGTCATCGTGGCATAATCGAAAAGTAGCAAAAGATTGTCATATCACCATAGATAATTATTATTATTCCGTACCGGCAAAATATATATACAGTGAGGTACTGGTACAATTATCACCAAAACTTGTTCAAATATTTTCTATCCAAAATGATTTAATAGCAAGGCACGTTAGAACAGATGGCAAAGGAATATTTACCACTAATCCGTCTCATTATGCCAAATATAAACGTCTATGCCCAGGTTTTATAGAATATAGTGAACATTATCAACAACAAATGCAGCAGATAGGAAATAATTGCAGTTTATTATTAGAGTTATTACAACAAACACGAGTAAATGATTGGCAACGTTGTGCTAGAGGTATTATTTCTTTACGTAAGGTTTACAATGATGAGTTAATAGATAAAGCTTGTCATAGAGCATTACATTACGGTATAAGTTCTTACTCTAAAATTAAAAATATCTTAAATAGTAATGCAGTAAACTTACCATTGCCAGAGTTTGGAGGTCAGAATGCAGAACTTGCTTAATGACCTACGTAGTTTTAGATTATCAGGTATAGTCAATAGCTTAAATGAAAGGATTATTTATGCTCAAAATAATAAACTAGGATTTAAAGAATTTCTCTCACTATTATGTGAAGATGAAAAATCTCACCGTAAGGATAATAATTACCGTCGTCGTAAAAGTGCTGCTAAATTACCAGTCACTAAAAATTTAGAAGACTTTGATTTTCAGTTCCAACCAAGTATTGATGCCAAAGTAATAAGTGATTTATCTACTTGTGATTATATTAATACTAAGGGCAATGTCATATTCATAGGTAATTCTGGAACTGGCAAAACTCATCTTGCTATTGGATTAGCATTAAAAGCTTTAACACGAGAATACTCTGTATATTTTACTACGGTATCGGATATGCTTTATAATTTACATATTGCAAGAGCAGATAATAGCTATCACAAAAAAGTTAAATTACTCTTATCATTTGACTTATTAATTCTTGATGAGTTAGGTTTTAAGCAATTACCAAAACATTCAGTAGATGATTTTTTTAATATTATTGCTAAACGATATGAAAATAAATCTACCATTATTACCACAAACAAGGATTTTGAAAGATGGAATGAAATATTTGCTGATGAGTTATTAACTCATGCAATTATTGATCGAGTAGTACATCATGCACATATACTAAACATCACAGGTAAAAGTTATCGTATTAATAACTATAAATTTGGAGGTCATTTGACATAAAAATTTTTACATATAGTGGTCCCTTTTTCGTGCAATTTACTGGTCCCTTTTTATTTGACAATGACACTTTACATGCTGATGATATGCTACCAAGACTCTTAGCGAGTTCTAGTAATCCTAATTTTGGCTTTATTATTTTTTGATTTAAGTTCATTTCTTATCTCCATTTAATAATTATTTGACCAAAAACAAGATTTGTTACAAAAAAAGAAGAGAAGAATTAAATAGAAGAGTAAAAAGTTTACTTGAGCAAAAGAAGCAAGCCGCAAACACAACAAATTAATCTCTTAGGGTTTAATTCCCCGAAGGTCTGCTTCGTGATATACTAGATGCATGGAAGAAAGCAGTTATATACATAAAAGTGATAATGTCACAGTACTAATATATCATTTAGTAACACCGGCAAAGTATAGAAGAGTAATATTCAAAGAGGAACTAGACGATTATTTATGTAAAATTTGTGAGGACATAGAAGCTCGTTATGAAATTAGATTTTTGGAAATAGGAGTAGATAAAGAACATGTACATTTTTTACTACAGTCAATACTAATGTATAGCCCAACAAAAATAACTCAAATCATAAAAAGTATTACATCTAAGGAAATGTTTAAGAAATATCCAAATCTTAAAGAAAAATTATGGGGAAGTGAGTTTTGGAGTAAAGGATATTTTATGAGCACAGTAGGTAAACATGGTGATGAGCGGAAATTACGTAATTATGTAAAAAATCAAGGTTCAGGCAAACCTTCTTATAAAGCATTTCAACAAAAACAGTTAAAACTTTTTGGATAGATACCTCGTAGCTCTGCTGCGAGGAGTATCATTAATTAATTTATTTTACTAAATGTAAGATAAAATCTCAACTATTATATATTATGTTAATGGTAGAGTTACACCTAATTGTTTCATATATTTTCCTTGACGATCTGCATAAGATAAGTCGCAAATTTGATCACCTTTTAAAAATAAAAATTGACAAGCCCCCTCATTTGCATAAATCTTAGCCGGCAGCGGTGTAGTATTTGAAAACTCTAGCGTTACATGCCCCTCCCATTCTGGTTCTAGAGGCGTAACATTTACTATTATACCGCATCTTGCATAAGTAGATTTACCGACACAAATAACTAATACATCACGTGGTATTTTAAAATATTCTACAGTTCTTCCAAGTGCAAAGCTATTAGGCGGGATAATGCATACATCCACTTCTCTATCAACTAAATTATATTTATCAAAATTTTTAGGATCAACCATAGTAGAGTTTATATTTGTAAATATTTTAAACTCATTTGATACTCTAGCATCATAACCATAAGAAGATAAACCGTATGAAATAATCTTTTCTGAATCTTTAATTCTTACTTGCTTTTCTGCAAAATGCTCAATCATTTTATGATTTATAACGGTTTCCCTTATCCATTTATCCGACATTATAGGCATAATAAATTTATTATTTAGTTAATAAACTATAAAATATAACTGATAATTATTTTTAATACAAAGTAATTATGTTTATTTAAAATTGTAATTGCTTTAACTTTAAGCCACTTTGATAATATAAGTTGTAATAATACAACATTATACATCTATAAATAAATAATTACAAATTAAAATATGTTTATTTATTGTAAGTTTTAAAAATTATATTATATTCAGTATAAATTAATTTAGCCGCTATAACATAACAACCTTAATTATAGCATATAGTTTCACTAAATATATGAGGTTTTAAAATGAAAAAGTTATTATTAGCAAGTATTATCGGTCTTGCATCTACTACCAGTTTTGCATCAGGAAGTACAACTCCTGTTATTTCTAACTCCGATACTGAAATAAAATTAGAAGGTTTTTATCTATTTGAGAGTGGTTTTTCGAATCAAAATCGTTTAGGTGAATATGAAAATTTAAGTGATAATAGGAAAAAAACAGCGTTTTATACAGAGGCAGCATTTGCGGCTACTATAACTAAAACTATAAATGATGTAATAGGTGGGGTTAAAATAGTATTACAACCTACTACAAGATCAAAAACATCTACATCTTATAATGGTTCTCACATCTTTATTGAAACTAGTTATGGTAAAGTAGAACTAGGTTCTCCTTATGATGCAGGTAATAAATTTCGTATTACTAGTGGTCAAGTAGCTGCTGGATCAGGTGGATATTGGAGATATATTAACGTTGGTAGTCAATACATGCAATATAACAAATTAAAACCCGATTTTGATACCGGTCCTAGCTTTTATATAGAATCATTTTCTAACAATTTTGATGAATTTAATGTTAAAGCTGAGGCAACTAGAAAGATCAGCTTCTACACCCCTAAAATGAAAGGTTTTCAAGCCGGTATATCTTATACTCCTGATTCTGCTAACACAGGTGGTAATAAAAATATAAATAATGTCATATTTGATAATTCAATTACTGGTACTACTAATGTCCGCACTGGCATAAAGCGTAACATCGTAGAAAACGACGAAGCTATTACTATTAATCAAAATGTTACAGATTCAGTATCTGGTGGTTTAACTTATGAGCATGCACTAGGTGAAGATGCAGATTTAAAATTATCTGTTACCGGTGAATATGGTAAACCTGCTCGCCTTGCTGTTCGTTCTAAAGGAATAGGTACAACATATACAGTATTAAATACTTATAAACTATCTAACTTAAAAGCTTATAATCTTGGTGCAGTTTTTACATATGGTAATTTCTCATGCGGTGCTTCTTATGGTAGCTTAGGAAAAAGTTTAACAACTCCTGAATACCACAAAAATGGTCGTAATACTTATTATTACAACGGAGCTGTCGCTTATGGTCAAGGTCCTATTAAAACAAGCCTTAGCTATTTTAAATCTTCAAGATATAAAAATACTATTGATACTATAACTGTAGCTACGGAGTATAAAATTATGCCAGGTTTATTACCATATGCAGAAATTTCACATTTCCAAGCAAAAGGTAAGCCAGTATATTATCCTGAAGCTCCTAATAAGAAAACTAAAGGTACTCTTGGTTTAATCGGTACAAAACTTAAGTTCTAATAAAAGTCATTGCGAGGAGAAACTGCAAGTTTCGACGCGGCAATCTCATGAGGTAGTATAAAATTCCTGAGATTGCAATAATGCCTTCCTCGCAATGACGATTCTTGATCTATACAACAACCCACTGGATAACATTACACCGCAAAAGAATTACCGCAACCGCATTTCGCTTTAGCTTGTGGGTTACTGACATTGAAATATGAACTGCCTAGCTCTTCTATAAAATCAAGAGTACAATCTAGCATAAATTTTTGAGAAATAGGATCGATAATAACAGTAGCATTATATTTAGTAAAAACATAATCGTCTTTTTCTATAGTATCTTTGGAAACTAGTTCGTAATTATACATTAGCCCAGAGCAACCACCACTATCAACGGATACTCGTAGCACTAAATCTTTATTTTTTTCTAATTCTATTAATTCACTTACTCGCTCAAAAGCTCTATCGGTAATTGTGATTGTCACTAAAATAACCTTGTAAAAATCTTATAAATTGTATAATATACCTAATATTTTGTATTTTTTCAAGGTGGATACTAAATCGTCATTGCGAGCGACTGCAAGGAGCGTGGCAATCTCGGGAATATTATACTACTTTATGAGATTGCCGCATCGATGCTATGCATCTCCTCGCAATGACGGGAAAATGAGCCATACAATACTAACTTGACTACGAACCCAAGAAATAAATATCTAAATGGAAACCGAATTACCTGAACGCTCTCAAAAAATTAGGGTTAGGCTTGATTTTATAGAATCGGTGTCATCCCGTGGCGGCATTGCCCGTGTGGATCATTCTCCCCTGTCATCCCGTGATTTATTCACGGGATCCAGTTAAAAATACTAATAAAATTAGTATTTTTTATTATTTTCTGGATACCGAGGGCGTTTTTCGATCCACGCGGGCAATGCCGCCACGGGATGACATGGAAAAATTGAGCTATACAATAACACCAAACAAATCGTAAAGTGATAGAAACCAAATAAAGGTTAACAATGCTAGCTTCATATGCTTCTGATCCGCTTAAAAGCAGAGGAAGATTATACAGAGAAATACCGACTTCTTACCGCAATGAATTTGAGCGGGATCGTGATCGTATCATCCATACTAATGCATTCAGGCGTTTGCAGTATAAAACTCAGGTTTTTATTAATCATGAGGGCGATCATTATAGAAATAGGCTAACTCATTCTTTAGAAGTCTCAACAGTTGCTCGTTCGATTGCTAATACTTTAAATCTGTCAAGTGATTTAGCCGAGACTATAGCACTTGCTCATGATCTGGGACATACGCCCTTTGGTCATGCAGGAGAGAGAGCTTTGAATGAGTGCATGAAAGAGCATAATGGCTTTTCTCATAATGCTCAATCTCTAAAAATATTAACCTTACTCGAAAAAAGACATGCTGCTTATAGAGGGGTAAATCTTACTTGGGAAGTTTTAGAAGGTATAGTAAAGCATAATGGTCCTATAAGCGGTGAGGTAAACGAGTATATAGCCGAGTATAATAGCCAAAATGATTTAGAGCTTAATACTTACGCTTCTGCTGAAGCTCAAATAGCAGCACTTGCCGACGATATTAGCTATATTTCGCATGATTTGGAGGATAGTATCGGTGCTAAAATTATCGATTTTAATAATCTTGCTGAACTTAAATATATTGATCAGCAGGTTTTTGAACTTAAATCAAAATATAAGAATATAAGCTCCTCTTGCTTGATCTATGAAGTAGTACGCAAACTAATGCATGAACTAATTACCGATTTATTATGGCAAACTAAAACTAATATAAATAAAGAAAAAATTACTCATATAGATGAAATACGCAACTTAAATTATCAAATAGTCGATTTTACGGAAAAAACTAATGAGCGTATTAAAGAGATTAAAAAATTTCTACATGAGTGGGTTTATAAAAGTAATAGAAATACCGCAATCAGCCTTAAATGTACTAAGATCGTGCAAGGCTTATTTAAGGTTTATATGGAGGATGTTAACTTACTGCCTGTTAATTGGAAGATACAAATAGATTCTAACGATCCAAATAGTAAAGCTAGAATTATTGCCGATTATATAGCTGGTATGACTGACCGCTTTGCTATTCAAGAATATAACCAACTTTGCTCTTTAAATTTCAATAACATTTAATCATGAATATATTTAACAAACTAAAACACGACATAATTACTGCAAGTACGCAGTTATATAATAATTCTGAAATAGCAAATAATGCTAGTATTGAAACCCCAAAAGATAGCTTTAACGGCGATTTATCAAGTAATATCGCAATGATTATTGCTGCCAAAGAAAACATTCCTCCTCGTGAAGTTGCGTTAAAATTCAAAGAAATTCTTAATGAACTACCATATATCGCAAGCATAGAAATAGCAGGACCAGGGTTTATTAATTTTACTATCAAAGCCGATAGCTGGCACACTGCAATTGAAGATATTTTACAAAACGAATCTAAATTTTTTGAAATTGACATAGATAAAAACAAAAACATTAATATTGAGTATGTTTCAGCTAATCCAACCGGACCGATGCATATAGGACATGCAAGAGGTGCGGTATATGGGGACGTACTTGCTAATATCTTAAAAAAAGTAGGATATCCTGTTACAAAAGAATATTATGTTAACGATGCAGGTTCACAAATAAATGATTTAGTAAGTACAGTAATATTACGTTATAGGGAAGCTTTAGGCGAAAAAATTATTATTACTGATGGGTTATATCCAGGAGAGTATTTAATTCCTGTCGGGCAAGCTTTAGCTAAAGAATATGGTGATAAATTATTAAGTATGGATGAGCCGGAAAGGTTTAGAATAGTTAAAAATTTTGCTATCCAAAAAATGCTAGATTTAAATAAAGAAGATTTAAAAGAGCTGGGTGTCAAGCACGATATATTCTTTTCTGAGCAAACATTACACGATAATGGCGAGATAGAAAAAACTGTTAAATTACTAACTGATATGGGGCTAATCTATGAAGGTAGCCTGCCTGCTCCTAAAGGTAAGGTCCACGCAGAATGGGAAAACAGAACTCAAGAATTATTTAAATCTACTAAATATGGTGATGATCAAGATCGTCCGATAAAAAAAGCCGATGGAAGTTGGACATATTTTGCCTCCGATCTTGCATATGCAAAAGATAAAATAGATAGAGGAGCAAATCACTTAATTTATGTACTTGGTGCCGATCATAGCGGGTATGTCAAAAGAATCGAAGCTATTGTTAAAGCTCTAGGCAAAGAGCAGGTTAAAGTTGATGTTAAAATCTGCCAATTAGTAAATTTTGTTGAAAATGGTATGCCAGTTAAGATGTCAAAGCGTCTTGGAACTTTTGCTAGTGTGCAAGACGTAAATAATGAAGTAGGCAAAGACATTATAAGGTTTATAATGTTAACAAGAGAAAATAACAAAACGCTTGATTTTGACCTAGTAAAAGTAAAAGAACAATCTAAAGAAAACCCTATATTTTATGTCCAATATGCACATGTTAGAACGCTATCGATATTATCGAAAGCTATGGAAACGATTCCGCAATCTTATAATAGCTTTGAAGCTGGCACATATGATTTATCGCTATTATCATCGGAAGAAGAGATTGAGATAATAAAGCTCTTAGCTAGCTGGACGAAAACTTTGGAAACAGCAGCAAAATATTTTGAACCGCACAGAGTAGCGTTTTATTTGATAAATCTAGCTTCAAAATTTCATGCTTTATGGAACTTTGGTAAGGAAAATAACGATTACAGGTTCATAATAGAAAATAATGTAGAGTTAACAACAGCACGTCTTGCTCTTGCCAAAGCCATACAAAAAATTATCGCTAGTGGTCTTGAGGTTATAGGTGTAGAACCGATGGAAAGGATGTAACTGTATACTCGATGAATTTCAAAAATTGGCTACGTCGTCTTATAAGATCTGCGGTGTTCACGTATTAAGTATACGCTCCGTTCCGAGGGCTTTAGACTCCTTGCTCTTTTCCAAATTGAGCTTCGTCTACCTATACCTACTTTATCATTTACTAATTAATCTGTAATAGTTGAGATTTTATCTTACATTTAGTAAAATAAATTAATTAATGATACTCCTCGCAGCAGAGCTACGAGGTATCTATCCAAAAAGTTTTAACTGTTTTTGTTGAAATGCTTTATAAGAAGGTTTGCCTGAACCTTGATTTTTTACATAATTACGTAATTTCCGCTCATCACCATGTTTACCTACTGTGCTCATAAAATATCCTTTACTCCAAAACTCACTTCCCCATAATTTTTCTTTAAGATTTGGATATTTCTTAAACATTTCCTTAGATGTAATACTTTTTATGATTTGAGTTATTTTTGTTGGGCTATACATTAGTATTGACTGTAGTAAAAAATGTACATGTTCTTTATCTACTCCTATTTCCAAAAATCTAATTTCATAACGAGCTTCTATGTCCTCACAAATTTTACATAAATAATCGTCTAGTTCCTCTTTGAATATTACTCTTCTATACTTTGCCGGTGTTACTAAATGATATATTAGTACTGTGACATTATCACTTTTATGTATATAACTGCTTTCTTCCATGCATCTAGTATATCACGAAGCAGACCTTCGGGGAATTAAACCCTAAGAGATTAATTTGTTGTGTTTGCGGCTTGCTTCTTTTGCTCAAGTAAACTTTTTACTCTTCTATTTAATTCTTCTCTTCTTTTTTTGTAACAAATCTTGTTTTTGGTCAAATAATTATTAAATGGAGATAAGAAATGAACTTAAATCAAAAAATGGGACTGTTGCGAGATGAGAGGGTAGCAGGTATAATAAAAAAATAAAAAATATGTTTATATGTCAGAGTATCAAATGCTAATGGTAAGTTTAGATGAGTTAGTAAATGCGGATCATCAATATCGTAAATTCAAAAGTTTATTCAAATTCAAAGCAGTTGAAGCTGAGTTATTAGCATTAGAATGCGAAGCTAATTATAAAGGATATGGTATAGAGAGGCTGTTTAAATGTTTGCTGCTACAATTTATGGAAGACTTATCTGATCGGGAATTAGAACGTTATTTAGCTGATAGCACAGCGGCGAAATGGTTTTGTAATTTTGCTCTTACAGAAAAGACACCTGATTATAGTGTATTTAGTAAAATACGTAAAAAAATAGGTACTAATTTACTATCAAAAATATTTACAAAATTCCGCGATCAACTACGAGTACAAGGCTATATGGGTGAAGTATTTACCTTTGTAGATGCTTCTCATTTAATCTCAAAAGCTAATCTCTGGGAGGAACGTGATAAACTAAGAGCACAAAAATATGATAAATTGAATAATGAGACTTTGCCTAAGGTTGCAAAGGATAAACAAGCCAAAATTGGCTGTAAGGGAGGGAATAAATTTTGGTATGGTTATAAAAAACATGTGAGTGTTGATATTCAATCAGGCATGATCAATAAGGTTGCAGTTACCCCTGCAAATGTTACCGATAGCAAAGGTTTTAAGCATGTTATGCCAAGTTCTGGTGCTACATATGTTGATAAAGGTTATTGTACAATCTCTACCAAGAATGCAGCAGCTAAAAAGGGAGTCCATCTTTGTGCAATAAAGAAAAATAATATGAAAGATAAGAATTTTGACCTTGATAAATATTATACGAAAATCAGAGCACCTTTCGAGATGGTATTTTCAAAAGATAATAAGCGGGTTAGATATATAGGAATTGCCAAAAATCAATTCTCCGAATTTATGAATGCCATATGTTTTAATTTAAAACGATTAGTGGTTTTAACAACTTTAATGGCTTAAAGAAATTTATTAATAAAAATTCTAACTCTGTAAACAAATCTCTATTAAATTACTACACTATTGAATAACATTTATCTCTATATTAAACAGAATTTCTTTTTTAAAATATTTATTACCTCCTTTCCTCTTATTTTACTATCAAAAATTATCTTTCAACGGCCCCATTTTAGATAGGAACAGGTGCTAGGGGATAAACTCAATCATTGAAAACAATAATTATCCATTGTATTAAGTATTTAACCGCATAGCGAAAATCTAGGGAGCTTGCTCCCTAGATGGATAGCGTTATAATATAAGCGTTGGCATATTATAATTTAGTAGAATGGAATTGAGGCGTAATAGTCATCATGTTTTTAGAATAATGTATCACTTTGTGTGGATACCAAAATATCGTCATAAAGTGTTTATTGAACCTTATAGAGAAAGCTTAAGGTTAATAATAAAGAAGATTGGTTACGATTATAATATAGAAATAGTGGAGTTAGAGATACCTACTGATCATATTCATATGGTAGTAAAATCTGAGCCAAAAGTTTCTCCGTCGTATATTATGCAAATAATAAAAAGCATATCTGCAAGAAATTTTTTCAAGCTTTATCCAAAAATAAAGCGTAAATATTTTTGGGGTGGTAAACTTTGGACGCAAAGTTTTTTTGTAGAAACTGTAGGTAACGTTAATGATGAGGTAATTCGTGAATATGTACGAAATCAAATAAACGCAATGGATAAAATTGAAAAAGAAACAAAGCAGTTTAACCTGTTTTGAAACTCGGTCGCTTGCGGCCGAGTTCTTCATAAATACTTAGTACAACAGTCCCCTAGCATAAAGTTTGCACTAAAGGCTTAATAAGCTGTTTTGCAATAATGGAGTTTAAACATCATTCACGTTTTACATACTATCAACAGTAATTAAAATAATCAAGTGCCTTTAGTTACTTTTTAGTATTTTTTTAAACTATAAGTATACTCATACTATTTCTTAATGTTTTTATATTTCCAGTATAAAAATTAAGCCTTATTTCCATAAATAACTTTCAAAGATTGTTTTTTTATACTAAAATAAAAAGATAATCTTTTAGAGTAAGTAGAATGTCTCCTCAAATAATCGAGTTACTAATTTTTGCTGGTATTGCTTTTTTTATTATTAATAAGCTAATTACAACGCTTGGTGCTACTCCGGATGATGATCCAGCTAAACAAAAATCTTATTTTGGTGAACCGGTTATTAAAGATGTAACTCATAGTTCTACTAAATCATATGATGAAGAAAAAGATCTGCCAACTGCACAAGATATTAAAGCTTTCAAAAATTTGATAGTAGAACAGAATATAACGGCAGTTGTAGATGGTATGGAAACAGTACATAAACGTCTTAATGCATTTCAACCTATTAAATTTATCAACAATGCTAAAATCGCTTTTCAAATGATTATAGAAGCTGCTTATAAAAACCAAACAGAAGAGCTTGCTGAATTAGTTGATAAAAGATTTTTAGAAGAATTTGAAAAAATATCTGACTCTTATGGTAATTTTTTCGACGCAACAGCTTTAGACGCTAAATATTCTGAAATTTATACATTTGGCAACAACATATTTATTAGGTTACTATTCCAAGGTAAAAATGTAGTTGACAAAATAGAGGAATTAAAAGAAGAATGGACATTTACCCGTAACGCTAATACCAAGGAAGTGGATTGGTTTTTGAGTAATATCGAGAAAGTATAGTTTCGCTGTTTTGTAGTGACTTTGTCACTTAGAACCTGTCATCCCGTGGCTTGACCACGGGATCCAGTAATAAAAAATACAAATATAAAAGCTCGATTTCTCTCGCTTTATGTTGGATCCCGTGGTCAAGCCACGGGATGACACCGAACAATAATCAAGCCACGTGACACATATAAATAACAATAATAAACTATTAGTAATGAACAAATTATTCTATATTATAGGCACTATATTAATAATAGGTGTCTTTTTTATGTTTCAAAATAAATCCACCATAACAGGTGATGATAACAAAATAATCCCTCGTAAAGTTTTGTTCGGTAATCCTGACAAAACAAGAGTGTCATTAACTCATGATGGTAAATATATTTTATATATTGCACCGAAAGATGGAGTGCTCAATATTTGGTTAGCTCCAAGCGATGATATTACTAAGGCAGAGCCGATAACGCACGATAAAGGTCGTGGTATATGGTCTTATGCTAAAGCTTATAATAATAAAAATATTTTATACACTCAAGATTTTAATGGTGATGAAAATGACCGAATTTATAGTTATAATATAGAAACAAAAGAGACAAAGTTACTGACTCCGGAAAAGGGAGTAAAGGCTGGTCTAGTTGGGCTGAGCTACAAAAGACCAAATGAAATATTAATAGATTCCAATGAGCGTAATCCTGAATATTTTGACATTTATAAATTAAATCTAGATACTTTAGAAAAAGAACTGATTTATCAAAATGATAAATTTACTAATTTTGTAACAGATGAAAATTTAAATTTAAGATTTGGTAGTTTACTTGATAAAGATGGTGCCGTTGAATATTATGAATTAAAAGATGGAGAGCTTCAGTTATTTACCAAAATATCAATGGAAGATTCTTTTAATACCGCTATTCTTGGTTTTGATGCTAGTGGTGAAACTTTATATATGCTAGAGGGGCGTGATCGTAATACCTCAGCCCTTAAAGCTATAAATTTAGTTACTGATAGTGCTGAAATATTAGCAGAAGATTCAAAAGCCGATATTGGTTTATTTGCCGTACATCCTACCAAGCAGACCCCGCAAGCAGTATCAATAAATTACGATATGGTATCGTACAAAATATTAGATAAAGATATTGAAGATGATATCAAATATTTACAAAATCTTGATCGTGGTGATTTAATTATTAATAGTAGAACGCTTGATGATAAAACTTGGATTATAGCTTATAATAGCGATAATTCACCAGTGAAATATTATAAATATGATCGCACTAATAAAAAAGCTGAATTCCTATTTACTAATCGCAAAGAATTAGAGCAGTATAAACTTGCTAAAATGATACCGGCAATCATTAAGTCACGGGACGGTCTTGATTTAGTTAGCTATATAACTTTCCCAAATGATGTAAAACTTGATGAAAATAATATACCTGATAAGAAAGTACCGCTAATAATTAATGTTCATGGTGGTCCATGGGCACGTGATAGTTGGGGGTACGATCCGGAGCATCAATGGCTTGCTAACCGTGGTTATGCAGTTTTAAGTATTAATTATCGTGGTTCTACTGGCTTTGGTAAAGATTTCCTTAATGCTGGAAATTTAGAATATGCCGGTAAAATGCATACTGATCTAATTGATGGTGTAAATTGGGCAATTAAGAATAATATAGCAGAAACTGATAAAATAGGGATCATGGGTGGAAGTTATGGGGGATATGCAACGCTAGTTGGTCTTACTATGACACCTGATGTATTTGCTTGCGGTGTTGATGTTGTTGGTATGTCTAATTTACTAACTCATGTACAAACTAAAGCCCCATATTTAACTCCATTATTGAGTATATATAAAACACGTATAGGTCCTTGGGATACTGAAGAAGAAAAAGAGTTTTTAAGACAAAGATCGCCGATTAATTTCGTTGATAATATTAAGAAACCTTTATTTATAGCCCAAGGTGCTCATGATGTAAGAGTCGTGCAAGCAGAATCCGATCAGATTGTAAATGCAATGAAAGCAAAGCATATACCGGTAGTTTATGCACTTTATAAAGATGAAGGGCACGGCTTTGCAAAACCGCCTAATAGAATATCCTACTATGCTCTTGCTGAACAATTTTTAGCTAAAATCTTAAAAGGACGAGCTGAAGAAATTGGCGACGATCTAAAAATTGCTAATTTAATTTTGAATGATCAAGAAAATTTAAACGGAGTAGAAGCAGAGAAGATTATAGATAAGGCAGTTGGGAATTAGAGTCATTGCGAGGAAAAACTGTAAGTTTTGACGAAGCAATCTCAGGAATTTTATACTACTTCACGAGATTGCCGCGTCGCTACGCTCCTCGCAATGACCTTATAATATAAATAGAGTACAATATAATATAAATAGAGTACAATATAATATAAATAGAGTACAATTATGCTACTTACGAATACTAAAAATTCTTACGGGTTGATTGCTAAACTATTCCACTGGATTATAAGTATTATAGTTATAGCTATGCTCATTGCCGGCTTTTTAATGGATGATTACATAGAGCCGCCTTTAAAATGGCAAATATTTGGCTTGCATGAAGCAACCGGAGTGCTAATTTTAACTCTAGTTATATTAAGGCTTCTATGGAAATTCTATAACCCTAATGTCTTGCTACCTGCTGATTTACCAAACTGGCAAAAGAAAGCCGCCACTATTAACATAAATCTCTTATATCTTTTAATGATATTAATGCCGATAAGCGGCTTTTTTATGACTATCTTATCAAACCATCATATAGATTTTACGGCTTGTTTACTATACAATCTTTTGCCCAAGATTTACAATTCGCCAAAATCTGCAAAAAATCCACCAAAAAGCAGCTTTATTATTTACTGCTCTGATTATTCTTCATATACTAGCTGCGTTTTATCATCATTTTATTAGAAAAGATAATGTACTTAAGAGGATGTGGAATGAGTAAAAATATTTTAGATTTTTTGGGCAAGGCAAATATAATGCTGGAAATGGACCAATTGATGTAGATGAGGCAATTAGTATGGCAGTAATGGAAGAAAATAATTTTGATTTAGACGTCTCTTCTTTACAGTCTGAAGATTAATCACTATACTATGTTTTAATTATTTAAATAAATTATTTATGAATATTCACGAATATCAAGCAAAAGAGATTTTAAGAAAATACGGTGTGCCTACTTCAGCTGGGGTAGTGGTTACGAAAACCGAAAGCATTAATGCAGCGATTGATGAGCTAAATACAAAGGTTTATGTAGTTAAGGCACAAATACATGCTGGTGGTAGAGGTAAAGCCGGCGGTGTTAAGGTTGTTAAGAGTAAAGAGGAAGCAAAAAAAGTTGCTCATGATATGTTCGGTATTAATTTAGTCACACACCAAACAGGACCACAAGGGCAGAAAGTAAATCGTCTTTATATTGAATCAGGTTGTGATATTTTAAAGGAATATTATTTTAGTGTCGTATTTGATAGATCAGCTAGCTGTATCACCTTTATAGCTTCTACGGAGGGCGGTGTTGATATAGAAGAAGTTGCAGAAAAAACTCCTGAAAAAATTATAAAATTCTCAGTTGATCCAGCTACCGGCTTGCAAAACTTTCATGCTCAAGGAATAGCATATGAATTAGGGTTTAAAGACCAGCAAGTGAAACAAATGAAAGAAATAGTAAAAGCAACTTATAAGGCTTTTATTGAAACAGATGCAGCTCAAATTGAAATCAATCCGCTAATTGTAAATCGTGAGGGCAATTTATTAGCATTAGATGCAAAATTTACCTTTGATGATAATGGTCTATTTAAGCATCCTGAAATTATGGCTCTACGTGATCAGGATGAGGAAGATCCGTTAGAAACAAGAGCAGCTGATGCTGGTCTTAGCTATGTAAAAATGGATGGTAGTATTGGCTGTATGGTAAACGGGGCAGGACTCGCTATGGCAACAATGGATATTATTAAGCTTTATGGTGCAACACCAGCAAATTTCCTAGATGTTGGGGGCGGAGCTGATCGTGAGCGTGTGAAAGAGGCTTTAAAAATAATTTTATCTGATAAAGAAGTAAAAGGCATTTTAGTTAATATTTTCGGCGGTATCATGCGTTGTGATATCATAGCAGAAGGAATTATCGCAGCCGCAAAAGATATAGGTATAAAAGTGCCGTTAGTAGTTCGTTTAGCTGGTACAAATGTTGAGAAAGGTAAAGAGATTTTATCCAATTCAGGTTTAGAAATAATACCTGCTCATGATTTAGCTGATGCGGCTAGTAAGATAGTTGAGGCTATAAGGTAATACTACTTATATTTCATGAATTGCTCTTTCATTTTATCAAGGATTCGTGATGCTCACGTACTACGTGTACGCTCCGCTCACTCGCCTATCAAAATAAAATTCAATTCTTGGAGTATAAGTAGTATTAAAACTGAATACAATAAATTTAAAAGTTATTAAAGATGGCAATATTAGTTAACAAAAAAACCAAAGTAATCTGTCAAGGTTTTACAGGTTCACAAGGTACTTTTCACTCTGAGCAAGCAATAGCTTATGGTACTAAAATGGTAGGAGGGGTGACACCAGGTAAAGGTGGTAAGACCCACCTAGACTTACCAATATATAACACTGTGCATGAAGCAAAAGAAAAAACTGGTGCTAATGCTAGTGTTATTTATGTTCCACCTCCCTTTGCAGCTGATTCAATATTAGAGGCAATTGATGCGGGAATTGAAATAGTTGTATGTATCACTGAAGGAATTCCGGTGCTTGATATGGTCAGAGTAAAACGTGCTTTAAGCGGCTCTAGAACAAGATTAATCGGTCCTAATTGCCCAGGAATTATAACTCCTGATGAATGTAAGATTGGTATTATGCCAGGGCATATTCATAGAAAAGGTTCTATAGGTATTGTTTCAAGATCAGGTACTTTAACTTATGAAGCGGTAGCACAAACAACAGCTGTAGGGCTTGGACAATCCACATGCGTTGGTATTGGTGGAGACCCTGTTAATGGTACTAATTTTGTAGATTGCGTTGATATGTTTTTACAAGATGACGAAACAAAAGCAATTATTATGATTGGTGAAATTGGTGGTGATGCTGAAGAAAATGCGGCTGATTTTATCAAGCATTCAAAAATCAAGAAACCTATAGTAAGCTTTATAGCAGGTATTACAGCTCCTCCAGGTAAAAGAATGGGGCATGCTGGTGCTATTATTGCTGGCGGAAAAGGTAGTGCTGAAGATAAGCTCGAAGCTCTACAAAGTGCCGGCGTAACTATCACAAGATCACCTGCGGATATCGGCAAAACTATGATGAATTTATTAAATAAGTAAGCCGTGCTAAATCGTCATTGCAAGCGAACAAAGTGAGCGTGGCAATCTCAGGAGTATTAACTGTTTTATGAGATTGCCACGCCCTTAGTTTTGCCTATCCTCGCAATGACGAAAGAACTCCATCCACACAGCATAAAACATCCAGTATTTCCACCTCAGGCTAAAACGCCCAAAATAAATGAAATTAATAATTGATCATTAATTTCAATATATGTATGTTAATTCTACCAACTGATTAAAAATAGGTTAAGATATGAGTAGGTTAATAATAACTAGTTCTGATAATAAGTCTAACGATGGTTTAGGTCCTATAACCATTAATGATTTTCAATATACGTTTACATTTAAATCTGCTTTTATACCAGGCAATAATATTACAATTATTAACGATAATAGTAAAGGTAGTAGTTTAAGCCGTACTAAAATTTTTTATAATGATGGCAGTAATGATGTTAACATTGAAACTAATAATAAAGGAATTATTTGTAATAACTTTGCAGAAAAGTTTAAAGCTGAAACTAAAGAGGTTACTATACCTGCGGATGGTTTTAAAATTACCTATAATAATAATCAAGATTTAAATTATACTAGGATTTCTTATGATAATGGAATTATTATTCAAATTAAGGCTGGTATAGTTAGTATTTGGAATAAAGGTTGGAAAGATTGGGTTGAGTTTAGAGATTATTGTAGTGTTACTCAAATTACTTTGAAATCAGAAATTACTATAAGTAATCAGGAAAATCTACACGAACTTATTATTCAAAAAGAATCTTGGATTAAAAATAAACCTATAATATTGAATAATTACTGTTCACATTTAGAAGATATTTCTATTAATGCGGATACAATATTTAATAATTTCTGTACACATAGTAAAGCGAATTTTATTAATATTGCACATGGTACAGGCTTTGAGCAAACTGGGAATGACCTAGCTATAAATAAATTAAGGTTAGACTTAGCAGCAAAAATACAATTTACTCATGATGGAAGTAACTACAAAACTTAAGCTATGTTTGGTTCTAAATATCGTAAAGATGGAGAACGAAGCTGTTGTTGCATATAGTCATCTAAAAGCCCTAACTTTATTTGGTAGACCGTTTTACCTATTTTATTTGCAGTTCTTTTGAGAAAAGCCCAAACTAGAAATGCACAACTAATGTGATTACGTTGGATACGCTGTTTTCTGCATTGGCAACGTTCTATACCAGTCAGTTGCTTAATTTTTCTATGCATGCTCTCAATTACCCATCGCAAGCCAAACTCATCTTGTGCAGCTTTAGAAGATTTTTGAGTTTTGTTATTGGTAACAACATAATCAACTCTGTTGGTAGAAACAGTAAATGTTAAACAAATTAACATGCTTATTTTTGGCAAATCCTTTTATATGAATCTCCATTCCATTCTTAATTTCTTCATCTGAAAACGTCAACTTGCTAACAGCTTTATAAGGCTCGTAATCACACGTTTTACTAACATTTCTATTGGCTTTAATAGGGGCATAATAATATTTGCCCAAGGAGTCAACATGTTGCATAATTTTGTGTGTAGCATACCATGTGTCAAAAAGTACAGTTTGAAAAGGAATCTTTTTACTATAAACAGCATTATTGAACATCTTTAGTAGGTGATCTAGTTTCGTCGCTCCATCATGATCAGGTGAAAAAATGCGATAATCTATTACCCAAAACTTATCAATATCGGGGTTATAATATACAAGACTCACTACTCCTATACCGGTAGTAACTCCACCTGTAGCTCCACTATACTGCGATCTAGCAACCTCTATTTTCTTTGTGTTCCTTTTGTTTAACACCGTATCATCAAATATTGTATATCCGTTAGATGAAAAGATAACATCATTCTTAATGTGTTCCCATAACAAAGAAGGAGTATATTTTTCATTTTCTAAAAATCTATTAATAACATCATGGCTACATTTCTTGGCATGTTCAGCGTAGTAGGTTAAACTATAATTCTTTTGGCTAATTGTTAAAAATTGACAGTAATCTGTTCTATTAATGTCATTGTCAAATAAAAAGGGACCAGTAAATTGCACGAAAAAGGGACCACTATATGTAAAAATTTTTATGTCAAATGACCTCCAAATTTATAGTTATTAATACGATAACTTTTACCTGTGATGTTTAGTATATGTGCATGATGTACTACTCGATCAATAATTGCATGAGTTAATAACTCATCAGCAAATATTTCATTCCATCTTTCAAAATCCTTGTTTGTGGTAATAATGGTAGATTTATTTTCATATCGTTTAGCAATAATATTAAAAAAATCATCTACTGAATGTTTTGGTAATTGCTTAAAACCTAACTCATCAAGAATTAATAAGTCAAATGATAAGAGTAATTTAACTTTTTTGTGATAGCTATTATCTGCTCTTGCAATATGTAAATTATAAAGCATATCCGATACCGTAGTAAAATATACAGAGTATTCTCGTGTTAAAGCTTTTAATGCTAATCCAATAGCAAGATGAGTTTTGCCAGTTCCAGAATTACCTATGAATATGACATTGCCCTTAGTATTAATATAATCACAAGTAGATAAATCACTTATTACTTTGGCATCAATACTTGGTTGGAACTGAAAATCAAAGTCTTCTAAATTTTTAGTGACTGGTAATTTAGCAGCACTTTTACGACGACGGTAATTATTATCCTTACGGTGAGATTTTTCATCTTCACATAATAGTGAGAGAAATTCTTTAAATCCTAGTTTATTATTTTGAGCATAAATAATCCTTTCATTTAAGCTATTGACTATACCTGATAATCTAAAACTACGTAGGTCATTAAGCAAGTTCTGCATTCTGACCTCCAAACTCTGGCAATGGTAAGTTTACTGCATTACTATTTAAGATATTTTTAATTTTAGAGTAAGAACTTATACCGTAATGTAATGCTCTATGACAAGCTTTATCTATTAACTCATCATTGTAAACCTTACGTAAAGAAATAATACCTCTAGCACAACGTTGCCAATCATTTACTCGTGTTTGTTGTAATAACTCTAATAATAAACTGCAATTATTTCCTATCTGCTGCATTTGTTGTTGATAATGTTCACTATATTCTATAAAACCTGGGCATAGACGTTTATATTTGGCATAATGAGACGGATTAGTGGTAAATATTCCTTTGCCATCTGTTCTAACGTGCCTTGCTATTAAATCATTTTGGATAGAAAATATTTGAACAAGTTTTGGTGATAATTGTACCAGTACCTCACTGTATATATATTTTGCCGGTACGGAATAATAATTATTATCTATGGTGATATGACAATCTTTTGCTACTTTTCGATTATGCCACGATGACAAATCAAACGTTTCTAATGGTAAAGGCATTAAATTATTACTTTCTTCTTGCTCAAATAGTTCCTGAGGAATTTTTTTAGTAGTACCATGTATTCGGTTATTTGCTTTATTTAACCAGTTAGCAAGATCATGTGTTAATTCTTCATATCTATGAAATTTACGTCCAGCAAAAAAATTATTTTTGACATACTTTATTCCTGATTCTACTTTGCCTTTTTCTTGAGGTTGATATACACGACAAGGAGAAAGTAAAATTCCATAATGATCAGCTAAACGTTTGTATTCCTTCTGATATACGGGCTCATAGAAATTGCTATCTACCACTCCAGCTTTAAGATTATCAAGTTTTATTACTTTTGGACTGCCAGCAAAATAATTAAATGCATTGATATGACATTGTATCCATGTTTGACAACTTTGATCAAACACTACTTCATAATAATCAAGGCGACTATAACTTAAACGCATATTAAATACATATGCTTTAACTCTACGCCCCTTAGAATTATACTGTAAGCCTATGTCACCAAAATCTACTTGTGCTTCCTCTCCTGCTAAAGTATGAAAACGAATGCAACTGTTATTTTGTATCTTATATTTTTTGATATAACGGGTTAGCGAACCATAACTTTTTGTATAACCTTGAATTTTTAACTCTTCAAAAATTCTTATGTAACTTAGATTCTTTTCTAATAACTCAATTATTTGTTCGTGCCAAGAATCCAGTGCTGAAGATCGTTCATAGGGTGCAGGAGATTCTGTACCAGACTCTACATAACGGTTTACTATTTTTCTTACTGTTTTACGGTCTATTCTCGTTAGTTTGGCAATATTTCTTTGACTATTGCCTTGCTTATAAAGGGTGATAATTGTTGTGTACATATTTATTCTTATCATTGTATCACTAGATATTTATTTTAATTAATTATCTAGTGAATATTGCACATTATAACCTTATTAGGTTACACCAAATTCTCTGGTCCCTTTTTCGTGCAATTTACTGGTCCCTTTTTATTTGACAATGACACTATTAATTATTAGATGTAGTTTAAGTCCATAGAACCAACCTTTTGTTGTCTTACTGCGTGCTGCTATGCCGGCGAACACTTTATTCATTGAAATACGGTATCTCTTACATACCTCTATACTACTTGAATCTACAAAAGAAAGGCCATCACACTGATCCAAAATAGAATTGAATATCAGTACTAATAGTGGTAAATGTGGACCTATTATTTTTATAAATTGACTATAGCTTACTAATTGAAAATCTCTTTGATGATAAATCCATATTTGCTTCAGATAATAATTCTTAAAACAATCATAAGATGACTGCCAGTAGCCTATTATAATTGTTATTACCTCACTTCTGTTAAGTCGACTTTTAGGACCAGATTTGTTGTTATGGTTAGTAATTGAATTTGTATGCTTGTCTAATTCTTGAAAAAAATCATCGACGTAACAAAATATTTCTGTAAAATCCATTATCATAGGTTATTGCTCTTAAAGTTTTTTCAATAACCTATAAACTTTTTTCTTATACTATAAATACCATATTTTAATTAGCAATTTGTATTTTGTACTCACTTTATAACAAAAACAGTATTATCAATATCCCCGTAACCCACTGTTTATCAGCTATACAGCGACTTTTTGAATACGAAACTCGCGTATATTAGTACTGTGACATTATGACTTTTATGTATATAACTGCTTTCTTCCATGCATCTAGTATATCACGAAGCAGAGCTTCGGGGAATTAAACCCTAAGAGATTAATTTGTTGTGTTTGCGGCTTGCTTCTTTTGCTCAAGTAAACTTTTTACTCTTCTATTTAATTCTTCTCTTCTTTTTTTGTAACAAATCTTGTTTTTGGTCAAATAATTATTAAATGGAGATAAGAAATGAACTTAAATCAAAAAATAATAAAGCCAAAATTAGGATTACTAGAACTCGCTAAGAGTCTTGGTAGCATATCATCAGCATGTAAAGCGATGTGATATAGTAGAGATAGTTATTACAGATTTAAAGAACTGTATGAAACTGGTGGTGAAGAAGCGTTGTATGAGATTAGCCGGAAGAAGCCAATAATAGCGAATAGAGTTGATCCAGCGATAGAGAAGGCAGTAATGGATATGGCAATAGAATATCCAGCATATGGACAGATTCGAGTATCAAATGAGCTTAAGAAGAGCGGTATACTTGTATCACCTGGAGGAGTGAGATCAATTTGGTTACGTAATGATTTAAACAATATCAATAAAAGGCTTAAAGCATTAGAAGCAAGGATGGCTCAGGATGGTATTGTACTTACTGAATCTCAGTTACAAGTACTAGAGAAACGACGTAGCGAAAAAGAAGCCCATGGCGAGATTGAGACACAGCATTCAGGTTATCTAGGATGCCAAGATACATATTATGTAGGAAATTTTAAGGGTATAGGTAAGGTTTATTCTCAGGTATTTATTGATAGCTATAGCAGAGTAGCTGATGCTAAACTATATATACTGATAAAACAGCTTTAACTGCTGCTGATATGCTTAATGTGAGTGTTGATATTCAATCAGGCATGATCAATAAGGTTGCAGTTACCCCTGCAAATGTTACCGATAGCAAAGGTTTTAAGCATGTTATGCCAAGTTCTGGTGCTACATATGTTGATAAAGGTTATTGTACAATCTCTACCAAGAATGCAGCAGCTAAAAAGGGAGTCCATCTTTGTGCAATAAAGAAAAATAATATGAAAGATAAGAATTTTGACCTTGATAAATATTATACGAAAATCAGAGCACCTTTCGAGATGGTATTTTCAAAAGATAATAAGCGGGTTAGATATATAGGAATTGCCAAAAATCAATTCTCCGAATTTATGAATGCCATATGTTTTAATTTAAAACGATTAGTGGTTTTAACAACTTTAATGGCTTAAAGAAATTTATTAATAAAAATTCTAACTCTGTAAACAAATCTCTATTAAATTACTACACTATTGAATAACATTTATCTCTATATTAAACAGAATTTCTTTTTTAAAATATTTATTACCTCCTTTCCTCTTATTTTACTATCAAAAATTATCTTTCAACGGCCCCTTAATGACCGCGTGTTACCATGGTATGAAACTCAAGGCATACCAATACTTCGTATTCTGACAGATTGTGGGTCAGAATATAAGGGAAATATAGAGCATCATGCTTTTGAATTATTTCTAAGTATCGAAGGTATAGAACATACTATTACTAAAGCATATTCTCCTCAAACAAATGGTATGTGTGAACGTTTTAATAAAACTATGAAACAAGAATTCTTTGATACAGCTATGCGGAAAAAGATCTACACTGATCTTGATGATTTACAATTAGATCTTGATATTTGGTTAGAGCATTTCAATAATGAGCGACCACATTCAGGAAAATATTGTTATGGTAAAACGCCTATGCAAACTTTTAAGGATAGTAAGAAATTAGCTATTGAAAAGAACAATGAAATCTTATATCTTGAATACTTATCTGACAGTCATAATTTATCAGATATTCAGATATAATTTTTATAGTGTCTGTAAGATCAAATCTTGACTTCTACAAGCTCGCGGGATGACAATGAAATATGACAGAACTCTTTTTTGAATATATTTTTCCGTTAATTATAATCGCCTTAAAGGTGGTAGCGATCACTATACCTTTAATATTATGCGTTGCATATTTAACATATGCTGAGCGTCGTGTAATTGGGCTTATGCAGCTTAGAAAGGGTCCTAATGTTGTTGGACCGTTTGGGCTTTTGCAGCCTATTGCTGATGCGGTAAAGCTATTATTTAAAGAGCCGATCATTCCAACCAACGCCGATAAAATATTATTCGTTCTAGCACCGATGATAATTTTCATATTAAGCTTAATCGGTTGGGCAGTTATACCTTTTGCAAAAGGTGTAGTGCTTGCTGATATTAATGTCGGTGTTTTATATATTCTTGCTATTTCTTCCCTAAGCGTTTACGGCATTATTATTGCTGGTTGGGCTAGTAACTCAAAATATGCATTTCTTGGAGCTGTACGCTCATCGGCACAAATGATTTCTTATGAAGTATCGATGGGGCTTGTTATTATTACTGTGTTGCTGACTACTGGCACGCTGAACTTTAGCCAGATTGTTGAAGCACAGAGGACAATACCATGGTGGATTGATTTAATGCTCATGCCGATAGGTGTGGTATTTTTTATTTCAGTGCTTGCCGAAACAAACAGATTGCCTTTTGATTTACCGGAAGCTGAATCAGAGTTAGTTGCCGGTTATAATGTCGAATATTCCTCTATGGGTTTTGCTTTATTTTTCCTAGGTGAGTATGCTAATATGATATTAGTTAGTGCAATGACTACGACTTTTTTCTTAGGGGGCTATTTACCACCATTTAATATATCGTGGCTTGGTTTCATTCCTGGATTCTTTTGGTTTGCTTTTAAAGTAGGATTTTTGCTATTTTGCTTTTTATGGATTAGAGCAACACTGCCACGATATCGTTATGATCAGTTAATGCGTCTTGGTTGGAAAGTATTCTTACCTCTAACCTTATTTTGGGTGGTGTTAGTTTCAAGCGTGTTAATGTATACTAATAATTTGCCGGGTATTTAGTAGTTATGGGGATAGAACTTTTTCCTGATTTTATTAGAGAGCACTATGAAATTCATGAATGGAAGCATGCAATTGCTATTTTAAAAAATGATTTTGCTAATGAATGGCACGACATAATACAGGTATTAAAAAACTTTCATTTTAGAAAAAGTTGGATTACTGTAGGAGGAGGTGAAAAATCTGAAATATCAAAATCAATAGATAAATCTTTTACAGAATTGGGTTGGAAAGAAAAAATGTTTTTAACCAAAGTTATAGTAGATGAAAATTCTTTAGACTCTCCGACTCATAAGGTTGATTGCTACAAAAATAGAATAGCTTTAGAAATTGAATGGAATAATAAAGATCCTTTTTTTGATAGAGATTTGAATAACTCAGGCTTTTATTTGATTTGCGAGCAATAAGCATCGGCGTTATAATAACTAGATGTACAGAGTTACAAAAAATATTTAATTCTATAGGTAAAAGTAGTTCATATGGAGCTTCTACCACTCATATGGCTAAATTATTGCCGAGAATTGAAGGTGGCGGTGGTGGTTGTCCTATTTTAGTCTTTGGGATTACAAAGAAATTATATATAGAGGACTAAATAGAGAATAATATTGTAGCAGCAAAAGAAGATTTTGAAAGTAATATAAAAGGTAAATTTCATACTATTCTTGCTGACCCTCCTTGGCAGTTTGAAAATAGAACAGGTAAAGTTGCCCCCGAACATAAAAGACTAAATCGTTATTCGACATTAAAGCTTGATGAAATAAAAAATATACCCGTAGTAAACTGTGTTCTTGAGCCAGCACATTTATATTTATGGGTTCCTAATGCTCTGCTTCAAGAAGGGTTAGAAGTAATGAAAGCGTGGGGTTTTACTTATAAAACAAATATAATTTGGTCTAAAATTGGACGGCGGACCTGATGGTAGAGGAGCAGGGTTTTATTTTCGTAATGTTACGGAAATAGTTTTATTTGGTGTTAGGGGAAAAACTGCACGTACTTTAGCACCAGCACGAAGCCAGGTTAACTTGATAAGTAGTAGAAAACGTGAACATTCTAGAAAACCTGATGAATTATATGAATTGATAGAAAAATGTAGTAAAGGTCCTTATTTGGAGCTTTTTGCTAGGGGTACAAGACCAAATTGGACGCAGTGGGGGAATGAAGTAGAGGATTACAGCCCTAAATGGGTAACTTACTCAAATCATTCACAAATATCAAAGCAAGAAGATACGAATTATAAAAATGAAAGTTTGATTATTAAAAAGTCTGCTTGAAAAATAAAATATGATCAATTATTTAAAATCATTTTTTCTATATGAGATAATAAAAGGTTTGGCTTTGACTTTAAGATATTTTTTTAAAGCTAAAGTCACAATCAATTATCCTTATGAAAAAAGCCCAGTGAGCCCAAGATTTAAAGGTGAGCATGCTTTGCGTCGTTATGAAAACGGCGAAGAACGTTGCATCGCTTGTAAGCTTTGTGAGGCTATTTGTCCGGCACAGGCAATAGTTATTGAAGCGGATGAGCGAGAAGACGGTAGTAGACGCACCACCCGTTATGATATAGACATGACTAAATGTATTTATTGTGGGCTATGCCAAGAAGCTTGCCCCGTCGATGCGATAGTCGAAGGTCCAAATTTCGAATTTGCAAGCCTAACCCACACAGCTCTTATTTATGATAAAGAGAGATTACTGCAAAACGGTGATAGATGGGAGCAGGCATTAGCTAATAAGTTACATAAGGGCTATGAGTATAGATAGTAATATACTCTTTTATTGGAATATAATTATGTTAAAAGATCCAAATCATCATATACCAAAGGAATTTACAGAAAGTATTTACGGAGTAAAAGTTTATTGTACTTATAACTCTGAGCCGCCGACTAGTATTATTATAGATGTAGCTAAATCGTTTAACACCGGTAACAACCATAATTATTTAGCTGTATTTAGTAACCTCATAAAAAATGTATATGATAGTTTGACTAATAATCCATCTACTATAGAATATAGTCATTTTATGACTATGCTCTCGATAATTTCTGATCATCGTACAAATGTAGTTTCTAATGATGATATACTAATTAGCTGGGACTATATTGCATATTGTAGATACTTATATATGAACCCATCTAAAGCTATTGAAACCTTTAAAAAACATTTCCCATCTTGCACAGAAATAAAAATTGAACCTCCTGTTTTTCTTGCTTCGGTAGATAATTCTCTAAATGATTTTGCTCAACAAGGCATAACGCTTTCAGGAGTTCTTAATACTACTGCTGAAACATTCCCTGAAGTATAATTATAAAGTAAATTGCTTTTTAGCATATAGCTTAGTTTTTGTATCTTTTCCCTCCAACATCCATCATTAAATTTAGCTGAATTAATAATTCTAAAAAACGCGAGTTTCGAATTAATATAGCATAGGATTTAGCATATCAAGAGAGATGTAATAGAAGGTTTATTATCAGACATTTGATAATTTATCAGTGCTGCAACCATATGCACAAAGGCATTTGTAACTGATCTATGCCTTGAATGCTCAAACTTCCCCAATAGTTTAATTTTACTAAACACAGATTCTATTAATGCTCTTTTAAGCAATAATATTTTATCCAACATAGACATAAGTTTATTTTTCATATTTTTCTTTACCCTAGTTACCATAAAAATTCCTTGCTCTAAAAGTTGTTGAAATAATTGTTGTGAAATATAACCACGATCTCCGAATACTTTACCAAAAAGATTTTTGATCATCAGTTCCAGCTGTTTTCTATCATCCTTATTGCCAGGGCTAAAAGATGCTTTAACTATACCACCGGCTCTATTGTCATTGCTAAAGTAAAAGGGACCAGTAAATTGCACGAAAAAGGGACCAGAGAATTTGGTGTAACCTAATAAGGTTATAATGTGCAATATTCACTAGATAATTAATTAAAATAAATATCTAGTGATACAATGATAAGAATAAATATGTACACAACAATTATCACCCTTTATAAGCAAGGCAATAGTCAAAGAAATATTGCCAAACTAACGAGAATAGACCGTAAAACAGTAAGAAAAATAGTAAACCGTTATGTAGAGTCTGGTACAGAATCTCCTGCACCCTATGAACGATCTTCAGCACTGGATTCTTGGCACGAACAAATAATTGAGTTATTAGAAAAGAATCTAAGTTACATAAGAATTTTTGAAGAGTTAAAAATTCAAGGTTATACAAAAAGTTATGGTTCGCTAACCCGTTATATCAAAAAATATAAGATACAAAATAACAGTTGCATTCGTTTTCATACTTTAGCAGGAGAGGAAGCACAAGTAGATTTTGGTGACATAGGCTTACAGTATAATTCTAAGGGGCGTAGAGTTAAAGCATATGTATTTAATATGCGTTTAAGTTATAGTCGCCTTGATTATTATGAAGTAGTGTTTGATCAAAGTTGTCAAACATGGATACAATGTCATATCAATGCATTTAATTATTTTGCTGGCAGTCCAAAAGTAATAAAACTTGATAATCTTAAAGCTGGAGTGGTAGATAGCAATTTCTATGAGCCCGTATATCAGAAGGAATACAAACGTTTAGCTGATCATTATGGAATTTTACTTTCTCCTTGTCGTGTATATCAACCTCAAGAAAAAGGCAAAGTAGAATCAGGAATAAAGTATGTCAAAAATAATTTTTTTGCTGGACGTAAATTTCATAGATATGAAGAATTAACACATGATCTTGCTAACTGGTTAAATAAAGCAAATAACCGAATACATGGTACTACTAAAAAAATTCCTCAGGAACTATTTGAGCAAGAAGAAAGTAATAATTTAATGCCTTTACCATTAGAAACGTTTGATTTGTCATCGTGGCATAATCGAAAAGTAGCAAAAGATTGTCATATCACCATAGATAATAATTATTATTCCGTACCGGCAAAATATATATACAGTGAGGTACTGGTACAATTATCACCAAAACTTGTTCAAATATTTTCTATCCAAAATGATTTAATAGCAAGGCACGTTAGAACAGATGGCAAAGGAATATTTACCACTAATCCGTCTCATTATGCCAAATATAAACGTCTATGCCCAGGTTTTATAGAATATAGTGAACATTATCAACAACAAATGCAGCAGATAGGAAATAATTGCAGTTTATTATTAGAGTTATTACAACAAACACGAGTAAATGATTGGCAACGTTGTGCTAGAGGTATTATTTCTTTACGTAAGGTTTACAATGATGAGTTAATAGATAAAGCTTGTCATAGAGCATTACATTACGGTATAAGTTCTTACTCTAAAATTAAAAATATCTTAAATAGTAATGCAGTAAACTTACCATTGCCAGAGTTTGGAGGTCAGAATGCAGAACTTGCTTAATGACCTACGTAGTTTTAGATTATCAGGTATAGTCAATAGCTTAAATGAAAGGATTATTTATGCTCAAAATAATAAACTAGGATTTAAAGAATTTCTCTCACTATTATGTGAAGATGAAAAATCTCACCGTAAGGATAATAATTACCGTCGTCGTAAAAGTGCTGCTAAATTACCAGTCACTAAAAATTTAGAAGACTTTGATTTTCAGTTCCAACCAAGTATTGATGCCAAAGTAATAAGTGATTTATCTACTTGTGATTATATTAATACTAAGGGCAATGTCATATTCATAGGTAATTCTGGAACTGGCAAAACTCATCTTGCTATTGGATTAGCATTAAAAGCTTTAACACGAGAATACTCTGTATATTTTACTACGGTATCGGATATGCTTTATAATTTACATATTGCAAGAGCAGATAATAGCTATCACAAAAAAGTTAAATTACTCTTATCATTTGACTTATTAATTCTTGATGAGTTAGGTTTTAAGCAATTACCAAAACATTCAGTAGATGATTTTTTTAATATTATTGCTAAACGATATGAAAATAAATCTACCATTATTACCACAAACAAGGATTTTGAAAGATGGAATGAAATATTTGCTGATGAGTTATTAACTCATGCAATTATTGATCGAGTAGTACATCATGCACATATACTAAACATCACAGGTAAAAGTTATCGTATTAATAACTATAAATTTGGAGGTCATTTGACATAAAAATTTTTACATATAGTGGTCCCTTTTTCGTGCAATTTACTGGTCCCTTTTTATTTGACAATGACACTATTAATTATTAGATGTAGTTTAAGTCCATAGAACCAACCTTTTGTTGTCTTACTGCGTGCTGCTATGCCGGCGAACACTTTATTCATTGAAATACGGTATCTCTTACATACCTCTATACTACTTGAATCTACAAAAGAAAGGCCATCACACTGATCCAAAATAGAATTGAATATCAGTACTAATAGTGGTAAATGTGGACCTATTATTTTTATAAATTGACTATAGCTTACTAATTGAAAATCTCTTTGATGATAAATCCATATTTGCTTCAGATAATAATTCTTAAAACAATCATAAGATGACTGCCAGTAGCCTATTATAATTGTTATTACCTCACTTCTGTTAAGTCGACTTTTAGGACCAGATTTGTTGTTATGGTTAGTAATTGAATTTGTATGCTTGTCTAATTCTTGAAAAAAATCATCGACGTAACAAAATATTTCTGTAAAATCCATTATCATAGGTTATTGCTCTTAAAGTTTTTTCAATAACCTATAAACTTTTTTCTTATACTATAAATACCATATTTTAATTAGCAATTTGTATTTTGTACTCACTTTATAACAAAAACAGTATTATCAATATCCCCGTAACCCACTGTTTATCAGCTATACAGCGACTTTTTGAATACGAAACTCGCGTTAAAAAAGTAGCTATTAATAATAGCAACTAATGCAAATTAACTCACCACAAATTTAAAGTATAGCTTAATGCGATAAGGTAGTGACTTTTTTTTAAGAGCATAGTAAACTGCATCAAAAAAGTGCTCAAAATTAGAAACAGTTTTTCTTATTTCGTTCTTGATTTTAAACCAGTAATGCTCAATAGGATTTAAATCTTACTATTACCCACAAATTTTACCACTAACAATTGATAGCATCATTACGCTCTCTTGAAGGATTTCATATCCCCGCCATAAAGACATTGCTCCGGGCAACCCATCACTCTTTCTTGCCATAAAGCCTCCTAATTTACCAAGCAAAATAATAGCTTCTTTTATATTTGGAGGCTTGCCAGGAGTATTATTTGTTCTGTGCACGCGCATATAAAGCGTTTTCCATTCTTGGGTGGTAAGTATGCTATCGCAGCTCTCTTCAGGACAAGTTGAGGCTATTTTTGATAAATATAAAATTTTAAAAGCAATGAGGCTTTTTATGGCAATTAATTTTTGTAGCTTTGTTTCGGCAGATAAGCGAGAGGCTTCTATCTTGCATCCTGATTTCAGAACTCTAAAATATTCTTCTATTTTCCATCTTAGCTTATACCAAGTTATACGCTCAACAGCATCTTCAAAGCTACTCACGGGGATGTTGGTCAGTATAGTCCAATCGATTGCCTCTACTCCAACAGGGGCATTAATTTCTTTAGCGCTTACAACATAAACAGCTAATTTGTCACTGATTTTGTGATCAGTATTTTCAGGGCCATATAAAGATACAGACCTAATTGGTATGTGCCCATATGTGTATTTAATTTCAACATTTGCTTTTCTTGCTTTATGAAGTCCATTGCCTGGGATTTTCAGTCTAATCTCTTTCTTGGACTGTAGCTTACTTATTTTCGTTTGTATTTTTGTTTTACCATTTTCCGGGCAAATAAATTTCCTATCCTGTCTGTTGCGAATTACAAATTCTGCAGCTGATTCTTCAATTTTCCATAACAAATCAAAGATATCTGCTTCTCTATCTCCAACCGTAATAACTCTAGTATTTTCAGGAATATTGGCAATTGTTTCCTCAAACGCGTTAATCCATTTATAGCTTTCTTTATCTTTGATGTGAGTGATATACTTACGCCTTGCTTTTTCCTTCTGATCCTCTTCCCTTGCGATACGTGCCCAACATTGCTGAGAGGTAAGGCCTAAAGGCAGACCTCCTGGCGTCACTATAATAGTACTATGCATAATAAGACCCTGTTTGTGCTTTGTATAAGCTTTGGAGATACTGCCTAGCCCTTTTGTCTTAATATGAGTGTCATAATCCAGGTAAGTTGTATCCTGAATTGCAAACACTAAATTTTTGCCTTGGATTCTATTTTGTGTTTCCACATGATGCGAAGAATAGACTTCATCTATATCAAACTTATCATTGCTAAATAGTCTGTAAGCTCCCTTCGCATCTTTCCAGGATCTGCAACTTTGATTTATTGTGCCGGATGCTTTGCTATCAAGTAAGTTACTGGTTTTAATAAGCCGATTTATAAGTCTTTTATCTTTAAAGTCAACATGCCTGAGCTCATTCTCTAACCAACCAGTGCTTGATATATTTATCCCGTATGTTACTATATCTTGCATATCGCCTATCCTTCTTATTTAAAATGATCAGTGAATACTCTAGCAGCATTTTATAATTGTGGGTAATAGTAAGGATTTAAATCAGGAGAGTAAGTTGGTAAAAAACGCGAGTTTCGTATTCATAAAGTCGCTGTATAGCTGATAAATACTGGGTTACGGTGGATATTGATAATACTGTTTTTGTTATAAAATGGGCTTAAAATGCATAAATTTTCAGCAATTTGTCTTTTTTGACTCCAATTATTACAGTATGAAACTTATCCAATCTCCCAAAAGCCTTAAAAAATCAGGATTGTGGCAAATTCCTTAACTATAATTTAGGCATCTTAATACGAAACTCGCGTTAAAAATAAAATACTGCAACCAAAAGATTCAATTAACGTTTTCACTTTTGTACTTTTATGAAAATTAATATTATCCATTACTACTATCTGACCAGGCTTTAACTCTTTGATCAATATCTCTTGTACATAAGTTTCAAAAATGTCCTTATTACATGTCCCATCAAATATTATTGGGGCAATAATATCTTTGGCAGACACCCCAGCAATCATACTAATCAGTGATTTATGTTGATAGACCCTTTCACCATAACATCTTTGACCGATAATGCTCCACCCGTGTTCTCTACAGCTATTATCTTCTATCCCAGATTCATCGATAAATACTAAATCTTGTTTGTCTATAGTTTTTAGTTTCAATATAAACTCATTCCTTAGACCAACATCTCTTTTGGGATGAAGAAAAGTTTTTTTTATAACTATAACCTAATTTATTAAGCAATCTTGATATCGTACTTGCAGATACTTTTTGACTCCAGTTGTTAGCTAGTTCCATGGTGGTTTTATCAAAATTTAATTCTATAAATTTTTTAAATCCCTCTATGTCTCTTATTATTCTACGATGTCCTGTATGATAACCACTTTTTGCTTTGATATCGCCGGTTTGTTTCTTTCAAAACTTACGCTATGTTTGGTTCTAAATATCGTAAAGATGGAGAACGAAGCTGTTGTTGCATATAGTCATCTAAAAGCCCTAACTTTATTTGGTAGACCGTTTTACCTATTTTATTTGCAGTTCTTTTGAGAAAAGCCCAAACTAGAAATGCACAACTAATGTGATTACGTTGGATACGCTGTTTTCTGCATTGGCAACGTTCTATACCAGTCAGTTGCTTAATTTTTCTATGCATGCTCTCAATTACCCATCGCAAGCCAAACTCATCTTGTGCAGCTTTAGAAGATTTTTGAGTTTTGTTATTGGTAACAACATAATCAACTCTGTTGGTAGAAACAGTAAATTTAAACAAATTAACATGCTTATTTTTGGCAAATCCTTTTATATGAATCTCCATTCCATTCTTAATTTCTTCATCTGAAAACGTCAACTTGCTAACAGCTTTATAAGGCTCGTAATCACACGTTTTACTAACATTTCTATTGGCTTTAATAGGGGCATAATAATATTTGCCCAAGGAGTCAACATGTTGCATAATTTTGTGTGTAGCATACCATGTGTCAAAAAGTACAGTTTGAAAAGGAATCTTTTTACTATAAACAGCATTATTGAACATCTTTAGTAGGTGATCTAGTTTCGTCGCTCCATCATGATCAGATGAAAAAATGCGATAATCTATTACCCAAAACTTATCAATATCGGGGTTATAATATACAAGACTCACTACTCCTATACCGGTAGTAACTCCACCTGTAGCTCCACTATACTGCGATCTAGCAACCTCTATTTTCTTTGTGTTCCTTTTGTTTAACACCGTATCATCAAATATTGTATATCCGTTAGATGAAAAGATAACATCATTCTTAATGTGTTCCCATAACAAAGAAGGAGTATATTTTTCATTTTCTAAAAATCTATTAATAACATCATGGCTACATTTCTTGGCATGTTCAGCGTAGTAGGTTAAACTATAATTCTTTTGGCTAATTGTTAAAAATTGACAGTAATCTGTTCTATTAATTGGTATTGCTTGCAATCTGTTCCTCTTTGACATGTTTAATTATTCTTACAATAATTTATCACTCTTCCACTCATAGCGTAAGTTTTGCTTTAATTTTTTCCATTCTATTATAGTCTTCCTACTAATAGAGTATATCTCAGAAGTCTCTTTTATTGTTTTACCATCTGTTAAACTTTTTATTACTCATATTCTTAAATCGTATGAATATGCCTTTGCCATAAGTTTTTCATTTAGTATAATCTAACTCATACTCTAAGTCACTATCTTATCACATTAAGCTATATGTGTGGCTTATTCTACACACGGTGTCATATTTTTTATGATTTTAATTAGAAGTTATTTAATAAAATTTAAATAGTTTGTTGTATCATCAAGTTACAGTTAAGTATAAAAGCTTAATTTTTTAAAAATAAATTAAAAAAAGGTGCTATATGAGTAATAAGAATGGTAATAAACTGTAATAGTTGAGATTTTATCTTACATTTAGTAAAATAAATTAATTATTAAATGGAGATAAGAAATGAACTTAAATCAAAAAATAATAAAGCCAAAATTAGGATTACTAGAACTCGCTAAGAGTCTTGGTAGCATATCATCAGCATGTAAAGCGATGTGATATAGTAGAGATAGTTATTACAGATTTAAAGAACTGTATGAAACTGGTGGTGAAGAAGCGTTGTATGAGATTAGCCGGAAGAAGCCAATAATAGCGAATAGAGTTGATCCAGCGATAGAGAAGGCAGTAATGGATATGGCAATAGAATATCCAGCATATGGACAGATTCGAGTATCAAATGAGCTTAAGAAGAGCGGTATACTTGTATCACCTGGAGGAGTGAGATCAATTTGGTTACGTAATGATTTAAACAATATCAATAAAAGGCTTAAAGCATTAGAAGCAAGGATGGCTCAGGATGGTATTGTACTTACTGAATCTCAGTTACAAGTACTAGAGAAACGACGTAGCGAAAAAGAAGCCCATGGCGAGATTGAGACACAGCATTCAGGTTATCTAGGATGCCAAGATACATATTATGTAGGAAATTTTAAGGGTATAGGTAAGGTTTATTCTCAGGTATTTATTGATAGCTATAGCAGAGTAGCTGATGCTAAACTATATATACTGATAAAACAGCTTTAACTGCTGCTGATATGCTTAATGACCGCGTGTTACCATGGTATGAAACTCAAGGCATACCAATACTTCGTATTCTGACAGATTGTGGGTCAGAATATAAGGGAAATATAGAGCATCATGCTTTTGAATTATTTCTAAGTATCGAAGGTATAGAACATACTATTACTAAAGCATATTCTCCTCAAACAAATGGTATGTGTGAACGTTTTAATAAAACTATGAAACAAGAATTCTTTGATACAGCTATGCGGAAAAAGATCTACACTGATCTTGATGATTTACAATTAGATCTTGATATTTGGTTAGAGCATTTCAATAATGAGCGACCACATTCAGGAAAATATTGTTATGGTAAAACGCCTATGCAAACTTTTAAGGATAGTAAGAAATTAGCTATTGAAAAGAACAATGAAATCTTATATCTTGAATACTTATCTGACAGTCATAATTTATCAGATATTCAGATATAATTTTTATAGTGTCTGTAAGATCAAATCTTGACTTCTACAAATAAACCTACTGAAAAAAAGTAGATCAAATAAAGCTTAGGTTAAAAGGGGATGTTGATCCAAAACATAAATCATCCGAATTAGAGAAAATAAAAAAAGATTTAAAAGATCATAAAAAAGCTACTAGTACACCTAAAAAACCGCAAGTGTCTTTTAGTCAGGATATAGCTGGACGTCCACCAAAAGGAGGCAAAACAGGCGGAAGAGGAATGATAATTTAGAAATTATTATTACTGTGACTTTATCTAATATTTAAGCGTTATTTTTTGTTTAACAGGTACAACAGTTATATTAAGTTTTAATTGATATTTTTTAGTTCTAGGATATATAATAAATAATTCATCTAGGGCTAAATGTTTTATAGTGTAAAAAAATTATATCATGAAATTTCGAACCCTACATTCGAAATTTTATATTATTCATCAAGATTTATTTACGCAATTCCCTTAAACACCTCAATAGCTTTTGCTCGTGATAATCCATAGTCAACTATCGGTTTAGGGTAGTTATTATACATTTTGTGGAAATTTATATTGTGGGTAATGTGCGGTTGGACATTTTTTAAGATGGGTAAATATTTCTTGATATATTCAGCGTCTGGGTCAAAATTTTTCCCCTGAGTATAAGGGTTAAAAATACGGAAATAAGGCTGAGCGTCAGTACCGCACGAGCTTGCCCATTGCCATCCGCCAACATTAGAAGCGAGTTCGTAGTCCATAAGATACTGAGCAAAAAACTCTTCGCCCTTCCGCCAATCTAAAAGCAAATTCTTGCTGAAGAAACTAGCAACTATCATTCTTGCCCTATTATGCATCCAGCCATCACCGACTAACTGCTTAACTGCTGCATCTATTATAGGATAACCGGTTTCTGCGTTAATAAATTTATCGAAATATTCTTTTTTGTTATTCCATGGAATTTTATTTTTGTATTTTTCTAAGAATTCCTCATTAACAGTGTTTGGAAAATGATATAAAATAGTTGCATAAAACTCTCGCCAAATTAGTTCATTAATCCACGTTATACTACCTGGATTTGAATCAGCATTAAAAGCCTTACGATAACATTCTCTTATCGATACAAGCCCGAATCTTAAATAAGGTGAGATAGTGCTTGTGCCGTCAAGATATAAAAAATCCCGATCAATTTTGTAACGATTTATTCTTCTTGTAATGAATTTATCTAAAACATTCTGAGCATTTTTAGGCTGCCAAAGCTCATCTTCTTTATATACATAACCGATTTGTTTTAAAGCTTCAGATTCCCCTATATTTAGATCAATAGTTTTTAGTTCTATATCTTGCGGCGTATATAATTTACCATCTAAATTATAACTATAATTTGTTAGTAGCTTATTATGTGATATACTTCCATTATCTGCTATAAATTTGCGGAAAGCCTGCATATAAGGAGTATAGACTTTATAAGCCTTATTATCTTTTGTTAAAACTCTATCAGGTTTTATAAGTAAATGATCGCAGTATAAATTAAGTGTGCAGTTACTGCCTAACAACTCCTGAACTTTTTTGTCTCGTTCTATATTGCTTAGTTCATAATCTTCGTCAGCATATATATTTTCGATTTTTAGAGTAGCTGCGAGTTTTGGAATAATATCCAAAGGCTTGCCGTAAAATACTAGCAACTTTCCTTTCAGCTTTTTGAGTTCATCATTAATTAAACAAAGTGTATTGGCTAAAAAGGAAAGCCGTCTGTCATGTGGATTTTTAAACCTTTCTAGGATAGTGGTATCGAAAATAAATATAGGTAGGATTTTATCAGAATTATGAAGTGCTGCTGCAAATGATTTATTATCATGTAGCCGTAAATTACGCCGTAACCAAACTATAGAAGTTTTGTTCATAGATATACTCGATTATTTTCATCTCATGGCTTGTGAACTAGATTTAGTTAAAAATATCAAAATTGATACATACTTCAAGTTGTTTTTCTGGATCTAGTTCCTAAGCCACGGAGGGCATTGCCCGCGTGGATCGGAAAACGCCCTCGGTGTCATACCGTGGCTTGACCACGGTATCCAGAAAAGCAACTCTTAACACTAACAATTTTAGTATTTTAAGCTGGATCCCGCTACAAGCTCGCGGGATGACAGAGGAAAAATTGATCCATGCGGGCAATGCCTCCACGGAATGAAAACGAGTCTTAAATTGACATCCATGTGCTTCCACGGGAATGACAAAGAAGCTAATAAATTTACTGTAATTCTTTGCTTATTAATCTCTTAGGGTTTAATTCCCCGAAGGTCTGCTTCGTGATATACTAGATGCATGGAAGAAAGCAGTTATATACATAAAAGTGATAATGTCACAGTACTAATATATCATTTAGTAACACCGGCAAAGTATAGAAGAGTAATATTCAAAGAGGAACTAGACGATTATTTATGTAAAATTTGTGAGGACATAGAAGCTCGTTATGAAATTAGATTTTTGGAAATAGGAGTAGATAAAGAACATGTACATTTTTTACTACAGTCAATACCAATGTATAGCCCAACAAAAATAACTCAAATCATAAAAAGTATTACATCTAAGGAAATGTTTAAGAAATATCCAAATCTTAAAGAAAAATTATGGGGAAGTGAGTTTTGGAGTAAAGGATATTTTATGAGCACAGTAGGTAAACATGGTGATGAGCGGAAATTACGTAATTATGTAAAAAATCAAGGTTCAGGCAAACCTTCTTATAAAGCATTTCAACAAAAACAGTTAAAACTTTTTGGATAGATACCTCGTAGCTCTGCTGCGAGGAGTATCATTTATTTTTATATATTTCTTGCACTTTTGGATTTAGGTCATTTTCTAAAGCTTTAGATATTATATCTACTCCAACTGTAGATAACTCTCTCATAAATTTAGGACTTATGCCATCCAGTATAGCTTAATGCGATAAGATAGTGACTTAGAGTATGAGTTAGATTATACTAAATGAAAAACTTATGGCAAAGGCATATTCATACGATTTAAGAATACGAGTAATAAAAAGTTTAACAGATGGTAAAACAATAAAAGAGACTTCTGAGATATACTCTATTAGTAGGAAGACTATAATAGAATGGAAAAAATTAAAGAAACAAACCGGCGATATCAAAGCAAAAAGTGGTTATCATACAGGACATCGTAGAATAATAAGAGACATAGAGGGATTTAAAAAATTTATAGAATTAAATTTTGATAAAACCACCATGGAACTAGCTAACAACTGGAGTCAAAAAGTATCTGCAAGTACGATATCAAGATTGCTTAATAAATTAGGTTATAGTTATAAAAAAAACTTTTCTTCATCCCAAAAGAGATGTTGGTCTAAGGAATGAGTTTATATTGAAACTAAAAACTATAGACAAACAAGATTTAGTATTTATCGATGAATCTGGGATAGGAAGATAATAGCTGTAGAGAACACGGGTGGAGCATTATCGGTCAAAGATGTTATGGTGAAAGGGTCTATCAACATAAATCACTGATTAGTATGATTGCTGGGGTGTCTGCCAAAGATATTATTGCCCCAATAATATTTGATGGGACATGTAATAAGGACATTTTTGAAACTTATGTACAAGAGATATTGATCAAAGAGTTAAAGCCTGGTCAGATAGTAGTAATGGATAATATTAATTTTCATAAAAGTACAAAAGTGAAAACGTTAATTGAATCTTTTGGTTGCAGTATTTTATTTTTACCAACTTACTCTCCTGATTTAAATCCTTACTATTACCCACAAATTTTACCACTAACAATTGATAGCATCATTACGCTCTCTTGAAGGATTTCATATCCCCGCCATAAAGACATTGCTCCGGGCAACCCATCACTCTTTCTTGCCATAAAGCCTCCTAATTTACCAAGCAAAATAATAGCTTCTTTTATATTTGGAGGCTTGCCAGGAGTATTATTTGTTCTGTGCACGCGCATATAAAGCGTTTTCCATTCTTGGGTGGTAAGTATGCTATCGCAGCTCTCTTCAGGACAAGTTGAGGCTATTTTTGATAAATATAAAATTTTAAAAGCAATGAGGCTTTTTATGGCAATTAATTTTTGTAGCTTTGTTTCGGCAGATAAGCGAGAGGCTTCTATCTTGCATCCTGATTTCAGAACTCTAAAATATTCTTCTATTTTCCATCTTAGCTTATACCAAGTTATACGCTCAACAGCATCTTCAAAGCTACTCACGGGGATGTTGGTCAGTATAGTCCAATCGATTGCCTCTACTCCAACAGGGGCATTAATTTCTTTAGCGCTTACAACATAAACAGCTAATTTGTCACTGATTTTGTGATCAGTATTTTCAGGGCCATATAAAGATACAGACCTAATTGGTATGTGCCCATATGTGTATTTAATTTCAACATTTGCTTTTCTTGCTTTATGAAGTCCATTGCCTGGGATTTTCAGTCTAATCTCTTTCTTGGACTGTAGCTTACTTATTTTCGTTTGTATTTTTGTTTTACCATTTTCCGGGCAAATAAATTTCCTATCCTGTCTGTTGCGAATTACAAATTCTGCAGCTGATTCTTCAATTTTCCATAACAAATCAAAGATATCTGCTTCTCTATCTCCAACCGTAATAACTCTAGTATTTTCAGGAATATTGGCAATTGTTTCCTCAAACGCGTTAATCCATTTATAGCTTTCTTTATCTTTGATGTGAGTGATATACTTACGCCTTGCTTTTTCCTTCTGATCCTCTTCCCTTGCGATACGTGCCCAACATTGCTGAGAGGTAAGGCCTAAAGGCAGACCTCCTGGCGTCACTATAATAGTACTATGCATAATAAGACCCTGTTTGTGCTTTGTATAAGCTTTGGAGATACTGCCTAGCCCTTTTGTCTTAATATGAGTGTCATAATCCAGGTAAGTTGTATCCTGAATTGCAAACACTAAATTTTTGCCTTGGATTCTATTTTGTGTTTCCACATGATGCGAAGAATAGACTTCATCTATATCAAACTTATCATTGCTAAATAGTCTGTAAGCTCCCTTCGCATCTTTCCAGGATCTGCAACTTTGATTTATTGTGCCGGATGCTTTGCTATCAAGTAAGTTACTGGTTTTAATAAGCCGATTTATAAGTCTTTTATCTTTAAAGTCAACATGCCTGAGCTCATTCTCTAACCAACCAGTGCTTGATATATTTATCCCGTATGTTACTATATCTTGCATATCGCCTATCCTTCTTATTTAAAATGATCAGTGAATACTCTAGCAGCATTTTATAATTGTGGGTAATAGTAAGATTTAAATCCTATTGAGCATTACTAGTTTAAAATCAAGAACGAAATAAGAAAAACTGTTTCTAATTTTGAGCACTTTTTTGATGCAGTTTACTATGCTCACGCGAGTTTCGAATTAATATAGCATAGGATTTAGCATATCAAGAGAGATGTAATAGAAGGTTTATTATCAGACATTTGATAATTTATCAGTGCTGCAACCATATGCACAAAGGCATTTGTAACTGATCTATGCCTTGAATGCTCAAACTTCCCCAATAGTTTAATTTTACTAAACACAGATTCTATTAATGCTCTTTTAAGCAATAATATTTTATCCAACATAGACATAAGTTTATTTTTCATATTTTTCTTTACCCTAGTTACCATAAAAATTCCTTGCTCTAAAAGTTGTTGAAATAATTGTTGTGAAATATAACCACGATCTCCGAATACTTTACCAAAAAGATTTTTGATCATCAGTTCCAGCTGTTTTCTATCATCCTTATTGCCAGGGCTAAAAGATGCTTTAACTATACCACCGGCTCTATTAATTATTAGATGTAGTTTAAGTCCATAGAACCAACCTTTTGTTGTCTTACTGCGTGCTGCTATGCCGGCGAACACTTTATTCATTGAAATACGGTATCTCTTACATACCTCTATACTACTTGAATCTACAAAAGAAAGGCCATCACACTGATCCAAAATAGAATTGAATATCAGTACTAATAGTGGTAAATGTGGACCTATTATTTTTATAAATTGACTATAGCTTACTAATTGAAAATCTCTTTGATGATAAATCCATATTTGCTTCAGATAATAATTCTTAAAACAATCATAAGATGACTGCCAGTAGCCTATTATAATTGTTATTACCTCACTTCTGTTAAGTCGACTTTTAGGACCAGATTTGTTGTTATGGTTAGTAATTGAATTTGTATGCTTGTCTAATTCTTGAAAAAAATCATCGACGTAACAAAATATTTCTGTAAAATCCATTATCATAGGTTATTGCTCTTAAAGTTTTTTCAATAACCTATAAACTTTTTTCTTATACTATAAATACCATATTTTAATTAGCAATTTGTATTTTGTACTCACTTTATAACAAAAACAGTATTATCAATATCCCCGTAACCCACTGTTTATCAGCTATACAGCGACTTTTTGAATACGAAACTCGCGTTATGCTCTTAAAAAAGTCACTACCTTATCGCATTAAGCTATATAGCTTCAATCAATAAGGTTGATACATGAAATTTTACGAGTCTCGATTGTGCTCACGTATTTTTATACGCTCCGCAATCTCGCTCGTAAATTTAATGTCTAAACCTTATTGCTTTTTGTTATATATTTTTGGTTAGTATATTTCCTGAGATTGATCCTTTTTGCTAGGTACATAATCAAAAACGTCATCATTATAATTGTTGTCTATGATTTCGCTGTCATCTTCAATTATCAGGATGTTATTGATCTTAAATGCTTCCATAACAGAACCACCAGGCGTGATTTGACCAGTTGCTCTATCTACAGCTTGTAATTTTATTGAATCAGGTACTTTAAAAGGTAGGGAAGGCTCATCTTTATAAGCGTTACTCATAAAATCAATAAAAATAGGCAATACTACGCTTGATCCTGTTGCTCTTCTTCCTAGAGTTCTTGGCGTATCATATCCAACATAACTCCCTACAACTATTTTGGGCGTGAAGCCTATAAACCATGTATCTTTATTATCGTTACTAGTACCAGTTTTTCCGCCGATAATTTTCCCTAATTTCTTTGCAGAGTAAGCAGTTCCCCTATCTACTACACCTGTTAAAAGTGAAGTAATTTGATAGTCACTTGCTGCATCCGTGACCATATAAATATTTTCTGGAGGAATTTCTAATATTGCGTTATCTAAATTACTATCTGAAACGTTGCAAGTTGTGCATTCTCTATCATCTCTGCGATAAATAACTTTGCCGTTACGATCTTTAATTAATTCCACGAAATGTGGTTTGATCCTTTTACCACCATTAGCTATTATGCCGTAAGCATTAGTTATTCTCTCAAGTGTTGTTTCAATAGAACCAAGTACCATAGAATAGACTTTTTGTGGATTATCATTAATTCCAAATCGCTTAATTATATCAACAATTTTGGTGAGTCCCACCGCAGTTGCTACTCTAACTGTTACAAGATTACGAGATTTTTCAAGTCCTGTACGCATAGTAATTGGTCCTAGAAACTTACCCTCATAATTTTTAGGACGCCAGCTTGGCATGCCAGGACCTTGCGAAATCTCAATAGGACCATCGTTAAAAATCTGATTTGGTTTAACTCCATTTTCAAGAGCTGCTAGATAAACAAAAGTTTTACTTAAAGAACCTGGTTGACGAAGTGCCTGTGTTACCCTGTCAAATTTACTAGCAAAGAAATCATATCCGCCGACGCTTGCAAGTACCTGTCCAGTATTTGGATTCATGACCATAATAGCACCGTTTACTTCTGGAATTTGCCGTAATGCATAATAATCTTTTACAGGTTCTACAACTATTACATCACCCTTTGTTAGTAGCTTTTTAGCTGATTTAAGCTCACTTTTTGCCCATTTCATTTCAGAAATAGGGATTTTAGATTTAGCTCCGCTTGCAAAACCGATCTCAGCCTGAGTATCAGTAACTTCCAAAACTACAGCAATTTTATATTCTAGAAGCGATGGTGTAGTTGGTAATTTTTTTAATTCTTCTTGCCAGTTATTAAGCGAAATAGTAGCTATAGCTTTTGTGAAACCACGTTTTCTATCAAAATCTCTAAGACCTTTTCGTAGTGACTCTTCAGCAAATTTTTGCATTTTAGCATCTAAAGAAGTAATAATAGTAAGACCGCTAGTATAAAATTCATCTTTACTACCTAGCATTTTAATTACTTCATCCCTAACTTGCTCAGCATAATAATCAGCCGTAACAGTTTCATCTTGGTCTCGCTTTCGTAGCGTAATTGGACTATCTACTGCCTCTTTTGCTGCATCGCTTGTGATATAACCATCTTCTAGCATCCGCATGATTACATAATCACGACGAGCTTTAACTCTAGAATAGTTTCTCTCAGGATTAAGCTCAGAAGGAGCTTTAGGTAATGCTGCAATAAAAGCTGACTCCGCAATAGTTAGCTCCTCTACTGATTTGTTAAAATAATTTTGTGCGGCAGTAGCAACCCCATACGCACCACGTCCAAAAAATGTTTGATTAAGATATAATTCTAAAATCTGATCTTTAGTAAATACTCTTGAGATCATATAAGATAAAATCGCTTCTTTAATCTTACGCTGAAATGACACCTCATTGGTAAGTAGAAAATTCTTTACTACCTGCTGAGTAATTGTGGAAGCCCCCTCCATACGCCTATGATGAAGAAAATTTGATATGTTGAGAAATGCTGCCCTAACTATTCCAAATAAATCAACCCCTTGGTGGTTATAGAAGTTTTTATCCTCTGCAGCAATAAAGCTTTCTTTTAATGAGGTAGGAATACTGTTAATTGGAACAAATACACGTCGCTCAAAAGCATATTCCTCCATTAATTTCCCATCACGAGAATAAATACGTGTTACCGAGGGAGGATAATATCTTGCTAGCTGTCTATAATCAGGCAAATCACGAGAATAGTAATATATTATATAAGCTATAATCCCGCAACCTATCAAAAAAAGTAGAGCAAAAATTTTTAAACAAAAAAATAGAGATTTGTACATGTATAGATGATATTTTTTATATTAAAATGCCTGTTAAACTATTAAGTGCTGCTTTAGTAATTTTTACATTAATTGTTTTGCCAAGTAAATCTTTATTAGGGTTTGTGATATATACGGATTGCATATAAGGTGTTTTGCCTATAATTTGATCATCAAATTTACCATCACGATCAAATAAAACTTTCATTGTAGAACCTACACAACTTTCATTAAAAACTGGTTGCTGGTTTGAGAGTTCTTTTTGCAAAATAGTTAATCTTTCTGATTTAATATGCTCAGGCACTTGATCACTTCTTGTTGCACCAGGTGTACCAGGACGAGGACTATATTTAAAAGAATAACACTGACCGTATCTTACTTTGCGGACTAAATCTAAAGTATCTGCAAAATCTTCATCGGTTTCGCCAGGAAATCCAACAATAAAATCAGAAGACAAAACTATATCAGGTCTAGCTTTTCTTAAGCGATCGATTATGTCAAAGTAATAATCCCGATCATGTTTGCGGTTCATTGCCTTGAGTATTTTATTTGAACCTGATTGTACTGGAAGATGTAAGAATGGCATTAATTTAGGCTCTAAGCCATGTAAGCTTATTAAATCATCTGTCATATCTATCGGATGTGAAGTGGTGTAACGTAATCTCTCTAAATTTGGAATTTTTGCTAAATGCCTTATTAAATCAGCAAGAGTAAATACTTTATCGTCTGATGTTTTGCCGTGATAAGCATTAACATTCTGTCCAAGCAGCATGATTTCTTTAGCACCGCTACTAACTACCTTTAAGGCTTCTCTATAAATTTGTTCTACGTTTCTTGAAAATTCAGCACCTCTAGTATAAGGTACTACGCAAAAAGTACAAAACTTATCACACCCCTCTTGTACTGATATAAAGGCACTTACTCCTTGTGGATATAACTGTTCAGGTAATTGGTCAAATTTTGCTTCTTCAACAAAATCAAGATCGATTAAATGTTTTTCGTGCCTAACAACTTTAGAAATTAATTCAGGTAAATTATAATAAGATTGAGGACCAACTACGATATCGACGTAAGGAGTTCTGGTGAAAATTTCTTCTCCTTCGGCTTGTGCAACACAACCAGCTACTACTATTATTGCTGAATTTAGACCTTGCTTTTTTCGCACATCTTGTAATTTTTTAATGCGACCAAGTTCCGAGTAGGTTTTTTCTGCGGCTTTTTCTCTAATATGGCAAGTATTTAAAATAATGACATCTGCTTCCTCGATATTTTCTGTAGGCTCATAACCGTAAGGATATAGCAAGTCCTGCATCTTAACGGAGTCATACACATTCATCTGACATCCGTAAGTTTTAATATAAAGCTTCTTACTCATATATAATGTTTTGTAATACCTTAAAAGGTCTACATTATAATATATTTAAATAACTTTATCAAATTTTAAATAATATTAGATAACGGGTTACTTAGGTTCTATGCATTTTTAAAAAATGCATAGAATTTAGAATTTGTGTAAATTCTAGATAGGTTATATGAAAATAAAGAAGAAAGATAATTACATTATTTCACAACATTTAGAGCGATGTTTAGTACCTCCTAATTTTTTAACGTTATTATCTTGTTCTTGATGCAAATTTCCATGATGAGGTGGTGTTGTATAGTAATTAACCATTTTTTCTAGATTTTTGGAATCTTGCTGTGTTTGTTGTACAAAAGCTTTGTTTTCTTCAGGTTTATAAGTTTTTTGGAATTCTGCAAATAGTTCAGCTGCAGTTTTTTTTCCTTTAGACATAATTTTCTCCTTTTTTAGTTTTGTGATTGATTATTTTATAGACGAATGAATTATATTTCCCGACCTATTTTTTTTTGATTATTAATTTGTGGTTGTACATTTTGCGATATAGTTTTTTTAGGTTCTGAATTAGTTAAAGAATCTTTTATTTTATCGCACTGGTGTTGAGTTTTTACATTTTGACGTATTTGTTTATCATTTTCATCCAGCTCTTTATTATTTGTTATTGCATCATGCTGATTGTGAAGTAAAATATGCTTTTGCTTTAATTGTTCATGTTTATCAGGACTTCTAGTATGTTCCGTTTTTTCTATAGCATCTTTAAATTGTTTTATGTGCATGTGATCTTTTTCATGCGATGATTTTAATTTATCAAAATCATTTTTTATATTTTGCCTTATGTCTTGAGCTTTTTCTAATAAGATCTTATTTGCTGCTAGCTTGTCATGATTAGTTTTTAGTTTATTTATTTGCTCTGGGGTTAAATTTTGTTTATTTATTTGCGATAAGCTGTTAATTTCTTTTTCTAGCTCTTCCTTTTCTTGCTTAGCTGTTTCAAATACTTCATTTACTCTTTTCTCTTGTTCTTTAAGTGCTGCAAATTTTTGTTTACGCTCTTCAATTTCCTGATGAGTTATTATATTTTTATCTACAGCTTTTTCATCAATTGTTATCTCCCCTTTAGAATCTTTTTTTACCATTTCTTCTATTGGGGTATATAATTGTTTATACTCTTTTAGATTTTCCTTAAATTTATCGTGTTTAGTATTGAGATCTCTAATTTGCTCTGTTACTTTTGCTTTATATTGTTGTATTTCTTCTTGTTGTAATTGCTGTTGTAACTTTTCTAAGTCTTTTGCGTAAATTTCAGAATTAGATTGTATTTCAGAAGTCTCTTGTTTTTTTATGATAGTTTTTTGAATTTCATCAATTATCTTATTAAGATAACTATTATCGGATTTTAATGATTGTATTTGACTTGCTAATCTACTTAACTCCGCAGGATTGTTAGTAGCACTTACTTGAGAAAGAATAGACTTAATCTCATTAGAAATTTGAGGATCAGCCACTTGTTTTTCGCTTATATTTTTTTTATTATTCACAATAACCTTTTATATCTATTGCTATCATTGTGGAAAACGTTAACAAATAGTAAAATTTAAGTCAAGTATTTAATGATACTCCTCGCAGCAGAGCTACGAGGTATCTATCCAAAAAGTTTTAACCGCATAGCGAAAATCTAGGGAGCTTGCTCCCTAGATGGATAGCGTTATAATATAAGCGTTGGCATATTATAATTTAGTAGAATGGAATTGAGGCGTAATAGTCATCATGTTTTTAGAATAATGTATCACTTTGTGTGGATACCAAAATATCGTCATAAAGTGTTTATTGAACCTTATAGAGAAAGCTTAAGGTTAATAATAAAGAAGATTGGTTACGATTATAATATAGAAATAGTGGAGTTAGAGATACCTACTGATCATATTCATATGGTAGTAAAATCTGAGCCAAAAGTTTCTCCGTCGTATATTATGCAAATAATAAAAAGCATATCTGCAAGAAATTTTTTCAAGCTTTATCCAAAAATAAAGCGTAAATATTTTTGGGGTGGTAAACTTTGGACGCAAAGTTTTTTTGTAGAAACTGTAGGTAACGTTAATGATGAGGTAATTCGTGAATATGTACGAAATCAAATAAACGCAATGGATAAAATTGAAAAAGAAACAAAGCAGTTTAACCTGTTTTGAAACTCGGTCGCTTGCGGCCGAGTTCTTCATCTGTTTTTGTTGAAATGCTTTATAAGAAGGTTTGCCTGAACCTTGATTTTTTACATAATTACGTAATTTCCGCTCATCACCATGTTTACATACTGTGCTCATAAAATATCCTTTACTCCAAAACTCACTTCCCCATAATGGGACTGTTGCGAGATGAGAGGGTAGCAGGTATAATAAAAAAATAAAAAATATGTTTATATGTCAGAGTATCAAATGCTAATGGTAAGTTTAGATGAGTTAGTAAATGCGGATCATCAATATCGTAAATTCAAAAGTTTATTCAAATTCAAAGCAGTTGAAGCTGAGTTATTAGCATTAGAATGCGAAGCTAATTATAAAGGATATGGTATAGAGAGGCTGTTTAAATGTTTGCTGCTACAATTTATGGAAGACTTATCTGATCGGGAATTAGAACGTTATTTAGCTGATAGCACAGCGGCGAAATGGTTTTGTAATTTTGCTCTTACAGAAAAGACACCTGATTATAGTGTATTTAGTAAAATACGTAAAAAAATAGGTACTAATTTACTATCAAAAATATTTACAAAATTCCGCGATCAACTACGAGTACAAGGCTATATGGGTGAAGTATTTACCTTTGTAGATGCTTCTCATTTAATCTCAAAAGCTAATCTCTGGGAGGAACGTGATAAACTAAGAGCACAAAAATATGATAAATTGAATAATGAGACTTTGCCTAAGGTTGCAAAGGATAAACAAGCCAAAATTGGCTGTAAGGGAGGGAATAAATTTTGGTATGGTTATAAAAAACATGTGAGTGTTGATATTCAATCAGGCATGATCAATAAGGTTGCAGTTACCCCTGCAAATGTTACCGATAGCAAAGGTTTTAAGCATGTTATGCCAAGTTCTGGTGCTACATATGTTGATAAAGGTTATTGTACAATCTCTACCAAGAATGCAGCAGCTAAAAAGGGAGTCCATCTTTGTGCAATAAAGAAAAATAATATGAAAGATAAGAATTTTGACCTTGATAAATATTATACGAAAATCAGAGCACCTTTCGAGATGGTATTTTCAAAAGATAATAAGCGGGTTAGATATATAGGAATTGCCAAAAATCAATTCTCCGAATTTATGAATGCCATATGTTTTAATTTAAAACGATTAGTGGTTTTAACAACTTTAATGGCTTAAAGAAATTTATTAATAAAAATTCTAACTCTGTAAACAAATCTCTATTAAATTACTACACTATTGAATAACATTTATCTCTATATTAAACAGAATTTCTTTTTTAAAATATTTATTACCTCCTTTCCTCTTATTTTACTATCAAAAATTATCTTTCAACGACCCCATAATTTTTCTTTAAGATTTGGATATTTCTTAAACATTTCCTTAGATGTAATACTTTTTATGATTTGAGTTATTTTTGTTGGGCTATACATTGGTATTGACTGTAGTAAAAAATGTACATGATCTTTATCTACTCCTATTTCCAAAAATCTAATTTCATAACGAGCCTCTATGTCCTCACAAATTTTACATAAATAATCGTCTAGTTCCTCATTGAATATTACTCTTCTATACTTTGCCGGTGTTACTAAATGATATATTAGTACTGTGACATTATCACTTTTATGTATATAACTGCTTTCTTCCATGCATCTAGTATATCACGAAGCAGAGCTTCGGGGAATTAAACCCTAAGAGATTAACAAAAATTAACTTTGTATTGTGAGCCACTGGTTTAATAACTCATCAAGCTTATTTTTATCATTAACTAGTTGAGTGCTGACTTGATTATATTTTTGCGGGTTTGCAAGGTATAGATTACTATCCTCAAGTTGCTTTTCTAAAGCTTTAATTGAAACTTCTAATTTTTCAATTTCATTTGGTAATGTTTCAAGCAAACGTTGATATTTGTAAGATAGCTTTTTATTTTGTGGTTCTTTAGGACTAGAAATAGGAGTTATAGGCTTTGAGATTTTTTTAGTTATAGGGCTTGCAGTAAAATATTGTTTATAATCTTCATATCCGCCAGTTAAATCGTGAATTTTACTTTGAGCAAAAACTAAGGTTCGTGTAACTAATCTATCTAAGAAATCACGATCATGACTAACTACTATTAAAGTGCCGGAATAATCTGCAAGTATGTCTAGTAGAATCTCTAAACTATCCATATCTAAATCATTAGTTGGTTCATCTAGGATAAGCAAATTACCAGGATTAATTAAAATTTTTGCAAGTAATAGCCTGTTAGCCTCACCTCCTGATAGAATAGCAGTTTTAGCATTTAGTAGCTTAGGGTCGAACATGAATTGCTTCAGATAGCCAGCAACATGCATAGTTTCATCATTAGGCAAAAATACCTGATCCCCGCCAGTAGGACATAAAGTTTGTTGCAAAGTGTGATTATAGTTTAGTTTTTCTCGATGTTGATCAAAATATGAAATATCTAAATTACCACCATATATAATTTTGCCGATTTCAGGAGTAAGTTGCTTGGTTAGTAGCTTGATAAAAGTAGATTTTCCTGAGCCATTCGCTCCAATTATGCCGATCTTTTCGCCTTTTTTAACCCGAAAGCTAAAATTATCGATAATTTTAGTATTTTTATAGCTAAAACTAACATTATCAGCTTCGATAATAAACTTACTTTTGGCTATATTTTCTTCAAGTTCTGCTTGTACTCTTTGTTTTGAACGAGCTAGCTTTGCCGCATGTTCTCTTGCTATTTCCCTTAGGGTTTTTAGCTGAGCAAGCCTTTTCTGGTTACGCTTACGTCTAGCTGTGACACCTGCGTTTAACCATTCATTTTCTTGAGCTAATTTTTTATTTAATTTGCGAAGAGCTGCTTCTTCTTGCTCTATAATAATATTTTGCCATTCGTCAAAATATTTGAATCCTTTATCGGATTTGCGTAAATGTCCACGATCAAGCCACCAAATTTTATTAGTCACATTTGATAGGAAAGTTCTATCGTGACTAACGCAAATAATCGCACCATTATATGATTTAACGTATCCTTCCAGCCATTCAATTGTTTCAATATCTAAATGGTTAGTCGGCTCATCAAGCAATAATATTTCTGGTTCTAATATTAAGGCTTTAGCAAGGCTGGCTCTTCTAAGCTGTCCGCCTGAGTAGGTAGATAGGTTATCTGTGCCGTTGATTTGTAGCTTTTCTAGTATTATATCTATTTCATTTTTATTGTTTTGATCTAAAATGAAATCATAGATATTAGAATTAAGTTTGATCGCAATGTCTTGTTTTAAATATCCGGTTGTGATTGCAGGGTCTTTAAATAGTTCCCCGTTATCTAACTCATAATCTTCCGATATTACTTTCATTAGGCTTGATTTACCACAGCCATTACGACCTATCAAACAAATCTTATCGCCTTTATATAAATAAAGCTCTAAATCAGATAAGATTATTTTATCGGCAAAACTTAAATTACCGTCTTTGATATAATAGATTGGAGTCATAGGACTATGTCATGCCGTGGCTTATACGGCATCTAGTAAATAAATATAATAAGCGTAGGTTGTTTTTTTGGATTCTCGTTAATGTTATTGCATGCTCATATGTCATTCTTAGCTAAAAGCAGGAATCCAGAAAAATAAACATAAAAGCAGCAAGTTTTTAAAGTTAAAAGCTTAGGTTATCTCGCTTTATACTAGATTCCTGCTTTTAGCTAAGAATGACATATAGGACATTTTTTAATCCACGCAGGCAATGCCTTGCGGGAATAATATATAGGGCATTTTTTGAGCCATATAACAGTACCTACTTAAAATCAAATCTTCTTGATTATTAAACTAGTGTTAGTGCCTCCAAATCCGAAAGAATTGGAAAGCACATAGTTTATTTTAGCTTCTTTAGCTTTAAGTGCAACTAAGTCTAACTTAACTTCGTCCATTGGATTTTCTAAATTTAGGGTAGGTGGTGCAATCTGATCTCTAATTGCAAGCGTACCAAAGATAAATTCAACACTTCCAGCAGCACCAAGTAAATGCCCTATTGAAGATTTAGTAGAAGACATTAAAACTTGAGGGTTAGTTTCTAAAAATAATCTCTGAACTGCATTTAATTCGATTGCATCGCCTATATCAGTAGAAGTACCGTGTGCGTTAATATAGTTAATCGCATCAGGGGCTATACCAGCATCTTGCAGTGCTTCATGCATTGCTCGATAAGCTCCTCTTCCCTCAGGATGCGGAGCTGTCATATGATACGCATCACCAGTAGAGCCGTATCCTACGACTTCGCCATAAATTTTAGCACCACGACGCACAGCATGTTCATATTCTTCTAAGACTACAACGCCAGCTCCTTCTCCCATAACAAAACCACCTCGATTCTTATCCCAAGGTCTCGATGCTTTTTCAGGTTCATCATTATATTTAGTACATAAGGCTCTTGCTGCTACAAAGCCTGCAACTCCAACAGGAGTTACCGGTGCTTCTGCTCCGCCTGCAACCATAAAATCAGTATAGCCATGCTTTATCATACGCATAGCATCGCCTATAGCATGTGCTCCTGTAGAGCAAGCTGTTACTGCAGCTTGATTTGGACCGCTAAAACCGTATTTTATTGAAACAAGACCTGATAAAAGATTAATTAAGGAAGCTGGAATAAAGAACGGGCTAACTTTACCGTTATTTTCTTGATGAAGCTTTACTGAAGTATCTTCAATCATTTTAAGACCGCCGATTCCTGAACCCAGTATTAAACCAGTTCTATCACGTGATTTTTGATCTTCTGGTAACCATCCACTATCTTCAATTGCTTCAGTTGCAGCTGCAACACCATAATGGATAAATTTATCCATTTTACTCAATCTATTTACATCTTCAGCTTTCGTAAAATTTTCAAGTTTGAAGCCATTTTCTTCAGAATGGTTTAATAGTCCTGCAATTTTGCATGCAAGTTTGGAAGTGTCAAATGCTGTAATAGTTTTTATACCGCTTACTCCTTGGACTATATTATCCCAAGATGACTTAACGTTAAGCCCAACTGGGGTAATTAGTCCAAGACCAGTAATAACTACTCTTTTATTCATGGTTTGATTCAACATCCTTAATTATTTTACTAAGTCTTAATTTAATACAGATTAAGATTTATGTTCTTTTATATAGTTAACAACATCTGCTACTTTTTTTATCTTAGTTGCTTCTTCATCAGGAACATCAACACCAAATTCTTTCTCTATTTCCATCATTATTTCTACTGTAGATAGGCTATCTACTCCTAAATCTTCTGCAAATCGCGAGTCCTCGCTGATTTCTTCAATTTTTTTCCCTTGATTATCAGCAATAATTTTGATAACTTTCTGCTCGATATTATCCACTTTACTCATAATTTTGAACTCCATAAATCATTTTTATTAGTTTGTATATTTATAAACATAAGTTTAATATTTTAAAATATTATGAATACTTATTATTCATAGCTATTTTAGCTTTAAAAGAACTTCTAGCACAAAAAATTGTTTTATGCCAGCATAAAATTTTATACCATTAACATTCCGCCATTTACATGTAGGGTTTGACCAGTAATATATGACGATTGATTGCTTGCTAAAAATGCAACCGCATTTGCTATATCTTCAGGCATACCATATGTTCCTTTTGGGATTTTTCGTGTTATAGCTTCTTTTTGTTCCTCATTTAACTTATCAGTCATATCAGATTTAATAAAACCTGGAGCGACTGCATTAACTGTAATTCCTCTGGTTGCAACTTCATAAGCAAGTGATTTTGTCATACCGATTAAACCTGCTTTAGAAGCACAGTAATTCGCTTGCCCAGGGTTACCTGAAACTCCTACTATTGAAGCTATGTTAATGATGCGTCCGTATCTATTAGTCATCATCTTTTTTATTGCTTCACGATTTAAAATGAAATTTGCTTTTAAATTAATATCAATAACTTGGTCAAAATCTTCATTTTTCATTCTTATTGCTAGCGTATCTTTGGTAATACCGGCATTACAGACTAAAATATCTAATTTTTCTATTTGAGCTATTAAATTGCCCCATTCTTCAGTATTTGTAAGATTACAGACTTTAATTGTGTAATTATCTTTTAAATCATTGCCGAGAGCTTTTAATTTTTCCTCATTACTCCCGCTTATAATTACATGGCTTCCAAGCTTATGAAGCTGCCTTGCAATAGCACCTCCTATACCTCCTGAAGCTCCGGTAATTAATGCTGTTTGACCGCTTAAATCAATCATTTACTTCCTCCTCTTGTTCAAAATTTATATTATTGACTTTAGATGATTTTTCTCGTACAAGCTTCTCAATTTCATTAGAGATTTGTGGATTATCTTTCAAATATTGTTTAACATTTTCACGTCCTTGACCGATACGTACGCTATTATAAGAAAACCAAGAACCAGATTTTTCTATTATGTCAAGCTTTACTCCAAGATCGATTATTTCACCTTCTTTTGAAATACCTAAGCCATACATTATATCAAAATCTGCTGTTTTAAATGGAGGTGATACTTTGTTTTTTACTACTTTTACTTTGGTTTGGCTGCCTATTACTTCTTCTTTATCCTTAATAGAACCTATTCTTCTAATATCTATTCTAACTGAAGCATAGAATTTTAAAGCATTACCGCCGGTTGTAGTCTCAGGACTGCCAAACATTACACCGATTTTCATTCTAATTTGATTGATGAAAACAGTAATACAATTAGTACGATTAATTGAAGCAGTAAGTTTACGTAAAGCCTGACTCATTAATCTTGCTTGAGAAGCCATTTGTGCATCGCCCATTTCGCCTTCAATCTCTGATTTTGGTACTAAAGCAGCAACACTATCTATTATTATCATATCAATACCGCCGGAGCGAATTAAAGTATCGGCAATTTCTAAAGCTTGTTCTCCTGTATCAGGCTGAGATATGATAAGCTCATCAATATTGACCCCAAGCTTTTTAGCATAAGCTGGATCTAAGGCATGCTCAGCATCAATAAATGCACATGTTCCGCCTTTTTTCTGTGCTTCAGCAATTAAATGTAATGTAAGAGTAGTTTTACCTGAGCTTTCAGGACCAAATATTTCTATTATTCTGCCTTTAGGAACTCCGCCAATTCCAAGAGCTATGTCAAGTCCAAGCGAACCGGTTGACACAGCTTCTATATCAACATTAGGACGCTGACCAAGTTTCATAACCGAGCCTTTACCATAGCTTTTTTCAATTTGTGCGAGAGCTGCAGCAACAGCTTTTTCTTTATCTATATTTGACATAAGCTTCCATACTTAACTAATTCGTAATTAAATTAAAATATAGGCTTAATTCTAAAAAATCAAATTTTATTTTTTAAAGTTAATATAAAACTTTTGGTGTTGAAATTTTTATTAGAAGTAGCAATATATAATATATAGAAAAGCCCATGAATGAAATAATAACAAATACTAATGAGTTAATAAATGATATTAGCGTTCTTATTAATAATGCTAAAGTTAGAATTGCCATTAAAGCTAATACCGAAATGACAATGTTATATACCTTTGATATTTCAATATTTGTTAAGCCAAATTTCAGGATTCTCCTTTGCTCACGTACTATTTGTACGCTCCGCAGGCTCACCGCTTATTTGACTTCCAAATCTTAAAATATCTGCGGTATACTGGCATAGAGATCCTTAAAAGTATAAGAGCGGAATACGGGCAGGAGGTTATTAAGACTTTAGCTAAAGGTCTTTCTTCCTTATATAGGCAAGGCTTTTCTCGTATAGCTCTAATTCTCATGAATCAATTTTATCAATCTTTTAAAGAGCAACAAATTAGTGCGACACTGTTGCACCAATTAAGTTGGAGTCATATAATAGAGTTATTACCTCCAAAAGAACATAATCAAAGAGAATTTTATGCGTATATGTCTATACAAGAAAATTGGAATGTTAGAAAGTTACGTAGTAATATTGATAAAATGTTATATGAAAGAACGAAGTTATCTAATAGATCTGAAGAACAAGTAATATCATTATTTAAAACAGATTCTAGGTTAGAGCCTAATTTAATTCTTAAAGATCCGTATATACTTGATGAACTTAAAAAATTGGCTACGTCGTCTTGATAAATTCTGCGGTGCTCAAGTATTAAGTAACTGCTGCCGCTCCTCGTTTTGAGGACTTCTTACTCTTTTCCAAATTAAACTTTGTCTACTGACTTTTCGTTTATTAGCAGTATATTCATGTTGCACAATATTAGACAGAATTAACGCCTATAGAGATTTTACAGAAAAAAATCGGAGAAATAGTATTACAGACAAAAAGAATTTATGAAAATAGACCTATTGCAAATGTTCACGAATAAAGATAATTTGTATATCTTTGATACTTCAAGATTTGGTAAGCCTAAATTTTAGGAATTGCCTGTAGTGATGAATAGTGCCAGACAGTTTTTATTCTATGTCATTCCTGCTAAAGACCTGCTTGCGTGGATCAGTTTTTCCGTCATTGTGAGGAAATTACGAAGTAATTGTACGTACGCAATCTAGTTAAAAAATGCTAACTTATAGTATTTTTTATTATTTTGTCTGGATTGCCACGGTCCTTGCAGTCGCTCGCAATGACGAATTGGTATCCACGCAACAATGCTTACTGTGGTGGCTTTGTTGCTTAGATCGAAAAGCACCATCAGTGTCATCTAGTTGCTTGGAAACTAGATCTAGAAAACAATAAAAAATACTAGTTTTATTAGTATTTTTTACTGAATCCTGTGAATAAATCACGGTATGACAGGGAAAAATGATCTACGTTGGCAATGCCTTTACGCAAAAAGTAACATATGAATCATGCAATGAAATTAATCAATTTGTAAGGTATAATGAAGATAAACTTATGCTGACTCAGCTAAAGGCTCTGTTGTAGATTCTTCGGTTTTTTGTTCACGTAAATAGTCTTGTACTTCTGATTCTGATCTTGCAACAATAACTGTAACATCTGTACTAAGTTCAGCATGCAATCTTACTTCAACCTTGTAAACCCCTATAGATTTGATTTGAGTATCAAGAATTATATTTAAATGAGAAATAGGGTAAGATACAGCTTGAGATAATTTTTCGGCTATTTCTTTATTATTTACTGAACCAAATAATTTACCATCATCTGATGTTTGACGAACAAAAATTAATTTTTGATCTTTAATAAGATCATTAATTTTTGTTATTTCTTCTTTTATTTGTGTATCTTTTTCTTCTAATTCATGCTTCTGCTTAACAATTAACTCTTTATTAAGTTTAGTAGCTCTAATAGCTAATTTTTGTGGTAAAAGATAATTACGACCAAATCCGTCGGCTACTTTATGTATTTCCCCTATCTTACCTAATTTTCTTACCGGTTTAATTAAAATAACTTCCATGGTATTATACGTCCTTTACTTAGCTTGAAATACAAAAGGTAACAATGCTAAAATTCTTGCAATTTTAATAGCATTATTTAGCTTTCTTTGTTTTTTTGCACAAACATTTGTGATTCTACTTGGTAGCATTCTACCGCCTTCGGAAACAAATTTTATCAAAAGTTCTGGATTTTTATAATCAATAACCGGTGCATTAGGCACAGAAAGAGGACAACCTTTACGTCTTCTAAAGAACACTTTTTTAGAAGCTCTTTCCATTGGTTTTCGAGTTGTTGTTTCACTAGTATTGTTTTTCGACATTATTTACCTTAATTCCTGCAAATTTAGATTTGATTATTTTAATTAGCCGTTACATCAATTACTGGAGTATTTTCTGTATTTTGATTTTTTAATATCGGTGAAGGCTCATTACTAATTGAATCTACTTTTTGTATAAGAAATCTTATGATATTTTCATTAAGTTTCATTTTTCTCTCTAGCTCTTGCTTTACAGCTGGAGTAGTATCAAGACCTAAAAGGTAATAATATCCTTTTTTGTGATTGCCGATTTTATAAGCTAAAGCTCTTAACCCCCAGTATTCTTTTTTTACAATAGCACCGTTATTATCTTTAATGATTTTACTAAAATCATCAACTATTTTATCTATATCATTTAATGATACGTCTTGACGCACAATAAAAACTGACTCATAAAAACTCATAATTATAAGAATCCCATACAAAAACTTTAAAATAAAGCTATTTATAGCAACTGAAACTATTAAATTCAAGTATTATTTTTAAAAAATTATTATTTCTTTGTTTTTTTTTAAAAAAGTTTGCTATAACCCCTAGTAAATCTGAAGATTATTAACAATAATTTTCAATTATTTACTAAATATTAACAGAGGTTAATTTAGTTTTAGACAAACTATTATAGCAAAAAGCAATGAGGTTCAGACATTAAATTTGCGAGCAAGATTGTGGAGCGTATATTAAATACGTGAGCACAATCAAGACTCGCTAAATTTGATGTATCAAACTTATTGCTTGAAGCTATACGTCTAGCTTAACTTAGCACTTATTTGATTCCTAACTTTTGAAATATCTGCGATATACATTAAAAATTAATGATACTCCTCGCAGCAGAGCTACGAGGTATCTATCCAAAAAGTTTTAACTGTTTTTGTTGAAATGCTTTATAAGAAGGTTTGCCTGAACCTTGATTTTTTACATAATTAACGCGAGTTTCGAATTAATATAGCATAGGATTTAGCATATCAAGAGAGATGTAATAGAAGGTTTATTATCAGACATTTGATAATTTATCAGTGCTGCAACCATATGCACAAAGGCATTTGTAACTGATCTATGCCTTGAATGCTCAAACTTCCCCAATAGTTTAATTTTACTAAACACAGATTCTATTAATGCTCTTTTAAGCAATAATATTTTATCCAACATAGACATAAGTTTATTTTTCATATTTTTCTTTACCCTAGTTACCATAAAAATTCCTTGCTCTAAAAGTTGTTGAAATAATTGTTGTGAAATATAACCACGATCTCCGAATACTTTACCAAAAAGATTTTTGATCATCAGTTCCAGCTGTTTTCTATCATCCTTATTGCCAGGGCTAAAAGATGCTTTAACTATACCACCGGCTCTATTAAGGGACTGTTGCGAGATGAGAGGGTAGCAGGTATAATAAAAAAATAAAAAATATGTTTATATGTCAGAGTATCAAATGCTAATGGTAAGTTTAGATGAGTTAGTAAATGCGGATCATCAATATCGTAAATTCAAAAGTTTATTCAAATTCAAAGCAGTTGAAGCTGAGTTATTAGCATTAGAATGCGAAGCTAATTATAAAGGATATGGTATAGAGAGGCTGTTTAAATGTTTGCTGCTACAATTTATGGAAGACTTATCTGATCGGGAATTAGAACGTTATTTAGCTGATAGCACAGCGGCGAAATGGTTTTGTAATTTTGCTCTTACAGAAAAGACACCTGATTATAGTGTATTTAGTAAAATACGTAAAAAAATAGGTACTAATTTACTATCAAAAATATTTACAAAATTCCGCGATCAACTACGAGTACAAGGCTATATGGGTGAAGTATTTACCTTTGTAGATGCTTCTCATTTAATCTCAAAAGCTAATCTCTGGGAGGAACGTGATAAACTAAGAGCACAAAAATATGATAATTTGTAGATGCTTCTCATTTAATCTCAAAAGCTAATCTCTGGGAGGAACGTGATAAACTAAGAGCACAAAAATATGATAAATTGAATAATGAGACTTTGCCTAAGGTTGCAAAGGATAAACAAGCCAAAATTGGCTGTAAGGGAGGGAATAAATTTTGGTATGGTTATAAAAAACATGTGAGTGTTGATATTCAATCAGGCATGATCAATAAGGTTGCAGTTACCCCTGCAAATGTTACCGATAGCAAAGGTTTTAAGCATGTTATGCCAAGTTCTGGTGCTACATATGTTGATAAAGGTTATTGTACAATCTCTACCAAGAATGCAGCAGCTAAAAAGGGAGTCCATCTTTGTGCAATAAAGAAAAATAATATGAAAGATAAGAATTTTGACCTTGATAAATATTATACGAAAATCAGAGCACCTTTCGAGATGGTATTTTCAAAAGATAATAAGCGGGTTAGATATATAGGAATTGCCAAAAATCAATTCTCCGAATTTATGAATGCCATATGTTTTAATTTAAAACGATTAGTGGTTTTAACAACTTTAATGGCTTAAAGAAATTTATTAATAAAAATTCTAACTCTGTAAACAAATCTCTATTAAATTACTACACTATTGAATAACATTTATCTCTATATTAAACAGAATTTCTTTTTTAAAATATTTATTACCTCCTTTCCTCTTATTTTACTATCAAAAATTATCTTTCAACGACCCCATTAATTATTAGATGTAGTTTAAGTCCATAGAACCAACCTTTTGTTGTCTTACTGCGTGCTGCTATGCCGGCGAACACTTTATTCATTGAAATACGGTCAGGAGTTTCGCACTTAGGAAAATTGCATATCAGTTAGAAGCCATCTAATGTTATTCTGAATTGATGTTTTTATAACTTCCCAAGTTTGTTGATATAAAGTAATTTTTTCATTTATCCTCCTTTTGTTCATATCAAGCCATGCCAATACAGCAAGGCAAATATGATTTCTTTGAGCTCGACCCGTGCGTGCCTGACAGCTTTCAATACCACAAGTTTGTTTTAATTCTCGATGATAAACTTCTATAGACCAACGTGCCTTAACAATTTTCTCTATTTGCTCACGTGTAGGGTTTTCTAAATTAGTTGTTATGTAATCAATGCGACCATTTTTTGCCACAAACTTAAATACCGTTACCCAACCGTATCCACGTAGATGAATTTTTAGCCCTTCATCGGGAATCTCCAAAGTGTCCAAGCTAACATTACGATTAACTTTTCTATTTCTTCTTAGGTTAGTAACCCATATCCAACCTAAATTACGTATATGTTTTAAATTATCCAAACCACTATACCAAGCATCCATGACTATGGCATCAGGATTGATACCTCTTTCTTTAGCTAAAGTAAGCATATCACAAAAATGCTCGTTCTTTGTTTTGCCATCAGTTTCTTTATCATATATTCTATAATCTACAGGAGTAGATTGATCAATTTGAGTATTGTAATGCAGTAAGTTTACCATTCCTATACCAGGTATAACATCATGTACAGCCCCAGAATATTGATACTTTACAAGCTCGATCCTCTTACTGTATTGCTTTGACAATAAGGTGTCATCTCCTACTAATAAACAAGGCTCCTCTAGATCAAGATATTTTGACACTTTGCTATAGATTTCGCTAGGGCGAAAATCTTTACTCTTTAACCATCGACTTGCACTATCGTGCGATAGATCTACTGGGCTTACTTCAGATAATGCTTTGCCAGTATATCTTACACTACTTGCTTGTAAAAACGATTGATATAAATCTTTGCTACATTTTGATCTTGTCATTTTTATCTAAAACTATTTTTCTCTAGATTACCATATTCTTTGCTAAGAGCCTATCTTGAAAGACGAATATGCTCATTAAATAGTACTGCAACATATTACTTTAGCACTGTTTGATGTATCAAAAAATTTACAATTTTTAGCAAAATTACTGCTTTTTTATACAAATTGTAAACTGCTTGCTATGAATTAGTGTATTGTTTTTGTTCTCAATACACTTTCAAGACAGGCTCTAAGTGCGAAACTCCTGACGGTATCTCTTACATACCTCTATACTACTTGAATCTACAAAAGAAAGGCCATCACACTGATCCAAAATAGAATTGAATATCAGTACTAATAGTGGTAAATGTGGACCTATTATTTTTATAAATTGACTATAGCTTACTAATTGAAAATCTCTTTGATGATAAATCCATATTTGCTTCAGATAATAATTCTTAAAACAATCATAAGATGACTGCCAGTAGCCTATTATAATTGTTATTACCTCACTTCTGTTAAGTCGACTTTTAGGACCAGATTTGTTGTTATGGTTAGTAATTGAATTTGTATGCTTGTCTAATTCTTGAAAAAAATCATCGACGTAACAAAATATTTCTGTAAAATCCATTATCATAGGTTATTGCTCTTAAAGTTTTTTCAATAACCTATAAACTTTTTTCTTATACTATAAATACCATATTTTAATTAGCAATTTGTATTTTGTACTCACTTTATAACAAAAACAGTATTATCAATATCCCCGTAACCCACTGTTTATCAGCTATACAGCGACTTTTTGAATACGAAACTCGCGTTAAACATTTCCTTAGATGTAATACTTTTTATGATTTGAGTTATTTTTGTTGGGCTATACATTAGTATTGACTGTAGTAAAAAATGTACATGTTCTTTATCTACTCCTATTTCCAAAAATCTAATTTCATAACGAGCTTCTATGTCCTCACAAATTTTACATAAATAATCGTCTAGTTCCTCTTTGAATATTACTCTTCTATACTTTGCCGGTGTTACTAAATGATATATTAGTACTGTGACATTATCACTTTTATGTATATAACTGCTTTCTTCCATGCATCTAGTATATCACGAAGCAGACCTTCGGGGAATTAAACCCTAAGAGATTAAAATTTTTAACCGCTCGAATCATATAAAAAAATTAAAAAAATAAATAAAATAATGCTTAGGTTGATAGTTTTATTAGGTGAAATTAAGGTATGAGATTCTGTAATTGAATAGAATTTGAAAAATTGGCACAAAGTTAGTTAAGAATATGCCAACTCTTCATTCATTAGCAGCATAAACCGCTAGTAAATGAAGAAAGTTGTTAGATTATAATGAAAATAAAGCAATTAATTAGAAACTTTTATTGCATTTAATTTATTATATAGTTTGTAAATAGACTGTTCAGCGTCGTTAATTTTTCTATTAACTACTTTCAATAATTTTTTTGAAGGCTCTTCAGTTATTTGTTCAGCAGAGCTTATCTGTTCTGCTAAATTTTTAAGAGACTCTTGTATTTCTATAAAAGATCTTCTAAATTGTTTTTTAATCGTAGTAGATGATTCTTCAAGCTCTTTTATTTTTAAACATAAATTTTCTAAAAGCTGCTCTACCTTAGCTTGCATTAAATTTAATTTTTGCTTCTCTTTTTCACTGAGGTAACTTAATGTTTCTTGCATTTTTGCTTGAATTCTTACCTTTGTAGTACGGTCAAGTTCTGAAGCAAGTCCAATTTTACTCATCAAGAATATTATCCATTTGTGAACATCAAAATGATACCATTTTGCACCATTACGATAGTCTGAAGGGAAAGCATGATGATAGTTATGCCAGTTTTCCCCAAGTAAAAATAAAGCCATCCACCAAATATCTCCAGCAGTTCCTTTGTAATACTTTTTACTACCGACAAAATGACATAAAGAATTTACACAAAAAGTTGCTTGTTGTTGCAGAAATCTACCAAGCCCCATGAATAAAAATCCCATATATGCCGAATGTATAGTACCGCCGACTAGATAGCCTATAATTAATGGTACAGCTATATTCATAAAAGCTGCTATCTGCCAATAATATCTTAGCTGCCACTTTAACAAATTATTTTTACCAAGTTTAACCCAAGTAATACGATCGATAGATTTATAGCTTCCTTGTCCTACTAACATCCAACCTATATGAGACCAAATAAAACCTAAAACTCTATTTTCAAATTTTAAAGGACTATGCGGATCTTGATCTGTATCTGTTTTAGCATGGTGCTTATAGTGATTCGAAGCCCAAGACAACGCAGGTCCTTGCAAAGTTCCAGCAGATAGCACAACTAAAACGAACTCAGCATATTTATTTATTTTATAAGAATGATGAGACCATAATCTATGCAATCCAATTCCAACTGTAATATTATTAACATAATAACTGCTAACCAGAAAAATAATTTCAGTCCAACCTATTCCATAACTGGATACGTATTTAACTAAAAGCGATATTAGGATAACAGGATAAATTATTAGTGCAAAAAATGCAGGCTTATTTATTTTACTTAGCATAAAGTTTAACCGATTTTTAATTTGTAACAATGAACCTCAGGAGTTTCGCACTTAGGAAAATTGCATATCAGTTAGAAGCCATCTAATGTTATTCTGAATTGATGTTTTTATAACTTCCCAAGTTTGTTGATATAAAGTAATTTTTTCATTTATCCTCCTTTTGTTCATATCAAGCCATGCCAATACAGCAAGGCAAATATGATTTCTTTGAGCTCGACCCGTGCGTGCCTGACAGCTTTCAATACCACAAGTTTGTTTTAATTCTCGATGATAAACTTCTATAGACCAACGTGCCTTAACAATTTTCTCTATTTGCTCACGTGTAGGGTTTTCTAAATTAGTTGTTATGTAATCAATGCGACCATTTTTTGCCACAAACTTAAATACCGTTACCCAACCGTATCCACGTAGATGAATTTTTAGCCCTTCATCGGGAATCTCCAAAGTGTCCAAGCTAACATTACGATTAACTTTTCTATTTCTTCTTAGGTTAGTAACCCATATCCAACCTAAATTACGTATATGTTTTAAATTATCCAAACCACTATACCAAGCATCCATGACTATGGCATCAGGATTGATACCTCTTTCTTTAGCTAAAGTAAGCATATCACAAAAATGCTCGTTCTTTGTTTTGCCATCAGTTTCTTTATCATATATTCTATAATCTACAGGAGTAGATTGATCAATTTGAGTATTGTAATGCAGTAAGTTTACCATTCCTATACCAGGTATAACATCATGTACAGCCCCAGAATATTGATACTTTACAAGCTCGATCCTCTTACTGTATTGCTTTGACAATAAGGTGTCATCTCCTACTAATAAACAAGGCTCCTCTAGATCAAGATATTTTGACACTTTGCTATAGATTTCGCTAGGGCGAAAATCTTTACTCTTTAACCATCGACTTGCACTATCGTGCGATAGATCTACTGGGCTTACTTCAGATAATGCTTTGCCAGTATATCTTACACTACTTGCTTGTAAAAACGATTGATATAAATCTTTGCTACATTTTGATCTTGTCATTTTTATCTAAAACTATTTTTCTCTAGATTACCATATTCTTTGCTAAGAGCCTATCTTGAAAGACGAATATGCTCATTAAATAGTACTGCAACATATTACTTTAGCACTGTTTGATGTATCAAAAAATTTACAATTTTTAGCAAAATTACTGCTTTTTTATACAAATTGTAAACTGCTTGCTATGAATTAGTGTATTGTTTTTGTTCTCAATACACTTTCAAGACAGGCTCTAAGTGCGAAACTCCTGAACCTAACTAGCATCGATAAGAAATATTAATACAATTAATATGTAAATACAAAGAAATTTTTAATTGTTATTATTAAATATCTGATTCTACTATATCTTTATTAAGTGAATAACCAATAAAACGAACTGTTTTAATAATTGGGCTATCTTTTCCTAAAGCATCTCTAATTCTATTTATATGTACATCAATCAGACGCTGGTTAAAACTTTCGTCATCTTCCCATAAATATTGCATTATTTCTCGGCGTGAATATACACTATTAGGCGACTGAAGAAAAAGTCGCAGAATTTTAAATTCTGTAGGACCTAAACGAATAGTTTCTTTGCCCTTATAAACCCTTTCGGCATTTAAATCAATGCTTATATTTTTAAATTTGATAATATTATCCTGTAAAATTGTTTTAGAGCGTCTTAACAAGTTTTTCAGAAAATGTATTATCTGATCAGATAAGAGAGGTTTGTAAAAAAATGATATCAAATCATCGATCTCCATTAAATTTAACTGCTTAGTTGAGGACAGAAAAATTATCGGTGTATTAGAAAGCTTATCAATTTTCCTAATATTAGATACAGTAACCATAGGATTTTCCTGTAGTTCTGCATTAGTAATTATAATAGCAAGTGGTTCATTGAAGAAATAATCAAAACTTACGCTATGTTTGGTTCTAAATATCGTAAAGATGGAGAATGAAGCTGTTGTTGCATATAGTCATCTAAAAGCCCTAACTTTATTTGGTAGACCGTTTTACCTATTTTATTTGCAGTTCTTTTGAGAAAAGCCCAAACTAGAAATGCACAACTAATGTGATTATGTTGGATACGCTGTTTTCTGCATTGGCAACGTTCTATACCAGTCAGTTGCTTAATTTCTCTATGCATGCTCTCAATTACCCATCGCAAGCCAAACTCATCTTGTGCAGCTTTAGAAGATTTTTGAGTTTTGTTATTGGTAACAACATAATCAACTCTGTTGGTAGAAACAGTAAATTTAAACAAATTAACATGCTTATTTTTGGCAAATCCTTTTATATGAATCTCCATTCCATTCTTAATTTCTTCATCTGAAAACGTCAACTTGCTAACAGCTTTATAAGGCTCGTAATCACACGTTTTACTAACATTTCTATTGGCTTTAATAGGGGCATAATAATATTTGCCCAAGGAGTCAACATGTTGCATAATTTTGTGTGTAGCATACCATGTGTCAAAAAGTACAGTTTGAAAAGGAATCTTTTTACTATAAACAGCATTATTGAACATCTTTAGTAGGTGATCTAGTTTCGTCGCTCCATCATGATCAGGTGAAAAAATGCGATAATCTATTACCCAAAACTTATCAATATCGGGGTTATAATATACAAGACTCACTACTCCTATACCGGTAGTAACTCCACCTGTAGCTCCACTATACTGCGATCTAGCAACCTCTATTTTCTTTGTGTTCCTTTTGTTTAACACCGTATCATCAAATATTGTATATCCGTTAGATGAAAAGATAACATCATTCTTAATGTGTTCCCATAACAAAGAAGGAGTCAGGAGTTTCGCACTTAGGAAAATTGCATATCAGTTAGAAGCCATCTAATGTTATTCTGAATTGATGTTTTTATAACTTCCCAAGTTTGTTGATATAAAGTAATTTTTTCATTTATCCTCCTTTTGTTCATATCAAGCCATGCCAATACAGCAAGGCAAATATGATTTCTTTGAGCTCGACCCGTGCGTGCCTGACAGCTTTCAATACCACAAGTTTGTTTTAATTCTCGATGATAAACTTCTATAGACCAACGTGCCTTAACAATTTTCTCTATTTGCTCACGTGTAGGGTTTTCTAAATTAGTTGTTATGTAATCAATGCGACCATTTTTTGCCACAAACTTAAATACCGTTACCCAACCGTATCCACGTAGATGAATTTTTAGCCCTTCATCGGGAATCTCCAAAGTGTCCAAGCTAACATTACGATTAACTTTTCTATTTCTTCTTAGGTTAGTAACCCATATCCAACCTAAATTACGTATATGTTTTAAATTATCCAAACCACTATACCAAGCATCCATGACTATGGCATCAGGATTGATACCTCTTTCTTTAGCTAAAGTAAGCATATCACAAAAATGCTCGTTCTTTGTTTTGCCATCAGTTTCTTTATCATATATTCTATAATCTACAGGAGTAGATTGATCAATTTGAGTATTGTAATGCAGTAAGTTTACCATTCCTATACCAGGTATAACATCATGTACAGCCCCAGAATATTGATACTTTACAAGCTCGATCCTCTTACTGTATTGCTTTGACAATAAGGTGTCATCTCCTACTAATAAACAAGGCTCCTCTAGATCAAGATATTTTGACACTTTGCTATAGATTTCGCTAGGGCGAAAATCTTTACTCTTTAACCATCGACTTGCACTATCGTGCGATAGATCTACTGGGCTTACTTCAGATAATGCTTTGCCAGTATATCTTACACTACTTGCTTGTAAAAACGATTGATATAAATCTTTGCTACATTTTGATCTTGTCATTTTTATCTAAAACTATTTTTCTCTAGATTACCATATTCTTTGCTAAGAGCCTATCTTGAAAGACGAATATGCTCATTAAATAGTACTGCAACATATTACTTTAGCACTGTTTGATGTATCAAAAAATTTACAATTTTTAGCAAAATTACTGCTTTTTTATACAAATTGTAAACTGCTTGCTATGAATTAGTGTATTGTTTTTGTTCTCAATACACTTTCAAGACAGGCTCTAAGTGCGAAACTCCTGGGAGTATATTTTTCATTTTCTAAAAATCTATTAATAACATCATGGCTACATTTCTTGGCATGTTCAGCGTAGTAGGTTAAACTATAATTCTTTTGGCTAATTGTTAAAAATTGACAGTAATCTGTTCTATTAATTGGTATTGCTTGCAATCTGTTCCTCTTTGACATGTTTAATTATTCTTACAATAATTTATCACTCTTCCACTCATAGCGTAAGTTTTGCTGAGATTCAGTAAGTACAATACCATCCTGAGCCATCCTTGCTTCTAATGCTTTAAGCCTTTTATTGATATTGTTTAAATCATTACGTAACCAAATTGATCTCACTCCTCCAGGTGATACAAGTATACCGCTCTTCTTAAGCTCATTTGATACTCGAATCTGTCCATATGCTGGATATTCTATTGCCATATCCATTACTGCCTTCTCTATCGCTGGATCAACTCTATTCGCTATTATTGGCTTCTTCCGGCTAATCTCATACAACGCTTCTTCACCACCAGTTTCATACAGTTCTTTAAATCTGTAATAACTATCTCTGCTATAGCCCATCGCTTTACATGCTGATGATATGCTACCAAGACTCTTAGCGAGTTCTAGTAATCCTAATTTTGGCTTTATTATTTTTTGATTTAAGTTCATTTCTTATCTCCATTTAATGATACTCCTCGCAGCAGAGCTACGAGGTATCTATCCAAAAAGTTTTAACTGTCAAAACTTACGCTATGAGTGGAAGAGTGATAAATTATTGTAAGAATAATTAAACATGTCAAAGAGGAACAGATTGCAAGCAATACCAATTAATAGAACAGATTACTGTCAATTTTTAACAATTAGCCAAAAGAATTATAGTTTAACCTACTACGCTGAACATGCCAAGAAATGTAGCCATGATGTTATTAATAGATTTTTAGAAAATGAAAAATATACTCCTTCTTTGTTATGGGAACACATTAAGAATGATGTTATCTTTTCATCTAACGGATATACAATATTTGATGATACGGTGTTAAACAAAAGGAACACAAAGAAAATAGAGGTTGCTAGATCGCAGTATAGTGGAGCTACAGGTGGAGTTACTACCGGTATAGGAGTAGTGAGTCTTGTATATTATAACCCCGATATTGATAAGTTTTGGGTAATAGATTATCGCATTTTTTCACCTGATCATGATGGAGCGACGAAACTAGATCACCTACTAAAGATGTTCAATAATGCTGTTTATAGTAAAAAGATTCCTTTTCAAACTGTACTTTTTGACACATGGTATGCTACACACAAAATTATGCAACATGTTGACTCCTTGGGCAAATATTATTATGCCCCTATTAAAGCCAATAGAAATGTTAGTAAAACGTGTGATTACGAGCCTTATAAAGCTGTTAGCAAGTTGACGTTTTCAGATGAAGAAATTAAGAATGGAATGGAGATTCATATAAAAGGATTTGCCAAAAATAAGCATGTTAATTTGTTTAAATTTACTGTTTCTACCAACAGAGTTGATTATGTTGTTACCAATAACAAAACTCAAAAATCTTCTAAAGCTGCACAAGATGAGTTTGGCTTGCGATGGGTAATTGAGAGCATGCATAGAGAAATTAAGCAACTGACTGGTATAGAACGTTGCCAATGCAGAAAACAGCGTATCCAACATAATCACATTAGTTGTGCATTTCTAGTTTGGGCTTTTCTCAAAAGAACTGCAAATAAAATAGGTAAAACGGTCTACCAAATAAAGTTAGGGCTTTTAGATGACTATATGCAACAACAGCTTCGTTCTCCATCTTTACGATATTTAGAACCAAACATAGCGTAAGTTTTGCCAATTATAATTACTAAAAATAAAATATTAATATCTGATTTCCCAAATTTCCAGTTTGTTCGATCTATTGCTACAACATAATTTTCTATACAAAAAAAGCTTAATATCAATGATGCAACTTTCATATAATCAAAAGTAAATTCTTTCAAAAAACAATAAATCCTATGGGTTTTTGATGATATTTTAGCATCACCTACAATACCAAGGGCTAAACCTTTTTGATAAATAGAACTTCCAGTCATTAGACTGATTATCATTCCAGACAAACATTTTAATCTTGATTTATTTCCATCTATATATAAAATTAATTCTCGAAGTAGTATTTGGTGCATTGTTTTCCAAAAAATCCACCTTATACTACTTTATTACCCTTTAAATCAACCTTTCTTCAACATCTCTACAAAATTGTAGGGTACTATGAAATGATTTATGCAGTAGCACCGCCAGAATTAGTAATTAGAAAAATTTTAAAAACATCAAGATGGATCAATGTTGTTGATAACAATATTACAAAATCTAAACATGAATCAGAAGCAGAATTTAATGCATTACTTGAGCTTCTCGAACCTATTTTAAAACATCCAGATTCAGCTGAGTTATTAAATCAAATTTATATAATAACTATGTATAAAAGCTTTAGCCTTTAATACAAAAAAATATTAAAGATAAATTTTTAGCATTAAGTAAAAATCAAAAAATACCTGAAAAATTACAAGATTTTTGTAGTAAAAATATCGGCACTATTCATGCCTTTCAAGGCAAAGAAGCAGATACTGTAATTATGCTACTTGGGGCTCAACGTCCTCAAGATACAGGCACTAGAAATGTTATGACTAAAAAGCCCAACGTTTTAAACGTTGGTATTAGCAGAGCAAAAAATAATCTTTATATTATTGGTAATGCGGAGCTTTGGCTAAAGCATAAATATATGCAAGAAATACATAACATGCTTTCTTAGTTGTCACCCCGTGGCGACATTGCCCGCGTGGATTAGTTTTTCTGTCTGAGCTAAGGAAATTACGAAGTAATTGTACGTACGCAATACCGCCACGGGATGACAACTTTAAAGCGAATGATAGTTTAATTTCTCTTATTCCTTTTTTCTAAAATAATTGCATGTATTTGTTGAAGAGTATCGTTAAAATCATCGTTAGTGATTATATGATCATATTCGTTAGAATATGATATTTCCGCTTGTGCTGAAGCCATGCGTAGTTGTATTGCTTCTTCATTATCAGCAGCTCTATTTCTTAAACGCTGCTCCAATACTTCAAGGTTAGGAGGTAAAATAAATATAGAAACAGCATTAATTGCATTTTGCTTTATACTCCTTGCACCTTGCCAATCAATATCAAATAAAACATCTAACCCTTGATTTAGCAAATTTTCGACATGTTTTTTAGGGGTGCCATAATAATTATCATATATTTTAGCATGTTCAAGAAATTGATTTTGTTTAACTAATTCTTCAAATTCAGATTTAGTTTTAAAATAGTAATTTACGCCATCTTGTTCGTTTGGTCGTGGTTTTCTAGTAGTTGCCGAAATTGATAAGCGTAGATTATTATCGATTTCTAATAACGCCTTTGCTAAGCTTGATTTACCTGCACCAGATGGGGAAGATAAAATTATGATCAACCCTTTATTTTTTGTCATGTTTACTAACTATTCGTATTAGGTACAGTTCTGTTTATTACCTCATCCATAGTACAACTAAAATATTTTGCTATTTTTAAAATTGTATCTATTTCAGGATTAAATTCACGATTTACTTCCGCTCTCATAATCCTGCTAATGGTAGTATAAGGAACATCGGTAACCTCAGCGAGATATTTACGGTCTATTTTTTCTTGTTTTAACTTTTCTTCTAAAAATTCTTTTACTTTAGTAGCAAGTGCCATATTGTTATACTCCAAATAGTTGGATTAAATATTTGTATCACGATGAAAACCATCTTCGGTGTCATCCCCACATGGATCACTTTCCCCTGTCATCCCGTGATTTATTCACAGGATCCAGTTAAAAATATCAATAATATCTGGATCTAATTCTCAAGCCACGGTATAAGATTGAACACATTTTCCTATCCACGCAACAAATAATATATTTCACCAAACATTTTTTATAATTATAGGTAATTTATAAGGACTGACAATAACTAAATCAAAACGAATATTATAATTAATTATATTTACTATTACTGCTTAAGAACATTTCAGCTGCTCGCTTAATTCCTTTTTGCTGATTAAAAGATACGAATCTATCATCGATGTTAGAGCTTCTTGCTTTTATAGCTTAATGCGATAAGGTAGTGACTTTTTTAAGAGCATAGTAAACCGCATCAAAAAAGTGCTCAAAATTAGAAACAGTTTTTCTTATTTCGTTCTTGATTTTAAACCAGTAATGCTCAATAGGATTTAAATCTTACTATTACCCACAAATTTTACCACTAACAATTGATAGCATCATTACGCTCTCTTGAAGGATTTCATATCCCCGCCATAAAGACATTGCTCCGGGCAACCCATCACTCTTTCTTGCCATAAAGCCTCCTAATTTACCAAGCAAAATAATAGCTTCTTTTATATTTGGAGGCTTGCCAGGAGTATTATTTGTTCTGTGCACGCGCATATAAAGCGTTTTCCATTCTTGGGTGGTAAGTATGCTATCGCAGCTCTCTTCAGGACAAGTTGAGGCTATTTTTGATAAATATAAAATTTTAAAAGCAATGAGGCTTTTTATGGCAATTAATTTTTGTAGCTTTGTTTCGGCAGATAAGCGAGAGGCTTCTATCTTGCATCCTGATTTCAGAACTCTAAAATATTCTTCTATTTTCCATCTTAGCTTATACCAAGTTATACGCTCAACAGCATCTTCAAAGCTACTCACGGGGATGTTGGTCAGTATAGTCCAATCGATTGCCTCTACTCCAACAGGGGCATTAATTTCTTTAGCGCTTACAACATAAACAGCTAATTTGTCACTGATTTTGTGATCAGTATTTTCAGGGCCATATAAAGATACAGACCTAATTGGTATGTGCCCATATGTGTATTTAATTTCAACATTTGCTTTTCTTGCTTTATGAAGTCCATTGCCTGGGATTTTCAGTCTAATCTCTTTCTTGGACTGTAGCTTACTTATTTTCGTTTGTATTTTTGTTTTACCATTTTCCGGGCAAATAAATTTCCTATCCTGTCTGTTGCGAATTACAAATTCTGCAGCTGATTCTTCAATTTTCCATAACAAATCAAAGATATCTGCTTCTCTATCTCCAACCGTAATAACTCTAGTATTTTCAGGAATATTGGCAATTGTTTCCTCAAACGCGTTAATCCATTTATAGCTTTCTTTATCTTTGATGTGAGTGATATACTTACGCCTTGCTTTTTCCTTCTGATCCTCTTCCCTTGCGATACGTGCCCAACATTGCTGAGAGGTAAGGCCTAAAGGCAGACCTCCTGGCGTCACTATAATAGTACTATGCATAATAAGACCCTGTTTGTGCTTTGTATAAGCTTTGGAGATACTGCCTAGCCCTTTTGTCTTAATATGAGTGTCATAATCCAGGTAAGTTGTATCCTGAATTGCAAACACTAAATTTTTGCCTTGGATTCTATTTTGTGTTTCCACATGATGCGAAGAATAGACTTCATCTATATCAAACTTATCATTGCTAAATAGTCTGTAAGCTCCCTTCGCATCTTTCCAGGATCTGCAACTTTGATTTATTGTGCCGGATGCTTTGCTATCAAGTAAGTTACTGGTTTTAATAAGCCGATTTATAAGTCTTTTATCTTTAAAGTCAACATGCCTGAGCTCATTCTCTAACCAACCAGTGCTTGATATATTTATCCCGTATGTTACTATATCTTGCATATCGCCTATCCTTCTTATTTAAAATGATCAGTGAATACTCTAGCAGCATTTTATAATTGTGGGTAATAGTAAGGATTTAAATCAGGAGAGTAAGTTGGTAAAAATAAAATACTGCAACCAAAAGATTCAATTAACGTTTTCACTTTTGTACTTTTATGAAAATTAATATTATCCATTACTACTATCTGACCAGGCTTTAACTCTTTGATCAATATCTCTTGTACATAAGTTTCAAAAATGTCCTTATTACATGTCCCATCAAATATTATTGGGGCAATAATATCTTTGGCAGACACCCCACAGCTGTCGAAAGTAGAAGAGAAGAAATAAGTATGTAAAAAAGTATTAGGAAGAGGTAAACAGGTAACTAAAAAATTAAAAAGGTTACCCTGAATGGAAATAAAAGAAATAATGAACTTAATTAGTGATAAGAGGCTGATAGAAGTAGGGGAAAAATATACCGTAGATAAAGCCAATCATAAAATAACGGGAGCATTTATTTTAAAAAGTTTTGTTAGGTCATCACTACTTGGTAGACCGATTAGCTTAAGGACATTAGAGGAAATAGTACCGGCAACTTTAGAGTTAAGTAGTCTTCTTAAAACAAAAAAGGTTGGTAAAAATAAAATAGACCATAGTTCTATTGGTAAAAGATTAAAAACAATAAAGACAGAATATTTCAAAGCAATTTATGATGAACTAGTAGAAAAGTATAATAGCCATTTTAATAAGATAGAAAGAAAACAATTACACATATTTGATTCAACAACTATTAATCTTTCCGGCAGAGTAATTAAAGATGGATTAAAAATAGGAGGAAAAAAGAATGATAGTCAAGTAAAGCTTAGTGTAGGTTTAGAGGGACAAATACCATCTAATATAAGATTTTGCAATGATAAATCTGAAGCAAGTGATGATGTAGCATTAGTTAAAGCTATAAATGAATCTAAGCTAGATAAGGAAGATATATTAATATTTGATAGGGGAATTTGTAAAACAACTACCTATGAAGATTTCAGTAACAAAGAAATAAAATTTGTTACTAGAGTACAAACTAACAGACGCTATAGAGTTATTAAAAAGTTAGAGATCAAGCAGAATCAAAACAATCATAGTAACTTACAAATACAAAGTGATGAGATTATTAATTTATACAGTGCTAACAAAATAATCAAATGTAATTTAAGATTAATAAAAACCATTGATTATAAGAACAAAGAAATATGGTTTTTAGCAAATTTATCGGATAGTTCTGCTGAAGAGATAGCAGAGATATATAAGAAAAGATGGGATATAGAAGTATTTTTTAAATTCATAAAACAGCATTTACAGTTTAAACATTTTATCAGTCATTCTCAAAATGGCATGATAGTATATTTATATAGCATATTAATAGCTGCAATTCTATTTACCATATTTAAAAATATAAATAAATTAAAGGGTTTTAAGATTCCATTATTACGATTTTGCTTATTACTAGAGAAGGAAATAATTCGTGATATTGTAATATTGTCTGGGGGCAATATTGATCTTATAAAGTTTAGATTATAACTATATCTACTTTCGACAGCTGTGGCAGACACCCCAGCAATCATACTAATCAGTGATTTATGTTGATAGACCCTTTCACCATAACATCTTTGACCGATAATGCTCCACCCGTGTTCTCTACAGCTATTATCTTCCTATCCCAGATTCATCGATAAATACTAAATCTTGTTTGTCTATAGTTTTTAGTTTCAATATAAACTCATTCCTTAGACCAACATCTCTTTTGGGATGAAGAAAAGTTTTTTTTATAACTATAACCTAATTTATTAAGCAATCTTGATATCGTACTTGCAGATACTTTTTGACTCCAGTTGTTAGCTAGTTCCATGGTGGTTTTATCAAAATTTAATTCTATAAATTTTTTAAATCCCTCTATGTCTCTTATTATTCTACGATGTCCTGTATGATAACCACTTTTTGCTTTGATATCGCCGGTTTGTTTCTTTAATTTTTTCCATTCTATTATAGTCTTCCTACTAATAGAGTATATCTCAGAAGTCTCTTTTATTGTTTTACCATCTGTTAAACTTTTTATTACTCATATTCTTAAATCGTATGAATATGCCTTTGCCATAAGTTTTTCATTTAGTATAATCTAACTCATACTCTAAGTCACTATCTTATCGCATTAAGCTATACTTCAATAAAAACAATTTCTTTATTACGCAGTGCAATGATATCTATTTCACCGACATAATAACGTTTTCTATGATGAAGAATTTGATAAAATTTTATTTTATAGATTATTATACAGATATATTCGGCAATAATACCAAGATATTTTTTTTCATGTATACTCGTTTAGTTTGAAAAATTGGCTTCGTTACTTCTCGCTTTTGGTCCTCACATAGAATAAACTACGCTGCGGTCAAAAGCCCCGAGATGCCTTGCTCTTTTCCAAACTAAACTTCGTCTACTTTTTTTACTCTTTAGGCAATAATACTTGCACAAACTCAGTTTTAGATAGATCGGCAGCGATGTTAACTATAACATCATTTTCTGTAACTTTAGTGACATAACCAACTAAGATACCTGCTGGGTAAGTACTGCCATGACCAGAAGTTATTATCTCTTCATTTTTTTGCACTAAATGATTATTAGGTAAGTATAAAATTTTACTATTGTTATTATTACCGGCTAAAATACCTTGCTCTCTTGAGGCACTTGTTTTAATAGGTATTCTAGAGTTAACATCACTTATTAGCATAACTTTAGCATAATTATTACTTACTTCTATTACTTTACCAACTAATCCTTGTGAATTGGTCGTAACGATTTGATCAGGTTCAACTCCGTGTTTTCTACCAGCAGAAATTAATGCCGTTTTAGAAAATGGACTAAAAGACACACTTAATAATTTAGCAGTAACATATTTAAATTCTTCTTCCTCGGTAACTGTTAAAAGATCTTTCAGAGCAATATTTTCAGCCCTTACTGATTCTACTTCGCTCTGAAGATGCTTAAGTCTTGCTACTTCAAGCTCAAGCTCTATATTTCGTTTTTCTAGATCTTGAAAATAAACAAATTTTTGTTTTATAGAATTTATACTTTCAAATATATTTTCGTAAAATACTAATCCAGCTGATAATACGCTACCTGTTATTTCAATAGAAATATTGGATATTTTTTTAGGTGAAACAAGAAATAAATACAAAGATAATCCAAGAAAAAATATGACAAAAAAGCGTTTAAGAGTAACTAATAAAGTTCTTACTAGCTCCAAGGAACTTGAAGAATTTTTTACTCTATTCGCAAGTATTGCCATCTTTAATCCTGTTTAAATAGTACATGTTTTAGCTTTGTAAAATCTTCAAGTGCTTTTCCTGTCCCAAGTGCTACACATGATAGTGCATCATCTGCAATTATCACAGGTAATTTTGTTGCCTCACTAAGAACAAAATCAAGATTTCGGAGTAATGAACCACCACCTGTTAGCACTATTCCTTTATCAACTATATCAGAAGATAATTCGGGAGGCGTCGCCTCTAATGCTACTTTTACTGCCTCAACAATTTGACTTACTGGTTCTATTAGACTATCAGCAATTTGCCTTTCATTCAATACCATTTCTTTTGGAATGCCATAAATTAAATCACGACCTTTTATTTCCATAACCCTTGGTTCTGCATTTTGATCTACATAAGCAGTACCTATTTCTTGCTTTATCTTTTCAGCTGTAGCCTCACCAATTAGCAGGTTATAATGTCTTCTTATATATGAAATAATTGCTTCATCCATCTTGTCGCCACCGACTCTTACGGACCTTGCATATACTATACCACCTAGTGACAAAACTGCAACTTCTGTAGTACCGCCGCCAATGTCAACAATCATTGAGCCTGTTGCTTCCGTTACAGGAAGCCCCGCACCAATTGCCGCCGCCATAGGCTCTTCAATTAAATATACATCCTTACCACCTGCACTTTCTGCTGCTTCTTGAATAGCACGACGTTCAACAGGCGTAGAGCCTGACGGCACACAAACAACAATCGTTGGACCAAAAAAAGAACGACGATTATGTACCATTCTAATAAAGTACTTAATCATTTCTTCTGCACCTTTGAAATCGGCAATCACGCCGTCTTTTAAAGGTCTTTTAGCTTCAATATCATTTGGAGTACGACCTAGCATCATTTTTGCTTCATGACCAAAAGCATAAGGCACAAAAGAGCCATCTTTTTTTATTAACGCAACTACTGAGGGCTCACGAAGAACAATACCACGTCCTTTTTGATATACGATAGTATTTGCCGTACCAAGATCAATAGCCATACCGGAATAAAACCCTTCCAAAAATTTCATTATCATTTTTCTTTTTCTCTCTAAATTCTAAAAATTCTTCCATGCTAAATTAATTATAGACAAAGTTTTATTTGGAAAAAGCAAGGCGTCTTAAAGCTTAAACCTTTACTTATATAGTAGCGGATTATCAGCAAAAAACAATTTTCAGCGTATATTTTAGAAAGTTCTAGACAAGATGAAAAAGGTGAGCCTGCGGAGCGTACATACTTAGTACGTGAGCACAGGCGAATCCTGCAAAATTCGCTTGTATAGAGCTTTCTAAAATAGCTGAAACCAATTTTTCAAATAAAACGAGTATAATTTAAATTTCTTTATAATGTAAAATAATAAGGTTACTAATAAAAAATATTAACATACTTGGTAACAAAATAGCAGCAATTAAAGATAGATTATTATAGGTCAGTACTTTAAGTAATATTTCTGACAATGAATATACTATAAAACCTGAAAATAATCCTAATATTAATATTTTTTCCTGCGAATTATCACGTTGTTTTAGGCTAATAAAACAACTTGCTAAAATTATAGTCGCTATCATCATTGCAGGTTTAAATAGTTGCTTATAATAATAAACTTGGTAATTAGTAATAAGTAGACCTGAATTTAATAGTTCATCGATTAATTTAGGTAAATTCCAAATAGAAACCATTTCAGGATGAGTAAACTTATTTACTAAACTACTAACAGATAAATTAGTTGATATAGTTAGGCTGTTATGTGCTTCGGTACTATCTTTTGTAAAAACTTTGACCCTATTTAAGTGCAGTGATTTATTCTCAATTATACCATATAATGCATCAATTCTCTTTAAGAAGTTGTTGTTGTTATCGATAAATAAAACTGTAACATTATTTAATTTTTTCTCAGAAATATTAATAAATTGTGTTTGAATTATTTGATTTTTCCTGTTTAAAGCTTCAAAAAATAATAAACCTGATTTAGATATTACTGCTTCATTATGTGTTTTTTTAGTAAGCTTTGCTTCTAGTAAATCATATTTTCGTAAGCCTAACGCCCCGATAGGATTTAATATAGTCGTAAAGGCTATACCTAAAATTAAAGTCACGATACATGGAATTATCAATACTTGCCAAATATGAATACCACTAGATAATATAGCAGTTAACTCATTATTTTTTGTTAAGTTCCTAAGGAAAAAAAGCATAGAAGTAAAGCTAATTAAAGCAGAAACTTGATTCAAAAGATATGGAACTTTATATAATATAAATCGCCAAAAAAAATCAAAAGGTACATACATGTTTTTGAATTTTTGTAAGAGATCAAAGAGATTGGATATGATTAATAATCCAATTAAAATAGATAATATTATAAAAAAACACTTAAAATATAATTTAGCAAGATACCAAGAAAGTGTTTTTAAATTAATCATTTAAATTCAATTTAATAATGATTTTTTAGAATATTGTAAGGATTGCTTCGTCAATTAATTCGTAATTTCCTTAGCTCAGACGGAAAAACCGATCCACGCAAGCAAGCCCCTTGTGGTCAAGCTAACCATATGACACAGACAAATTTGTGTGGTGGGGCTGGTAGGACTTGAACCTACGACCACACCGTTATGAGCGGCGTGCTCTAACCAACTGAGCTACAGCCCCTGTTCATCTGAATTTTATATAATTATTATGGCTATAAGTCTAGTAAAATTTTTATATTTTTTTAATATATACTTAAAATTTATCTATTTTTTGCTACAAGTAAAACTAGCTTTCATTTATCTATAGATATACTCAAATGATTTGGAAAATTAGAATATAAAACAAGAGTTAAGCATGTGAGTTCCTTAAAGTTTTGCAGAGCCAATTCTTCAAATCATTTGAGTATACAAATAAAAAAGGTCGAGTTAATTAACCCGACCTTTCCTATGGAAAATCTAATGATTTAGAAATTTTTAGTGATGTACAACTGTTACAGCTCTACGATTATAAGCAAAAGCTTCTTTAGTATTACCCATCATAGCAGGTCTATCTTTACCATAAGATATTGTGCTTACTCTATGATGCTCAATTCCTTTATGCTTTAAGAATTCTGCAGCTTTTTGTGCTCTTCTTTCACCTAAAGCTAAGTTATATTCTCTAGTACCTCTTTCATCACAATGTCCTTCGACAGTAGCTTTTACATGAGGATGTCTTGATAACCAGCAAGCTTGTCTTTGTAATTCTTCTTTAGCTTTTTCAGATAAAGCAGAACTATCGAAAGCAAACCATACAGCGTTACCTGCTTGCTTTTCAAAATCTTTCATTATAGATGTTTCTTCTGATGGATTCATTCCACAACCATATGACGCTTTTTTGGTTTTATTACACCCTGCAAGCACAAATAATGCAAGAAAAGCTAATGTTATTTTTGTTATTTTCATAATTAAACTCCTTGAGGTTATAATTTATTAAAATTTAAATTATTCAGTTAGATAACAAGTTTAAACTAACTAAAACTATGAAGTTAGTATATATCATTATTTTACGAGTTTAAAGGCTAAAATACTATAAAATACAAATAGTGCTATATAAATGTGGTAAAAATATCATTGACCTTTCCCCAAAACTCCCTTTAAAGAAGTAATAATAGGTTTGAATTGCAGAATTTAAGGATACTAAATTATAGTAGATAGACGAAGTTTTATTTGGAAAAGAGCAAGGCGTCTTGAAGCTGATAACCGCAGCGTAGTTAACCTACGTGAGGATTATCAGCAAGAGACAACGTAGCCAATTTTTCAAATAAAGCAAGTATATCACCATCTAATGATGGCACTACCCCAAGTAAGACCGGCACCAATAGCCGAGAATAAAATAATATCACCTTTTTTGATTTTACCTGAAGCTTTAAGAGAACTTAGAGCAAGTGGAATAGAAGCAGCTGAACAATTAGCGTGTTTTTCTACAGTTTTCACTACTTTATGATCTTCGACATTTAATAGTTCGGCAAGCTTATTAATTATACGTATATTTGCCTGATGTGGGATAAAATAGTTAATATCGTTTACAGTGAAATTATTATTGCGTAATAATTCCTCTATAGATTGGTGCATTTTCTCTACTGCAAGACGGAATAATTTCTGTCCTTGCATAATTATTTTACCGCTGCTACCATTCATACTTACACCGCCGTTGGTATATAGTATTTCATAATCTGCACCGCTTGAGAAAATATTACTGTCTATTACACCGGAGTTATCATCGCTACGTTGTAGGATTACACTGCCTGCTCCGTCGCCAAATAAAACACAAGTAGCTCTATCTTCCCAATCCAGTAAAGAGGTCATTTTTTCAGCACCTATCAGTAAAATAGTTTTATATTTACCGGAGGAAATAAGAGAATTTGCTACTTGCACGCCATAAGCAAAACCGGCACATACGGCTTGTAAATCAAATGACGGAACATTAGTTAAACCAAGATAACCTTGTAGTTTAGTTGCAACTGATGGGAAGCTATTGTCAGGAGTAGTAGTGCATGTAATAATTAAATCAATCTCATTTACTGAAATGCCAGCATCCGCTATAGCTTTTTCAGCGGCTTTTAAAGCAATATGAGAAGTATACTCAGTATCACCTGCTATATGACGTTGTGAGATACCGGTTCTTGTTCTAATCCATTCATCGTTAGTATCAACAAATTTTGCAAGCTCATCATTGCTAACAACTTTTGGAGGGAGATATCCGCCGCAGCCAATAATTTTACAGGTCATAAAAATTTAAACTTAAGCTACTTCTGCTTCGATTTTTTTCGTTACTACTTGACGATTATTATAAGTACCATCAACTAAAGAAACGTGATGTGGAAGTTTATATTCACCAGTTTGAGAGTCAACTATTACATTAACTTTACCAAGTGCTAAATGTGAACGTCTCATATTACGTCTTGATTTTGATGTTTTCTTCTTTGGAACTGCCATTATTTACCTCTTTTATTAAAAAGTATTTGTCAAATTAGTGAAGCAGTATATTATAATCTTATAATAAAATCTAGATAAAATTAAATTTATGAAATTTTTCTTAATATTCGTCTCCAGTATATTCGTCATTTTTTCCTTAAGCGGTTGCCAAACTATTGAAAATAGAGGGCAGTCTATAGATGACTCAGCACTTACAAAATTAGAAGCAAAAAAACTAAGTAAAACAGAAGTAGTAGAACTAATCGGCACTCCTACCATGATTCCAGAATATTCTCAAAATACATGGTACTATGTTGAGCGAGTGATGTCACAAAGAGCTTGGCTTAATCCTAAAATCGTAAAACAGAGAATAGTGAAAATTACCTTTGATAACCATAATTTAATGCAAGAGGTTATGGTAATTGATGATTCACATAGACATGATATCGAAACAGTCAGTGAATATACAAAAACATACGGCACTGAACTTAATTGCTTACAAAAATTTGTTAAAAACCTAGGTAGATTTAATAAAACTACTGGCGGAAATAAGAATAAAAATAAAAGCAAGAAGAAGAAATAAGTTGTTGTACTGTCATCCTGCGTAGGCTTTGCTCGCGTGGATCAGTTTTTCCTTCTGAGCTAAGGAAATTACGAAGTAATTGACGAAACAAGGAAGTATAAAAAATGCTAACTTATAGCATTTTTTATTACTCCTTCTAGATTGCCACGCTCATTTTATTCGCTTGCAATGACTGAAAACCAATGAAACGTTAACTTATGGAATGCATTACAAAGGGGTCGTTGAAAGATAATTTTTGATAGTAAAATAAGAGGAAAGGAGGTAATAAATATTTTAAAAAAGAAATTCTGTTTAATATAGAGATAAATGTTATTCAATAGTGTAGTAATTTAATAGAGATTTGTTTACAGAGTTAGAATTTTTATTAATAAATTTCTTTAAGCCATTAAAGTTGTTAAAACCACTAATCGTTTTAAATTAAAACATATGGCATTCATAAATTCGGAGAATTGATTTTTGGCAATTCCTATATATCTAACCCGCTTATTATCTTTTGAAAATACCATCTCGAAAGGTGCTCTGATTTTCGTATAATATTTATCAAGGTCAAAATTCTTATCTTTCATATTATTTTTCTTTATTGCACAAAGATGGACTCCCTTTTTAGCTGCTGCATTCTTGGTAGAGATTGTACAATAACCTTTATCAACATATGTAGCACCAGAACTTGGCATAACATGCTTAAAACCTTTGCTATCGGTAACATTTGCAGGGGTAACTGCAACCTTATTGATCATGCCTGATTGAATATCAACACTCACATGTTTTTTATAACCATACCAAAATTTATTCCCTCCCTTACAGCCAATTTTGGCTTGTTTATCCTTTGCAACCTTAGGCAAAGTCTCATTATTCAATTTATCATATTTTTGTGCTCTTAGTTTATCACGTTCCTCCCAGAGATTAGCTTTTGAGATTAAATGAGAAGCATCTACAAATTATCATATTTTTGTGCTCTTAGTTTATCACGTTCCTCCCAGAGATTAGCTTTTGAGATTAAATGAGAAGCATCTACAAAGGTAAATACTTCACCCATATAGCCTTGTACTCGTAGTTGATCGCGGAATTTTGTAAATATTTTTGATAGTAAATTAGTACCTATTTTTTTACGTATTTTACTAAATACACTATAATCAGGTGTCTTTTCTGTAAGAGCAAAATTACAAAACCATTTCGCCGCTGTGCTATCAGCTAAATAACGTTCTAATTCCCGATCAGATAAGTCTTCCATAAATTGTAGCAGCAAACATTTAAACAGCCTCTCTATACCATATCCTTTATAATTAGCTTCGCATTCTAATGCTAATAACTCAGCTTCAACTGCTTTGAATTTGAATAAACTTTTGAATTTACGATATTGATGATCCGCATTTACTAACTCATCTAAACTTACCATTAGCATTTGATACTCTGACATATAAACATATTTTTTATTTTTTTATTATACCTGCTACCCTCTCATCTCGCAACAGTCCCACAAACTATCGCTGTCATGTATTTTTTCAGAAACTTCACCGGAAATTATAACATTACTTTGCTCTGTAATAACATCTCCTCCCTTAATAATTCTTGCTGTTTCACAAATAAGCGTATTGAGATTACCGATAATTTTAGAATCTGAGCTAGTGGCATCTAATATTATATCGCTAATAAATTTTTTGAATGATACTCCTCGCAGCAGAGCTACGAGGTATCTATCCAAAAAGTTTTAACTGTCAAAACTTACGCTATGAGTGGAAGAGTGATAAATTATTGTAAGAATAATTAAACATGTCAAAGAGGAACAGATTGCAAGCAATACCAATTAATAGAACAGATTACTGTCAATTTTTAACAATTAGCCAAAAGAATTATAGTTTAACCTACTACGCTGAACATGCCAAGAAATGTAGCCATGATGTTATTAATAGATTTTTAGAAAATGAAAAATATACTCCTTCTTTGTTATGGGAACACATTAAGAATGATGTTATCTTTTCATCTAACGGATATACAATATTTGATGATACGGTGTTAAACAAAAGGAACACAAAGAAAATAGAGGTTGCTAGATCGCAGTATAGTGGAGCTACAGGTGGAGTTACTACCGGTATAGGAGTAGTGAGTCTTGTATATTATAACCCCGATATTGATAAGTTTTGGGTAATAGATTATCGCATTTTTTCACCTGATCATGATGGAGCGACGAAACTAGATCACCTACTAAAGATGTTCAATAATGCTGTTTATAGTAAAAAGATTCCTTTTCAAACTGTACTTTTTGACACATGGTATGCTACACACAAAATTATGCAACATGTTGACTCCTTGGGCAAATATTATTATGCCCCTATTAAAGCCAATAGAAATGTTAGTAAAACGTGTGATTACGAGCCTTATAAAGCTGTTAGCAAGTTGACGTTTTCAGATGAAGAAATTAAGAATGGAATGGAGATTCATATAAAAGGATTTGCCAAAAATAAGCATGTTAATTTGTTTAAATTTACTGTTTCTACCAACAGAGTTGATTATGTTGTTACCAATAACAAAACTCAAAAATCTTCTAAAGCTGCACAAGATGAGTTTGGCTTGCGATGGGTAATTGAGAGCATGCATAGAAAAATTAAGCAACTGACTGGTATAGAACGTTACCAATGCAGAAAACAGCGTATCCAACGTAATCACATTAGTTGTGCATTTCTAGTTTGGGCTTTTCTCAAAAGAACTGCAAATAAAATAGGTAAAACGGTCTACCAAATAAAGTTAGGGCTTTTAGATGACTATATGCAACAACAGCTTCGTTCTCCATCTTTACGATATTTAGAACCAAACATAGCGTAAGTTTTGTCCTATATCCTACTGATATAATTGTATCTAGTTTGTGGCAAATTATCAAATTTTTTTGAAATAATAACAATCCCTGTTTTAAAAAACTTTTTTAAGTATAAATCTTTATACAACCTAAGTATCTTTTACGAGTGTAAGCCATTCTGCTTCATCAATAATTTTAATACCAAGCTCTTTGGCTTTTTTGAGTTTACTGCCAGCGTCTTCACCTGCTATTACTAAATCCGTATTTGAGGATACGCTAGCTGCAACTTTAGCTCCAAGCTTTTCGGCAGTTGCTTTTGCTTCAGCCCGTGATAAAGTTGGCAGGCTGCCGGTAAATACCACTATTTTTCCTGTTAAGCTACTTTGTTCCCTAGTCTCTTTATAATCTTCAATATTTAATACTTCACTTAGATTTTTGATAAGCTCAATATTTTCCTTAACATCAAAAAAATCAATAATATCTACTAACATTTTGTCGCCGATACCATCAAGATTGTTTAATTTTTGATAAATTTCAGAATCATTTTCTTTTAATAACTCCATTTGAGTTATAAAATTATCATAGCTGCTAAATTCTCTAGCAAGTAGTTTAGCGTTTTGCTCGCCAATATGCCTAATACCTAAGGCATATATAAATCTCGGCAGACTAACATTTTTTGATTTTTCAATATTGTTGAAAAGATTTTCTACGGATTTTTTACCCCATCCATCCATGTTCTCTAGCTTAGTTAAGTTAGCTTCGTTTTTTTCTTTCAAAAAGAATATGTCATAAGGGTTACTAATTAAGCCTTTATCAATTAAAAATTCAACTTGCTTACGCCCAAGTCCTTCAATATCCATAGCGTTTTTTGATACGAAATGACGTATATGCTCATAATTCTGAGCAGGACAATTAAGTCCATTATAGCAACGTATTATAATATCTTCAGGAACATAATGTAATTTAGAATTGCAAGAAGGGCAAAATAAAGGGGGATCGAATGTTGTAGCATCAGCAGAACGTTTAGCAAGATCAACTCCGGTAATTTGTGGAATTACATCGCCTGCACGCTGCAAAAATACATAATCACTGACCCGAACGTCTTTTCGTGCTATCTCTTGGTAATTATGTAACGTTGCTCTACTAACTATGACTCCGCCGATTTCTATAGGCTCAAGCTCTGCTACCGGCGTTAAAGTGCCGGTTCTGCCTACTTGTACTGTGATCGAAAGTAGTTTAGTTTGTCCTATTATAGCGGGGAATTTGTGAGCGGTAGCGAACCTTGGAGATCTAGCAATGAAACCCATTCTATCTTGCAAAGCAAAATCATTTAACTTATATACTACCCCGTCAATTTCATAGGGTAAATTTTCTCTGTTTATTTTTAAATATTCATAAAAGTCAAATATCTCTTCTTCGGAGCTTGCAAGTTTACCTATTTCATTAACGTTAAAGCCGAATTCTTTTAATTTCACAAGTAGCTGATCTTGAGAGTTTGCTAGTTCCTCTTTTGCAGAGCCTATAGCATAAACAAAATATTTGAGCGGTCTTTTAGCGGTAATAGTAGGATCAAGCTGACGAAGTGAGCCGGCAGCAGCATTACGAGGATTAGCAAACTTATCTTTGCCTTGCTGTTCCTGTTCTTGGTTTAAACTTATAAAGTCGTTTTTTTCAATGTAAATTTCCCCCCGTACTTCTAAAAGTTCCGGAGCATTGTTAATTTTGTGAGGAAAGTTTTTGATTGTTTTAATATTTGCTGTTATATCCTCACCTATATAGCCATCGCCTCTAGTAGCGGCAGTTACTAGAATACCATTTTTATAAGTAGCAGCAAATGATAGTCCATCTATTTTAGGCTCACAAAATATAGGAGAAAAATCATTAAGCCGTAAAAAGTTTTTAATACGATCTACAAAATCCTTAACATCCTCTTCATCAAATACATTACTAAGCGATAGCATCGGCGTATTATGAGTAATCTTAGCAAATTTATTTTCGACTTTAGCACCTACTTTTTTGCTAGGACTGTTTTTTAGGATTAGGTGAGGAAATTTTTGCTCTAATTTTAGATTGATGTTAAATAGCTGATCATATTCGGCATCTGAAACTAGTGGCTTATCTTCTATGTAATAAGCATGGTTATATTGTGCTATTTTATCAGCTAATTCTATTAATAATTTTTTTGCTTCTTCTTTATTTATTTTTTCTATATTTTGCATTAGTGATTTTTAAGTTTTTTTTAAGTCAGTAAATTCAGCAATTTCTTTGATAGATAAATTTTTTATATATACTTGCTGCTTTATCATACTCACCTTTTTCTTGAGCTCTTTTTATGGTACTATCTTCAATTTTAAGCCATTTTAACAGTAAAATTCATATGAAATACAATTTATTTATTAGAGTCTGTTATTTCTCTTTTCAGTTTTTCTATTTCTTCTTTCGTTAAGTCAGTAAATTCAATAATTTCGTCTAATGGTTTTCCTCTAATAAGCATTTTCTTTGCTATTTCTATACTTCTTTCAGCCTTACTTTCTTCTTTAGCTTTTTTAATAGTATTAGCTTCGATCATAAGCCATTTTAAGCGATCCTCATAAGCTTTTTGCTCTTCCTCATTAAAATTCATAACCTCAAGTACCATTAAGGCTTTCTTTAAAACTTTATTATCTAGTTTTTTTGGTAGCTTATCTTTGTTTAATAAATCATGGCGAGTTAAAAAAGCTAGCCATATATCAAGAGAGTCTTTTACTTTTTTTACTATATCTGCTAACTCTTCAGAAGCATTAGTAAATTTATTTAGCTCTATTGTATGCAACTCTATATCTTCAAAATATACTAAACCGGGTACTCTATCTCTTAACTCAAAGGCACTATGATAGTTTTCAGTATTCGGAATACTAGTAAAATTTAGTATATGAATACCTATTGTTTTATTTAGCTTCGAATAGTCATCACCGGCTTTTAATTGTTCTGCATATAATTTAGACCAATAATATAAGGCTCTTTTATCATAGTCAGCTTCGTCGGTCACCTGTATTTCGATATTAAACATTTTACCGCTTTCACTTTTAGCTTTGACGTCAAGAATAGATAACTTATCTGCTGCAAAATTCTTTGGATTATATGGATTAAGTAGCGTTACTTCTACAATTTGATCTTTTTCACTAACTATTGAATTAATAAGCGATATCAACAAATCCTTATTCTCTTCCACTCCAAAGATTTTTTTAAACGCTAAATCTACTCTAGGGTTAACTTTATACATAATTATTACTTTATTTTACTAAAATTATTATACTATATTTTTCTAATTAATCCAATTAAGAAACCGCTAACAGTAATGAATACCCCAAACCAAATAAAGCTCATCATCGGTTTATAATATATCTTAGCGTGAATTATATCGCCGTCTATATTACTTAATACTGCGTAAAGATCGTATAGTAAATAAGAATATATATCGCTTTCTTGTGACAAGCCTTTCTCAACTATATAAAGCCTATTTTCCGGTTTTAGTATGGTTATATTATGGTTATTATCCTCAAGCCAAAATTCAGCGATTTGTCTATAATAATTTTTACCTTGAGCGAACTTAACATTTTGCAAAGTTACTTTAAACTCATTAAATTTTGTACTTGTGCCAACGCTTCCGGTAAAGTCCATTTCACTTTGCAATAATGCATTCATAGTAATACTAAAAGCGATAAGTGCAAAGCCGAAATGCCCAAGGATCATGCTAGCGGTGCTTGCTTTTAAAGATTGTCTGAAATAATTGGTTTTGACTAAAAAATATAAAATATTATGCAGCATTAAGAAGATAGATGCAGTTGTGGTTAAAACAGATATGACCTTAAAGTTTACCTTGAGCGATATTAAATATGTTATTATCAAAGATAATATTAAGATAATAATATGTTTCTTAATTGAGCTTTTAGTAGTAAATAACCCGATAGTGAAAAGAATAGGTATAACGAAAATAAGAAAATTATTAATAAAGAATCTCTTATCGATAATAATAGGTTTAACGTCAAATAAAGAATAAGCTAAAGGATAAAGCGTGGCGGATATTAATACAATAAGGCTTAAGGTAAAAAGGATGTTACCTATGGTTATAGCTTGCTCTCGTATGTCATTCCCGCAAAAGTAGGAATTTAGAAAATAATCTACCAAAGAAGAACTGGATTCCCGCTTTTGCGGGAATGACATAGTACGGATATACACCCCCAAAGCACTAATACCCATAATCAAAAATATTGTCAGTAAATATACACCTCTCTCAGGTGAGAATGCAAAGGAGTGAATTGAAGTAATAAAGCCGGATCGGACTAAAAAAGTACTGAATACTACTAATAAAAAAGTTACAATCGATAAAATAATTGTCCAGTTTTGCATACGTCCAGTTTTTGTTGTGACTACTATAGAATGGTGCAGTATTATGCCGGATAGCCATGGAAATAGCGAAATATTTTCAACAGGATCGAAGAACCAAAATCCTCCCCAACCGAGTTCTCTATACGCCCACCACGAACCAAGAGCTATACCGATTGTAGTAAATAAAATACCGATATTGGAGAATGTTTTAAGGAGGCTTATGTCATTCCCGCAAAAGCGGGAATCCAGTAAATAATTTGCAAAAGAACTAGATTCCCGCTTTTGCGGGAATGACATAGAGGAGCGGGATGACACTAACATTGCACAAACAATAATAAAAGGTACGACATAGCTGACATAGCCTAAATAAAGTAGAGGAGGGTGGATGCTTAAAGCGATATCTTGTAGCATCGGATTTAACCCTAACCCTTCTTTAGGAATAAAGGAAAATGTATTAAATGGATTAGAAGTAAAATAAATAAAGCTGCTAAAAAGTAGTTGGATAACTGACAAAATAATAATAGGTAATTTTTTATCTTCTTGGTTTTTAATTAGGAAGATATAACAGCAACTAACGATTTGTAATAAAGTAAACCATAATAATATTGAACCCTCATGGCTCGACCAACTACCGGCTATTTTATATATTAACGGCTTTAATGTGCTGGAGTTTAAGAAAACATTTTGTAGTGAAAAATCTGAAGTAATAAAGGCATAAACTAAAGTAAGAAAAGCAAGCAAAGTGCAGAGGATGGTGGTGTAGAAAGTGAGTATGTCATTCCCGCAAAAGCGGGAATCTAGTTTTTTAATTGTCATCCTGCGGCTTGACCGCAGGATCCATTTAAAAATATTGTTAGGTTTTAAGTTGTTTTTCTGGATCCCGTGGACAAGCCACGGGATGACACAGGACAAACCACTTAAGCACATAATAGCAATGAGGAAAAAATTACCAATTTCACTCACTGTCTGATATTTCCTCTATGGTAGGTAATATGATAATTCTTAGGCTATCGATTTTATTAGCGATTTTCTTTAAAATTATTATTTTAAAGTTAAATAGTTCAATTACTTCCCCTCGATTTGGAATTCTAGCAATTTTATGGATTATTAACCCTGCTATAGTATTTGCATCATTATCCGGTAAGTTCCAATCAAGTTCTCGATTAACATCTCTAATAGTCGTGGTACCTTTTATAACATATTCAGTATCAGATTTTTTAATAATTTCATCACTATGCCTATCATGTTCATCGGTAATAGGTCCAACTATTTCCTCTATAACATCTTCAAGAGTAATGATGCCTTGCAAATCCCCATATTCATCGACAACACAAGCAAAATGGTTATTACGCTCTCTGAAAGCATTTAGCTGATCTACAACAAGTGCATTTTCAGGAATAAACCATGGAGGCGTCAGAAGCTCATTAATATTAATCTTCTTTTGATCGTTATTGTGCTCATAAAGTGATTTTAGTAAATCTTTTAAATTCAAAATACCGATTATATTATCTCGATTATCTTTCCATAAAGGTATGCGTGTATGCGAGCTTGATAATAAAGTTTTAATTATTACTTCGCTAGGTAGATCAATATTAATAGCTATAATATTACTCCTATGAGTCATAATTTCCGATACCGTCATATTACGTATATCTAAAATTCCGCCAAGCATATTACGATCGGTTTTATATACGCCGCCCTCTTGATGGTAATGCTCAATCACGCCTCTAACTTCTTCAGTACCGGATATTTGAGGATTTAAGTTAATACGAAATATAAAGCAGAATATTTTTGTGATGTAATCAAGAGCAATATTAATAGGTTTAAAAAGCTTTAGAAAAACTACAATTGTTGAAGCCATTTTAAGGGCTAATTGCTCAGCTTTGGCAACAGCTATAGCTTTAGGAACTACTTCAGCAAAAACAATAATTATAAAAGCCATAACGGCAGAAGCAACTAAAGGACCATTATCACCAAGAAAGCTAATAAATAAAGTAGTCGCAATAGTAGTACAAACAGTATTAATTAAACTATTACCGATTAGTAAGGTTCCAATTACTTTTTCTTTTTTCTTCAAAACCTGTAAAACAGTCTTAGCACGTTTGTCGCCAGCAACCTTAAGTTTATGAATCTTCCCGGGGGAAGAAGCAGTAATAGCAGTTTCGGTAGCAGCAAATAATGCAGATAAGGCGATCATTATTATAATAATAATCACAAATATAGTGGTCATTTGATGTTAAATTATAAAATTAACTATAAGTAATTATATTAGGAATTAAGCATTTTGCCTAATCTTTTTTGCATGCTCATTTTATTTGAAATTTTGGTTACGCCATTTTACAAGCGTGTAGGTCACTTACATTAATCAATTTATAGCTTGTTTCTTGTGTTGTAAATTAAAATTTAGAGTTTTCTTTATTTGCATCTTGGTACTTTTGTTCTAAAAATTCGTCAACAAATGACTTTGAACCTGAACCATGTTGTTTAAAAATTACTTGAGCTTTTTTTACTGTTTTATTCAAACTAACAAGATGTAATTCATCATTAAGGCTATTAACAATAAAAGCATCACCTGGCTTTAGTTTCATGGAGTTTCTAATCAAAACTTACGCTATGAGTGGAAGAGTGATAAATTATTGTAAGAATAATTAAACATGTCAAAGAGGAACAGATTGCAAGCAATACCAATTAATAGAACAGATTACTGTCAATTTTTAACAATTAGCCAAAAGAATTATAGTTTAACCTACTACGCTGAACATGCCAAGAAATGTAGCCATGATGTTATTAATAGATTTTTAGAAAATGAAAAATATACTCCTTCTTTGTTATGGGAACACATTAAGAATGATGTTATCTTTTCATCTAACGGATATACAATATTTGATGATACGGTGTTAAACAAAAGGAACACAAAGAAAATAGAGGTTGCTAGATCGCAGTATAGTGGAGCTACAGGTGGAGTTACTACCGGTATAGGAGTAGTGAGTCTTGTATATTATAACCCCGATATTGATAAGTTTTGGGTAATAGATTATCGCATTTTTTCACCTGATCATGATGGAGCGACGAAACTAGATCACCTACTAAAGATGTTCAATAATGCTGTTTATAGTAAAAAGATTCCTTTTCAAACTGTACTTTTTGACACATGGTATGCTACACACAAAATTATGCAACATGTTGACTCCTTGGGCAAATATTATTATGCCCCTATTAAAGCCAATAGAAATGTTAGTAAAACGTGTGATTACGAGCCTTATAAAGCTGTTAGCAAGTTGACGTTTTCAGATGAAGAAATTAAGAATGGAATGGAGATTCATATAAAAGGATTTGCCAAAAATAAGCATGTTAATTTGTTTAAATTTACTGTTTCTACCAACAGAGTTGATTATGTTGTTACCAATAACAAAACTCAAAAATCTTCTAAAGCTGCACAAGATGAGTTTGGCTTGCGATGGGTAATTGAGAGCATGCATAGAAAAATTAAGCAACTGACTGGTATAGAACGTTGCCAATGCAGAAAACAGCGTATCCAACGTAATCACATTAGTTGTGCATTTCTAGTTTGGGCTTTTCTCAAAAGAACTGCAAATAAAATAGGTAAAACGGTCTACCAAATAAAGTTAGGGCTTTTAGATGACTATATGCAACAACAGCTTCGTTCTCCATCTTTACGATATTTAGAACCAAACATAGCTTAAGTTTTGAAAATAAACGTGTTATAAAATTCGATGATCAAAAAGTCATAATATATCCTGTAGAGGAATTTTTATCAGATTTATGGAACGGTTTATTGTTTTAAGAAATTAGCGTCATTGCGAGGATAGGCAAAACCCAGGGCGGAGGCAATCTCTTGAAGCAAGGCTCCAGAGATTGCTTCGTCGAAACTTACAGTTTCTCCTCGCAATGACGTTATACGTAAGGGTTCTTAGTTTTTATGTAGATGAATCTAATAGGAACACCAGGCATATCGAAAGCTTCACGCATATTATTTACTAAATATCTTGTGTAACTATCGGTAATTTTTTCTGGATTATTAGAAAATAATTTGAATGTAGGCGGTCTAGTTTTTGTTTGCGTCATATATTTTACACGCACTCGCTTACCACCTTTTTGCAAAGGCAATGGATGTGCTTCGGTAGTAAAATTAAGCCACTCATTTAATTTGCTGGTAGTGATTTTTTTATTCCAAGTTTTATAAATCTTAATACAGCTATCCAGTACATCGGCTATATTTTGTTTATTTTTTGCTGAGATAAATAAGGCAGGAACGCCTTTAATCTGCGGCAGGTGATTATTTATCTGATAATAAAACTCTTCTTTAAATGCTTCTTTCTCGGATTCTTTAACTAAATCCCATTTATTGACCACTATACCAATGCTTCGCCCTTCGTTTGCTACATGGCTTGCAATATTTAAATCCTGCTGCTTCAAAGGCGATAAGGCATCAATCATTAAAATCACAGTATTAGCAAATTTGATGCTATTAATAGCGTCTGATGCTGATAATTTTTCTAAAGATTCTGTAATAGTAGCTTTTTTACGAAGTCCTGCCGTATCAATCAGTTTGATATGATTACCTTTATATTGCCAATCAATTTCAATTGATTCACGAGTAATTCCTGCTTCCGGTCCGGTTAGTAACCTTTCATCATTAATTAAAGCATTTATAAAAGTAGATTTTCCTGCGTTAGGTCTACCGCTTACTACTATTTGCAGACAATCCCCTTTAATTGGGTCATGTATTTCTGCTTCTTCTGAATTTTCTTCGGGTAGTTTGGCAATAATTTCATCATATAAATCAATCATTCCTGTGCCATGTTCGGCAGAGATAGCAACCATACTATCAAACCCAAGCTTGTAATATTCCTTATCAAAATCAAAAGCCTTTTCGCATTTGTTAATTACTAATACCGCCGGCTTATTATATTTTCTAACAAAATCGCTAAGTAATTTATCATCAGGCAATATTCCGCTTCTACCGTCCACCATAAAACAAATTAAATCTGCTTCATTTATCGCTTTAGTAGTTTGCTCCATTAGTCTTTTACCAAAACTATCAGGATTTTCTTCAAGCCCTGGAGTGTCAATAAGCGAAAACTCAAACGAACCGATTCTACCATCCGTATATTTCCTATCTCTAGTAACACCTGGCAGATCATGAACAATAGCTTTTTTACGTGTGCTTAAGCGATTAAAGAGCGTTGATTTACCAACATTTGGACGCCCTACTAAGGCAATAATTTTTTTAGTCATTATGTTTATACAATATAAATATGAAAAGCAGACGAAGATCAATTTCAAAAAGAGCAAGGAGTCTAAAGCCCTCGGAGCGAAGCGTACATGCAAGTAACGTGAGCACCGGAGAACTTATAAGACGACGTAGCCAATTTTTTTCATCGAGTAGACGGTAACATTATTTTTATATATGCTTTCTTGTGCATATCTTCGAAAAACTTCTGAGCTTTTTGAGAAATCTTTTTATTTGTTAGAAAATTTACCACATAATTATTTTCATCTTCGCTAATATTTAAGATTTTCTTAGTACATACCTGTACTATCTCAAACTCATTATATTTTTCAAAAACATTACTTGCTTGATTAGGACTCAAATCTTTTACTATAGTTTGCTTGGTTTCTTCTATTTTACTAAGCTTATCAGTAACCACTGTCATTGTTGCGAAATTATCATAAAGAGATTTTTTAACATCTGAACAGTTCTTTAACTTACTTTTTAAATTATTCATCTGTGCAAAAGTTTTATCACTTTTATCTTTAGAGGTAAAAACCTGCATTGAAACTTCTACTTCTTTTTGATCGCTAGATAAAATTGCTACATCTATTTCTTTATTACTTACTTGTACTGATCTTGATAAACCTGATAAAACATTCATCTTAATTAGTTCAGACTTAATTTGGGAAATAAAGCTATTAGTATTAACTGATCTACTTTTTAAATATTGAAGAAGAGAGCCATGAGGCATTTTGTTACGATCTTCAATAGATTTTATAGCATTATCTATTTCTTCTTGTGAAATTTCTTTATCACCATAATATTGGGAAAGTAAAGATTCATCAATCAAGCTTTTTATAGCTATATCACTTAACTGCTTATCCTGAGCAGGCGTTACCTCCTCAACATTATTTAATGCCATGATCATTTTTTTTCTAGCACGAAACTCATTAAGAGTAATCGGTTCATTATTTACAAGTGCCACTATATTTGATGTGTCAGCACATGCTGTATTAGAAATAAAAAAAATAGTAATTATTAATAATAATTTTTTCATATTTAACTCTGTAATATTAATACAATTTAGTAGACGAAGTTTTATTTGGAAAAGAGGAATCGGTCTTGAAGCTGATAACCGGAGCGTACATATAGTACGTGAGGATTATCAGCAAAAGACTTTGTCGCCAATTTTTCAAATAAAACGAGTATACTACATATTTAGGACTCTTAAACCAATGGAAATATTAAGCGAGGATTTAGTTTTTTTAATTCCTCTACTTTCATCAGATAAATAATCAGAATAAATCTTAGTTGCGATTCTAACACAATCTTTAGCATATGTCACTCTAATAGTTCTAGTCAATAAATCTGCTGAACCTTTTGAAAGATCAATACGTCCACCAATTCCAATAGACCAATTATCTGTCAATTGGTAATTAACATTTCCATAAAATTGTCTTGCTCGATTATTTGAAAGTTGCATCTCTTCTGCTCTATAATACTTTTTAAGATTTGTAAGCTGAATAAGACTACCAGTCAAACTTATCCTACCATAATATAAATTAGCTCCTACCTCATCACGTATAGGCTTAAAATATCTATTTTTTCGAAAATCATAAAATAATTCTAAATTATTAGAAATATTTCCTGAAATTTTACCAACATTTTCAGTATCACTTGCTTTTTGATATACACTATATCTAGTATTAAGAGACTGACCTAAAAACAATCTTAAATAATTTTGTTCTTTAGCAAAACTAGCGTTTAAACCATAATTTAATCTATTACCGAAGTCATGGCAATCAATACCGCTATAACGATTGGATAAGAAGAGATTTTTTCCTGATAGCTCATATTTCATAGGGTCAATTATAACAAACTTCATATCTTTACTGGTTAATTTACGCCCTATAGTAAAAGAAACTATCGGCTCAATAAGTACATTTATTGTTTTTGTTATAGCACCTGCGAATGGATAACGCCATAAAGTTTGAAATTCCGGTATATTACGTTGAAGCGATTTAGCTGCTCTTGTTCTTTCAAAATAAGCCTGTTTTGTTATATAAAAATCTCCTCTATCCCGAGCAACAAACTCAAAAATTTGTCCCGAAGAAGTTATAAGATTATGAATATAGGATAATTGTAAAGAAGTTCTAGTAAGCTGCTTTCCTATCCTTTCTTTATACATTAAAGTGTTATTTTCGATAACGATATGCCTACTTTCGTCATCATTTAAACTTATTACATTTTTTGTAGTGATTTTTGGTAATACTAGTGGATAGTTAGATCTGCTATCATTACTACCTAACCCTTGCGAAGTTAAAGCTTCTATCTGAAAATAATCCGCCTTGTGAATCTTATTTAAAAATACTCTAGAAGTTAGGTATGAAGCATAGTTATTATAATAATTTTTTAAATAAGCTTTATCAGACGTACGCTCTGCTTTAAAACCATAATTATAAACTTGATCACTACTGAAAAAATTGCCATTTACAATATAATGATAGGAAGAGGTTTTTTTATCCTTTATTTTATCTCCGTTTTTTTCCAAAAGGTAAGGCAGTCTACCATAACTACCATCAAAACTTATATTATCGGTATTATTTAGTCTATAACGCCCTTCTAGCTCAAAAATTGGACCTTTATTAAAAACTCTTGGAGTTAATGTAAAATCCATGTTAGGCTTTGCCCGTAAATATAGAGGCACTCCAAATCTTCCATTCTTCACATCTGGCACTAGTAGCCCTGAGGAAGCAGGAGCTGACGGAGTTGGATGGAAAAAATATGGTAAGTAAAAAACTGGTATACCATATACCTCGAAAAATACATTTTTATAAACTATTTTATGTTCTGCAGAATGAATATCAGTATTTTTAGCAGAAATCTGCCAGAGAGGATTTCCACTACAAGCAACTTCGCAGGGAGTAAACTTGGCATAATGAAGACGTATATTATTTTCATCTATTCTTTCAGCAAGCTTAGCAACTAAAAGACTATTATTATTAAAAAGCATAATAAACTTAGACACTACACCTTGTTTAAATTCATTTTTTAAGATTGCTTTATCACCTAATGTAATTCTATTGTCTTTATCTTTAACTCTTACATTACCCTCTACCCACAAAATATCATTATTTACATCATAAAGTAAATTATCTGCTGTTAATAAATGCTCATCCGTAAGAATTTTTAAATTACTTTTAGCATATATTAATCCCTCATTTTCATTATATTCTACAAAATCAGCAATTAAATTATTAATTTTAACGCCACTGCTTTTTGTCAAGCTACTCGCAAAACTAAAAAAAGAAGATATTACGATAATAAATAGAAATATTACCCGTAGCATTTATCATTAACCAAATATTTAAATAGTAGGAAATAATAGCAAGCTATTATTAATATAGCAAATAATAAAAATTTTGCTTGCTCTTTTGATTATTGGAGGGTTATTCTATTGGGATGATAAACGTCATTGCGAGGAGCGAAGCTTTGCTGCAATCTCGTATAAACCTCCCGAGATGGCTTCGTCGAAACTTGCAGTTTCTTCTCGCAATGACGGGTAGCACCCACCTTTAGCCAAAAACCAAATATTAATAAAATGCTAGATAATTTTACTTCCAGTCAAACTACTAAAGAATTTTCCGTTAGTGAGCTTTCTAACAAAATTAAAGAATTATTAGAAAATAATTTTGGTTATATTAAAGTAAAAGGCGAGATTTCTGGCTTAAAAATAGCAAGCTCAGGGCATGCTTACTTTAATCTAAAAGAAAATACTGCTATTTTAGCTTGTACTTGTTGGCGTCCTATTCTTGCTAAAATTAAGTTTCCATTAAATGACGGGATGGAAGTAGTAATTAGTGGCAAGCTTTCGAGCTATGCAGGCAATTCACGTTATCAACTATCAGTCGAGAATTTACAGCCCGCAGGAATCGGAGCTATGATACAAATTCTAAACGAACGTAAAGCATGTTTAGAAAAAGAGGGATTATTTAATAAAATACGTAAACCTATACCATTTTTACCTAATAAAATAGGCGTTATAACTTCAATAACTGGTGCTGTTATACAAGATATAATTCACCGAATTCGTGAACGTTTTCCAACTCATGTAATAATATGGTCCGTTAGTGTACAAGGCGAAAATTCCGGTAATGAGATTGCTGAAGCCATAGAGGGTTTTAACAAGCTAGAAGAAACAAATAAGCCAGATGTTATAATAGTTGCAAGAGGCGGCGGTTCTATCGAAGATCTTTGGTCGTTTAATGATGAAGTACTAGTGCGTGCTACTTACAACTCCAAAATTCCTATTATCTCAGCTGTAGGTCATGAGGTGGATTATACTTTAATAGATTTAGCAGCCGATAAAAGAGCCCCTACCCCAACTGCTGCCGCTGAATTTGCTGTACCTGTGCGGTCTATTTTAAATAGTACTCTGCAATCTTATGAAAAAGTATTAGTAACTAATACCAAACAATTAGTTAAAAATCATGAACAAGCTATTACAAATTATGATAAAATAAATAGGTATCTTGTCCATTATATGAATCATAAACAACAATTACTAGATGAAACGGGATTTAATCTATTAGACTCCTTACCATGCCTAATTAGTTTAAAAGAAACAAAGCTTAAATTATTTTCAAAAGAAAGAATCCATCCTCATAAAATCATTACTTATAAGACACTCGAATTAACACATAAAGCCGCTTATATCGTAAAATCGGCAAATAATACTTTGAAAAACTTTGAGTATAAATTAGAATTAAATAGTCTGTTACTATTAAGCTTAGACTATCATAATGTACTAAAACGTGGCTTTGCTATAGTTAAAGGGGAATCAGGTAATTTTGTATCTTCTAAAACTACTACTGAAAAAGTTTTAAATATACAATTTTTTGATGGGAATATTAAAGCAGTTCGTGATTAATTTTATTTTAAGGTGTGTGCAGAAATGAAAATTTTCAAACTTTTTATTTTTATACTAATTATTTTAAAAAGTTTTTATTCCTTAAGCAATTCAATATCTAAACAAGAAGCAGCTTTAGAATGCGAGAACTTACCTGATAAAAAAACTTTAATCACTGCTTGGTATATAAATGAGCCTTACCAATACTGGATGGTTACTTCAAACGGTACTGCTAATGTTTCTGGTATGGATATTGGATTAATTAATGCTCTTGCTGCAAAAATAGGAATTAATATCGAGTACCACCAAGATAATTGGTATCAAGATCAGTTAGATATTCAAAGTGGTAATGCTGACATGACTTCAGGTGCTACTTATACTGATGAGAGAAGCAATTACGCTTATTTTTCGAAGCCATATCGTATGGAAGAGTTCTCTTTATTTATCATTGAGCCATTAGCTAAAAAACTAAATTTTCAAAATAGCGATGAATTAATGGCACAAATACGCTTATTTAATCTTCAGCTTGGAATAGTAAAAGGTACGATATATGGGGAACAAAAATTCACAAATTTTTTATTTGACTATAAAAACCAAGATATAATTAAAATATATCAAAATAATATAGAACTAATAAATGGTATAGTAAAAAAAGAAATCGATGGTTTTATTAGTGATAAGATAGTCGGTTCAGTTAATATTTTAAGCAAACCTACAGATAGAAAAATAGTAGAAGTTCCTTTAAATATTAAAACCCCGTTACATTTTATGTTCAGTAAAAAAACCGTATCTTTAAATGTAGTTGAACAATTTAATTTTGCTATAGATGATTTTCTCGCAAGTAACGAATACAAAAAAATTGTTAAAACTTACATTTATCATATTTTACTGCCAAGATCTATCGACTCACATTGGTGTCATATAATAGGATTACTTGGCAGCCTTGCTTTTGCTTTTTCTGGGATTATTATAGGTATAAAAAATAATAGCACCTTATTTGGTACATTTTTATTGGCAATATTGCCATCTGTTAGCAGCTGTATAATGCTTGATTTAATAATAAATCACGATACAGGGCATTTAAATCTATATTTTACCCCATCTTATTTTTACTATATATTTACAGTGGTGCTACTTGGTTTTATCGCTGTTAAATTATTTAGTTACTATAATAAACAAATTACTGAAGATAGTTATTTAGAAAATTCTTTAAACAACACGATCGCAGTTTGTGATGCATTTGGACAAGCAGCTTTTATAATCATTGGTGTTGCAATGGTTATTATTCAGAAGATTGAACCTCTAAATTTTTGGGGTCCATTATTTGCATTTCTTACTTCTAACGGCGGAATTATAATTAGAGATTTTATTATTGGGGAAAATTCTGTAAAAAGAGTACCGAAAGGTCTTAGTATTGAAATAACGCTAATATGGGCTTTAGTCTTTAGTATATTGCTAGATATGTATGGTGCTAATCCAAACTATGATACGATAAAATATTCTATGATTATAATAATTGTCAGTGCATTTATTACCCATCTTTTACTTTATCATTTTGGTTTCCGTGAGTGGCGATTTCGCAATAAGGAAGTAACAACTAACGAAGCAGAAAGTGGTACAGAAAAATAAAGTATACTTCTTACATAACTTATTTTATAAAGAAAAACTAAGTTTTGCACGAGAGGTTTAATGAAAATTGCTACTTGGAATATTAATTCCATAAAAATGCGGATTAATATATTGCGTGATTTTTTAGCAAACGAAAATCCAGATATTTTATTATTACAAGAACTAAAATGCAAAAGTGATAAATTTCCTTTCGAGGAGTTATCTGATCTACCTTATAATTTTTATGTTCATGGGCAGAAATCATACAATGGTGTTGCTATTCTTTCAAAATTTCCTGCTGATGAAATAGTTAAAGATTTTCCAAATAATCACTGTTATGATCAAGCAAGATTTATAGAAGCAAGAATCTCATTACCTATCGGATTTTGTAATATAATTTCTTTATATGCTCCTAATGGTTCAATGCTGGGTAGCGATAAATTTACGGCAAAACTAGCATTCTATGATAGTCTTCTTAATTATTTATCAAGTAAAAAATCTTTTGACGAAAAAACCATTATAGGTGGTGATTTTAATATTGCACCATTTGATATTGATGTATATTCACCAGTAGCACTTGCAAATACTACCTGCTTTACGGAAATTGAACAAAAGAAAATGCGAACTATTTTAAATTCTGGATTTGAAGATTGTTACAGATTCCTGCACCCAAAGAAACAAGAATTCTCATGGTGGGATTATAGAGCCGGATGTTTTGAACAAAACAAAGGTATGAGAATAGATATGATCCTTTGTAGCAATAATAGCATTGACTATCTGGAAAATTGCTATATGGATTATAATTTGAGGACCAAGGAAAAGCCCTCAGATCACATACCGGTAATTGCTAATTTTAAAATTTAACAAATGCTTCCATCAATTGCTAAACATGCAGCGAGTCATCAAATCCATCCTTTGAAAAAGCATGGGCAGAATTTTATTTTTGATAGTAGCTTATGCGATAAGATTGTGCGAGCTAGTGGACTTGAAGAAAATAGTAATGTTCTAGAAATAGGACCAGGCACAGGCGGGCTTACTAGGTCAATATTACATAAAAATCCAAAATTTTTAACTGTTATTGAAACAGATGAAAGATGCATCCCATTACTTAACGAGATTAAGGCACATCACCCTAATCTAAATATCATTAAACAGGATGCTCTTAAACTTAATTTAAATGATTTAAACCTTGGTAAACTTACTATCATTTCTAACCTACCATATCATATAGGAACTGAACTAGTAATCAGATGGTTAAAAGAAGCAAGCCTTGTTACTAGCATGACATTGATGTTACAAAAAGAAGTGGTAGAGAGGATTTGTGCTAAGCCTTCCACTAAAGTATACGGGAGATTATCGGTAATATGTAGCTTAATTGCGAAAGCGGATAAATGCTTTGACGTAGCACCTACCGCCTTTTATCCACCTCCTAAAGTATATTCAGCATTAGTTAAACTAACTCCTTTAGAAAATATACCTTCTAGCGATTTAATAAGTAAAGTTGAATTGATAACTAAAATGGCTTTTGCAGGACGCCGAAAAATGATTAAATCATCGCTAAAAAATCTTGCCCCTAACATATCTGAATTTTTAGCTAAATTATATATAAGTGATAATTGCCGAGCAGAAAACCTTACTCCTAACGATTATTTATCCTTAGCTAGCTTGATATAATTGAGGCTTGTACGTCATTCCCGTGTGAGGCTTGCTTGCGTAGTTTCGATGTCATTCTTAGCTAAAAGCAGAACTCCAGTATAAAGCGAGATAACCTAAGCTTTTATTTTTAAAAACTTATTGTATTTAGGCTTTTTAATTACTGAATCATGGGGACGAGCCACAGGATTACAGGATAATATATTTGTAACAATCTAAATTTGCTTGTATAAAAAAATTCAAAGGTTTAGTGTAATTTAGCTTGAAAGCTGTTATAGCTTTGTTATAATCATAATTACAAAACAAAAAAGGTTTATAAAAATGAAAAATTTATTGAAAATTATATTAATTCTAGCTTTTTCAGCACCAGTATTTGCTTCTTCAACAACAACTCAACAATGGTCTGATCCTGCTTCTGTTACAGCAGATACTATTAAAGGAATGACACCTGACGCCGTAAATGGTTGGTTAGCAAGCTTAACAGCTGATCAATATGGTAAGTTATCATCAGATGTACAAAACTGGATGAATACCGGCTTAACAATGGATCAATATAATATGCTAAAACCTGAAGTTCAAGCATTAGTAACAAAGCCTGCTTCTATGTAATTAATAATTCTTTTAGATTTATTAAAGTTAAATTTTAGATAGGTTTAGAGTGGTTTTATATTTACTCTAAACCTATTTTTATACTTTCTTCTCCAAAAACTTCCGCAAACAAAAATACAAAAAATAATAAAAAATTCTTATATTTTACTGTAAAAAGAAGTAATATCATCTATTTTGATATTTTTAGATCCTATGATAATTGTATGAGACTATTTATTACCGTAATAATCATGGAAATTTTAGCTGGAGCAGAAGTAGATTTATTTGTTCCAAGTTTTCCGGATATACAAGATACATTTAATCTTTCACCTTTTATGACAGAGTTACTACTTGGCGTGAATCTAATCGCTTATTGTATTACCTCGCTTATAGTTGGTAATTTAGGAGACAGATACGGACGAAAACCAATAATCATACTTGGATTAATAATTTTTAATCTTGGTAGTTTATTTTGTGTATTTTCCAATAATTACGAAAGAATATTATTTGGCAGGTTTTTGCAAGGTACTGGAATATCAGCTGTTGCGGTTTTAGTATATGTAGTAATTGCTGATATTTATTCCGTGCAGGAACAACAAAGATTAATGGGGATTCTAAATGGTACTATTTCGCTTTCTATGGCAACCGCCCCTGTTATAGGTAGTTATGTTAATTTATTTTGGGGATGGCATGCTAATTTTATTTTATTATTTATTTTAGGGCTTATTAGCTTAGGTTTGGGAATAGTTTTTATTCCAAAAGGACAAGCTAATAGTAAAGTACAAATTTCCTTAAAAGAATATTATCCTATTTTCAAATCACCAAAAGCCATATATTATATACTTACCATGGTGTTTCTTGCACAAGGATATTGGATATTTATTGGAATTGCCCCTATTCTATATATGCAAGATTTAGGAGTTAGTTTAGAATATTTTGGGTTATATCAAGGATCAATTGCAGCTTTATTTTCAATTATGAGCTTTACTAGCGGTTATTGCTTTAAAAAATTTGGTGTTAAACATTGCTTTTACTTTGGCATTATATGTGTAGTATTGTTTTTACTTGGAAGTATTACATTAGCTACATTTAATTTAAATGATCCACTAATAATAACAGCTGTGACGCTTTTATTATCACTTGGCATAATATATCCTATCAATATATTATGGTCAATGATGCTAGAAGCAATCCCAGATGGCAAAGCCCGTATGACTGCTATTTTTACCTCGGCAAGATTAATTCTAACTGCTCTAGGATTACAATTAGTAGGCTGGTTATATAATGGTACTTTTGCACCTCTTGGAATCACCATATGTGTTATTACGGCATTTGGTTTAATAACGTTACCTAAATTATTTAAATATGATAAGGTTTTTGAGATTTCTGATAGTAGGTAGTTCTGTCAAACCAAGGTATGACAACAAAGAAAAATGACCAATAATAACTTTATCTTTACAGTGGCTTTTAGATATTTTAAAGCCAAAAAAAATGAAAAATTTGTTTCTATAATTTCAGGATTTTCTTTGCTTGGAGTAATGATCGGCGTTGCGGCATTAATAGTCGTTATGTCGGTTATGAATGGCTTTCATACAGAACTAACTAGAAATATTATCGGTTTAAACGGCGATATAGTCATAAGTCCTCAAACTAGTAGTATTGATAATTACGAAGAAATCAAAGCTAAATTACTACAGCAAGATTATATAAAACATGTGGATATTATTGCTAATGGTCAAGCTTTAGCACTAGGCAAAAATAATAATAGTGGTACCTTTATTAAAGGTATTGATTTAAACGATTTAAAATTAAAAAATGAAATTTTTAAAAATATTAATTTTGGTAGTTTTGATAATTTCCACGGTAAGAATGTAATAGCACTTGGACAAGGTTTAGCTGCTAATTTAGGTGTGACAGTTAACGATAAAGTTAAACTAATCTCACCAAATTCTATTTCCACTGCTTTTGGCAGCGTACCTAGATCAAAAGAGTTTAAAGTTATAGCAGTTTTTAATAGCGGTATGTATGATTATGATTCAGCAACCATATTAATGCCGCTTGAAGCAGCACAAAATTTTCTATCTCTTGGTAATAACATAAACTTAATTGAAGTTAATACCCTACACCCTGATAAAGCTCTTGCATATTCATATAAAGTGCAACAACTATTACTAGAAAAAAATTTACAAATATTTAGCTGGCAAACTTTGAACTCAAAATTTTTAAGTGCTTTAGCTGTTGAGCGTACAGCTATGTTTACTATCCTTTCTTTAATAATTACAGTTGCTGCCTTTAACATTATCTCAAGCTTATTTATGCTAGTGAAAGATAAAACTTCCGATATAGCAATTTTAAGAACAATGGGAGCAAGCACAAATCAGATAATGCTAATTTTTATCTATAATGGCATGTTTATTGGTTTGCTTGGTACTATACTTGGTTTAATTCTTGGTATTACTTTTTCTTATAATATCGGAACTATTAAAAACTTTTTAGAAAATATAACCGGTACTAAGATTTTTGAAGCAGCAGTTTATTATCTTTATAGTCTACCATCAGAAGTAAGAAGTCAGGATATTATCTTAATCGCTTCTTTATCTATAATATTATGCTTCTTAGCAACAATTTATCCCTCTTATAAAGCTTCAAAATTAAATCCTGTGGATACCTTAAGATATGAGTAATAAAATCCTAACTTTAAAAAATGTCTCTAAACATTATAGGCAAGGCAACTCTATTATTAGAGTATTAGATGACCTTAATTTAAATATCAATGAGGGCGAGCTAATTGCTGTAATTGGCTCTTCTGGTAGTGGTAAATCGACTTTACTACATATTGCTGGTTTGCTTGATAAACCAACTAACGGCGAAGTTATTATTGCAAATAACCAGTATAAAACAAACCATCTAATTCGTCTTAATTATTTGGGTTTCATTTATCAGCAACATCATTTATTAAAAGATTTTACTGCAATTGAAAACGTTACTATGCCTCGTCTTATTAATGGCTCTAACCAAAAAGAAGCAATAGAGACAGCAAAAAGTATATTAGATAGTTTGGGTCTTGGCAAAAAGCTATATAATATGCCAGGTGAGTTATCAGGCGGGGAGCAACAACGTGTTGCAATAGCACGCAGCTTAATTAATAAGCCAAAAATTATCTTAGCAGACGAGCCTACAGGTAACTTAGATCCTAAAACTACCAATGAAGTATTTAACTTATTTTTAAAAGTAGCCAAGGAACAAAATACAGCTGTTGTAATGGTAACGCATAATCATGAATTAGCACATAGAATGGATAAATTATACAGGTTAAAGCATGGAGCATTAAATATGTCTTGATTTAATTTCTTAAAATAAGGATAATAATAATTAACTCTTTTATTAATAAAGGTTAATGATGGCTGAACCTATCATATTTACTCTTTTACTTGGTAGTAATGACCAAATATTAGAAAAAATACGTAAAGAAACAGTTTTAGACTCGCCAACAATTGTCTCACTTCAGACTAGTAAAGAATCACGCATATCAGATAAAGAGCGTATTTTTGCCGAAATACTGAAAGAATCCAGGGAACAAAATAAAAACCCTATTTTTAATGTCCAGCTTAATAACAATAACGTAAAACCCATTTTCAAATCACAAGATTTAATTAATCTACAAAATTTAAATATTAAGAGTACTATTACTTTTGAACATTATACTTCATTAGCAGGAAACCCTGAGTTAGCTGCTTATTGGAAAGAGATTCTTGCAAAAACTAATCATGTATTTTTTGCAAATGAACAAGATAGAGAACTTGCTATAAATGAAAATGCACTAAATAGAGATAAAGCTACTACTATAACAGATACAAATTCAGTGTTATCGGTTTTTAATAATCTTGCTGATGATAAAAAAGTTAATAAATTACTTTCCGGTGCTATACCTGACAAAGCAGAATTAGATAAGCTAATAAAAACAACTAAAAATCAAGGAGGAAGAGTAACTGTAAAAACTTGGCCCTTATCCTTAGATCAGGCAACAAATCTTATAATAGCTAAATTTGGTATTACTTCTGATGATCAAATTTATGGTCTTAAACTTGAAATTACCGAAATTTTAAAAGATCCAAATAATGCTGCTGAAAATCTAAAAAAATACGTATCTCAAATATCACGGCAATTTCAAAAAGATTTAGGAAAACCTGAAGTAAATCCTATAGATTTTAATTTCGATAGAGAGCAAGTTATGAAAAATATTCCTGATGATACACAAAAAGAACCAACTATATCATATGAGCCTAAAGAATCAGAACAACCAGGATTTTTTAGAAGAGTCTTTAACTATTTTAAAAGTGTTATAACTAGTTACCTTGGTAAAAAAGTGGAAACTCAAACTTTTCAACCACAACCTACAACAAAAACAGAACCAGAGTTAATTGAATTACCAAAGGAGCAAAAACAACAACCGGCTTTAGCAGCAATAAAGCAACAAACTACACAACAAATTAATACTAATTCTTCACAAAAAGATTGGGAAAAAATTGGAATGACAGATCAAGCTTATAAAGCCATGATGTTAAATAACATCCCTGCTGTTACTTCTAATACTACCCAACATGATCCTTTTCGTATTCCTCTCGAAGTTAGAGATATTAACGATGTAAAAAAACCTAACCACTGGTATGAAAATCATCAAATCCAGTATATTTTGGAGGCATCTTTGGATAAAAATAATTTTTCTGTCCATGCTCCCATATCTTTAAATCAAAATATTGATCCAAGCTTATTGCCTACTGACCAAATTCCTGAAAATGTTTTGAAAAATGCCATTTCTCAAGTAACGGATGGAAAGAAGAAAGCCGCTGTTATTCCTATTGAAATGGGTTATGGTCATTGGACAGGACTAGTAGCTACATATGATGAAAAAGATAAGCAAGTAATACTAACCTTTAATGACTCACTTGGCAACTCAATTGATTATGATGGTAAAAAATTACCGAAATTAATAGATAAAGCCTTAGACAACCTTCCTAATAAACCAATTATAATTGATGAAAAAATTAAGCAGCAGGATAATAATTTTGATTGTGGAGTTTTTACTGTAGATAATCTTATCAAAATCGCCAAGGGACAACAGATTCTTAAAACAAATGCACAAGAACTTCGAAATCAACATGCAGAGATTTTAACTCAAGCTATGACCAAACAACAAGCTCAGGGGATTGGACAACAAATGCAAAAGGATACTAAGGTACCGAATAATAAATACCAAAACATGATTAAAAGCCAAAATACGAGTAAGAATAAAGAAAGAACTCTTTAATCTCTTAGGGTTTAATTCCCCGAAGGTCTGCTTCGTGATATACTAGATGCATGGAAGAAAGCAGTTATATACATAAAAGTGATAATGTCACAGTACTAATATATCATTTAGTAACACCGGCAAAGTATAGAAGAGTAATATTCAAAGAGGAACTAGACGATTATTTATGTAAAATTTGTGAGGACATAGAAGCTCGTTATGAAATTAGATTTTTGGAAATAGGAGTAGATAAAGAACATGTACATTTTTTACTACAGTCAATACTAATGTATAGCCCAACAAAAATAACTCAAATCATAAAAAGTATTACATCTAAGGAAATGTTTAAGAAATATCCAAATCTTAAAGAAAAATTATGGGGAAGTGAGTTTTGGAGTAAAGGATATTTTATGAGCACAGTATGTAAACATGGTGATGAGCGGAAATTACGTAATTATGTAAAAAATCAAGGTTCAGGCAAACCTTCTTATAAAGCATTTCAACAAAAACAGTTAAAACTTTTTGGATAGATACCTCGTAGCTCTGCTGCGAGGAGTATCATTAACATCATGGCTACATTTCTTGGCATGTTCAGCGTAGTAGGTTAAACTATAATTCTTTTGGCTAATTGTTAAAAATTGACAGTAATCTGTTCTATTAATTGGTATTGCTTGCAATCTGTTCCTCTTTGACATGTTTAATTATTCTTACAATAATTTATCACTCTTCCACTCATAGCGTAAGTTTTGCTTTTAAAACTAAAAGCTTGATTTTTACCCTGTTTCTGCTTATACAGGAGCGAAATATAATACTAATATATGCGACTCGGACAAACGAAGTTTAATTTGAAAAAGGCTAATCTCTGTGGATATTTCAAAGGAAATTAACTAATTTATCAAAATGAGGAACAGTTATGGTAAACCCAGATCAAAAATCACAAGAGCATACACAAAAAACTAATTCTAATCCTTTACAAGAACCTTGGAAAAAAATTGGAATGACTGAACAAGATTATAAGACAATGATGTCATCTGATAGTCATGCACGACATGCCGCTGCTTATTCGTCACAAAATAAAAACCTTGGGAAAAATTAGGAATGACGGAGCAAGATTACAAATCCATGATGGCAGATAATAACCCTGGTTAGCAAACTACTTCTACATACCAAAATCATCAATCTACACAACAATCAGATTGGGAACAACTTGGAATGACTGAACAAGATTATAAAGCTATGATGGCAGATAGTAATCCTAGAACACAAACTGCTCCTACACATCAAAATCAACCTACACAACATAATACTGCTCAAATAAGCAATGATATAGCAAATATAACAAAGCCCAATTATTTATATAATGAAGATGATATAAAAAAATATTAGATGCAAATATAGATAAGAATAAGTTCTCAATATTTCATCATGCTTCTTTAGAAGAACCAGAAATATTAAAAGATACTCTACGTGCTGCAACAGAAAATTTAATTATAGATAACAAACCAGCAATTATACCTCTTAATACAGGACACGAACATTGGTTAATTTTAGTTGCTAAACAAGATGAAAAAGGTAATGTGAAATTTATTTATAATGACCCTAACGGTAATCCGATAGGAGATCGTCCAAAAGTAACGCAATACATTAATGAAGTTTATCCTAATGCAAAAATAGAAGATCTAAAAACTCGCCAACAAACAAATGCTTATGATTGTGGAGTTTTCATATGCGACAGTGCTATTAAATTGGCTAATAATAAGCCAATTCTTACAACTAAAGAAGCCGAAAATAAAGGGCAAGAACTTCGAAATCAACATGCAAATATGTTAATGAATAAACAACCTAATAAATTTCAAAATCTTGTTGCTAGTCAAAAAACAAGTAATATTCGTACATATGGACGTTAATTACAAACGTAACCAATTTTTGAAATTTCACCATATTTTAATTTTAATGGGACTGTTGCGAGATGAGAGGGTAGCAGGTATAATAAAAAAATAAAAAATATGTTTATATGTCAGAGTATCAAATGCTAATGGTAAGTTTAGATGAGTTAGTAAATGCGGATCATCAATATCGTAAATTCAAAAGTTTATTCAAATTCAAAGCAGTTGAAGCTGAGTTATTAGCATTAGAATGCGAAGCTAATTATAAAGGATATGGTATAGAGAGGCTGTTTAAATGTTTGCTGCTACAATTTATGGAAGACTTATCTGATCGGGAATTAGAACGTTATTTAGCTGATAGCACAGCGGCGAAATGGTTTTGTAATTTTGCTCTTACAGAAAAGACACCTGATTATAGTGTATTTAGTAAAATACGTAAAAAAATAGGTACTAATTTACTATCAAAAATATTTACAAAATTCCGCGATCAACTACGAGTACAAGGCTATATGGGTGAAGTATTTACCTTTGTAGATGCTTCTCATTTAATCTCAAAAGCTAATCTCTGGGAGGAACGTGATAAACTAAGAGCACAAAAATATGATAAATTGAATAATGAGACTTTGCCTAAGGTTGCAAAGGATAAACAAGCCAAAATTGGCTGTAAGGGAGGGAATAAATTTTGGTATGGTTATAAAAAACATGTGAGTGTTGATATTCAATCAGGCATGATCAATAAGGTTGCAGTTACCCCTGCAAATGTTACCGATAGCAAAGGTTTTAAGCATGTTATGCCAAGTTCTGGTGCTACATATGTTGATAAAGGTTATTGTACAATCTCTACCAAGAATGCAGCAGCTAAAAAGGGAGTCCATCTTTGTGCAATAAAGAAAAATAATATGAAAGATAAGAATTTTGACCTTGATAAATATTATACGAAAATCAGAGCACCTTTCGAGATGGTATTTTCAAAAGATAATAAGCGGGTTAGATATATAGGAATTGCCAAAAATCAATTCTCCGAATTTATGAATGCCATATGTTTTAATTTAAAACGATTAGTGGTTTTAACAACTTTAATGGCTTAAAGAAATTTATTAATAAAAATTCTAACTCTGTAAACAAATCTCTATTAAATTACTACACTATTGAATAACATTTATCTCTATATTAAACAGAATTTCTTTTTTAAAATATTTATTACCTCCTTTCCTCTTATTTTACTATCAAAAATTATCTTTCAACGACCCCTTAATGGATTTTTAATTTGATAGTTATATTTTATTAATGTACATAATTAATAATTGACATTATATATATGATATTTAGTACATTAAAATTTTTTATTATATAATAATGAAAGCTTTACATAGTAACCTCGATAAAAAGGGCAGATTATTAATTCCATATCAAATAACAAAACTTACGCTATGTTTGGTTCTAAATATCGTAAAGATGGAGAACGAAGCTGTTGTTGCATATAGTCATCTAAAAGCCCTAACTTTATTTGGTAGACCGTTTTACCTATTTTATTTGCAGTTCTTTTGAGTGTCATTGCTAAAGTAAAAGGGACCAGTAAATTGCACGAAAAAGGGACCAGAGAATTTGGTGTAACCTAATAAGGTTATAATGTGCAATATTCACTAGATAATTAATTAAAATAAATATCTAGTGATACAATGATAAGAATAAATATGTACACAACAATTATCACCCTTTATAAGCAAGGCAATAGTCAAAGAAATATTGCCAAACTAACGAGAATAGACCGTAAAACAGTAAGAAAAATAGTAAACCGTTATGTAGAGTCTGGTACAGAATCTCCTGCACCCTATGAACGATCTTCAGCACTGGATTCTTGGCACGAACAAATAATTGAGTTATTAGAAAAGAATCTAAGTTACATAAGAATTTTTGAAGAGTTAAAAATTCAAGGTTATACAAAAAGTTATGGTTCGCTAACCCGTTATATCAAAAAATATAAGATACAAAATAACAGTTGCATTCGTTTTCATACTTTAGCAGGAGAGGAAGCACAAGTAGATTTTGGTGACATAGGCTTACAGTATAATTCTAAGGGGCGTAGAGTTAAAGCATATGTATTTAATATGCGTTTAAGTTATAGTCGCCTTGATTATTATGAAGTAGTGTTTGATCAAAGTTGTCAAACATGGATACAATGTCATATCAATGCATTTAATTATTTTGCTGGCAGTCCAAAAGTAATAAAACTTGATAATCTTAAAGCTGGAGTGGTAGATAGCAATTTCTATGAGCCCGTATATCAGAAGGAATACAAACGTTTAGCTGATCATTATGGAATTTTACTTTCTCCTTGTCGTGTATATCAACCTCAAGAAAAAGGCAAAGTAGAATCAGGAATAAAGTATGTCAAAAATAATTTTTTTGCTGGACGTAAATTTCATAGATATGAAGAATTAACACATGATCTTGCTAACTGGTTAAATAAAGCAAATAACCGAATACATGGTACTACTAAAAAAATTCCTCAGGAACTATTTGAGCAAGAAGAAAGTAATAATTTAATGCCTTTACCATTAGAAACGTTTGATTTGTCATCGTGGCATAATCGAAAAGTAGCAAAAGATTGTCATATCACCATAGATAATAATTATTATTCCGTACCGGCAAAATATATATACAGTGAGGTACTGGTACAATTATCACCAAAACTTGTTCAAATATTTTCTATCCAAAATGATTTAATAGCAAGGCACGTTAGAACAGATGGCAAAGGAATATTTACCACTAATCCGTCTCATTATGCCAAATATAAACGTCTATGCCCAGGTTTTATAGAATATAGTGAACATTATCAACAACAAATGCAGCAGATAGGAAATAATTGCAGTTTATTATTAGAGTTATTACAACAAACACGAGTAAATGATTGGCAACGTTGTGCTAGAGGTATTATTTCTTTACGTAAGGTTTACAATGATGAGTTAATAGATAAAGCTTGTCATAGAGCATTACATTACGGTATAAGTTCTTACTCTAAAATTAAAAATATCTTAAATAGTAATGCAGTAAACTTACCATTGCCAGAGTTTGGAGGTCAGAATGCAGAACTTGCTTAATGACCTACGTAGTTTTAGATTATCAGGTATAGTCAATAGCTTAAATGAAAGGATTATTTATGCTCAAAATAATAAACTAGGATTTAAAGAATTTCTCTCACTATTATGTGAAGATGAAAAATCTCACCGTAAGGATAATAATTACCGTCGTCGTAAAAGTGCTGCTAAATTACCAGTCACTAAAAATTTAGAAGACTTTGATTTTCAGTTCCAACCAAGTATTGATGCCAAAGTAATAAGTGATTTATCTACTTGTGATTATATTAATACTAAGGGCAATGTCATATTCATAGGTAATTCTGGAACTGGCAAAACTCATCTTGCTATTGGATTAGCATTAAAAGCTTTAACACGAGAATACTCTGTATATTTTACTACGGTATCGGATATGCTTTATAATTTACATATTGCAAGAGCAGATAATAGCTATCACAAAAAAGTTAAATTACTCTTATCATTTGACTTATTAATTCTTGATGAGTTAGGTTTTAAGCAATTACCAAAACATTCAGTAGATGATTTTTTTAATATTATTGCTAAACGATATGAAAATAAATCTACCATTATTACCACAAACAAGGATTTTGAAAGATGGAATGAAATATTTGCTGATGAGTTATTAACTCATGCAATTATTGATCGAGTAGTACATCATGCACATATACTAAACATCACAGGTAAAAGTTATCGTATTAATAACTATAAATTTGGAGGTCATTTGACATAAAAATTTTTACATATAGTGGTCCCTTTTTCGTGCAATTTACTGGTCCCTTTTTATTTGACAATGACATTTGAGAAAAGCCCAAACTAGAAATGCACAACTAATGTGATTACGTTGGATACGCTGTTTTCTGCATTGGCAACGTTCTATACCAGTCAGTTGCTTAATTTTTCTATGCATGCTCTCAATTACCCATCGCAAGCCAAACTCATCTTGTGCAGCTTTAGAAGATTTTTGAGTTTTGTTATTGGTAACAACATAATCAACTCTGTTGGTAGAAACAGTAAATTTAAACAAATTAACATGCTTATTTTTGGCAAATCCTTTTATATGAATCTCCATTCCATTCTTAATTTCTTCATCTGAAAACGTCAACTTGCTAACAGCTTTATAAGGCTCGTAATCACACGTTTTACTAACATTTCTATTGGCTTTAATAGGGGCATAATAATATTTGCCCAAGGAGTCAACATGTTGCATAATTTTGTGTGTAGCATACCATGTGTCAAAAAGTACAGTTTGAAAAGGAATCTTTTTACTATAAAACACGAGTTTCGAATTAATATAGCATAGGATTTAGCATATCAAGAGAGATGTAATAGAAGGTTTATTATCAGACATTTGATAATTTATCAGTGCTGCAACCATATGCACAAAGGCATTTGTAACTGATCTATGCCTTGAATGCTCAAACTTCCCCAATAGTTTAATTTTACTAAACACAGATTCTATTAATGCTCTTTTAAGCAATAATATTTTATCCAACATAGACATAAGTTTATTTTTCATATTTTTCTTTACCCTAGTTACCATAAAAATTCCTTGCTCTAAAAGTTGTTGAAATAATTGTTGTGAAATATAACCACGATCTCCGAATACTTTACCAAAAAGATTTTTGATCATCAGTTCCAGCTGTTTTCTATCATCCTTATTGCCAGGGCTAAAAGATGCTTTAACTATACCACCGGCTCTATTAATTATTAGATGTAGTTTAAGTCCATAGAACCAACCTTTTGTTGTCTTACTGCGTGCTGCTATGCCGGCGAACACTTTATGGGGTCGTTGAAAGATAATTTTTGATAGTAAAATAAGAGGAAAGGAGGTAATAAATATTTTAAAAAAGAAATTCTGTTTAATATAGAGATAAATGTTATTCAATAGTGTAGTAATTTAATAGAGATTTGTTTACAGAGTTAGAATTTTTATTAATAAATTTCTTTAAGCCATTAAAGTTGTTAAAACCACTAATCGTTTTAAATTAAAACATATGGCATTCATAAATTCGGAGAATTGATTTTTGGCAATTCCTATATATCTAACCCGCTTATTATCTTTTGAAAATACCATCTCGAAAGGTGCTCTGATTTTCGTATAATATTTATCAAGGTCAAAATTCTTATCTTTCATATTATTTTTCTTTATTGCACAAAGATGGACTCCCTTTTTAGCTGCTGCATTCTTGGTAGAGATTGTACAATAACCTTTATCAACATATGTAGCACCAGAACTTGGCATAACATGCTTAAAACCTTTGCTATCGGTAACATTTGCAGGGGTAACTGCAACCTTATTGATCATGCCTGATTGAATATCAACACTCACATGTTTTTTATAACCATACCAAAATTTATTCCCTCCCTTACAGCCAATTTTGGCTTGTTTATCCTTTGCAACCTTAGGCAAAGTCTCATTATTCAATTTATCATATTTTTGTGCTCTTAGTTTATCACGTTCCTCCCAGAGATTAGCTTTTGAGATTAAATGAGAAGCATCTACAAAGGTAAATACTTCACCCATATAGCCTTGTACTCGTAGTTGATCGCGGAATTTTGTAAATATTTTTGATAGTAAATTAGTACCTATTTTTTTACGTATTTTACTAAATACACTATAATCAGGTGTCTTTTCTGTAAGAGCAAAATTACAAAACCATTTCGCCGCTGTGCTATCAGCTAAATAACGTTCTAATTCCCGATCAGATAAGTCTTCCATAAATTGTAGCAGCAAACATTTAAACAGCCTCTCTATACCATATCCTTTATAATTAGCTTCGCATTCTAATGCTAATAACTCAGCTTCAACTGCTTTGAATTTGAATAAACTTTTGAATTTACGATATTGATGATCCGCATTTACTAACTCATCTAAACTTACCATTAGCATTTGATACTCTGACATATAAACATATTTTTTATTTTTTTATTATACCTGCTACCCTCTCATCTCGCAACAGTCCCTTTATTCATTGAAATACGGTATCTCTTACATACCTCTATACTACTTGAATCTACAAAAGAAAGGCCATCACACTGATCCAAAATAGAATTGAATATCAGTACTAATAGTGGTAAATGTGGACCTATTATTTTTATAAATTGACTATAGCTTACTAATTGAAAATCTCTTTGATGATAAATCCATATTTGCTTCAGATAATAATTCTTAAAACAATCATAAGATGACTGCCAGTAGCCTATTATAATTGTTATTACCTCACTTCTGTTAAGTCGACTTTTAGGACCAGATTTGTTGTTATGGTTAGTAATTGAATTTGTATGCTTGTCTAATTCTTGAAAAAAATCATCGACGTAACAAAATATTTCTGTAAAATCCATTATCATAGGTTATTGCTCTTAAAGTTTTTTCAATAACCTATAAACTTTTTTCTTATACTATAAATACCATATTTTAATTAGCAATTTGTATTTTGTACTCACTTTATAACAAAAACAGTATTATCAATATCCCCGTAACCCACTGTTTATCAGCTATACAGCGACTTTTTGAATACGAAACTCGCGTTTTTTACTATAAACAGCATTATTGAACATCTTTAGTAGGTGATCTAGTTTCGTCGCTCCATCATGATCAGGTGAAAAAATGCGATAATCTATTACCCAAAACTTATCAATATCGGGGTTATAATATACAAGACTCACTACTCCTATACCGGTAGTAACTCCACCTGTAGCTCCACTATACTGCGATCTAGCAACCTCTATTTTCTTTGTGTTCCTTTTGTTTAACACCGTATCATCAAATATTGTATATCCGTTAGATGAAAAGATAACATCATTCTTAATGTGTTCCCATAACAAAGAAGGAGTATATTTTTCATTTTCTAAAAATCTATTAATAACATCATGGCTACATTTCTTGGCATGTTCAGCGTAGTAGGTTAAACTATAATTCTTTTGGCTAATTGTTAAAAATTGACAGTAATCTGTTCTATTAATTGGTATTGCTTGCAATCTGTTCCTCTTTGACATGTTTAATTATTCTTACAATAATTTATCACTCTTCCACTCATAGCGTAAGTTTTGATAACTCAAATCATAAAAAGTATTACATCTAAGGAAATGTTTAAGAAATATCCAAATCTTAAAGAAAAATTATGGGGAAGTGAGTTTTGGAGTAAAGGATATTTTATGAGCACAGTAGGTAAACATGGTGATGAGCAGAAATTACGTAATTATGTAAAAAATCAAGGTTCAGGCAAACCTTCTTATAAAGCATTTCAACAAAAACAGTTAAAACTTTTTGGATAGATACCTCGTAGCTCTGCTGCGAGGAGTATCATTTAAATCTGTTGGTTGCAGTATTTTATTTTTACCAACTTACTCTCCTGATTTAAATCCTTACTATTACCCACAAATTTTACCACTAACAATTGATAGCATCATTACGCTCTCTTGAAGGATTTCATATCCCCGCCATAAAGACATTGCTCCGGGCAACCCATCACTCTTTCTTGCCATAAAGCCTCCTAATTTACCAAGCAAAATAATAGCTTCTTTTATATTTGGAGGCTTGCCAGGAGTATTATTTGTTCTGTGCACGCGCATATAAAGCGTTTTCCATTCTTGGGTGGTAAGTATGCTATCGCAGCTCTCTTCAGGACAAGTTGAGGCTATTTTTGATAAATATAAAATTTTAAAAGCAATGAGGCTTTTTATGGCAATTAATTTTTGTAGCTTTGTTTCGGCAGATAAGCGAGAGGCTTCTATCTTGCATCCTGATTTCAGAACTCTAAAATATTCTTCTATTTTCCATCTTAGCTTATACCAAGTTATACGCTCAACAGCATCTTCAAAGCTACTCACGGGGATGTTGGTCAGTATAGTCCAATCGATTGCCTCTACTCCAACAGGGGCATTAATTTCTTTAGCGCTTACAACATAAACAGCTAATTTGTCACTGATTTTGTGATCAGTATTTTCAGGGCCATATAAAGATACAGACCTAATTGGTATGTGCCCATATGTGTATTTAATTTCAACATTTGCTTTTCTTGCTTTATGAAGTCCATTGCCTGGGATTTTCAGTCTAATCTCTTTCTTGGACTGTAGCTTACTTATTTTCGTTTGTATTTTTGTTTTACCATTTTCCGGGCAAATAAATTTCCTATCCTGTCTGTTGCGAATTACAAATTCTGCAGCTGATTCTTCAATTTTCCATAACAAATCAAAGATATCTGCTTCTCTATCTCCAACCGTAATAACTCTAGTATTTTCAGGAATATTGGCAATTGTTTCCTCAAACGCGTTAATCCATTTATAGCTTTCTTTATCTTTGATGTGAGTGATATACTTACGCCTTGCTTTTTCCTTCTGATCCTCTTCCCTTGCGATACGTGCCCAACATTGCTGAGAGGTAAGGCCTAAAGGCAGACCTCCTGGCGTCACTATAATAGTACTATGCATAATAAGACCCTGTTTGTGCTTTGTATAAGCTTTGGAGATACTGCCTAGCCCTTTTGTCTTAATATGAGTGTCATAATCCAGGTAAGTTGTATCCTGAATTGCAAACACTAAATTTTTGCCTTGGATTCTATTTTGTGTTTCCACATGATGCGAAGAATAGACTTCATCTATATCAAACTTATCATTGCTAAATAGTCTGTAAGCTCCCTTCGCATCTTTCCAGGATCTGCAACTTTGATTTATTGTGCCGGATGCTTTGCTATCAAGTAAGTTACTGGTTTTAATAAGCCGATTTATAAGTCTTTTATCTTTAAAGTCAACATGCCTGAGCTCATTCTCTAACCAACCAGTGCTTGATATATTTATCCCGTATGTTACTATATCTTGCATATCGCCTATCCTTCTTATTTAAAATGATCAGTGAATACTCTAGCAGCATTTTATAATTGTGGGTAATAGTAAGATTTAAATCCTATTGAGCATTACTGGTTTAAAATCAAGAACGAAATAAGAAAAACTGTTTCTAATTTTGAGCACTTTTTTGATGCGGTTTACTATGCTCTTAAAAAAGTCACTACCTTATCGCATTAAGCTATACGTTCAACTATCCAACGCTTGGGAATCACTTTAAACCCCACTTGATCAACAATTTTACGAGAAATTGTCAGTAATGCTCTTACAGTTAAAAAACACCAAATTTGTAATGCTCCAGCATAACCACTATCTGCAAAAAATTTGATAATACTAGGATATTTTGCTTTTGCCTTGATTATTACATTTTTAGTACCATCTCTGTCTTGTATACCTGCTGAATGTACTTCACATGATAATACTAAACCAAGTGTATCTGTAACTATATGGCGTTTCCTACCCTTAATCTTCTTGCCTGCATCATATCCTCTAGCTCCCCTTTTTGGGTAGTCTTAACAGACTGACTATCTATAATCCCTACAGTAGGAGTGGGTTTCTTACTTTCTTTCTCCCTTACTTTTTGGACTAATCTATCATGTATTTCTTGCCATCTACCATTCTTACGCCAACGTAAATAATAGTCATATACTGTTTGCCATGGGGGAAAATCTTTAGGTAATAATCCCCACTGACAACCACTCCTAATTACGTAACGAATGCCATTAATTATATCTCTTATATTATGTTTACGTGACCGTCCTATCTTGCAAGGACCAACAAATGGAGCTAAATGTATCCTTTCTTCTTCCACTATATCACTGGGATACATATTCCTACTTTATTATTTTTTGACAATATAAATTATTTCTTATATCTTTTCAAGACAGGCTCTAAGATATGTGTATAATTCACACATTTATTACTAAATTGCTAATTATTCTTAATAAATCTTTTTGTATTTTTTATAAATTCATTCAATATATTTTTTTCAATTTAAATTGAAAGGAGCAAGTGTAATGGATAATAATAAGGAAGTCATTAAATATATAGCCTCTAGTGTCTGGTCTTCTTGGAATCCTACAAACTGGTCACCAACCATGCAATTAGCTGCCGTAAGTTATATATTTTCTTGTTTAATTGATGATACTACCGCATATTCAATCAAGGATACAGACAGGATAGGTAATAGTCAAAATTTTAATTTTCATAGCACAAAATATCCTGCTTCTCGTTATGTAGAGCTTGCTAAGGAAATACCTATATGCTTAAAAAGGTTAAAAATATTTCACAAAATTGATTCTGAATATGTACCGGATAAATCACTAACTTCTCATAAATTCATCGATAACTTTTCTAATCTATTAGAGTATTTTAAGCTAAATTCTCTTAAAGATTCTACAGATTCTAATCCTAACTATCTTATAGCGTGGAGCTGGGCAAAAAACTTAGGAAATATTTTTGAGCATTTCGGTCAGAAGCTAAAGCGTGCTTGTAATAATATAGAAGAAGCTGAAAATTATTGGAAGAATTACGAACCGGAAGCATTTTCTGATTTTTCGGTATTTCGTGAGTCTGTAAATATAATGACACACTGCAATGATGCATTATTAGGTTGTAGGGATATTATATCAGATATATATCACGACACACTATAGTCATTATTACCTATTTAATTATCGTGCCATAATAAATTGAATATCTAATTCTAGTTTTTCCCAAATTTTATCGCAAGTAAGAATGGGATAATTTTTAAATATGGCAAGTGCAATACATGCTCTATCTCCAAGTGATAAACCATAAGCTTTGGTTTTATTAATAATACTTGCACTAATTAGAGCTTGATCATGACAAAAATCTATAATTTTTATATCTGATAATTTAATAATAGTCTCAGCATCTTCTTTCTTTAAGCCTTGCATTTCTATACAATATTTGTACACCTCAGCAATGTTCACGCTTGAAATAATTCCATCTTTCATGTGCTTTTTAATAAAAAGATAACCTTTTTCCTTAGCAAATAAAGCAATTAATGCCGATGCATCAAATATTATTTTTGACATTATTTTTTACTTCTTGCTTCTTCTATGAAATATTCTTGACGTTTATTAGCTATAAAATCATCTACTATGGAAATTTTTTTATTATGTTGGTTTTTCATAAAAATCTTATGGATTTCATCAATTACATTATCAGAGTTTATAATTTTTACTTCATTATTTTCAATTTTTATAGTTATTTTTTCACCAGGGTGCATATTAAACCTTACTCTGATTGGCGCAGGTATAAGCACTCTGCCATGTTGATCCATGCTAGTTAATACTCTTTCCACATTTTCCCTTTTATGATTATTATACATAATTAACATTTTTTATAATATGGCATTTTTTATTAAATGACAAGTTATATTTAAATCGTTTCAACGCACATAGCTATACCCATACCGCCACCGATACATAGTGTTACCAAGCCTTTTTTAGCTTTATTTATTCTTAATCCATGTATTAAAGTAACAAGAACACGTCCGCCGCTAGCACCGATCGGATGTCCGATTGCTATTGCTCCGCCATTCACATTAACCTTATTCATATCCCATTTCATTTCACGATTAACATAAATACTTTGAGCGGCAAAAGCCTCATTTACTTCAATAAGATCTAGATCGTTAATGCTCCAACCGGCTTTGCTTAGAGCTTTTTGAGAGGCAGGAACGGGAGCAGTCCCCATAATACTTGGATCAACACCGGCTTGAGCATAAGAAACAATACGAGCAAGAGGAGTTAGATTATGCTTTTTTAGAGCCTCTTCAGACACTACCATAAGGCACGCAGCACCATCATTAATTGATGAAGCATTACCGGCAGTAACAGTACCATTTTTATCGAATGCAGGGCGTAATTTACCTAAAATCTCAAGGGTAGTGTCAGGTCTAACTGTCTCATCATGATCAAATAAGCTAGTAGTTTTCTTGACAGTTACTTCAATAGGCAAAATCTCATCTTTAAATATTCCGGCTTTCTGGGCTTTTGCAGCTTTTTGATGTGAGCTTAAGGCAAATTCATCTTGTTGCTCTCTAGTAATATTAAATTGCTTTGAAATATTTTCAGCAGTAATACCCATAAATACTCCTGAGAATACATCAGTTAATCCATCATATTGCATTAGATCAACCATTTTAATATCACCGAATTTAGCTCCTGCTCTTATATAACTGCCATGCATACCAAGCGACATATTTTCCTGCCCGCCTGCTATCACGATATCGTTATCACCAGTCATAATTGAGGCTGCTGCAAGTGCTACAGTTTTAAGACCTGAACCGCAAACTTTATTGATCGTATATCCTGGTACTTCTTTAGGGATACCTGCATGAATTAGAGTTTGTCTTGCCGGATTTTGTCCGCTACCCCCCGTTATCACCTGTCCAAGTATTACCTCATTTATTAAAGCCGGATCAATTTTACTATTTTGCAGAATATCTTTTATTAAATGCGTTGCAATCATCGGTGCAGGAGTAGTACTAAGACTACCCATAAACGAACCGAAAGCCGTTCTTTTCGCATGAGTGATGTAAACCGGTTTTATCATGATATATACTCCTTAAAAATAATATTTGTTACATTCCTGTCATTCCGTGGCGGCATTGCCCGCATGGCTCAAGAATTGTCTTCGATGTCATCCCGTGGACAAGCTACGGGATGACCTTAATGTTAAAATAAATCCGCTAGTTTATTATTTATCAAATAACTAATATGTCCGCCTGGTACTTCTATAAGAGTAGAGTTTTTAAACAATTTTTGCAAAGATAAAATAGAAGATTCAGGCACTATTTGATCATTTTTTGCAGCTACGATATATACAGGGCAGTTAATTACGCCTGGGTCAATTACTGTGCCACCTACTTTCCATTTTAAATTCATAAACATATTTTCACCTAATATATTCTGCATAATCTGATTATAAGTGTCGCTCGGTATATCATGACCGGACATTAGCCAGTTTTCAATTCTGAAAGCTAGTTCTTGCTCTTTTTCGGAAGTTAAGGAAAAAAATTTATCCAGCTTAACCTGAAAATAATCAGGGAATAGCAGAAAAAATAAAATCTGAATATGAATTTTGGGAATTAACGGCAAATTTTCTATGTAAGCATCTAGCTTCAAATATTGATGCAACATTTTTACATAAAAGAAGTGAGAAAAATCCCAAGGGCAGGTTAGTAAAGTTAAAGTTTTTATAGATTTAGATGCGATTATATTTGCAGCTATTGCAAGATTGCCGCCGATACAATGCCCTATCAAATTAATATTATTCACATTTAAATTATTTATAACTTCAACTATTTTATGTACGTAATCATCTAATAAATAGTTTGATTCTTTAACCTCTAACCAATCTATTAAATAAACTTCACCCTGTTCTCTTAAATTCTCTATAAAGCTTTTATTGCGGCTTAAGAAAAATATTTCCGGTGAATTGAAAATGGAAGGGATGATTAGGAATGTCTTAATGTGTTTATTTGTCATCCCGCTACTCAATCGCGGGATCTCAGAATGCAGCCTGTGATGAAAGATACCGCGGTCAAGCCGCGGTATGACATTGGTTGAGCAATAATACACTAACCTATAATATTCAGTTTGCTTTATTATCTCCCCCGTTTCTAAATATCTATTACCTAAATTATGATTTTTTGTGTAACTATTATATAGGTCAAAATATTCCTGATATTTATAGTTATTCTGCATCCTAACTTTCTTATATTATATTAATCTTTCTTGACATTGAACCAAAAATATTATATAAACTTTCGCATCTTCAGAATGTAACAAAACAGTATATAGCCTCTAAATTTTTTAGAGAAAATATCTTTTTATAAAATCTCGAAGTGCTTAAGTTTTTTTTTTGTCCCTAGGGTCTTATAATGCTAAGTACCTCATCATCGCGACCGTTTAAAACCAAATTTAGAGCCGCTTTTTGGCCTATTCATAATTACGAACTCGGAAAGTTTATTCCGATGAGTGCCTTGATGTTTTGCATTTTATTCAATCAAAATATTTTACGCATATTAAAAGATAGCATTTTAATTTCTGAAATCAGTGCAGAGATAGCCGGTTTTGCTAAAGTTTATTGTGTTACACCTGCAGCTGCTTTATTTTTAATTATTTATGCTAAAATGATTAATCATCTCACTTTTGAGAAGATTTTTTATTATTTAACTGCATTTTTTATCGGTTTCTTTGTTTTATTTGCTTTTGTTATCTATCCTAATATTCATGTTTTTCATGTACATCCGGACCATCTAGCTGATTGGATGGAACGCTACCCGCATTTTAAATGGTATATATCATTAATAGGTAATTGGGGTTATATAGTATATTATAGTCTTGCCGAGCTTTGGCCTAATATTTTTTATGTATTATTATTTTGGCAATTCGCTAATGAGCTTACTACTACTGAAGAAGCTAAAAGATTCTATACGCTTTTCTCGTTATTCGGTAATTCATCTTTAATATTGGTTGGCTTCTTAATGATGAATTTATCATCTGAAGAAACTATTGTGAAGCACTTTATAAATATTTCTGACAGCAAAATCACTTTAGTACAAATATCAACTATTTTGGTTACAATCGTTGCAGTTATTTGTTGTCTACTAATTCGTTTTATTAGCAGAAATGTTTTTACCAATCCATTATTTTACGCCAAGGCAAAAAGTGGGCGGTCAACTTCCGAGCGTATGGGGATTATTAAAAGCTTTGAATATATTGCAAAATCTAAATATTTATGGCTACTTTTAATCTGTTCGGCAGCATTTGGTTTTGCTATTAATTTAGTTGAAGCCGTATGGAAAGCAAAAATTAAGGAGCTATACCCAACTGTTAATACTTATGCTGAATTCAACAGTCTATATATACTTTGGACCGGCGTTGCCATTATGGTTATGACTATTATCGGTAATAATGTTATGCGTATGCACAACTGGTTTGTTGCTGCCGTAATCTCACCTGTGATAATAATGGTTACCGGTGTTTTATTCTTTGTGCTTATTGTATTTGATCAAAAAATTCTCTCATTATTTGATGGAGCAATTCTAATGTCACCTCTTGCCCTTGCTGTATCTATTGGCGGGATTCAGAATATTTTAGCTAAGGGAACAAAGTATTCTATATGGGATACTTCAAGAGAAATGCTATATATCCCTCTTGATCAAGAGTTAAAAACGAAAGGTAAAGCTGCTGTTGACGTGATAAGTGCAAAAGTTGGTAAATCATCAAGTGGGCTTGTACAATCTATTATATTTACCATAGTCCCAACTGCAACTTTTACCTCTATCTCACCTGTTCTAATGGTGGTATTTACTTTTGTATGCCTTGCTTGGATTTATGCGGTTAGGAAGATATATTTTGAATATCAAAAAATAGCGTAGACTTGATGAACTTGAAAAATTGGCGTCGTCGTTCTATAAGCACTGTGGTGCTCACGTATTAAGTATACGCTCCGCTTTGGTTTTCTACAATTGTTTATCTAAATTGCAGTTAAAAGCTTACAAAATCAGATTGACTTATTTAAAGTTTTGCCTAGAATCATTTTGGAGCAGCTAAAGGCTGTTCTTGGGTGTCGAAACCCTAACGGCAAGAGGTTTAAATCAGCCTTTAAATGATTTTCCTCGATCATATCAGGGTCGGGGAGGTTGTAGCCATGTTCAGGGCTTAAAGTTAATACTTTAAGCCTAAAAGCTACTCAGCTGTTCTTGTCGACGGTTTTCGAACTCCCCGGTCACCAATTAGGATTTGCTTTTTTGGTGATCAAAATTAAATTAATTTAAAGGAGATTAAACCGCTATGAACAATATTGTAGAAAAAAGAATAGCCCTTATTGAGCCATATTTAGATTTTATTATTAAAAGTGAAGAATTATTGCGAGAAATCTATCCAAATGGCATAGATAGGGATTTAATGATAGAGTTTATTTTAGCTAAGAAGCCCTATAAATCTTATGCTTATTATACTCTAATTCGTAGTTTATTCAAATCGCCATGCAATAAAATTATACTTATAATTGACAAACAATTACTAAAATCTTTCCTGGGCTTATTTCGCTCTATTATCCTTGGTACTTTATCATATCTCAAGCTAATTAAAATTTTTATCTATGATGAGAATGATTTCGTTTTAGATATAAAAGCCTTAAAAAGTAATGAAAATTACTTCTGACCATATAAAATCAACTACCAAAACTTACGCTATGAGTGGAAGAGTGATAAATTATTGTAAGAATAATTAAACATGTCAAAGAGGAACAGATTGCAAGCAATACCAATTAATAGAACAGATTACTGTCAATTTTTAACAATTAGCCAAAAGAATTATAGTTTAACCTACTACGCTGAACATGCCAAGAAATGTAGCCATGATGTTATTAATAGATTTTTAGAAAATGAAAAATATACTCCTTCTTTGTTATGGGAACACATTAAGAATGATGTTATCTTTTCATCTAACGGATATACAATATTTGATGATACGGTGTTAAACAAAAGGAACACAAAGAAAATAGAGGTTGCTAGATCGCAGTATAGTGGAGCTACAGGTGGAGTTACTACCGGTATAGGAGTAGTGAGTCTTGTATATTATAACCCCGATATTGATAAGTTTTGGGTAATAGATTATCGCATTTTTTCACCTGATCATGATGGAGCGACGAAACTAGATCACCTACTAAAGATGTTCAATAATGCTGTTTATAGTAAAAAGATTCCTTTTCAAACTGTACTTTTTGACACATGGTATGCTACACACAAAATTATGCAACATGTTGACTCCTTGGGCAAATATTATTATGCCCCTATTAAAGCCAATAGAAATGTTAGTAAAACGTGTGATTACGAGCCTTATAAAGCTGTTAGCAAGTTGACGTTTTCAGATGAAGAAATTAAGAATGGAATGGAGATTCATATAAAAGGATTTGCCAAAAATAAGCATGTTAACGCGAGTTTCGAATTAATATAGCATAGGATTTAGCATATCAAGAGAGATGTAATAGAAGGTTTATTATCAGACATTTGATAATTTATCAGTGCTGCAACCATATGCACAAAGGCATTTGTAACTGATCTATGCCTTGAATGCTCAAACTTCCCCAATAGTTTAATTTTACTAAACACAGATTCTATTAATGCTCTTTTAAGCAATAATATTTTATCCAACATAGACATAAGTTTATTTTTCATATTTTTCTTTACCCTAGTTACCATAAAAATTCCTTGCTCTAAAAGTTGTTGAAATAATTGTTGTGAAATATAACCACGATCTCCGAATACTTTACCAAAAAGATTTTTGATCATCAGTTCCAGCTGTTTTCTATCATCCTTATTGCCAGGGCTAAAAGATGCTTTAACTATACCACCGGCTCTATTAATTATTAGATGTAGTTTAAGTCCATAGAACCAACCTTTTGTTGTCTTACTGCGTGCTGCTATGCCGGCGAACACTTTATTCATTGAAATACGGTATCTCTTACATACCTCTATACTACTTGAATCTACAAAAGAAAGGCCATCACACTGATCCAAAATAGAATTGAATATCAGTACTAATAGTGGTAAATGTGGACCTATTATTTTTATAAATTGACTATAGCTTACTAATTGAAAATCTCTTTGATGATAAATCCATATTTGCTTCAGATAATAATTCTTAAAACAATCATAAGATGACTGCCAGTAGCCTATTATAATTGTTATTACCTCACTTCTGTTAAGTCGACTTTTAGGACCAGATTTGTTGTTATGGTTAGTAATTGAATTTGTATGCTTGTCTAATTCTTGAAAAAAATCATCGACGTAACAAAATATTTCTGTAAAATCCATTATCATAGGTTATTGCTCTTAAAGTTTTTTCAATAACCTATAAACTTTTTTCTTATACTATAAATACCATATTTTAATTAGCAATTTGTATTTTGTACTCACTTTATAACAAAAACAGTATTATCAATATCCCCGTAACCCACTGTTTATCAGCTATACAGCGACTTTTTGAATACGAAACTCGCGTCATGTTAATTTGTTTAAATTTACTGTTTCTACCAACAGAGTTGATTATGTTGTTACCAATAACAAAACTCAAAAATCTTCTAAAGCTGCACAAGATGAGTTTGGCTTGCGATGGGTAATTGAGAGCATGCATAGAAAAATTAAGCAACTGACTGGTATAGAACGTTGCCAATACAGAAAACAGCGTATCCAACGTAATCACATTAGTTGTGCATTTCTAGTTTGGGCTTTTCTCAAAAGAACTGCAAATAAAATAGGTAAAACGGTCTACCAAATAAAGTTAGGGCTTTTAGATGACTATATGCAACAACAGCTTCGTTCTCCATCTTTACGATATTTAGAACCAAACATAGCGTAAGTTTTGCTACTTTAAAAAATTGATTAATGGGAAATGATTATTGTTGCTCGTGTGAATCGAAAACCGCCATATATGTCATTCTTAGCTAAAAGCGGGAATCCAGGAAAAAAGCATAAATACAGCAAATTTTTAAAATTAAAAGCTTAGGTTATTTCGCTTTATACTAGATTCCTGCTTTCGCAGGAATGACATCGGAATCACACAACAATGTCGCCACGGGATGACAAGATTGAGTTGATCCGCACGGGCAGTGCAAAAAGTAAGATGATGTTTATTTATAACTTATAAATCCCAGAGAATTCAGGGAGTTTACTGTTTCAAATAATGGTAGTCCCATAACATTTGAATAAGAGCCAGCAATAAATGAAATGAAAGCTTCGGCATAACCAGAGATTTTACATCCTCCAGCTTTATCAATTCCCTCATCTAGTGAGCAATAAAAATTTAGCTCTTCTTCACTTAATCTTTTAAACTTAACGACTGTTTGGACTATTTTCTGCCTAATTACCAATTGATCTTTATCTTTTTTGATAATACATAAACCGGTATAAACACGATGACGACGTCCGGATAATATATTCATACAATATCTTACTTCTTCAGGACTGCTTGCTTTGGGCAATATTCTTCTTCCAAGTGCCGTTACAGTATCTGCTGCTATGATAATAGCAGAATCTTCTATTTGAGAGGCAACTTTTGTAGCTTTTTCGTAAGCAAGCCTTGTAGCTAAGTGATTTGGTGATTCACGTAGATTAGGCGTTTCGTCTATATCTGCTGGAATAATTTGTGCAGGTGTAATTTTAATTCTTTTAAGAAGCTCAACCCTTGCAGGTGACTGTGATGCTAGTATTATAGGTAGGTTTTTTGATCGATATTGCATGCTTAAGATTGGTGACGAAGAATCACACGTCCCTTAGTTAAATCGTAAGGGGTCATTTCTACTGTAACTTTATCACCCAATAATATTCTAATACGATTTTTACGCATTCTACCAGCGGTGTGAGCAATAATTACATGACCATTTTCCAACTTCACTCTAAAAGTAGCGTTAGGTGCAAGCTCAATTACTGTACCTGTAAACTGAATGAGATCGTCTTTTGACATTAATTTATATTCATAATGGTCGGGGCGGAGAGATTTGAACTCCCGACCCTCTGGTCCCAAACCAGATGCGCTACCAGGCTGCGCTACGCCCCGAGAGTTAATTTCCTATATTATATACTCCATTATTTGCAACAAATCAATTTGTTTATTCAAAAATATGTAAATATTAGCTTATTTAATAATGAAAGCAGCAATTAATGATACTCCTCGCAGCAGAGCTACGAGGTATCTATCCAAAAAGTTTTAACTGTTTTTGTTGAAATGCTTTATAAGAAGGTTTGCCTGAACCTTGATTTTTTACATAATTAACGCGAGTTTCGTATTAAGATGCCTAAATTATAGTTAAGGAATTTGCCACAATCCTGATTTTTTAAGGCTTTTGGGAGATTGGATAAGTTTCATACTGTAATAATTGGAGTCAAAAAAGACAAATTGCTGAAAATTTATGCATTTTAAGCCCATTTTATAACAAAAACAGTATTATCAATATCCACCGTAACCCAGTATTTATCAGCTATACAGCGACTTTATGAATACGAAACTCGCGTATAATTACGTAATTTCCGCTCATCACCATGTTTACCTACTGTGCTCATAAAATATCCTTTACTCCAAAACTCACTTCCCCATAATTTTTCTTTAAGATTTGGATATTTCTTAAACATTTCCTTAGATGTAATACTTTTTATGATTTGAGTTATTTTTGTTGGGCTATACATTGGTATTGACTGTAGTAAAAAATGTACATGATCTTTATCTACTCCTATTTCCAAAAATCTAATTTCATAACGAGCCTCTATGTCCTCACAAATTTTACATAAATAATCGTCTAGTTCCTCTTTGAATATTACTCTTCTATACTTTGCCGGTGTTACTAAATGATATATTAGTACTGTGACATTATCACTTTTATGTATATAACTGCTTTCTTCCATGCATCTAGTATATCACGAAGCAGACCTTCGGGGAATTAAACCCTAAGAGATTAATTCTTTTAGTTTATTATCTATGCTCATACTATTTAATATTATATCGAGATTATTAATATAAATTATTGAAGTTTTTTAATAAAGTTAAAGTATAGTTTTTAATAGTAATTTATTCTTATAAATAGGAGAAAAGTTGCTTTTATGCTTAAGTACTATTATAGTCTTGTATGATTTAATTCAAAACTTACGCTATGAGTGGAAGAGTGATAAATTATTGTAAGAATAATTAAACATGTCAAAGAGGAACAGATTGCAAGCAATACCAATTAATAGAACAGATTACTGTCAATTTTTAACAATTAGCCAAAAGAATTATAGTTTAACCTACTACGCTGAACATGCCAAGAAATGTAGCCATGATGTTATTAATAGATTTTTAGAAAATGAAAAATATACTCCTTCTTTGTTATGGGAACACATTAAGAATGATGTTATCTTTTCATCTAACGGATATACAATATTTGATGATACGGTGTTAAACAAAAGGAACACAAAGAAAATAGAGGTTGCTAGATCGCAGTATAGTGGAGCTACAGGTGGAGTTACTACCGGTATAGGAGTAGTGAGTCTTGTATATTATAACCCCGATATTGATAAGTTTTGGGTAATAGATTATCGCATTTTTTCACCTGATCATGATGGAGCGACGAAACTAGATCACCTACTAAAGATGTTCAATAATGCTGTTTATAGTAAAAAGATTCCTTTTCAAACTGTACTTTTTGACACATGGTATGCTACACACAAAATTATGCAACATGTTGACTCCTTGGGCAAATATTATTATGCCCCTATTAAAGCCAATAGAAATGTTAGTAAAACGTGTGATTACGAGCCTTATAAAGCTGTTAGCAAGTTGACGTTTTCAGATGAAGAAATTAAGAATGGAATGGAGATTCATATAAAAGGATTTGCCAAAAATAAGCATGTTAATTTGTTTAACATTTACTGTTTCTACCAACAGAGTTGATTATGTTGTTACCAATAACAAAACTCAAAAATCTTCTAAAGCTGCACAAGATGAGTTTGGCTTGCGATGGGTAATTGAGAGCATGCATAGAAAAATTAAGCAACTGACTGGTATAGAACGTTGCCAATGCAGAAAACAGCGTATCCAACGTAATCACATTAGTTGTGCATTTCTAGTTTGGGCTTTTCTCAAAAGAACTGCAAATAAAATAGGTAAAACGGTCTACCAAATAAAGTTAGGGCTTTTAGATGACTATATGCAACAACAGCTTCGTTCTCCATCTTTACGATATTTAGAACCAAACATAGCGTAAGTTTTGGAGATTAAGATATTCAGATGGTTTGACAAAACTAAAACCTTCACTTGCCTTTATTTTTTGGAGCTTTAAGCTTTATCTATCTGGCTAAAACCTTGGGTAAGATCCCAACGGGTACTGCATATGCCGTATGGACAGGTATAGGTGCAACAGGTACAGTTATATTAGGTATACTTGTTTTCAATGAACCGGTATCTATATTACGCTTATTTTTTGTTACTACCTTAATAGTATCTATAATCGGACTTAAATTTTCTTAAAAATAATTATAACTTAATACCAGTATCTTTTATTCAACTAATTTACCTTGTACGTAAAAATCGTATGCGGTTTGATAGAAGCTAATAGCTTCTTCGGTAAGGCTAATAGAATTGGGGATTTCTTCTTTTTCTTCTCCTAATAATATATAGGTTTTCGGGTGTAGTTTAGGACTTAGGATTACTAGCTTTTCGTCTCTTAAAAATCCTAGTAACTGATAAGTGCTAATAAAAGCTCTATTTGCCGGATTATTTATTATATCTTGTCCCCATAATTTGCTTTTATACTCAAAGCCGAGTAAACCGAAAATCGTTGGGGCTATATCTATTTGACTTGCTAGATTATCTATTTTTTTTGGCTTTAATATTTGTGGTGCATAGATAATTAGCGGTATATGATACTTCTCTACAGGTAACTCCGTTTTACCGGCACTTGAAGCACAATGATCGGCAGTAATCACAAAGATAGTATCGTTAAACCATTCTTTAGTCTTAGCAGTTTCTAGGAACTTATTTATTGCATAATCGGTATATTTAACTGCTGCATTACGTCCACCACCTGATGGTAGATCGATCCTATTATCAGGAAAAGTATAAGGTCGGTGGTTTGAAGTAGTCATAATTAACGAGAAAAACGGCTTACCATCTTTATAATCTGTATCAGCTTGCTCTATTGCCTTGTTTAAGATATCCTCGTCTGCTACTCCCCATACATTTGCAAAGCTTATCTCGTGAGCTGTTAGATTACCTCGGTCTATTATATTATAGTGATTACCGCCAAAATAATTACGTAAATTATCAAAATAACTATAACCGCCAAAGATAAAGTTAGTGTTATATCCTTGATTCCTAAACACAGTGCCGATATTGAATAAGTTTTGGTTGTCAGGTCTACGCACTATTGACGAGCCTGGAGTTGGAGGAATAGTTAAAGTTATAGCCTCAAGCCCTCGCACTGTTCTTGTACCAGTAGCGTATATATTTGTAAAAAACATACCTTTATCTACTAATGCATCTAAATACGGAGTAATGTTATCGCTATTACCAAAGCTTTTCATGAACTTGGCACTTAAGCTTTCTACTGTAATAAAGACTACGTTATATTTTTGCTTATTCGGATTTTTAGAGCTAATAATACGCTCGATAGAGTCATCATTTATGAATTTGTCACTATTATTTTGTAAGCTATCACGTATTATGCTTAAAGCTTGCTTATTATCAATAGTAGGATAAAAGCTATTATAGTTTAGGCTGTTGTTAAGATAAGCTGAAAAAATCTCATAGGGACCATTTTTAGCAAGCTCTTCTGCATATTTATTAGAGTGGAAATTTAGCTTTTCAGGACTATAGAATTTAAAGGCTATAAAACTAATTGATGCTAGGATAACTGCCATAACCAAACAACATTTTCTATTGATATTATATGCTGCATCAATAATAGCTTTCCGTAAAATATAGGTAATAATAGCACTAACTATTAGAATTCCGCTAATGATCTCTATATAGGGCATAGATTCTTTAACTGTGCCAATAATTTCATGAGTATATACTAGATAATCAACGGCGATAAAATTAAAGCGAGTGCCGAACTCATCCCAAAAAGTAAGTTCAGCTGCTGTAATAAAGATTAATGAAGCAATAAAACCACAATAAAATAAATAACAAAGCGGTGTGTAGACTAGTCTAAATCTTGATAATGCTAAGTTGCCCAGCAATATTAAAACTAACATTACCGGCAGGAAATAAGCTATAGAAATAAGATCGTTAATTAAACCGAAAATGAACACTAATGGCAATTCTATAAGCGAAACCTGTTTATAGAACAATGCATATGTGCATAAAGCTATTCTAGCGATTGTTTGGAATATTAAGTAAGTTTTAGCGGCTAGTGATTTCATTGGTTTTATTTGAATTTATTTTTAACTATGGGTGCATAGTGATTGCTAGAATAGTAATATAATCTTTGTTAGGTCCATAGTGCCAAAATATTCTATAAGCGGCAGGAGTATTATTTTCAGCATAAGCTTCAAATATCTCTTCTCCTTTATCTCCTTTAATAGAATGATATTTGTGAGTGTTTAAACTGGGATGCCTAGGATTTGATTGCAAATATGCTAGTGACTTTCTTACAGTTTTTAAACGTTTTTCTAGTCCTTTGTTGTTTTCAAGTTCCTCTAAATCCTTATTTGCTTGAATGGTAAATAGGAGTTTAAAATTCATTTCTTATTCATCGTTTAAATATTTCCTAAAATCTTCTCTAGGTGCAATTTGTCCTTTAGCAGAATTTTTAATACCCTTTTTTAATTTTGTTAGAGCTACCTTATTATTAAATAGCCAACTTTCTTTTAAAGGAATTTCCGTATAAGGTTCTAAAATAATTTGTCCATCTTTATTATTGACAGTAACGTGAAAACTACTTATTCCATCAGCTATTTTACCTAGAGTTATTCTTCCTTTTGTATCTGGTTTTAATATACATGTTTGTGCCATGTTATTTATTCTTGAACCTCAAAATGATATCTGTTTAGGATAGCATATAGTGGGTAAGTAATCAAGTGGGATAAAAAATCACCTAGTATCACCTTTCCGGTAATAATATCTCTCTCTTACCTGTATGATTTGGTGGCGAGACTATCCCTTCTTTTTCCATTTTTTCAACTAAATTGGCAGCTTTGTTATAACCGATTCTAAGCGATCTTTGAATATAACTAATGGAAGATTTACGCTCATCTTTTACGATCTGCACAGCTTTTTTATAAAGTACTTCATCTGATGTGCCATCACCGATATCAATGCTGCTATCGTCTTCATCAGGTTGCTCTGTTACAGCAGATATATATTCTGGCGCGCCTGTTTCTTTTAGGTATTCCGTAATTTGTTCGATCTCAGATTCATTAACGAAAGGTCCATGCACCCTAGTAATTTTAGACGTATTACCCATAAATAGCATATCACCCATACCAAGTAACTGCTCTGAACCCTGTTCGCCTAAGATAGTTCGGCTATCGATTTTAGAGGTAACCTTAAAGCTGATACGGCTTGGGAAGTTAGCCTTAATCACGCCGGTAATAACGTCTACAGATGGTCTTTGGGTTGCCATGATAATATGAATGCCGGCAGCTCTTGCCATTTGTGCTAAACGTTGTATCAGCATCTCAATATCCTTACCAGCAACTAGCATTAAATCAGCCATCTCATCAACGATTACCACTATAAAGGGCAGTTTTTCCATATTCATTGCCACAGTTTCATAGATAGGTCTGCCGGTTTCAGGATCAAAGCCTGTTTGAATTGACTTCTCAATTATTCTTCCCTCTTTAACCGCTTCCTGAATCTTAGTATTATAGCCGGCAATATTCTTAACACCGATATTGCTCATCATCCTATAGCGGTTTTCCATTTCTTTAACTGCCCATTTTAGTGCCACCACTGCTTTAGCCGGTTCAGTTACCACGGGCGTTAATAAATGCGGTATTCCGTCATAAGCTGATAGCTCAAGCATTTTTGGGTCAATCATGATAAAGCGACATTCTTCAGGAGTATAGCGGTATAACAATGAAACGATCATAGCATTAATTCCTACCGATTTACCTGAACCAGTTGTTCCTGCAACAAGCAAGTGCGGCATTTTAGCAAGATCGGCGATAAGCGGTTTACCTGCCAAATCTTTACCTAGAACTAAGGGCAGCAAGGTTGATGTATCTTGATATTCTGGTGTTTCTATTAACTCTTTTAAACAAAAGAATTCTCGCTGTCTGTTAGGCAGCTCAATACCAAGCACATTCTTGCCTGGCACTACTGCTATCCTTGTTGATAGGGCTGAGAGCGAGCGAGCTATATCGTCGGATAACCCTACTACTCTTGAGGTTTTAGTGCCTGCTGCCGGCTCAAACTCATATAAAGTTACTACTGGACCTTGGCTTATATTGATTATTTGTCCTTTTACACCAAAGTCGTTTAGCACAGTTAGCAACTCTTCAGCTTTTTGCTTCAACTCTGATGACGAAGCACCTTTTATATGATGATTTTCAGGATTACGAAGTAATGAAATAGGTGGCAAAGCTGCCGCTTCATTTTGCGATATTTTAGGAGCAGCAGGTTTATTAAAGAATTTTATAGGATTTACAGGTGCTGGTTTAGCCATAATAGGCTTTGGTACTTCTGTAAATTTTACTTTTTCACTTACCGGTTTTGTATAAGAAGGGGTAATCTTTATGTTATTATTTGCTTTGCCAGAAAATAATTTTGGCAAAGTTAATTGTGAAAATAGATTATAGAAAAAAGTTTGTATTTTATATGCTAAGAATTCACCTAATTTAATGACAAAGCTACTTAAGGAAGTGAATTTAATTTCAAATAAAACAACAAATATAATAAATGTAAAAAATACTAATAATAAATGAAGTTGATTTGTAAATTGTTTAAGAAAATGGAAAATAATTATACCAGCTGCTCCACCACCATTAGATGGTATGAACTCCAGATCAAAATTAGATAGTAAAGCTGCGGTGCTGAAAAGAGCAAGTAGCATTACTGATATACGGATAAAAAATTTACGATATTTCTGTTGCCAGCAATTTTTTCCCCAAATAAAACAAGAAAGCGGTATTATAAAAGCTGCTACCCCAAAAAACTGATATAGGAAATCTGATAAATAAGAGCCAAAAACTCCTAATAAATTACTAGGATATCCAGTTGTTACTGAATTAAAAGACGGATCATCAAGCTTATATGATATAAGCATCGAAATAGTAGCAAGACCGATTATTCCTAGAATAACAGCCTGTACTTTATTATTTGAAAGAAATTTGTTTACGTAGTATAGCATTAAAAATTTTTTATAAAATATTTTATACAATATAATGTTTTAAAGCTATTAATACAAGAAAATATATAGCTAAATAACTTATCTGATAATTTTAGGAAAGCTTGAAATAATATAAAAAATATATTAAAATTTAAAATATATAATATAAACAAAAAGAATTCTATTGTGCCTGTAATTAGTCGTTTTCTTGGTATTGTAATTATGATGTATTACCGAGATCATAATCCACCTCATTTTCATGCTAAATACGGAGATTATGAAATAATCGTTTCAATAGAAGGTAAAGTGCTTGAAGGTAAGTTTCCTAAAAGAGCTTTACAATTAGTTATAGAGTGGCTTAATTTACATAAAAAAGAGTTATTAGATAATTGGCAAAAAACTCAAAACGGAGAGCCATTAAAATCTATCGCACCATTAGAGTAAAAAAATGTTACATGTAATATCTGTAAAATATATTGATGATTATTATTTACAATTGTCTTTTGATGATGGTACTAGAGGAAATATAAACTTATATAAGCATTTGGTTGGTTCAGTATTTGAACCTCTTAAGGACAAAAATTTATTTGCTAGAGTAACCCTTGACGAAGAATTGCAGACCATTGTTTGGTCTAACGGAGCAGATTTTGCTCCTGAATTCTTAAAAGCCCACCTAGATAATATAAGGTAAATAGAATTTACACCTTTTAAAAAACTATGTTATAATATAGTTCTATAGAGAACACATAGTATAACATGACCATAAAAATTCATTCTGAGAAAGATTTTGAAAAAATGCGGGCAGCTGGCAGGCTTGCCGCCGAAACACTTGATTTTATAGAGCCGCATGTAAAGCCAGGCGTTACTACAAATAGTTTAAACGATCTTTGTCATAATTTTATTATTTCAAATAATGCCATTCCTGCCCCTTTAAATTATAAAGGTTTCCCAAAATCTATTTGCACCTCAATAAATCACGTAGTTTGTCACGGCATTCCAAACGATAAGCCGTTGCGAAATGGTGATATTATAAATATTGATGTTACAGTAATTTTAGATGGTTGGTATGGTGATACTAGCCGTATGTATTATGTTGGCGATGTAGCAATAAAGCCGAAACGCCTTATTCAGGTAACTTATGACGCAATGATGAAAGGAATCGAGGCAGTCAAGCCAGGAGCAAGACTCGGTGACATAGGGCATGCTATTCAAAGCTATGCTGAGAAGCATAATTATTCGGTGGTAAGAGATTATACCGGTCATGGGATTGGTCGTGTTTTTCATGATGAACCATCAATATTAAATTATGGTCGCAGCGGAACAGGACTTGTTCTAGAAGAAGGTATGTTTTTTACTGTTGAGCCAATGGTGAATGCTGGCGGATATGATACTATATTAAGTAGCCTTGATGGCTGGACTGTTACTACACGTGATAAATCATTATCGGCACAGTTTGAGCATACTATAGGCGTTACTAAAGACGGCTTTGAAATATTTACATTATCCCCTAAAAAATTTAATTATCTTCCATATGTTAAACTATAAGCTAATGGAATTCTTTGACGACGAACCTGAAATAGTTCCCGAGATAGCTATAAAAGAAGAGGTAACGCCTCATTATATAGGTCATCGTAAAAGGGTAAAAGAACGCTTTGTGACTTCAGGAGCAGCAAATTTTTCCGATTATGAACTGCTAGAGCTAATGTTATTTTCTTCTATTCCTCGTAAAGATGTAAAACCTCTAGCAAAAAAATTACTGGAAAATTTTAGTAGCATTACTGATTTAATCAATATTGATAAAGAAAGATTGCTTAGTATTAGCGGTACTAATGAGAATTTATATATTAATTTTGTGATAGTACGTGAATTAATAAATAGAGCATTAAAACAAAAAATAATAAATAAAAATATTATTGCCTCATGGGGCTCTTTGATTGATTATTTAAAAGTTAATATGGGTAATATGCGGCTTGAACAATTTCGTGTATTATTTTTGAACAAAAAAATATTTTGATTGCTGATGAAGTTTTAAGCCAAGGAACTATAGATCAAGCGGCTGTGTATCCACGAGAAATAGTTAAAAGAGCGTTGTTTAATCTCTTAGGGTTTAATTCTCCCCGAAGCTCTGCTTCGTGATATACTAGATGCATGGAAGAAAGCAGTTATATACATAAAAGTCATAATGTCACAGTACTAATATATCATTTAGTAACACCGGCAAAGTATAGAAGAGTAATATTCAATGAGGAACTAGACGATTATTTATGTAAAATTTGTGAGGACATAGAAGCTCGTTATGAAATTAGATTTTTGGAAATAGGAGTAGATAAAGAACATGTACATTTTTTACTACAGTCAATACTAATGTATAGCCCAACAAAAATAACTCAAATCATAAAAAGTATTACATCTAAGGAAATGTTTAAGAAATATCCAAATCTTAAAGAAAAATTATGGGGAAGTGAGTTTTGGAGTAAAGGATATTTTATGAGCACAGTAGGTAAACATGGTGATGAGCGGAAATTACGTAATTATGTAAAAAATCAAGGTTCAGGCAAACCTTCTTATAAAGCATTTCAACAAAAACAGTTAAAACTTTTTGGATAGATACCTCGTAGCTCTGCTGCGAGGAGTATCATTGAAGCGAGTAATATTATACTTGTTCACAATCATCCAAGTGGAAGTCCTGATCCCTCAAAAGCTGATATTGATATGACAAATATAATAGTAGATATGTGTAAAACAATAAATATTGTAGTGCATGATCATGTAATTATCAGTAATAATAAATATTATAGCTTTAAATCTAACATGTTACTATGAATATAAATAGCTATATTGTATTATTTATTTTTTCTTTTATAGCAACCACTATATTAACATATATATTAACCAAATATTTTAAGACAATTGGTTTAGTTGATATACCTAGTCAGCGTCGCTCTCATAATAAGATTACCCCACGTGGTGGTGGTCTTGCTATTGTAATTGTTGTAATAACTGCTTTAAGTGCTTTTGAATATATAACAAGTGGTTTGCTTATTAACTCAGCAAAAATATTACCGCCATTATTTGTAATTGCGACAGTCTCTTTTCTAGACGACTTAAAACCCGTGCCGGTACTAATCCGTTTGATAACTCATTTAATTTGTTCTGCTTTTGCTATTTCTCTTTTTATTCCTTTGGATTTTGCTGTTATTCCTATTCCAATATATCTTATTTTTATTATACTAATTATAGCTTTAAGTGGTTTCGTTAATATATATAATTTTATGGATGGTATAGACGGCATGAGTTGTATAGAATCTATTCATCTATCAAGCACTATGCTTATATTATGTTTATTACAATTCCAGGTACTCGCTAATCCATATTTTATATTCAGCATAAATACCATTATACTTAGTTGTTCTATTGGATTTTTAATATTTAATTGGCAGCCGGCAAAAATATTCTTAGGAGATGTTGGTAGCATAAGCCTTGGTTTTTTGTTAGGTCTTTGTTTATTACTGCTTGCTACTACGAATATTAACTTATTTATTGCTTGTGTTATAGCTAGTTTATACTATGTTACTGATGCAGTACTTACTATATTAATTAGGTTAGTAAATAGAGAAAAAATTTGGCAACCCCACTTAAAACACTTTTTTCAAAAAGCTGTAAAAAAAGGTAAAACTCATAAACGAGTAGTATCAATTATAGCGATTTGTAATGTATTCCTGATGTCATTATCTGTATTGTCGTTATATTTCCCTATAATATCTGTGATGCTTGCTTTAGGAGTAATTACTTTAACTGTCCAAAGTTTATTAAGATGAAGCTAATTAAAGATGATGTTCATAAAATAGTTAGGCATATATTTGCAAGGCAGCATCCTTTGCTTCCTGAAATAATGATTAATTGGAGTAAAATAGTCGGATTTAAATTTAGTGATAAGGCTTTACCTTTAAAAATAATTACCGATACTAACAAAAAGCAAAAGACTAATACGTTGTTCGTACAAGCAGAAGATCATGCAACAGCTTTAGAAATATCCTTTTACCAAGAGATTATATTAGAACGCATCGCAGTTTATTTAGGCTTTAAGGCAATACACCAGATGCGAGTGACTGTCTATAAGCAAAAATAGTGGCATCACGGCATGCATTGTTGCGTGATTCCGATCCACGCAACAATGCCATCACGGCATGACACCGTATTAATTACAGTTTAGCGGAATATTTAATATACTAGTCCAAACTGTATCCCAGCCTTTTGCATGAGTAATATTAGGGAAAACCTTATACTTAACGCAGTTAGATGAGCTAGCTTTTATATAAAGTTCTGTGATAAAAGTCGGAACTCTTTTGTCATCTGCTCCGGAGAGATGTAGTTGAGGGATGTAGCTAATTTGCTTTGCGTAATTTATTGGATTTAATGATTTAGTTAGATAACCACGATAATTATGATGCTTGTCAAATTTCTCAGTATCTAAATTACCGGCAATTGTTATAATATCTTTCACATTACTATTTTGGCTAGCGATTAATATTGTAAGCCCGCCGCCACCTGAAAAGCCAACTAAGCTAAATTTCTGCCCATTATTAATAGTATTTATGACATCATTAATTGAATTTACTACTTCATGATTCATTCTTTTATCTAACCAATAATCATGAATGCATTTTGCGTTCATTTCTAAAGGAGTATATTGACAAGGTCTTGCTATATAAACAACATTTGGTCGCTTATCGATTGTAGCAAGTCTTAACAACATCGGATTAACAGGGGTAGGATTGTCAGAATTAACGCCTCCCTCTGCAAGATGCCCATTCCCTTCAATATAAAATACAAAAGGCTGATTACGATCAGTAACACGCTGATAAGTCGTAAGAATAAAATCACCACCTTTTACAAGTTGTTGCTGAAAATTATTTTGTTTAGCTATATCTTGTGAGTGTCTTACTCTACTTGCCACATCATGGGTAGTAGAACAACCGGAAAGTAGAACAGAAACTAAAAATATTATCCAAATAAAATTTTTCATAATGTATTTAATATTTATTGGTAGACGCTTTATATTGTCATCCCGTGGCTTGACCACGGAATCCAGGAAAAATTGAGATAAACTAAGCTTTTAATTTTAAAAATTTACTATATTGTAATTTTTAATTATTGGATTCCTGCTTTTGCAGGAATGACATCAGAGCCATACAACAAAGCCAGTTTTTCCTCGCAATGACGTTACGATAATTAGAACGGGATTTCGTCATCTAAATCACTGTGATCAAAAGAAGGCTTGGAATGCTTATATTCACTCTGACCTGAATCTTGAAGACTAGAATTAGTAGAATTCTTGCTATCCAGCAATATCAATTGTGAATTAAAATTTTGCAATACAATTTCTGTAGTATATTTTTCTTGCCCTGAATTATCGTTCCATTTACGGGTTTGTAATGACCCTTCAATGTATAACTTACTACCTTTTTTAACGTAGCTTTTTACAACAGACACTAATCCTTCATTAAATATTACTACTCTATGCCATTCGGTCTTTTCTTTTTTTTCACCGGTAACACGATCTTTCCAAATGTCGGTGGTGGCTAAAGAAAGATTTGCTATTTCCTTTCCTTCTCCCGTAGTTCTAATTTCAGGATCACGTCCTAAATTGCCTATTAATGTCACTTTATTTAAGCTACCTGCCATAGATTACCTATTTTAAAAATATTATTATTGCAATAATAAAATAAAAGAGCCTATAATACTATAGGTTTTTTAAAATATCCTAAAATTTTTCAGTAAGAGTGATATGAACCAAGAATATATCAAGGTACGTGGTGCTAAAGAGCATAATCTAAAGAATATAAATGTTGATATTCCAAGGAATAAATTTGTCGTTATAACTGGTCTTAGTGGTTCGGGTAAATCTTCCTTAGCGTTTGATACGATTTATGCAGAGGGTCAAAGAAGATATGTTGAGAGCTTATCTTCATATGCAAGGCAATTTCTGCATTTGCAAAATAAACCGAATGTCGAGTCTATTTCTGGATTATCGCCAGCTATTGCAATTGATCAAAAAACTACTTCTAAGAATCCACGTTCTACAGTTGGAACTATAACAGAAATTTACGACTATCTCAGGCTATTATATGCACGGGTCGGAATTCCTTATTCTCCAGCAACGGGTCTTCCTATACATAGTCAAACTGTTTCTGAAATGGTAGATATAATAAATGAATTGCCTACGGGAACGAAAATATATTTGCTAGCTCCGATTGTCAGAGGGCATAAAGGAGAATTCAAACGTGAGATTATGAATCTGAAAAAGCAAGGATTTCAGAAATTAATTGTTAACGGGGAAACTTGTGAAATAGATGATTTGCCAAAACTTGATAAAAATAAAAAACATAATATTGAAGTAATTGTTGACAGAATAGTTCTAGATGAGAATTTAGGCAATAGGCTAGCCGATAGTTTAGAGAGCTCATTAAATCTTGCTGATGGTATCACTTATTTAGAAATCGTAGAATTACCAACTGTAGCTAATACTGAATACGAAAAAAATCAGCGTATAACTTTTTCCGAAAAATATTCTTGTCCAGTATCAGGATTTCAGCTTACAGAAATTGAACCAAGAATATTTTCCTTTAATAGTCCCTTTGGTGCATGTCCAAAATGTGAGGGAATTGGTAAAGAGTTTTTCTTCGATCGTGATTTAATCGTACCAGATCACAGAATATCCATTAAAGATGGTGCAATAGTGCCGTGGGGTAGCACGTCCTCAAAGTTTATTTTAGAAACATTAAAAGCACTTGCTGAGCATTATAAATTTTCTATAGAGTCACCTTTTTCAGCTTTATCTGATAATATTAAAACAATTTTGTTTGAAGGTTCCGGAGAAGAAGCGATAAGATTTGAGTTTCATGATGGTTCTAAAACACAAGTAATTCATCAGCCATTTGCCGGAATAATACCGAGTTTGCAAGAAAAAGATCGTACCATAGAATCGGTTTTAATCAAGGAGGAACTCGCTAAATTTAAGTCCAAGCATAAATGTACGGCTTGTAATGGCTATAGGCTAAAAGACGAAGCTTTATGTGTTAAAATAGTAAATATTCATATAGGTGAAGTAGCAGGTATGAGTATTGCAACACTGCAACAATGGTTTTCTCACCTAGAACAAAAATTAAATAAAAAACAGCTATTTATTGCTGAACGTATCCTTAAAGAAATTAATGAAAGACTAAAATTTTTGATGAATGTTGGGCTTGATTACCTAACATTGTCAAGAGAGTCTGGTACTTTATCAGGGGGTGAAAGTCAGCGTATTCGTCTTGCTTCGCAAATAGGTTCAGGTCTTAGTGGTGTTTTATACGTACTTGATGAGCCATCCATTGGCTTGCATCAACGTGACAATACTAGATTAATTGAAACGCTAAAAAGGTTAAGGGATCTTGGTAATACTGTTTTAGTAGTAGAACATGACGAGGAAACAATGTATGAGGCTGATCATATCATTGATATAGGTCCAGGTGCTGGTATTCACGGCGGTCGTGTTATTGCTGAAGGTAATGCCGGAGAAATAAAGAATTTTGAAGAAAGTATTACAGGAAGATATTTAAGCGGTCGTCAAACAATTAAAGTGCCAACGCAAACACGAACAGGGCATGATAATAGAGCAATAGAGCTTATTGGAGCTGTTTCTAATAATTTAGATAATGTCGATATAAAAATCCCGCTCGGTACATTCACTGCTATAACAGGGGTATCAGGAAGCGGAAAATCAAGTTTAATGATTCATACTTTATATAAAGCTGCTTTAAAACATCTAGAGCCTACAGCAAAAGTATTTCCAGGAAAATACCAAAAATTAAAAGGGCTTGAATATATAGATAAAATTATTGATATTAATCAGTTGCCAATCGGCAGAACTCCACGTTCTAATCCTGCGACTTATACCGGTGCGTTTACTCATATTAGGGACTGGTTTGTAGAACTGCCGGAATCAAAAGCCAGAGGTTATAAAGTCGGTAGGTTTTCATTCAACGTTAAGGGTGGTAGATGTGAGGCATGTCAAGGTGACGGGCTAATTAAGATAGAAATGCATTTCTTACCTGATGTATATGTAAAATGTGACATTTGTAATGGTCATAGATATAATAGAGAAACTTTAGAAATAAAATATAAAGGTAAATCTATTGCAGATATATTAATGATGACTGTTGAAGATGCAATGCAGTTCTTTGAAAAAATCCCATTAATTTACGAAAAGCTTATTACCTTAAATGAAGTAGGGCTTGGCTATATTAAAATTGGTCAATCGGCAACTACTCTTTCAGGAGGGGAGGCACAGCGTGTTAAGCTTGCTAAAGAGTTATCAAGACGCTCAACCGGTAAAACTCTTTATATACTAGATGAGCCGACTACAGGATTGCACATTGACGATATCAATAAATTGCTAAAAGTGCTACATAAGCTTGTTGATATGGGAAACACTGTTTTAGTTATTGAGCATAATCTAGATGTTATAAAAACGGCTGATTACATTATTGATGTTGGTCCTGAGGGTGGTGATAAAGGTGGTAAGATAGTAGTACATGGCACCCCTGCCGATATTGCTGCTTGTCCTGAAAGCCATACCGGTAGGTATCTAAAGCAGTATTTAAAATGATATAGTACGCAAAGGCAGTTAAAATAATATTTTGTTTGTTATAGTTTTGATTAGGCACTTAATTGGGAAGACTCTAAAAATTCAAAAAACCTTTATGTCTAATTTAATCATCTTTTCGTTATATATACTTGTTTTATTTGAAAAATTGGCTATGTCGTCTTATAAGATCTGCGGTAATCACGTATTATTATACGCTCCGCTCCTCGCCTTATAGACTCCTTGCTCTTTTCCAAATAAAACTTCGTCTACTAACTCTTCATTTATACAAGGTATATCTCTTCTAAATCCCGATAGCTGATACCATATTTACAATACCATCTTACTGCCCATATTATTATTGTCATATTTAAAATGACATCTCTTAAAAACTTTCTATTTTATTTTTTGCATACCTTATTTAATAATTACTCAACTGGATTAAAAAGGGAAGAGATTGAGAAGTTAAAATAACTCAAATAAAAATTATATAAATTTTAACACTGTCATTTCTTGATATTACAAGCACCTTTTAACCTGGTTAATCATATGTAAATATTGGTTCCGGTAGCTTCTGGAATCAATATTTTTGATATCCCAGTTCTCACTATTTAGTATTACTGTTTTAACATTTAATTTATTATATAAGTTTGGATTTTGCTCAGTACTTAAAATAAGACATTTATTATTAGACTCTTTAATTAAAGAGTCTAATTTACTCAAATATCTCAAGCTTTTTTGACTGTCGCTATATAATTTTGTCGTATGGATATTTGTATCAACAAAAAAATACTCGCCACTATCGCTTAATAAAATCACATCTTTCAAATTAGCAAGTTCATTATTTTTAGCTTCTTGCAAATCTTGCAATTCTTTCATTGCTAGCTCAAGATTATTATTAATATCTTGTTGTAATTCAGGAAATTTTTTACTAAATATTTTAGTAAACTCCTGTAGTAAAACTTTTACGTTATCAAGATCAAGCCAAATATGCCAGTTACAGTCAATTGATTTAGACTCGTCTACATCGTCCCTCGTCGCTCTCCTATTATTTATAGGCTTCGCTCCTCGCTCCTTGTATCCAAGTCCAACTGAATTGACTGTATTCTTAATAATGTATAAATCTTTAATATCACTAATTTTTATAATGGTGTTAGCATGATTATTAATTAGCTTGTCAGCAAATCCGTCAAATTCTTTATCTATATAAATAGCAATATCGGCATTTTTTACCTTGTTTAGATCACTTGGTTTTAAATTATAATGATGTGGGCAACCACTATTTACGGCTAAACTTTCTACTTCTGCTTTATCTTTAACAAGCATTGTAGCTATGCTTGCAATTGGGGTAATGCTTGTCACTATTTTGGGTTTAGTGTAACTAGCAAAGCTAAAGAATATGATGTAAAGTAGTGTTACTTTCATCCCATGGCTTATCCAACGTTGTTGCATGGCTTCGATGTCATCCCAGCAACGGCGGGAATCCAGAAAAAAGAAATTTTTACTCTTCATATATTTAGATTCCTTGTTTATTACTAGATTCCTGCTTTCGCAGGAATGATAATAGTTCCAACTTACTAAGCTTAAAATCCTGATCTATCCAAATCTTTTTTAAGTAATTTAGTTTTTCGCCTATTTCTTTTTGCTCTATATTTATATTCAGTAAATCAGTGCCATTTATTGGAAATTTAGGTCGTTCTAATGAATCATATATATTTATAAATTTTGTTATTTGTGAATATTCTATCTTACCTAATACATTTGCTGTTAATAGATATTCTTTATAATTTTTATGTTCTAGCCAGATTTTTTTTATATCAAATTCAGTGATTATATTCTTGTGAATAAAATCTAATATTGATAATATTCGGATAGTTTCGTGTTTTGAAAATTTCCAGTTTAAAAAGATTTTTAAGTCTAAATCTTTTTGATTATATAGTAATAATGCGTATCTATAAACTAGATCTAGATTAAAGTTTTTAGCTTGCTCTGCAATTTTTATTGCATAATTTTGGATGGAGAATATCAAACTCAGAATCTCTATTTCAAACATCGCTTTTAAAATTTCAGGGCTATTGTTTGAGACTATAATTCTATCAAACTCATTTTTTATCCGTTCTCGTGATAAGCTCATTAAACCGCTTTTTAGTTCATCACATGCTTTAAGACTTTTTGGATCAAGCCTATTTGCATAATAGCTAGAAAAACGAAAGAATCGTAAAATTCTTAAATAATCTTCTTTGATTCTTTGATGAGCAGCTCCTATAAATATTACTTTTCGCTGTTCTAAATCTTCAAATCCGTTAAAATAATCATATATTTTACCTTTAAAAGGGCAATAGCTTAAAGCGTTAATAGTGAAGTCTCTTCTTTCTGCATCTTCAGCAAAATCATTTGTAAAGACTACTTTAGCGTGCCTGCCATTACATTCAATATCTTTCCGAAGAGTTGTAATTTGAAATTGTTCCTTTTCTAAGATAGCTGTAATTGTGCCAAATTTTAAGCCGGTTGGGATAGTTTTTATCCTAGCTTGGGACAAAATGCTTATTACTTCATTTGGTAGTAAGTTCGTCGCTATATCAATATCATAACTATCTTTACCAAGCAAGGCATCTCGAACTGAGCCACCAATTAATCTTGCTTCTCCTTTTTTGTTAAGAAGACTCAAAATTTTTTTATACCCTTTTGAAGGAATTTTTAATGTTTTATTGATAGTTTGCATGACTAGATTTTATTCTACATTTTTTAGAATTGCAAAATATAAGTATAACCGGATTTTTGTTTAAAAAATCTCTATCGATAGTCATCAGATTTCCCGTGCATTTTGCTCTATGATTAAGATTGATATGAATTTCGGCTTCTTTGCAATAATTATTTTTATTAAATATGATTCTTTGCCCGTAATTAGTAGCAAAAATATTATCTTTTAGAGGTAGTAGCGTGCTGTCTTTTTGTCCAAACCAATTAGCCCAATAAACCCTATTAAATATCGCCATCTTATCAGCATAAATTTCAAGCTTACCTTGCTTATTCTTAATACCAATTGCCATATTACCCACATCGAATATTAATTCAGGTTTTGGTGAATAAAGCATAAATATAAAGGATATTGCCATAATTACTAGTCCAAATAGTCGCCACGTAGTTTTCCATATACAAATCCAGAAAAATCCAAATAAAAAGAGTAAGATACTAAAATTTGTAATGTAGCCGAAATACCAAACTGAGCCAGGCAAATTATTAAAATAGTGGGCTGATCTAATTATTATTTCAATAAAAAACCCTATAATTTTTAAAATATAACTATCAAATCCAATAATAGTAAAAGGCAGAGATAGTAAAGCAAGTGGCATCAGAAAAAAAGACATTATAGGCACGGCAATAAGATTTGTTGGTACTGAATAAGTGGAAAATATAAAAAACTGATTTATTACTACAGGGGCAGTAATAATGCTTGCTAAAAAACTAGAATAGACATTTGATATAGTATAAAATTTTATTGCTCCAAAAATGCCTTTTTTCTCTCCAAGTAACCACGAATTTTTAAGATAAAACTCATAGCCTGCCACAAGTGACAATACGGCAATAAAAGATAGCTAAAAACTCGGATGAAAAATATATTCGGGATTTAGCGATAATATTATAAATGCAGCAATAGCGAGAGAACGAATAGGAAAACCGGATCTTCCTATAATAATCCCATAAATAAAAATCGCTGCCGTAATAAAAGCTCTGGTTGCTGCGATCTGCATCCCGCTTAGCTCTAAATATCCAAAGCTGCCGATTAATGCACAGTAAGCAGAAACTAGTTTTATTTTGTAATTATACGCTAAATAGTTTGAGAGATTTAGTAAAAACCTTGTAGTAGTAAAAATAATTATCACCACTAATGACAAATGTAGCCCTGAAACGCATAATACGTGAGATATGCCGTTTTGCCGCATATCTTGCATGATTTGCCTGTTTAAGCCTTTCGTTTCACCAAGTAATATTGCCGCCGCAAAATTTCCTTTATCACTACCAAGCTTGTTTATTAAGTTATTATAAATGAAAATACGTATTTTATAAATAAGGCTATCAATAGTCGTTTGATTGCGTGCTAAAATTTTAGGTTCTGACATCGCATAGCCATTTGCTCCTATATCAGCAAGATATGCATAAAACCCAAAATCATAGCCGCCAGGTAATATACTATTTTGAGGTTTATAAAGCTTAGCAAGTAGAGAAATGTAATCATTAACTCTAATTTCTTGTAAATATTTTTTTGGTATACTAATTTTTACTTTCTGTAAATCACGATTAATTTTCTCGATTTTTATTTCACTTAATACTACTTGTCCTCCGATAATAGTTGGTTTGATAGATTCTATTTTACCTCTTACTACAGTAATTATAGGCTTATGAATAGTTTGACCATGCAAACTTGTCGTACGGTATTTTGCGACTAATAAACCAACAAAACTTACGCTATGAGTGGAAGAGTGATAAATTATTGTAAGAATAATTAAACATGTCAAAGAGGAACAGATTGCAAGCAATACCAATTAATAGAACAGATTACTGTCAATTTTTAACAATTAGCCAAAAGAATTATAGTTTAACCTACTACGCTGAACATGCCAAGAAATGTAGCCATGATGTTATTAATAGATTTTTAGAAAATGAAAAATATACTCCTTCTTTGTTATGGGAACACATTAAGAATGATGTTATCTTTTCATCTAACGGATATACAATATTTGATGATACGGTGTTAAACAAAAGGAACACAAAGAAAATAGAGGTTGCTAGATCGCAGTATAGTGGAGCTACAGGTGGAGTTACTACCGGTATAGGAGTAGTGAGTCTTGTATATTATAACCCCGATATTGATAAGTTTTGGGTAATAGATTATCGCATTTTTTCACCTGATCATGATGGAGCGACGAAACTAGATCACCTACTAAAGATGTTCAATAATGCTGTTTATAGTAAAAAGATTCCTTTTCAAACTGTACTTTTTGACACATGGTATGCTACACACAAAATTATGCAACATGTTGACTCCTTGGGCAAATATTATTATGCCCCTATTAAAGCCAATAGAAATGTTAGTAAAACGTGTGATTACGAGCCTTATAAAGCTGTTAGCAAGTTGACGTTTTCAGATGAAGAAATTAAGAATGGAATGGAGATTCATATAAAAGGATTTGCCAAAAATAAGCATGTTAATTTGTTTAAATTTACTGTTTCTACCAACAGAGTTGATTATGTTGTTACCAATAACAAAACTCAAAAATCTTCTAAAGCTGCACAAGATGAGTTTGGCTTGCGATGGGTAATTGAGAGCATGCATAGAAAAATTAAGCAACTGACTGGTATAGAACGTTGCCAATGCAGAAAACAGCGTATCCAACGTAATCACATTAGTTGTGCATTTCTAGTTTGGGCTTTTCTCAAAAGAACTGCAAATAAAATAGGTAAAACGGTCTACCAAATAAAGTTAGGGCTTTTAGATGACTATATGCAACAACAGCTTCGTTCTCCATCTTTACGATATTTAGAACCAAACATAGCGTAAGTTTTGTAGTTTAGCATCAGCTACTCTGCTATAGCTATCAATAAATACCTGAGAATAAACCTTACCTATACCCTTAAAATTTCCTACATAATATGTATCTTGGCATCCTAGATAACCTGAATGCTGTGTCTCAATCTCGCCATGGGCTTCTTTTTCGCTACGTCGTTTCTCTAGTACTTGTAACTGAGATTCAGTAAGTACAATACCATCCTGAGCCATCCTTGCTTCTAATGCTTTAAGCCTTTTATTGATATTGTTTAAATCATTACGTAACCAAATTGATCTCACTCCTCCAGGTGATACAAGTATACCGCTCTTCTTAAGCTCATTTGATACTCGAATCTGTCCATATGCTGGATATTCTATTGCCATATCCATTACTGCCTTCTCTATCGCTGGATCAACTCTATTCGCTATTATTGGCTTCTTCCGGCTAATCTCATACAACGCTTCTTCACCACCAGTTTCATACAGTTCTTTAAATCTGTAATAACTATCTCTGCTATATCACATCGCTTTACATGCTGATGATATGCTACCAAGACTCTTAGCGAGTTCTAGTAATCCTAATTTTGGCTTTATTATTTTTTGATTTAAGTTCATTTCTTATCTCCATTTAATAATTATTTGACCAAAAACAAGATTTGTTACAAAAAAAGAAGAGAAGAATTAAATAGAAGAGTAAAAAGTTTACTTGAGCAAAAGAAGCAAGCCGCAAACACAACAAATTAATCTCTTAGGGTTTAATTCCCCGAAGGTCTGCTTCGTGATATACTAGATGCATGGAAGAAAGCAGTTATATACATAAAAGTGATAATGTCACAGTACTAATATATCATTTAGTAACACCGGCAAAGTATAGAAGAGTAATATTCAAAGAGGAACTAGACGATTATTTATGTAAAATTTGTGAGGACATAGAAGCTCGTTATGAAATTAGATTTTTGGAAATAGGAGTAGATAAAGAACATGTACATTTTTTACTACAGTCAATACTAATGTATAGCCCAACAAAAATAACTCAAATCATAAAAAGTATTACATCTAAGGAAATGTTTAAGAAATATCCAAATCTTAAAGAAAAATTATGGGGAAGTGAGTTTTGGAGTAAAGGATATTTTATGAGCACAGTAGGCAAAACTTACGCTATGTTTGGTTCTAAATATCGTAAAGATGGAGAACGAAGCTGTTGTTGCATATAGTCATCTAAAAGCCCTAACTTTATTTGGTAGACCGTTTTACCTATTTTATTTGCAGTTCTTTTGAGAAAAGCCCAAACTAGAAATGCACAACTAATGTGATTACGTTGGATACGCTGTTTTCTGCATTGGCAACGTTCTATACCAGTCAGTTGCTTAATTTTTCTATGCATGCTCTCAATTACCCATCGCAAGCCAAACTCATCTTGTGCAGCTTTAGAAGATTTTTGAGTTTTGTTATTGGTAACAACATAATCAACTCTGTTGGTAGAAACAGTAAATGTTAAACAAATTAACATGCTTATTTTTGGCAAATCCTTTTATATGAATCTCCATTCCATTCTTAATTTCTTCATCTGAAAACGTCAACTTGCTAACAGCTTTATAAGGCTCGTAATCACACGTTTTACTAACATTTCTATTGGCTTTAATAGGGGCATAATAATATTTGCCCAAGGAGTCAACATGTTGCATAATTTTGTGTGTAGCATACCATGTGTCAAAAAGTACAGTTTGAAAAGGAATCTTTTTACTATAAACAGCATTATTGAACATCTTTAGTAGGTGATCTAGTTTCGTCGCTCCATCATGATCAGGTGAAAAAATGCGATAATCTATTACCCAAAACTTATCAATATCGGGGTTATAATATACAAGACTCACTACTCCTATACCGGTAGTAACTCCACCTGTAGCTCCACTATACTGCGATCTAGCAACCTCTATTTTCTTTGTGTTCCTTTTGTTTAACACCGTATCATCAAATATTGTATATCCGTTAGATGAAAAGATAACATCATTCTTAATGTGTTCCCATAACAAAGAAGGAGTATATTTTTCATTTTCTAAAAATCTATTAATAACATCATGGCTACATTTCTTGGCATGTTCAGCGTAGTAGGTTAAACTATAATTCTTTTGGCTAATTGTTAAAAATTGACAGTAATCTGTTCTATTAATTGGTATTGCTTGCAATCTGTTCCTCTTTGACATGTTTAATTATTCTTACAATAATTTATCACTCTTCCACTCATAGCGTAAGTTTTGGCTTAATGACCGCGTGTTACCATGGTATGAAACTCAAGGCATACCAATACTTCGTATTCTGACAGATTGTGGGTCAGAATATAAGGGAAATATAGAGCATCATGCTTTTGAATTATTTCTAAGTATCGAAGGTATAGAACATACTATTACTAAAGCATATTCTCCTCAAACAAATGGTATGTGTGAACGTTTTAATAAAACTATGAAACAAGAATTCTTTGATACAGCTATGCGGAAAAAGATCTACACTGATCTTGATGATTTACAATTAGATCTTGATATTTGGTTAGAGCATTTCAATAATGAGCGACCACATTCAGGAAAATATTGTTATGGTAAAACGCCTATGCAAACTTTTAAGGACAGTAAGAAATTAGCTATTGAAAAGAACAATGAAATCTTATATCTTGAATACTCATCTGACAGTCATAATTTATCAGATATTCAGATATAATTTTTATAGTGTCTGTAAGATCAAATCTTGACTTCTACATGTTTAACATTAAAATATTTGATCCTTTTAGTTGATCAAAATTTTCTTTCCCGATAACAACGCCTTATGAAAAAACTATCATTTCAGCAAATTATACTAACCTTGCAAAATTATTGGCAGGATTATGGCTGTGCGATTTTGCAGCCTTATGATGCACATGTGGGAGCTGGTACATTTCACCCTGCAACAGTGCTTCGTTGTCTTGGTCCTAAGCCTTGGTCTGTTGCTTACGTACAACCATCAAGAAGACCTGGAGATAGCAGATATGGCATGCATCCTAACAGAATGCAACATTATTACCAATTTCAGGTTATCCTAAAACACTCACCCGATAATATTCAGGAGCTGTATCTTAAAAGCTTAGAATGTTTAGGCATAGATTTAAAAACTCATGACATTCGGTTTGTTGAAGATGATTGGGAATCTCCAACACTTGGAGCTGCAGGGCTTGGTTGGGAAGTATGGTGTAATGGTATGGAAGTGTCGCAGTTTACTTATATGCAGCAAATTGGCGGTATTGAATGTAGACCTGTTGCCGGTGAAATTACCTATGGCTTAGAACGTCTTGCTTTATATATTCAAGGAATTGATGAGGTGAAAAAACTTGATTGGAATGGTCAAACAGGTGAAAAAGCCTTAAAGTATGGTGAAGTTGATTTTGAGGCTGAAAGACAATCCTCAAAATTTAATCTAGAGCTTGCCGATAGCGAAATGCTATTGCGTCATTTTAAAGATAGTGAAGAACAATGTGAGCGGTTAGTAGAGGCAAACTTGCCGTTACCTGCTTATGACTATTGTCTTATGGCAAGTCATTACTTTAATTTATTGAATTCACGTGGAATAATTAGCGTAACTGAGCGTGCTTCATATGTGTTAAGAGTACGTCGTTTGGCTAAAATTTGTTGTATGAAATGGTTGGAGATGAGTGGTGAGTGAATTATTATTAGAACTATTTAGTGAAGAAATTCCGGCTTTCATGCAGAAAAATGCAGAAGAAGGGTATTTAAACATTTTCACCAAAATTTTTGAAGAGAATGAAATATTTGCAAAGTTACAAGTATTTTCAGGACCTCGCAGGATAACGCTATATGCTACACATTTGCCGAAAGTAACGTTACCAAAAGAAATCGAGATTAAAGGACCAAGTACGGAAGCACCGGAGGCTGCAATTAATGGTTTTTGCAAAGCTCATAATGTTAGCAAACTAGAGCTTTCAACTAAGTTAATTAATAATCAATTATATTATTTTTATATTAAAAAAGTAGCAGAAAGACAGATAAAAGAAATTTTACCTAAAATTATTATAGAGGCTATTAATAAATATAGTTGGGCGAAATCGATGTTCTGGGGTGATTACAAAATAAAATGGGTTAGACCGCTACGAAATATTTTATGCGTATTTGATGGCGAAATATTACCACTGCAATTCGGGCATTTAACTGCTAATAATATAACTTTTGGGCATCGCCTTACTGATAATAAAAAACTCGAAATAATAGATTTTGAGGATTACAAAACTAAACTCATAGAAAATTATGTAATTTTAGAAAGATTGAAGCGAGAAGAAATAATTAAAACCAGTTTATTAGAGCAAGCAAATGCTCATAATTTAACCATAAAAGAAGACTTAGGATTAGTCGAGGAAGTAGCAGGGCTTAGTGAATTTCCGGTAATATTATGTGGTACAATACCGCAAAAGTTTTTAGAGTTGCCTAAAGAAGTGCTAGCTTCTTCAATGCGTACTCATCAGAAATATTTTTGTTCATTTGACAAACCAGGAAATTTTGCACCATATTTCCTTTTTGTTAGTAACGGCAATTTTTCCAATAGTAAGCTAGTTGTGCAAGGTAATGAAAAAGTATTATCTGCAAGACTTTCTGATGCTTTATATTTTTATAAGCAAGATATATCTAAAACGCTAGAATCAAATTTAGAAAAGCTTGGAGTTGTAACATTTCATACAAAGCTTGGTAGTTTAAAGGAAAAAGTAGAGCGTATTACTAATATTTGTAAATATATCGACCCTGATAATAAAGATTTAATTACCTCAGCTAAACTTTGTAAAAGCGATCTTGTTTCTGAGATGGTCGGAGAGTTTCCTGAGTTGCAAGGTATTATGGGTTATTATTACGCAAAACATGAGGGCTTGAGTGAAGAAATAATGGCAGCAATCAAAGATCATTATAAGCCTCAAAGTTTGAGTGATAGTGTACCGATCGGTAATGCTGCTTTACTTGCGTTTGCGGATAAATTAGACAGCTTAGTAGGTCTCATGATAGCCGGTGAAGCTCCAACAGGTTCTGGTGATCCATATGCATTAAGACGTCAGGCATTAGGTATAATAAGAATAATAGTTGAGAATAAGTTAGAGCTGAATTTAAGTAGTTTAATTAATTTTTCTTTGAAATTGTATTCATCTGATAAAGATAAAGATTTAATAATATCATTTTTTGAAGAAAGAGCGAAATTTTATTTTAAAAATGAATATGATATTTCGCTAATTAATGCTGTTCTTGATTTAAATTTAGCAAATATAAAATTTAAGCTTGATGCATTGAAAGAGTTTTTAGCAAAAGAAGATGGAAAGCAATTATTAAATGCTTACAAACGAGCAAGTAACATACTTGGAAGCCAAAATATTGATGGGATTGTTGAACCTAATTTATTTAGTACTCAACCTGAAAAGGAATTATTTGAAGTAACACAAAAGATTTCATTGCAAATTGTTGATAAGGATTATGATGAAACATTAAATTTATTGCAGAATCTATTAACCCCAATTACTAGTTTCTTTGATAATGTACTTGTTAATGATAGTGATCCAAAAATTGCCAAAAACCGCTTGCTAATGTTACAAGATGTTTGTGAGTTATTTCATAAAATAGCTAAATTTAACCGCTTATGGTAAAACAAGCAGTTCAATTTATAACCTTCGGTAAAATAGTGATTTTTCCAACTGAAACCGTATATGGAATAGGAGCGGATGCTACCAATCAAGAAGCGTGTTTAAAAATCTTTCAATTTAAAAATCGTCCTACTATCAACCCGCTTATTGTGCATGTCTCATCTATAGAGCAGGCGAAAGAAATAGGTAAGTTTAATTACATAGCCGAAAAAATAGCAGAAAAATTTTGGTCCGGTCCGTTATCTATAGTTGTTCCGTTAAAAGAAAATGCAAATATTGCCCCAGCAGTTACGGCAGGACTTAAAACTATAGCAATTCGTATACCATCCCACCCATTAGCATTGGAACTTATTAAACAATCCGGAAAGCCAATAGCTGCTCCAAGTGCCAACCCTTCAAATTATATAAGCCCGACTAGGCTAGAGCATGTTACAAAGCATTTTAATGATAATGAAGAAATTTTTATTTTAACAGTTGAAGATTATCAATCTAAATATGGTTTGGAATCAACTATCGTTGATACTACCACTGATATACCTACCATTCTTAGAGAGGGGTTTATGACTGCTGAAGTTTTAGAAGCAGAACTTGGTACTAAAATCCATAAAGCATCGAAAAATATTAATATTAAAGCTCCAGGGATGCTTGAGAAACATTATTCCCCAACAGTACCAATTAGATTAAATGCTACAAATTTAAATGCTAAAGAAATAGGATTAAATTTTGGTGATAGCAATCTTAAAGGGGAACATTCATTAAACTTAAGCAGTAAAGGCGACCTTACAGAAGCAGCGGTCAATCTTTATGCCTATTTGAGATTATTAGATGATTATGCTGCTGCTCATAATATAGAACATATAGCGGTTGCTCCTATACCTTTGATAAATATAGGTGCTGCTATCAACGATAGACTAAAACGTGCTGCAAAATAGTAGATTAAATTTTTTATTTACTTGAACTACTCTTTAATAATGTGTAGAAGTCAAGATTTGATCTTACAGACACTATAAAAATTATATCTGAATATCTGATAAATTATGACTGTCAGATGAGTATTCAAGATATAAGATTTCATTGTTCTTTTCAATAGCTAATTTCTTACTGTCCTTAAAAGTTTGCATAGGCGTTTTACCATAACAATATTTTCCTGAATGTGGTCGCTCATTATTGAAATGCTCTAACCAAATATCAAGATCTAATTGTAAATCATCAAGATCAGTGTAGATCTTTTTCCGCATAGCTGTATCAAAGAATTCTTGTTTCATAGTTTTATTAAAACGTTCACACATACCATTTGTTTGAGGAGAATATGCTTTAGTAATAGTATGTTCTATACCTTCGATACTTAGAAATAATTCAAAAGCATGATGCTCTATATTTCCCTTATATTTTGACCCGCGATCTGTCAGAATACGAAGTATTGGTATGCCTTGAGTTTCATACCATGGTAACACGCGGTCATTAAGCATATCAGCAGCAGTTAAAGCTGTTTTATCAGTATATAGTTTAGCATCAGCTACTCTGCTATAGCTATCAATAAATACCTGAGAAACGCGAGTTTCGTATTCAAAAAGTCGCTGTATAGCTGATAAACAGTGGGTTACGGGGATATTGATAATACTGTTTTTGTTATAAAGTGAGTACAAAATACAAATTGCTAATTAAAATATGGTATTTATAGTATAAGAAAAAAGTTTATAGGTTATTGAAAAAACTTTAAGAGCAATAACCTATGATAATGGATTTTACAGAAATATTTTGTTACGTCGATGATTTTTTTCAAGAATTAGACAAGCATACAAATTCAATTACTAACCATAACAACAAATCTGGTCCTAAAAGTCGACTTAACAGAAGTGAGGTAATAACAATTATAATAGGCTACTGGCAGTCATCTTATGATTGTTTTAAGAATTATTATCTGAAGCAAATATGGATTTATCATCAAAGAGATTTTCAATTAGTAAGCTATAGTCAATTTATAAAAATAATAGGTGTCATTGCTAAAGTAAAAGGGACCAGTAAATTGCACGAAAAAGGGACCAGAGAATTTGGTGTAACCTAATAAGGTTATAATGTGCAATATTCACTAGATAATTAATTAAAATAAATATCTAGTGATACAATGATAAGAATAAATATGTACACAACAATTATCACCCTTTATAAGCAAGGCAATAGTCAAAGAAATATTGCCAAACTAACGAGAATAGACCGTAAAACAGTAAGAAAAATAGTAAACCGTTATGTAGAGTCTGGTACAGAATCTCCTGCACCCTATGAACGATCTTCAGCACTGGATTCTTGGCACGAACAAATAATTGAGTTATTAGAAAAGAATCTAAGTTACATAAGAATTTTTGAAGAGTTAAAAATTCAAGGTTATACAAAAAGTTATGGTTCGCTAACCCGTTATATCAAAAAATATAAGATACAAAATAACAGTTGCATTCGTTTTCATACTTTAGCAGGAGAGGAAGCACAAGTAGATTTTGGTGACATAGGCTTACAGTATAATTCTAAGGGGCGTAGAGTTAAAGCATATGTATTTAATATGCGTTTAAGTTATAGTCGCCTTGATTATTATGAAGTAGTGTTTGATCAAAGTTGTCAAACATGGATACAATGTCATATCAATGCATTTAATTATTTTGCTGGCAGTCCAAAAGTAATAAAACTTGATAATCTTAAAGCTGGAGTGGTAGATAGCAATTTCTATGAGCCCGTATATCAGAAGGAATACAAACGTTTAGCTGATCATTATGGAATTTTACTTTCTCCTTGTCGTGTATATCAACCTCAAGAAAAAGGCAAAGTAGAATCAGGAATAAAGTATGTCAAAAATAATTTTTTTGCTGGACGTAAATTTCATAGATATGAAGAATTAACACATGATCTTGCTAACTGGTTAAATAAAGCAAATAACCGAATACATGGTACTACTAAAAAAATTCCTCAGGAACTATTTGAGCAAGAAGAAAGTAATAATTTAATGCCTTTACCATTAGAAACGTTTGATTTGTCATCGTGGCATAATCGAAAAGTAGCAAAAGATTGTCATATCACCATAGATAATAATTATTATTCCGTACCGGCAAAATATATATACAGTGAGGTACTGGTACAATTATCACCAAAACTTGTTCAAATATTTTCTATCCAAAATGATTTAATAGCAAGGCACGTTAGAACAGATGGCAAAGGAATATTTACCACTAATCCGTCTCATTATGCCAAATATAAACGTCTATGCCCAGGTTTTATAGAATATAGTGAACATTATCAACAACAAATGCAGCAGATAGGAAATAATTGCAGTTTATTATTAGAGTTATTACAACAAACACGAGTAAATGATTGGCAACGTTGTGCTAGAGGTATTATTTCTTTACGTAAGGTTTACAATGATGAGTTAATAGATAAAGCTTGTCATAGAGCATTACATTACGGTATAAGTTCTTACTCTAAAATTAAAAATATCTTAAATAGTAATGCAGTAAACTTACCATTGCCAGAGTTTGGAGGTCAGAATGCAGAACTTGCTTAATGACCTACGTAGTTTTAGATTATCAGGTATAGTCAATAGCTTAAATGAAAGGATTATTTATGCTCAAAATAATAAACTAGGATTTAAAGAATTTCTCTCACTATTATGTGAAGATGAAAAATCTCACCGTAAGGATAATAATTACCGTCGTCGTAAAAGTGCTGCTAAATTACCAGTCACTAAAAATTTAGAAGACTTTGATTTTCAGTTCCAACCAAGTATTGATGCCAAAGTAATAAGTGATTTATCTACTTGTGATTATATTAATACTAAGGGCAATGTCATATTCATAGGTAATTCTGGAACTGGCAAAACTCATCTTGCTATTGGATTAGCATTAAAAGCTTTAACACGAGAATACTCTGTATATTTTACTACGGTATCGGATATGCTTTATAATTTACATATTGCAAGAGCAGATAATAGCTATCACAAAAAAGTTAAATTACTCTTATCATTTGACTTATTAATTCTTGATGAGTTAGGTTTTAAGCAATTACCAAAACATTCAGTAGATGATTTTTTTAATATTATTGCTAAACGATATGAAAATAAATCTACCATTATTACCACAAACAAGGATTTTGAAAGATGGAATGAAATATTTGCTGATGAGTTATTAACTCATGCAATTATTGATCGAGTAGTACATCATGCACATATACTAAACATCACAGGTAAAAGTTATCGTATTAATAACTATAAATTTGGAGGTCATTTGACATAAAAATTTTTACATATAGTGGTCCCTTTTTCGTGCAATTTACTGGTCCCTTTTTATTTGACAATGACAATTAATCAATGTTCATGATATTCCGGACGAAAAATTGAAAGAAAAAGCATGGTCAGGAATCTTACAGTTTTTTATGAAGCATATTCACGAGCGTGATTTGTTAAAAAGGTGGGAAGAAATAGCTGATCTTTTGCCTAAATTCGCTAAAGTTGATATTGGTATTGATCATATAGAACTAATTTTATACTACACTTTGACCAAGATTAAGCAAGGTGATCTAATAGAAGTAGAAAAACTACTTAAATCCTAAAAAAGAGAGAACATTATGAAAAGCATAGCTCATCATTGGATGCAACAAGGTAGAGAAGAAGAAAAAGCTATCATGGCAAAAAAAATGCAAGAAGAAAAAGTTATGATGGCAAAGAAAATGCTGAAAGAAGGTATCCCATTAGAGTCTGTTATAAAAATTACAGAATTATCTAAAGCAGATTTAGAAAGATAAAATAGCTGTAGATTTAAGTATTTTGATAAAGACTAAGAATCTCAAAATTTTGACCTCGTAAAAAGAACTTTTCTGGCAATGTAATCTTTGCTACAAAATTTTTTACTGATTTACTTGATAAATATATTGTAGCTGTAGTATTACTCTGCTCATCGTTATTTATACAATTTGCAAGTAACGTTACTATTTGTTCTAATTCTTCATCATTTTTAGGATAAAGCTGTAAGTCAAATTGCTGATTGTTGGTTGCATCCTCAATTGATGAAAAGCTTTTAGCAGTAATTTTAATACCGCCCTCATCTTTAATGATATCGCAATTAACAACTACTAAACTTTTAACGTCAAGTAAATGTACGTAATCTTTTAAAACCTCTTCGCTAAAAATACTTAACTCAAATATATTTTCAGGATCAGAAAGCACTAGGGTAACAAATCTACCTCTTGCTGACATACGAGAATCTTTCTTTTGTATTACACCAGCAATCATTACTCTATTACTACCATCAGGCATATTATTATGTAAATCAGCTGAGCTTAAGATATTCAAGCGATTGAATATTTCTTTGTATTCTGTTAGGGGGTGATTTGAAATAAATAACCCCATGGCCTCAAATTCATAAAAAGCTAAAGTATTTTTATCAGCGTAATCACTTAAAACTAATATTTCTTTACTTAAGCTAGAGACTTTAATTAAGCTAAATTGATTAGATGCCTGCTCTTCATGGTAAGAAACCGAATATGCAAGAAGCTTAGAAATACTTGAAAACAACTGCAATCTATTGTCATGTAATTCATCAAAACAACCAGCTTTAATTAAATTTTCAAGTAATTTGCTGTTTATAGCTTTTGGTGGTAACCTCTCAATAAAATCAACGATCGATTTAAAAGCACCTCTTGCCTTTCTTTCATCTGTGACTAACTTACCAAAATTCGGCGTAACTCCTTTTATAGCCCCAAGTGCAAACACTATAGAATGCTCTAAAATACTGAAATACCCATTAGAAACATTAATATTCGGTGCAATAATTTTTATATTATTATCTTTTGCTTCTTGCAGGAATAAATTAATTTTATCGTGATTATTTAGTTCAAGATTTAAGCACGCAACTACGAATTCTGCTGGATAATTAGCTTTAAGATATGCTGTTTGGTATGAAATAACCCCGTAAGCTGCAGCATGTGCCTTATTAAAACCATAACCAGCAAATTTAGCAACAGTTGCGAAAATTGATTTAGCTTGAGCCTCAGAAATATTATTAGCTATTGCACCCTTAACAAAAATTTCTTCTTGTTGTTCCATCTCAGCTTTAATTTTCTTACCCATAGCTCTACGAAGCAAATCAGCAGCCCCTAGGGTATAACCAGCTAAAATTTGAGCAATTCGTTGTACTTGTTCTTGATATATTACTACTCCATAAGTTTCTTCTAAGATAGGCTTTAATAACTCATGCAAATAATCAGGCTGTTGTAATTTATGCTTACAAGCTATATAAGTTGGAATATTTTCCATAGGTCCAGGGCGATATAACGCACCAAGAGCTATTAAGTCATGTATGGAGTCAGGTTTAAGGCGTCTAAGTGCATCCTTCATCCCAACACTTTCAAACTGGAATACGCCGACTCCTTTACCTTTGCATAACATTTGATAAGTTTTTTCATCATCAAATGTCATATCGTTAAAATCTATTTCTATATTTTGTTCTTTTAACAATTTCTTACAATCGGTAATAACAGTTAGAGTTTGCAGCCCAAGAAAATCGAACTTAATTAAACCAGCAAGCTCGCAATATTTCATAGAATAACCAACTACTAGCATATCGGAGTTAGCATCTTTATAGACAGGTACTATATCAACTAAATCAGTACCAGCTATTACGATTCCTGCTGCATGTGTTGAGGAGTGACGATGCAGCCCTTCAAGAATTAATGAGGTATCAAGTACTAGCTTAATTAATTCTAGTTCACCCTCTAAATTATATAATCCGTTACCTTTAGCAGCGTTGGCAAGCTCTGGTACTTCTCGTATTGCCTGCTCAAGCGTAACGGGGTTTATTGCACTAAACGGTACTAATTCAGTTAGATAATCTGCAAATTTATATGGCAAGCTTAGTACTCGTGCGACATCCTTAATTACCGCCTTTGCCTGCATTTTACCAAAAGTTATAATTTGTCCTACTCTATTATTACCATATTTAGAGCGTACATAATTAATAACTTCTTCTCGTCTTTCCTGACAAAAATCAATATCAAAGTCAGGCATTGAAATACGATCTGGATTTAAAAATCTTTCAAATAATAGACCAAACTTAATAGGGTCAAGATCAGTGATAAGCAAGCTCCAAGCAACAACTGATCCTGCTCCTGAACCTCTGCCTGGTCCTACTAAAATGTCTTGATTTTTACTCCATTTTATAAAGTCGGATACGATCAAAAAATAACCAGCAAAATTCATACTGCATATAATGTTTAGCTCATAATCAAGACGAGCAAAATACTCAGTTTTAATATTTTCTTGGTGTTCTATGGAAATATGTTCAGATTTGAATTTTGTATCAAGTCTTGCAAGTAATCCGTTTTTTGCTTCTTTTCTAATTAGATCAGTTTCACTAATATCTTTAGTAGCAAAATTAGGAAGCATTGGAGGGTTTGTATGGGCAGCAAAATAACAACGTTGTGTTAAATTTACTGTATTTTCGATAGCACTAGGTAGATCGACAAAAAGCTCTATCATTTCTTTTGCTGATCTGAAATAACAATTCTCACTAACTGTTTTACGATCAGGATATTCTTTAGTAACACCGGCAGAAATACATAATAATACATCATGTGCATCATGCATGCTTTTTTTGCTGAATAGTACTTTATTAGTAGCAACAAGAGGAATATTTAATTTTGATGCTATTTTAATATAATTATCTTCAATAAGCTGTTCTTCCGGTAGATCATGCCTCATAATTTCAAAGTAAAAACGATCTCCAAAAATTTCCTGCAAGTTTTGTGCAAATATTTCAGCTTGTTCTTCTTTATTAGAAAGCAAACACTTCCCTATAACGCCTTCAGTATAACAACATAATGCTATTAACCCCTCTTGATATTCTTTTAAATCCTCAAAAGTAATATGGTTGCATATTTTTCGATCATTTTTAGTAAAGGTTATACTGGATAGTTTAAGCAAATTTTTATAGCCAGTTTCATCTTTAGCTATCAATAATATTTCTGCAAAAACGTTTGCTTCATATTGTATATTTAAAATAACTCCGTGAATAGGCTGCAAACCTTTTTTTATAGCATATAAAGCAAACTCTAGCGATCCAAATAAATTCTCCTTATCTGTTAAGCAAATAGCAGGCATTTTATAAGAAGAGGCAAGTTCTACTATTTTCTCAGTAGTTAATGCACTTGCTAAAAAAGAATAGGAGCTTTGCGTTCTTAAATGTATAAATTCAGTTTGCATTTTTAATTAGTGTTAAAGTGTATAAATCGTCATTGCGAGCGAGTGAAATGAGCGTGGCAATCTCATGAAATAATACGGGATAACAACTCCTGAAATTGCCGCGTCGTCTACGACTCCTCGCAATGACGTTGTTGGGGCTAAATCTTACTTCCTACTGTATAATATCTAAAGCCTATGCTCTCCATCTCATCAGCTTTTAAGATATTCCGTAGATCAATAATTATAGGTGATTTTACCAAGCTGTAAATTTTCTGCCAATCAAGTTCTTGAAATTCACTCCACTCAGTAGTAATAACTATAGCATCAGCAAAATCACAAGCTTTAATTGCGAAATCTAGATATAGCAAATTTTCATTTTTAAAAGTTTTTTGGGCATTTTCAAGCCCCATAGGATCGAATGCCTTAACGTATGCACTTTTATCTAATAAATTTTTAATGATCTCAATTGCAGGGCTTGCTCTAACATCATCGGTACCTGCTTTGTATGTTAAGCCTAAAACAGCTATATTTTTACCTTTTAAATCTTCATCTAATAAAGTAGCTATCTTATCTACCATGAAATTTGGACGTTCTCTATTACTTGTAATCACTGCTTCAAGAATTTTAGAATCTATGTGATTATTCGTAATGATACTATTTAATGCTAAGATATCTTTTGGAAAACATGAGCCTCCAAAGCCAGGTCCAGCATTTAGAAAGGCTGTTCCAATTCTTTTATCAAGTCCTATGCCATTAGATAAATCTTTAATATTAGCACCAATTTTTTCGCATAAATTAGCCATCTCATTAATAAAAGCAATTTTAGTAGCTAAAAAACTATTTGAGCCATATTTAATAAGCTCTGCTGTAACTAAATCAGTTACTACTAACTCTGCTCCATTATCCGTTAAAGGTGTATAAATCTTTCGTAATATATGCTCTGATTCTTTATTATTTACACCAATCACGATACGATCAGGATATAAAAAATCTTTTACAGCATTTCCCTCGCGTAAAAATTCTGGATTTGATGCAATATTAAATGAGAAACCTTTTGCTTTTAAATAATCAATGATATTATTACAACTACTAGGCGGCACAGTTGATTTGATAACTATTAAACAATCTTTGTTTATATGTAGAGAAACTTTATCTATTGCCTCATAAACATAACTTAAATCGGCTTCGCCTGATTCTTTAGAGGGTGTACCGACTGTTATAAATACTGCTTCGGTATTTTTAAGTTCATCATTATAAAAGCTAGCAAACTTTAACCTTTCATGTTCCAAAGCTTGCATAAAATATTTATCAAGTTTAGCTTCATAAATTGGTAATATTTTCTTATTTAACTTAGAGATTTTGGCTTCATCATTATCAAGACAAGTAACATTGTGACCTAGATAGCTCATCATAACACCTGAAACTAATCCCACATAGCCGCTACCAATAAATGTAATATTCATAATTTTTGATGATTTTTCTAGATTATACTCTATATTTAACAAATATTACAAGTCTAAAACTTGCGTTATCTTTTAATCGATTTATAAACTCGAATGAATTTTCTCAAAAAAGCTTTTATTAGTATTTTTACAACTTTTGCTGCATTGTTTCTAGTTGCATATTTAATTTTTTATAGTGCAAATCATGGACATATGGATAAGCCTTTAAAAAGAGTAATTGAATTTTATTTAAGTAAAAATGATATCAAAGCTGTAATAAATGACTTAAGTTTTAAAGAAAATCACTTAATAATTAATAAAATTTCTTTATATCTTATAGATAATGCTGAAGGGGAAATTAATGACCTTGATGTTACTTTAAATTTCAAAGATTTATTTTCTAATTCATTAATAGAAGCATATTTTAATATAGCTCAATTTTCGGTAATATCGAATAATAAGGAAGAAATTATAAATACTCAAATAAATGGTGATTACTCTTTAAATATATTCCAAAGAAATATTTTAACTAATATAAACCTCACTTCAATAAAAAGTGATATTTTAACCGATGAAAAAGGGGCAGGGCTGCCGCTTGGAAAAGCTATATGTGTTTATAAAACTAGCAATACAAAAAGTAACCCTAAAATAGCTGATTGTAAGCTGAATTTTGGTAACAAAGCTTCTTTAACTTTAAACAGTAAAGTAACTGATAAAAACATAGATGCAAATGCCAATATAGTAAATATTCCTTTGATAATTTACCAAACAGTAGAAAAAATTATTCCTAATAATCCTGTGATATCATATTTGCAAGAGCATATAAAACAAGGTCACATTCAAAACGGCGAATTAAGCATTAAACTAGATAGAAAATTTTTAAAAGAAAATATTTTAGAAGATGATAATTTAAAAGCAAATTTGCATATATCAAATTTTGAATATAAATATCATAAAGATTTACCTGCTTTAACTAAAGTTGATACTAATATAGTTATTTCAGGGGCAGAGATAAAATTCTTGATTAATGAGGCTTATAGCGGTAACAGCGTTCTGTCTAATGGTATTATGACTTTTAAATGGGAAGGACCTCTTAAGTCACAATTTGTTTTTAACGCTACTGCTAAAGGTGAAATTAGTGATTTAGTTGATTTTATACCAAATGATGCATATCAAAATGTTAAAAATGAAGATATTGATTTGAAAGAAATTAAAGGAAATGCCAATTCAATAATAGAGATAATAATTCCTATCAATTCTGAAATCGATAATAGCTATAATGTTACTTCAACATTGACTGATATAAATTTTAATACTTTAAGCAATAATATATTGTTGCAACAAGGTGAGGCAAAAGGTGTTTTTAAAGACAATCAATTAAATATTACTGGTAAAGGTAAGATCAATAACTATGTAAGTAATTTTACTTATGACCACGATATGGTAGATGAAAACAATAATTGCCTGCTCAAAATAAAAAGTAATATTACAGCAAATAATAAAAGTTTTGGCATATTAAAATTAATGTCAGGTAGTGCTGTTTTAGATTTTGAGTATAAGAAACAAAATAACAATACAACTATTGATCTTAATTCTAACCTTGATAATTTAGAGTTTTATATAGCTAAAGTAGCTATCCACAAACAGTTGCGTAAAAAAGCTAATTTAAATATCCATACTAAATTAAATGATAAAGGCTCAGATAAGAATATCGAATTTAGTCTGTCAGGGGATGATAGTTTAAAAATTAATGGTAATATCTTAGCTAAGAAAGATATTTATAATATATCTCTATCTTCTATTAATCATAAAAATACAAGATTAAGAGGAAAAATAACTATAGATAGTCATAATCTAAATACTGAAATTTATGGAAGTGTGTTAGATCTTTCAAACTCTAATATGATGGAGTTTTTACAAAAAGATGGTGATTCCACACGTAATGTAATGTTAAAAACTAACATATATAAAATTTTATTAAAAGATAATGTAATTTTAGATAACTTTGATTTAGCAATTAAATGTGATAAAGTACTCTGCTTTTCTGGTTCTCTAAATAGCAATATTTCCAATAATGGAAAAGTAATGATGTCTCTTACTGCACAAGAAAGCTATGAACAATGGTTAATTGAGTCAGATAATGCTGGAGCATTACTTAAAGGGCTTGGGATGTATAGCTCTATGCAAGGCGGTTATACTAAAATTAACCTGAATACTAGAAGATACAAAGTTAAAAAAGGCGATATAATACCAATATTAGATGGTAAATTCTATATAACACGTTTTGCTTTAACCGATACTCCTTTTTTAACAAGATTAGTTTCTTTCGTTTCAATACCTGGTCTTCTTAGCTCGATAACCAATAATAAGAATATTTCATTTGAAGATATGAACGGTAATTTTAGTTATCAAGGAAACGTAATTACATTATCCGGTGCAGAAGCACACGGACCATTTTTTGACTTTACTATGAAAGGTAATATTGATACCAACCAAAAATTAATTCAAATTAAAGGTAACGTTATCCCATCATTTTTCTTCATTAGTAGTATTGTAACTAAAATACCGGTAGTAGGTAAGATATTTTCTAAAGTCGCCCCCTATTCTTTAAAAATACAATATAAATAATATGTTATTGATAAAGCAAATAAGTGTAGATAAGATGTATTTACTTGGAATTTTGCTCTTAGGTATGATTTCCGGTCTAACATTTAATTTAATTTTTTTTACTGTTCCATATCAATTATCTGAAGCAAAATATACAACCGATATAATAGGTTCAATATCGCTTGCTGCTTTTCCTTATTGCGTAAAAGTTATATGGTCTCCTTTTATCGATAAATATTCTATCCCTTTTTTATGTTCTAAATTTGGAGCTAGGCGTGGCTGGGCATTAGCATCACAGCTATGTTTAAGCCTTGCAATAACCGGTTTTTCGAGTTTTAATCCTTGTCATAATATATATATTACTGCAATTATATTATTTATTATCTCTTTTTGTGCGGCTACTCAGGATATCGTACTTGATGCATACCGCATTGAGAGACCTACTTCAAAAAAAGAACTCTCTTTGGCTTTTACTTTCGGCAGTATAGGATTCCGCCTTGGGATGTTACTCGGTAGCGTCGGTGCTTTATATATATCGGTTATTTTTGATTGGAGTACTGTTTATAAATTAGCTATTTACATTACTCTTCTTGGACCTATAATTATTTTATGCATTAAAGAACCAAAGCCGAAACAACAATCTCATAGAACGAAAGATTTAATAAATTTAAAACAATATTTTGAAGTTATTAAAAGTAGTATTATATCCTTAAAAACCGAACAACGACATTTATTGTTAATTATGCTGTTTGTGTTTCTATATAAAGCCGCTGATTCTATACCTATGGCTATGAGTTCGCCTTTTCTATTAAATTTAGGTTTTACTACTCATGAAATAGCCTTTATTTACAAGGCTTACGGATTGCTTATTATGATAGTAGGAGGAGCGTTAGGCGGAATTTTATCAACAAAAATCGGTATATTACGTAGCGTTTTAATAGGCGGCATTATTCAATTACTTTCACCTCTTATGTTCATGATCCTTGCTGTTATTGGATATGATATAAAAACTTTCATACTAACTATTACCATGCAGAATTTCTGTGCAGGTCTTGCCGGAACAATTATCTCGATATATTTCGCTAGCCTTTGTAATAGTGAATTTGTGGCTACTCAATATTCTATTATAGCGTCTTTTAGCTCGGTTAGTCGTATTGTTTTAGCTGCTCTTGGTGGCATTTGTGCGAAATATCTTCCTTGGTCGTTATTCTTTTTTTGCAATACTTTATTTAGTATGTTATTTATACTGGTTTTCTTTAAAGTATATAGTAAGAAAATATAGAGTATCGCAAATAGCAAATTACTTAGGTAATTCGCTATTTGCGTAGAGTAAGGATAAATTTATCCCTATTCCTAATAAATGATACTCCTCGCAGCAGAGCTACGAGGTATCTATCCAAAAAGTTTTAACTGTTTTTGTTGAAATGCTTTATAAGAAGGTTTGCCTGAACCTTGATTTTTTACATAATTACGTAATTTCCGCTCATCACCATGTTTACCTACTGTGCTCATAAAATATCCTTTACTCCAAAACTCACTTCCCCATAATTTTTCTTTAAGATTTGGATATTTCTTAAACATTTCCTTAGATGTAATACTTTTTATGATTTGAGTTATTTTTGTTGGGCTATACATTAGTATTGACTGTAGTAAAAAATGTACATGTTCTTTATCTACTCCTATTTCCAAAAATCTAATTTCATAACGAGCTTCTATGTCCTCACAAATTTTACATAAATAATCCAGGAGTTTCGCACTTAGGAAAATTGCATATCAGTTAGAAGCCATCTAATGTTATTCTGAATTGATGTTTTTATAACTTCCCAAGTTTGTTGATATAAAGTAATTTTTTCATTTATCCTCCTTTTGTTCATATCAAGCCATGCCAATACAGCAAGGCAAATATGATTTCTTTGAGCTCGACCCGTGCGTGCCTGACAGCTTTCAATACCACAAGTTTGTTTTAATTCTCGATGATAAACTTCTATAGACCAACGTGCCTTAACAATTTTCTCTATTTGCTCACGTGTAGGGTTTTCTAAATTAGTTGTTATGTAATCAATGCGACCATTTTTTGCCACAAACTTAAATACCGTTACCCAACCGTATCCACGTAGATGAATTTTTAGCCCTTCATCGGGAATCTCCAAAGTGTCCAAGCTAACATTACGATTAACTTTTCTATTTCTTCTTAGGTTAGTAACCCATATCCAACCTAAATTACGTATATGTTTTAAATTATCCAAACCACTATACCAAGCATCCATGACTATGGCATCAGGATTGATACCTCTTTCTTTAGCTAAAGTAAGCATATCACAAAAATGCTCGTTCTTTGTTTTGCCATCAGTTTCTTTATCATATATTCTATAATCTACAGGAGTAGATTGATCAATTTGAGTATTGTAATGCAGTAAGTTTACCATTCCTATACCAGGTATAACATCATGTACAGCCCCAGAATATTGATACTTTACAAGCTCGATCCTCTTACTGTATTGCTTTGACAATAAGGTGTCATCTCCTACTAATAAACAAGGCTCCTCTAGATCAAGATATTTTGACACTTTGCTATAGATTTCGCTAGGGCGAAAATCTTTACTCTTTAACCATCGACTTGCACTATCGTGCGATAGATCTACTGGGCTTACTTCAGATAATGCTTTGCCAGTATATCTTACACTACTTGCTTGTAAAAACGATTGATATAAATCTTTGCTACATTTTGATCTTGTCATTTTTATCTAAAACTATTTTTCTCTAGATTACCATATTCTTTGCTAAGAGCCTATCTTGAAAGACGAATATGCTCATTAAATAGTACTGCAACATATTACTTTAGCACTGTTTGATGTATCAAAAAATTTACAATTTTTAGCAAAATTACTGCTTTTTTATACAAATTGTAAACTGCTTGCTATGAATTAGTGTATTGTTTTTGTTCTCAATACACTTTCAAGACAGGCTCTAAGTGCGAAACTCCTGTAATCGTCTAGTTCCTCTTTGAATATTACTCTTCTATACTTTGCCGGTGTTACTAAATGATATATTAGTACTGTGACATTATCACTTTTATGTATATAACTGCTTTCTTCCATGCATCTAGTATATCACGAAGCAGACCTTCGGGGAATTAAACCCTAAGAGATTAATTACGTTTACTAATTTGAGGCAAATTTAGTACGCTAGGGTGTGTTAAGAAAAATAGCAATTCTTGAAAAAGAAAAAAAGAAGTATATTATATAGTTATGAAATTATATTCTTTTCAAGAACATTTATCAGAGCTTAAATTAAGATTATCCAGAATATTTATTATTTTTATAATTGCATTTGCTATTTGCTATTATTTTAGTGATACTATTTATAGTTTCTTATTAGAACCGCTTGCTAAACTAAGTAAGGATAATTTACGAAATATAATTTATACTGGACTTACTGAAGCATTCTTTACTTATATTAAGCTTGCAGCCTTTGCAGCTTTCGCTATTATTATACCAGTAATTGCTTTAGAATGTTACTTATTCGTTAGTCCTGGATTATATTATCATGAGAAAAAAATTATTGCGTTTATTCTTTTTATATCGCCTATTTTATTCTGGTGTGGTAGTATTTTCGTTTTTTATTTCGTAATGCCAAAAGCTTGGAATTTTTTTCTTAGTTTTGAAAAGCGTGATTTAATAGTACCGATAGTTTTAGAGGCTAGGATTAGTGAATATTTAAATCTAGTTATTCATCTAATTATAGCTTTTGGTGCTGCCTTTCAACTTCCAGTTGTTTTAATAATATTAAATATATTAAAAATAATTACAATAGAAACTCTTAAGGAAAAAAGACGTTTTGCGATAGTTATTAACTTTATTATTGCAGGAATATTAACTCCTCCAGATATTTTAAGCCAGTTTGCTCTTGCAATACCGCTGCTTTTATTATATGAAATTTCAATAATAATATGTAATTATATAGAAAAACCGAGGTCATAAATGCTAAATATTAAATGGATTAGAGAAAATCAAGAATTATTCGATGACAAGCTTAGGCAGCGATTTATTGAACCTATGGCAAAAAGAATCGAAGAGCTTGATGGTAAAAAAAGAAAAATCACTAATCTAATTCAAGAATTTCAGCACGCACGTAAAGTAAAGTCGAAAATTTTAGGTAACATGAACACTAAAAGCGGCGAGGAATTTGAGGGATTACAAAGAGATGTTAAGGACATCAATGAAAAACTAGAAGAGCTCGAACAAGATTTAAACAATAATAATGAGCTAAACGAGCTATTAAATACTCTTCCTAATATTCCTGATGAAGAGGTACCATATGGTATTGATGAAAGTATGAATAAATTAATTCGTACTTACGGAGAAGTAGACCTTAATGCTCTAAATAAAAAGCAGCATTTTGAACTAGGTGTAAAACTAGACCTAATGGATTTTGAGCAGACGGCAAAAATTTCAGGTGCTAGATTCGTAACATTAAAAGGTGATTTAGCAAAATTAGAGCGTGCTTTAGCCAATTTCATGCTTGATATTCATACTGGAGAGTTTGGTTTTCTTGAAGTGTCACCTCCAGTGCTAGTTCGAGATAATGCTATGTATAATTCGGGGCAGCTGCCTAAATTTGCGGATGAATCTTTTGCAACTACAAACGGTTATAGGCTAATTCCAACCGCAGAAGTGTCACTAGTGAATATGGTTGCCGATACTATTATTCCTCGTGAAAAATTACCTATGAGACTTGTTGCTCATACACCATGCTTTAGATCAGAAGCAGGTAGCAGCGGTAGAGATACTAGAGGTATGATTAGATTGCATCAGTTCGGTAAAGTAGAGCTTGTATCTATTACAACACCGGAAGAGTCAAAAAATGAGCATGAATATATGACTAATGCTTCAGAAACTATCTTACAAAAACTGGAATTACCTTATCGTACTATGCTACTTTGTACGGGTGATATGGGTTTTGCATCACAAAAAACTTATGATATAGAAGTGTGGTTTCCAGGGCAAAAACAATATCGTGAAATTGCTAGCTGTTCTAATTGTGGTGATTTTCAAGCACGTAGAATGAAAGCAAGATACAAAGAATTTGGTAATCATGATACTACTTTAGTTCATACTTTAAATGCTTCTGGCTTACCAATTGGTAGAACTATGGTTGCAATTTTAGAAAATTATCAAAATGAAGATGGTTCAATAACCGTACCGGATGTTCTGGTAAATTACATGGGAGGGTTACAAAAAATCACTGCATATAAAGAATAATCATTTATTAAACGTAAATAATTAGGTAAAGTTTTGTAATAATGTTTATTATATGATAAAGTTTTGCAGTAAGTGTTTGCGATTATAGCTTGTTGTTATACTGTGATTGGATCATTACATGGCTCGTTTTTTCGTCATAAGCTACGCGACTGCAAGGAGCGTGGCAATCTCATGAAACAGCATATGGTTTCTGAGATTGCTTCGTCGAAACTTTCAGTTTCTTCTCGTAATGACGGCTCTCAACCCATGCAACAAAGCCTTCAAGGGATAACAACAAATTAATTTAAATTAAGGTTATTTGTGTTTAGTGGTCTACGAAAGTTTGATAAGGATATATATAATTATAATGCTCCAAATTTTATACCTATAGCATGTCACTATAATGAGCATACTTTGCTTACTAAAGATGGTAAGTTACTACAAATTATTAAAATTTATGGTATTAGTTCAGAAAAAATTAGTGATAACATACAAAATTTACGTGAAATAATTAGAGCTTCTGTAAAAAAGCATACAAATAGTTATGATTTTGCTTTTTGGATGCATACAGTAAGAGAAAGACAAAATTTAGACGATCCTACTCCTTATAAAAAATTATTACCTGCTAATATTCATGCATTATGGCAGAGAAAAAATCACTGGAATGATAAATTTGTTAATACTTTATATATTTCCGTAGTACATGATTCTGCTAAGATTAAAATTAAAAATTTTGGTTCTTTGATAAATTCTTTATCAACTAAATTAATCGTAGACTTTGAAAATAAATATTTAGAGTCTGCCTTGCAGAAGCTAGAAAGTCTTGCTAATAATATTTTGAATGACTTAAGTGAGTTTGATGCAGAAAAGCTTGGTATAACATTTGAAAACGAAAACACATTTTCTGCACCTTTATTTTTATATAACCGAATAGCTAATATTAACGATAGCGATTGTTTAGTACCCATAATAGATTTATCAAGTGCAATAGGTAGAAGTACTTACACGATTAGTGGCGATAAAATGGTAGTTACGAATCAGGAACAAAATAAAAAATTTATTTCCTTACTATCTATCAAAGAATATCAAGAATCTCCGTCTGAAGCTCTTGATAAATTTTTACAGCTACCACTTGAATTAATAATAACCGAGATATTTTATTTTGTTGATAAAAAAACAGTCGCTTCCGCTTTAAAGGGGCAGGATTACATTTTAAAAATTACTAATGATGATAACTTAATTGAGCATAAGGGTATAAAAAGATTTAATGATAATAAATCTCGTTTTGAGTTTTGTAATCAACAAATTTCAATTGCTGTTATAGAAGAAGATGAAGATAAACTTACTGCTTCTGTTGCAAAAGCTGCAAGAGAGCTTTTTAAACTTGGTATTGTTCATGTAAAGGAAGACCTTAATATAGAGCAAACATTCTGGGCACAATTACCTGCTAATTTTGCTTTTATACGAAGAATGTCACCTTTATTATCAGATCATGTAGCATCTCTTGCTGCTTTGCACAATTCACCTTTAGGTAGCCAATATACTTCTTGGGGACGAGCATTAACACTACTTAGAACAGAAAGAGGTACTCCTTATTTCATGAATTTTCATGATAAAACTGGTAGGGGTAATACTTGTATTTTTGGTACAGAAAAAACTGGTAAAACAGTATTATTAAATTTTCTGGTGTCAGAATCAACTAAGTATGATCCAACAATAATTTATATCTCTAACAGCAATGATTCTAAGATTTTTATCGAAGCATTAGAGGGTACATGGTTAGAAATTGATAAACAAATTATCAATCCATTTTTATTAGATGACACAGAAAAATCGCAAGCTTTCATTTTAGAATTTTTAAAAATGTTAAGTGGTCATTATATTTCACCGCTTAATGAAGTAGAGCTAACTTTTTTAGAGAAACTTAAGAGTAAAATTTTATCAATTGATAAGGAAAAGCGAATTTTTTCTGACATCTTAAAATGGGAAGATTTTAAAGAAGAGGGTGGCAGTACAATATTAGATAAATTAAAAGGTTTCACAGAGGGACAATTATATAGCGGTTTATTTGACCAATCAGTTTTTAATATTAATGAAAGCAATATTGTCGGTCTTAATTTATATAAGCTTTCAGATGAGCCTTTTGCTAAGCAATTCTATCCAAGTGAAAGAAAATATTTAGAACAATTTAATAATAACTTAAAAAAACACCAAAATGTTAGTGCTAGTGTAGTTTATGCACTTACTTACCATTTAAGCTTAGTAGGTACTAAACCTAAAATATTTGCTGCAGATAGTTTTGATAAACTCTATAAACCTGAAATTTATAGTGATAATATAAACTTAATTTTTAATAATTTATCTGAAAGTAATGGTGTTTTTGTAGGTAATTTTAATTTTATTTACCTTAAAGCATATCCAAAATATACTTTAAAAGCATGGCTTGAGTTAATTAATACTAAAATTATTTTACCGTCTGATGTGAAAATTGAAGATCTAGACGAGATTTTAGGTTTAACAGACTCAGAGATACGTAAGTTATCACAATTAATACTTACCAGTAGAATGTTTTTAATTAATAAAGATAACGAATCTATAGCTTTAGAATTAAGTATAGCAGCATTAACTGGAGTTGTGCGTATTTTATCAAGTAAAAAGGAAGAAATGGCTATCTATAAAGAAGTGCTAGAAAAATACCAAGGACCACCAGATAATTGGATTAATTATCTATACGATGCATTAAACATAGATTAGTCTACCTTTGATATTTTAAGATTTGGTAAACCAAATTTCGGGATTCGCCTGTGCTCACGTAGTTATCTACGCTCCGCAGGCTCACCGCTTATTTGACTTCCAAATCTTAAAATATCTGCGGTATATGACTACTATGTAACAATATATAACAACTATTTTATAACAATTACTCAAAGTGTTGAAAAAATATTTATTATTTTTTTTATTTCTATTTTGCTCAATTAATACACTTGCCAGTATTTGGGGTACTATAGGTGATTGTCTTAGTGATCCTTGTAATTGTGGGCAAAGTGAAAGAACAGAAACTTGGAATAAAGGTCCGAATCAAATAACAAAGAAATATAAAACGGGTGCAAATTGTCCTCCTTGGAATAAAAGTGATGGTCGTGGTACGGATAATTGCTTATTACAATTTGATTATCCGGGTAGATTTACGCCTTTTGTATTAAATAGATGTGCTCAAGAGTCACCAGACAGTAGTTATTTTACTCCTAAAATAACTATTAGAATTCAAAGCTGTAATGCTGCTGCTTGCTGGTCTCAGAATGCTAATTTAAATTGGGATGGACAATGCGTATTATGGCCAACTGGTTATGGTTTACCGCTAACTAGAGTTTGTGCCAGAATTGCAGTGCCGGAAATGCCACCTCCTCCTGGAATAAATTCTAATCCTTCTCCTGCTGATCCTGGCTATACTGCAGGATTTCATCTTAATAAAGTTGGTTTTACCGAAAGTGACGATACTATAGTTGGGGTAGACGGACAAATACTTACTATTTCTTCCCCTAAGCTTTGTGCATATAGTGATCCAGGTCTTGTAAATCTTGTGTCAGATTCAGGGGCACATACTGATGCTCTGGACTGGAATCCTAATAGTCAACCACTACATGAAACTACTAAGCTTAGTCCAATTGCACAAGTATTAAAATTTTTAGTTACTACACTCAGCGGAGGAAATATACCAAAGTTACTAGGTACACTTCTTGGTATGATAAGCCAAGATTCAGAAATAATAAAAGTACACCAGACTATACTTAATGCCATAGGTGACTTATTTAATTTCTTCCCTAATGCTGTAATAATACCAATTATTGAAGCTTTTGGGTCTTTAAACGGTTCTGTAGATGACTATTCTTTTGGCTGTGTACAATTACCTTTAGGTCCTTACCCGCCACCATTTTGTAAAGATTTAAATGAACTTAGTGTTCCTGCGGTCATTAATAATGTGTGTAGTGTTAAAAATTCTGATGGAAAAACTTTTAATCAATCTTCAGCTGTCTCGCCTTGTGTAGTGTCAAATGTCAGAAATAATATTATTAATAATACAGTGCGTGTCAGTTTTAATAATCTTATACCTCTTTGTACTGGTGACAAGCCTGATCTTACTACTTGTGTAGAAATAAATGGACCATTTACTTCGGCAAGTGGTGCTCACACAGCTACTGTTTATACAGATTTTATTAAACCTTGTAGTAGCTCTTCAAATGGTGCTCCTTGCATTAATACAAATATAAAATTACCTTGCGATGTTGCTGCTAATGGTTGTAATCAAGGTTTTAGAATAGTGTATTCGCAGGTTATGGGTAGCCTTGAAACTCCTAGTGATTATTTTATAAGTGATATACCTGATTGTGGTACTGCAGAAGCAGGTAACTCAACTTCTTGTCAAAAAATATGGGGAGTTAATATTGGTCAGTTTGTTGATGTAAGCGTTCAATTTCCTGAAGTACAAGTTCAAGATAAAGATAATTTAATGCCAATACAGCAAAGCTTTACTTTAAATGATAATAACAATAAATCCCGAAGCCTTTATGTTTCTATCAGTAATACTAAAACAGATACACAAGATCCAGCCGATATCTGTGTATTTGAATCGAGTAGTTTAGCAGGATGCGTGTCTAGAGTAAGTGATTCATACAGTTTAGCTACTTACGAATGTGAAAAAGAATATTCGAGAATTGTTTGCCCAAGCAATACTTATTATACGCCACAATTTGTTGCTTCTATGCAAGTAAAAGATGATAAAGGTAATATTATAGATCAAACTAGCACACTTGTAACCCCATTATCATATGCTGCTGATCCTAATTCTACTGCTACAGAAAGTGTAGTAACGCTTGCTGGTTATAATTATAGTTCTTCTGTTGCATTTATCCCTAAAGATCCACCAAAATATCCGGATGATAAATATATTGCTATGCCATTTTCGGGTCCTAATGCATTAAATCAAATAACAATTTACGGCGTATATAAAGATAATATACCGCCTTATGACAATAGTGGAAATCCAAATCCAAATGCAGTTTATTTAAAATATTTGGAATATATAAATGGTAAATATGTACAAGGTGGAACGCATACCTGCTTAATGCCGAAGAATTTCCAGCATTGTAGTCCTGTACCGCCACCACCGTCAACAACACCTAGTAATCCTAATAATAATCAACAAATAAATTGTGTGCTTGCCAAATTAGATCAGCCAAATACTGTAGATTGTAGCGTATTTAAAAGTAAAGTTGCTAGTTATGCAAACCTTGGCTTATGTGAGAGCACAAGCGGTTGTTCTCAAGTAGAAACTTTATCAGGTGCAGGAGAAGGTATTACTATTTATAGCTGTGCTAACAATAGTAATTGTTATGTTAATAATGATAACCCTAATACTCCTGTATGCGTCTTAACTACAGACTATTTAAATAGGATAAGTCCTGCATCTAATTTAGGTTCTATATTAGATGCTACTCGATATTATAAAGTTATATTTGACTCTAATAGTAACCCAACATATGATGTTAAAGTTTCAGATGTAAGAGATAAAACTTGGCGAGAATTAAATCTATGTTCGCCTATTTTAGCTCCTGTTTGTTCGGCAATTACTTCTCCACAACCTGCTGATGGTAATGCATTGTGGGGTGAAACAGATATAGGAGAGTTAAGAGTAGGTACATGTCCACCTAATTGGGTAGAAATAGATCCATCTTTAGATCCATATCCAGATCTGGAACCAAAAGGAACAAGCCTTAAGCGTTATTGTTTATCAAATTTTGATAAAAAAACTATTGAATTTGAACCTTTAAAACAAAATATTGGTTGTAGAGAATCGAAAGGACTACCTATAGAAATTATTGAAAACAATTTTCCTACAAAATTAGTAAATACCCCTTATAATCCTAATACAAAAACCGGTGATTTCATTTTAAATGTTGTACCATTACAACCTGATCCTAGCCTTGGAGTAGACGCATTTCCTCATGATCCTAGAACTTTTATAGATGCATCAAATGAACCAGATAATAGTAAATTATTTACCATAACATTTAAAGTAACTTTAGATGCTATTATGGCTGATATCGATTATTTTAAAATTCTAGATTTATGGTATGATGATTGTACACTTGTATATGTTAATAATACAAAAGTTCTTAGTGCACCTATAGCTTCTCAAGATTCTTTGGATCAAAAAGCTTATTGTAATAATGGTAATGATCAAGGTATGGCGTTACAAGCTAAAAATTTACCACTTGATATCAAGCCTTATTTAAAACAAGGAGAAAATACTATAAAATTCCAGCTAAGAGTTATATATGGTGGAGGATTATATTATCATATGCAATATAAAATGCTGAGATAAGTTATGAGCTGGATTATTTTTTACACCATAATTTTTGCTTTATTAGTACTTGATTTAGGGGTTATACATAAAAAAAATGAAGTAATGAGCTTTAAACAAAGCTTACTTCTCAGTCTTTTCTATTTTACAATATCCTGTTTATTTGGCATTTATGTTTATTATAATATGGGAGCAGATAGTAGCCGTGAATATTATACTTGCTTTCTAATTGAAAAGGCTATGTCGCTTGATAATATCTTTGTTATATCAATTATCTTCCAATTTTTTACGATTCCACAAAAATATCAACATCGTGTTTTATTCTTTGGCATAATTGGCGTAATAGCTTTTAGAGCTGTAATGATTTATGGCGGGATTATGCTTATAAATACATTCTCTTGGTTGTTATATATTTTTGCCGTGATACTTATTGTTACGGGCGTAAAAACTTTTTATATATCTCACAAAACCTTTGATATACAGAATTCTTATATTTATAAGTCAATAATAAAATATCTAAATGTTACCCCTAACCTTGAGGGGGATAAATTCTTTGTTACGCGTAACAAAAAACTATATGTTACTCCTCTTTTCATATCATTAATATTAATAGAAGCAATAGATTTAGTCTTTGCTATAGATAGTATACCAGCAATATTTGCTATTACTAATGATGCCTATATTATCTACACCTCAAATATTTTTGCTATTTTAGGGCTTAGAGCTCTATTCTTCTGTCTTGCAGAAATTGTTGAACGATTTAGCTATATCAAATACTCCTTAGCTTTAATTTTAATATTTATCGGGATTAAAATATTTATTCATCATTATATAGCTGTTCCAGCTTACATTTCTTTAACTGTTACCATTACTTTATTGCTATTGGGCATATTTGCTTCTGTAATTAGAAAAAATATAGTTGACCGCCAGTAGGCTAAAGATTTAATATCCTTAAAAATTTTTCCAAGATAAATATAATGATCAAATTATTACAATTATTTACTGTTGCTTTATCCATTTTTATTACTAATACTGTTTTTGCCGAAGATAATATAAACGATGAAACCGGATTTTATATAGGAGGGGAAGGCGGTGTAGTTGAACCGGTTGTTAGCAAATTCCGTCATAAACATTCTAATACCGAAATTATTTTAAAAAGGGCAAGTATGTATAGCGGAAAAATAGGTTATACGATTTATCCGCAAATATCTGTTGAATTCTCGGCAACTTATCAACCTAAATATCGCTTACATTATGTATTACCACCGCAAAATTTGAGCAATGGCTTAACTATACCTAAAACTCCTGGGAATACTAAAGTATTTTCGAACATATATATGTTAAATCTTATTTATGATTTAGAAGAGATGAATGGTATCACTCCTTTTGTAATAATAGGTGGTGGTATAGCTCAGGTAAAAGTCAAACCTACATCTTCAAAATGGGATGTTATAAATAGCGATTATTTTAAAGTAAGAAAAACACATAAGAATTGTGTTGCTTGGCAAGCAGGACTCGGAGTTTCAAAGTCTCTTTCTTCAAATTTTAGTGTACATCTAACCGCAAAATTACAAACAGTATATCGAGTAAGAATTGATTATGACACACTTGATATGAAAACAGGACAATTTTTACCCGCAAAACCTATTAAAAAAACTATAGGTGTTGAAGAATTTGGTATAGGATTTACTTATAGATTGCCATTTTAAAAATTCTGTGAAATATTTATATGGTAGCATTGTCATTGCAAGCATTTGCTTGGAGCGTGGCAATCCAGAAAAAATAATAAAAATACTATAAGTTAGCATTTTTTACTGGATTGCTTCGTCAAAACTTACAGCTTTCCCTCGCAATGATGCTAATTAATCTAACTTATAAGGAAAAAATATGTCTTCAAAAGCTAGTAATTCTTCTAATCTTCCTGATAGTCACGATAAAACAACAAAAGAAAAACATAATACGCAACCTGTTATTAATGGGGCAATCAATCATAATACTTATGACGAAGTGCCATATGAAAGCTACCCATATTCCTTTACTAATCCTCATCATTTAAGCACTCTTGCAACTCTTTTTGGTGTAGATGCTCCTAATGTGGAAACCGCAAAAATATTAGAGTTAGGTTGTGCTGCTGGTGGTAATTTAATACCGCATGCTCTTCTTTATCCAAAGGCTCATTTTGTTGGTATTGATTTATCTAAAGTACAAATTGACGAAGCAAATAAGACTGTAAAAGAACTTGGGCTGAAAAATATAGAATTTCATCATTGTTCTATACTTGATATTGATGATTCTTTGAATAAGTTTGATTATATAATTTGTCATGGTGTAATGTCTTGGGTATCAAAAAATGTTAGAGATAAAATTTTTGACGTATGTAATAAAAACCTAAGCAAAAATGGTATAGCATATATCAGTTATAATACTTTACCTGGCTGGAATATGGTTCGCACGGTTAGAGATATGATGCTTTATCATTCTAATTCATTTGCAAATGTACGTGATAAAATAACTCAATCTAGATTATTATTAGATTTTGTTAAAGATAGCTTAGAGAATTCAAAAACACCTTATGCTGAAGTATTAAAAACCGAAGCCGGATTACTTTCAAAACAAACAGATCATTATTTACGTCATGATCATTTAGAAGAAGAAAATGCTCAATTTTACTTTCATGAATTTATGGATGAAGCTAGAAAACATAATTTACAATATTTAGCTGATTGTAACCTTTCTACTATGTATTTAGGTAACATGCCCCAAAAAGTAGTAGAGCAGTTAAAAGTCGTAAATGATATAGTTAGAAATGAACAATATATGGATTTTATTACAAATCGTCGTTTTAGAGCTACTCTACTATGTCATAATGATATAAAAATTAATAGAAATATTAATAACGAAGACATAACGAAATTTAATATGATCTTTAATGTTGTTCCTGAAAAATCGCTTAAAGAGGTTGATCTTAATAATTCTTCTGAAAGCTTAGCATTCTTTCTAAACGGCAATAAAGATAGTAATTTAACAACTGCTTCACCATACATGAAAGCTATTCTATATACTTTCAGTGAGCATCTTAATAACCCCTTAAGTTTTGAAAAAATAACTGAGGAAGCTAATAAAAAGCTACATGGTACTAAATTAAACGAAATAAAAGCTGAGCTTTTAGAAAATGCAATGAAGTTAGTGTTACAAGGTTACATTAATATCACCACTCAGAAACATAGAGAAACACCTGAGCTTAATAAGCCTAAAACTACAAAACTTGTAATACATCAAGCAAGCCATACTCCTTATATGTGGGTTACAAATTTGAAACATGAGCCAGTAGGTGTTAATTTCTTTGAAAAACTTGCTATTAGATATATGGATAGTAAGCCTGATAAGGAAGCTATTATTGACGCAGTAATGGGTCATGTAGTAAAAGGTGAAATAAACTTAAGTAAAGACGGGCAGAAAATAGAAGATCAAGAGGTAATACGTAAACAGCTAGAAGTATTATTTATGCCGATGATTGATAAATTTGCTGCTAACGCTTTATTGGTTTAATACTTTATGTCATCCCGTGACTTGATTACGGGATTCCATAATACAAGCTGTGATATAAGATCCTGCGATCAAGTCGCAGGATGACAATATAAAAACTATGACCATATTTTTTTATTTATTTACAACATTAATCGTAATTAGCAGTCTATGCGTTGTTTTGAGCAAAAATTCCGTATATTCGGTGTTATGGTTAATTTTTGCCTTTATTAATGGCTCCGGACTTATGATACTGCTTGGTGTAGAATTTTTAGCCATGATGCTGATAGTTATATATGTCGGAGCAGTAGCAGTATTATTCTTATTTGTGATAATGATGCTGGATATGCATTTTAATAAAGCTATAATGCAGCTAAAAGAAAAGCCTATCTTAAGTATTTTTGTATCTTTGATTATGTTTGCTGATTTAGTAGTGATTATTTTACTTAGTACTAAAAATATTCATTTTAGTTCTGATCTATCGTTTGTCATAGCAAGTGATGTATCAAATACTAAAGCGATAGGAAAAATATTATATACTGATTTTATGATACCCTTTCAAATTGCAGGACTTATTTTATTTGTTGCTATGATCGGTTGTATTACCTTAACTCTTAGAAAACGTGATGGAGTAAAACGTCAGAATATTACAAAACAACTTTCACATAATAAAGAAAATGCTATATTAATGACTAAGCCTTTTATAAATAAAGGAATTGAGAATATCAAATATGAATGAATATATAGGGATTAATCACTATTTAATTTTAAGCAGTTTGGTTTTTACTATTGGGATGCTTGGATTATTTATGCATCGCAAAAATATTATAAATATATTAATGTCGATTGAACTAATGCTGCTTGCAGTTAATATAAATTTTGTTGCTTTCTCGGTATATATGCAAGAATTATCGGGGCAGATTTTCAGCATCATAATTCTAACTATAGCTGCTGCTGAAACTTCTATTGGTCTTGCGATATTATTGATATATTTCCGTAATAAAGGCTCGATTGAAGTTACAGATATTAATCAGATGAGGGGATAAAGATGTATCAAAGCATTGCTACAATGATTATTGTATTACCTCTTGCTTCTGCTTTAATAAACGGATTATTTGCAAGTAAAATGGATGAAAAGCTAGCTTCTATAATTGCAACCTCATTTTTATCATTATCAGCATTATTTGCAGCGATAATATTTTGTCATACTGGTCTAGACGGGCATATAATCCATATAAAATTATTGACATGGATTAAAGTAAGCCAATTTAAGGTAGATTGGTCGATTTATATAGATCAGTTAACAAGCATAATGTTTATAGCCGTCACATGGGTATCTAGCGTCGTGCATATTTATTCTCTTGGCTATATGGCAGAAGATAAGGGGATAGTACGTTTCTTATCGTTTCTGTCACTGTTTACTTTCTTTATGTTAATGCTAGTATCGACTGATAATTTCTTACAATTATTTTTTGGTTGGGAAGGGGTTGGGGTCTGCTCATATTTACTAATTGGTTTTTGGTATTCAAAAGAATCAGCAAATAAAGCGGCTATTAAAGCTTTTGTAGCAAATAGAGTTGGAGATTTTGCCTTTATTTTAGGTGTAATAACGATTATTTTTTATTGTCATTCGGCAAATTATGAAGATGTATTTTTACTTGCTCCAAAATTAGCTAATACAAAAATATTACTCGCTGGTCTTGAATTTTCTGTTCTTGATATTAGCTGCTTATTGTTATTTATAGGTTGTATGGGTAAATCTGCACAAATAGGCTTGCATGTTTGGCTTCCTGATGCAATGGAAGGACCTACTCCTGTATCTGCACTAATTCACGCAGCAACTATGGTAACAGCAGGTGTATTTTTAGTAGCACGCTGTTCATATTTATTTGAATATAGTCCCTTAGTTCTACAGTTTATTACAATTATTGGTGGTATTACTTGCCTTTTTGCTGCAAGCATTGCTATTATGCAAAACGATATCAAAAAAATTATCGCCTATTCAACTTGTAGCCAGCTTGGTTATATGTTTATGGCTTGTGGAGTATCAGCATATAATAGTGGTATATTTCATTTAGTAACACATGCTTTTTTTAAAGCCTTACTATTTTTATCAGCTGGTAGTGTTATACACGCAGTTCATGAGCAGGACATATTTAAAATGGGCGAGCTGCGAAATAAGATGCCTATAACTTATGGAAATTTTTTAATTGGTTTGCTTGCGTTAATAGGGATCTATCCGCTTGCAGGGTTTTATTCGAAAGATTTAATTTTAGAAGCGGTTTATAGTAGTGGATCGTTTATGTTTATATTTGGTATATTAGCTGCAATACTTACCGCTATTTACTCAATGAAAATAATTATATTGGTATTTCACGGCAAAACTAGGTTAGCAAAAGATGTTTTTGAGCATGCTCATGAACCTCCTAAAGTAATGAATAATCCTCTTATATTATTAGTAGCAGGAAGCTTTTTCAGTGGGATGATCGGTTATTATCTGCTTTCAATGGATAAACCAAATGGTTATTTCCATGATAGTCTACTTAATTTACAAGTTTATAAGCTATTAATTACTCATCCACCGTTGCATATTAGGTTATTACCAATGATAGTGGGGATAATAGGTATTATTGCAGGGATTTGTTTATATAAGTCAAATTCTATTATGTCATTCCTGCGAAAGCAGGAATCCGGTAAAGATAATTGCTTTATCAAAATATTAACCAATAAATATTATTTTGATGAGCTATATAATTTCTTAATAATAAAGCCGATCAACTGCTTAGCTTATTTATTTTATTCTGGTGATCAAAAAATAATTGATCGTTTTGGTCCAAATGGTTTTGCTAGAAGTGTTAATTGTTTCAGTAGATTGACCGGCAAAACCCAGACTGGATACGTTTTTAATTATACTTTGTATGTAGTATTTTTCATGGTTGCAGTAATAAGCTGTTTCATATGGCTAGGAGTAAGTTTGTAGATGCTAGAATTACCAATCATATCAATTACTATCTTTCTGCCTCTAATAAGTGTGCTATATATTTTGCTATTCATTAGTCAAAGCAAAAAACCCGATAAGCAAATACATACAATGTATGTTGCGGTGCTGAGTAGTGTTTTAACATTCATCGCAACTATATATATATTAATAGAATTTGATTCATCTAACCCAGCTTATCAATTTGTTGAACGATATAGTTGGCTTGATAAAATTGGGCTTGAATTCCATGTGGGTATTGATGGTATATCAATATTTTTTCTAGCTTTAACTTCCTTTCTTACTCTTATTTGTATTATTGGGAGCTTATTTACTGTTAAAAAATATATTAAAGAATATTTGGTATGTTTTTTATTGATGGAATCTTTTTGTATAGGAGCATTTACCTCAATAAATTTATTATTATTCTATTTATTCTTCGAAGTAATATTAGTTCCAATGTATATTATTATCGGAGTATGGGGTGGTGAGAATAGAATATATGCTGCTGTTAAATTCTTCTTATATACTTTTTTTGTCTCAGTATTTTTCTTATTATCAATTATATATATTTATAGTAAGATTCACAGTTTCGATTTAAGCAATATCGGTGAGTTTACTAATAATTTTCCTTTGCATGTGCAACAAATTTTGTGGTGGGCTATTTTTATTGCCTTTGCCATCAAAATTCCTATGATTCCGTTTCATACATGGTTACCTGATGCTCACGTACAAGCCCCTACCAGCGGATCAGTTATTCTTGCTGGTATTTTGCTAAAGCTTGGTGGCTATGGTTTTTTAAGGGTATTACTGCCACTTCTACCTAACGCATCACAAGAATTTGCAATTTACGTAATTTGTCTTAGTGTTATTGCTATAATATATGCCTCCCTTGTCGCCTTAGCCCAAAAAGATATGAAAAAAATGATCGCCTATTCGTCTATTGCTCATATGGGTTATGTCACTATAGGTATTTTTAGCTTTACTAATAGCGGAATTAGTGGGGCATTATTCCAAATGCTCAGCCATGGTATAATTTCTTCTTGTTTATTTTTAATAGTTGGCACTTTATACGAAAGATTACATACTAAAGAGATAGCTAAATATGGTGGTGTTGCAAGTAAAATGCCAGTGCTTGCCACGTTTTTTATGATTGCAATGCTTGGCTCTGTTGGGTTACCTGGCACTAGCGGATTTATTGGTGAATTTTTAAGCCTGCTTGGAATTTATGAGGTAAATATAATAGCAACTTTCTTAGCAGCTCTTGGTATTATTCTTGGTGCTGTTTACATGTTGAAGCTATATAAAGAAGTTATGCTGGGCGAAATTACTAATAAAGAAATCATTAATTTCAGAGATTTATATAGTTATGAAGTAATCTCAATTGCTCCTTTAATATTACTAATTATTTATTTCGGTCTAATGCCAAGTTCTATTTTAAATGTATTTCATTTGTCAGTAGAGAATTTGTTAGTTAAATTTTTCTAGTTGATTATAAAAGATTCAAGTGTTACTCTAATTATAGAACTTTAAATTGAGGTCTATATGTTAAAAAGAATGGAAAAAACAGTTAAAGACGTAAATGAGAAGCTAGATGATGCAAGTAGAGCAGTTGGTCAGGACGTTAATGAAGCAACAGGAATAGATGTAAGTCATGTTGTTAACCCAGAAGCATCTGACCATAAAGAAGCTTTAAGAAATGCTCGTGAAAAATTAGGAATCGGTAACAGCCAAGAAAAGGATAATATAGAACTTGCTGGGGATAATGATGAAGTTGAATTACACTAATAAAATATCATGAAAGTTAAATCTAGCATAGTATCTACAATTTTCTCTAAATTATTTGCGGAAGAAAAAATGGTAAGTGAAAATTTACCATCTTCTGCTAATAATATAACTGATATAAGCGAGGAAAGCCAATCTCTGGAAAATAATTCTAATCATGATATAGTGTTATTAGGGCTATACTAAAATGTTATCATTCCATCAATTAAAATTTAGTATATATCAAAAAAAATTGTTTGATAATCTAAGCATTACTTTTCTTAATTCTGCTATTACTTATATAAAAGGAGCTAATGGTTGTGGTAAAACTTCGCTATTACGCATGGTAGCGGGCATTATGCAACCAAGTAACGGTAATATTTTCTACAGAAATCTTAACATTAACAATATTACTAAGCCGTATTGTACTTATATTGGTCATAATTTAGGTCTAAAGCTTGAGATGACTGTTTTTGAAAATCTAAAATTCTGGTCAGAGATTTATAATTCAGTTGAAACTCTAGATGCTGCCATTCATAATTTTAAATTATATGATTTATTAGATGAGAAATGCTATACTTTATCCAGTGGATTACAGAAAGTTGTAGCTTTAGCAAGACTTATTGCTTGCCAATCAGATCTATGGTTGCTTGATGAAGTTGAAACCAATTTAAGTAAAGAAAATAGAGATTTACTAAATAACTTAATTGTCATGAAAGCAAATAGTGGTGGTATTGTACTTCTATCTTCTCACACCGAAAATCATATTAAATCAGCACAAATATTACAACTTACTTGAAGTATTAAATGAAATACTATAAACTCAAAAAGTTCATAACTTCTTATTTATAGGAGTATACTCGTTTTATTTGAAAAATTGGCAGCGTTACTTTTTGCTTATAATCCGCTACTATACTAGTATGTACGCTGCGGTTATAATCTTCAAAGTCGATTCCTCTTTTCCAAATAAAACTTCATCTACTAATTATTCATTTATTAGAGGTATATATTATGCAAGTAATAAAAGCTTTAGAACAGGTCTTAGCAGATAGCTACGCCTTATATTTCAAAACACAAAATTATCATTGGAATGTTGAAGGGGCTGAATTTAGAAGCCTACATTTATTATTTTAAGGACAATATGAAGATTTAGCCGAAAGTCTAGACGAGCTAGCCGAACGAATAAGAACTTTAGATGCTAAAGTTCCAGCATTATCAAATTTAATCTCTTAGGGTTTAATTCCCCGAAGGTCTGCTTCGTGATATACTAGATGCATGGAAGAAAGCAGTTATATACATAAAAGTGATAATGTCACAGTACTAATATATCATTTAGTAACACCGGCAAAGTATAGAAGAGTAATATTCAAAGAGGAACTAGACGATTATTTATGTAAAATTTGTGAGGACATAGAAGCTCGTTATGAAATTAGATTTTTGGAAATAGGAGTAGATAAAGATCATGTACATTTTTTACTACAGTCAATACTAATGTATAGCCCAACAAAAATAACTCAAATCATAAAAAGTATTACATCTAAGGAAATATTTAAGAAATATCCAAATCTTAAAGAAAAATTATGGGGAAGTGAGTTTTGGAGTAAAGGATATTTTATGAGCACAGTAGGTAAACATGGTGATGAGCGGAAATTACGTAATTATGTAAAAAATCAAGGTTCAGGCAAACCTTCTTATAAAGCATTTCAACAAAAACAGTTAAAACTTTTTGGATAGATACCTCGTAGCTCTGCTGCGAGGAGTATCATTAAAACTAGCATCTATAAGCGAGCCGAATCCTAATGCTTCTGCAAATGAAATGCTAAAAAGTCTTGTAAAAGATCAAGATATTATTATAGATACTTTATATAAAGGTTTAAAAATCGCACAAGCAGAGGGTGACGAGGGAACTGCCGATATGATTATTGGACGGATTAAAGTACACGAGAAAAATAGATGGTTCTTAAAAAGTAGTATAGCCTAATGTCATCCCTATTCCCGTCATTGCGAGCCACTGAAAGTGGCGTGGCAATCTCAGGAGTATAGTACTGTTTTATGAAATTGCCACGTCGAGGCTTTGCCTATCCTCGCAATGACGTTAATGTCTATGACACCAAGTAACCAAAACAAACAAACCAACGAAGTAAAAAAATAAAATGGAACAGTATGATATAGCCGTGATAGGTGGTGGACCTGGCGGATATGTTGCTGCAATTAGAGCAGCACAATTAAAGAAAAAAGTTGTATTAATAGAGAAAGAGCATTTGGGTGGAGTGTGCCTTAATTGGGGATGTATTCCGACAAAATCTTTGCTTAAATCTGCTGAAGTGTTTGAGTATATAAAACACGCTAAAGATTATGGAATTGATGCTGGTTCTGCTATAATCGATATTAAGAAGATAGTCGAGCGTTCCAGAGAAATCTCAAATAAACTAGCCGGCGGCGTTAAAATGCTACTTAAGAAAAATAAAGTTACTGTTATAGATGGAGTAGCAAAGCTTGAAGCAAATAAGGTAATAAATATTGATGATAACCTTAAAATAAAAGCAGATAATATTATTATAGCTACCGGAGCAAGAGCTAGAGTTTTAAAAGGATTTGAGCCAGATGGTAAACAAATTTGGACTTCAAAGGAAGCCATGATACCGCAGCATGTGCCGAAATCTATGATTATTGTAGGTTCAGGTGCAATTGGTATAGAATTCGCCTCATTTTATAATGCTATTGGGGTGGATGTTACAGTCATTGAAGCTCATAGCAAAATATTACCGGTGGAAGATATAGAGATTTCAAACCTTGCCCATAAAAGTTTTGAGAAGAAAGGCATAAAAATTATTACAAATGCTAAGCTAATTAAGCAAACAAAATCAAAAGATGGTTTAGAAATTGAACTAGAGCTAGCTGGTAAAACACAAAAATTACAAGCTGAAATTCTGCTTATGGCAGTAGGTATTGTAGCAAATACTGAAAATTTAGGACTTGAGAAAACAAAAGTTAAAGTAGAAAACGGCTATATAGTTACTAACGGCTTAATGCAAACAGCTGAAGCAGGAATTTATGCAATAGGTGACGTAGCAGGTGCACCTTGTTTAGCACATAAAGCAAGCCATGAGGGTATTATTGCAGCAGAAAGCATAGCAGGCTTAAAACCTCATGCTATCAATAAGCATAATATCCCTGGTTGCACTTATTCTTCACCGCAAATAGCAAGTGTTGGTTTGACAGAAGAAGCAGCAAAAGCCTTAGGTCATGAACTGAAAATTGGCAGATTTCCTTTTATGGCGAATGGTAAAGCTCTAGTTGGTGGCGAAGCTGATGGCTTAATTAAAACTATATTTGATGCTAAAACCGGTGAATTACTTGGAGCTCATATGATAGGCTCGGAAGTTACCGAATTAATACAGGGATATGTAGTTTCAAAGAATTTAGAAGGAACAGAGCTAGATTTAATTAACACCATATTCCCGCATCCGACTTTATCGGAAATGATGCACGAGTCGGTGCTAGCTGCTTACGATAGGGCAATACATATTTAATTATAATTTATGATAATATTACCTTTATTAAGTATTTTGGGGCTAGCGGGATTTTTTGCTAATATATTTAAAACTAGATTTACGTTTTTTTTGCCTATAGTAACTACTATATTGGTAGCAATCTTAACTTTATGCTCTGTAACGGGAATATTATATTATGCCACTTGCTTAATAACTATTATAGGTATAGTAGCTCTTATATATGATTTATATAAATTTGCTGAATTAAGATCAAACATTCTTCAGTATAAAATAGAACTTTGCGTTTTAACGGCTATTACTTTTAGTTATTATCTCTTTTTGCATACTACTTATCTCAATATATGGGATGATTTGGCTTTTTGGGCAGTATACACTAAAGAATTGATAAGCTATAACGATATATTCCCACAAAATAGTTTAACCTCTATTCTACCTTCTCATATACATTATCCTCGGGGTCCAAGTATATTTCATTATTTTATGTTATACTTCCCTGGCTATTCTGAAAATGATTTATTGTTAAGTCATTTTATTTTACAGATGCTATTCTTAGCACCATTAATGGCAAATAAATATTTTGTACAAACTATTTTATTAGTATCGCTAGTTTTGCTCTTTCCTGTTCAAGAAAGTTTTGTACTGCGAGCAATTTATAATGATGGTTTGATAGCATTTATTTTTTCGTCAGTATTAGTTATTTTCATATTGGAAGATAATAAATATAAAGCATTATTAATGGTAATGCCTATTTTATTATTTATGCCGTTATTTAGAGAAGTAGGTTTATGGTTGTCGTGGTTTGCTTCTATAATGATTTTTTGTAATTTGTTAATAGATGATAATGAAAAATTAAAGTCCTTGAGTGTAAAAATTGGGGTATTAATAATATTATTAATTTTACCATTTTTAACAAATTATCTTTGGTTTATGTATGTTGAATCTCACGTAGCTCTAGGAAGAGAGCCGCATTCTCTAGATCAATTTGTAAAAATTGTTTCTTCATTATTTAATAAGGAAGCAAAAACTATTAATATAACATCCTCTTATGTTAATATTGTCTTTAAAACGTTAGGAAAAAAATCATTTTTATGTATTTATGGTATTTTGTTGCTTACTGGAATTAGCATACATAAATATAAACCTCAATATTTAAAAAGCTTCTTAATTTTAGTAATTACTGCCATTTTATGCTTTATTATATTTTTAGCTTGGAGACTATATTTATATATAGTAATGGCAAATACGATATATTCCACACCTAGTGGAATTGATTTAGGTTGTGTTAAAAGATATGCAAGTAGCTATGGGGTAATTTTTATGGCAATCAGTTGTGCTTATCTTAAAAAAACGTTATTTTATAAAGAGCTAAGTGCATTTAGTAGACATAAAATAACAAAAATTTTAATTACTGCTGTGGTAATAATTTTTACAGTATATGTAGTAAGTTCTTTATTAGTACTTTTGTGGAAGATGCCTAAGCTAAGTACTCAATCTGAGAATCAATTATCATTAAAATCTCAAACTCTGATTGTTTATGAGTTACTATCAAAAGATTTTCAAGTTGATTTTGACTTTGATAATAATTATTCTACAACAGAAAAGACTTTTATATGTTATAAGTTAGCCTATTTTCTTACTCCTTATTTCAACAATGAAATGCGTTCAAAATGTGTTAGCCAGTCTAAGCTGGATGCGAATTACGTAAGTGAGGTTAACAAGAACCAAATAGAATCTAATATAGATATACAAGAGCTTTTAGAAAATTCTAAAGAATATCAATGCAATATAAAATATTATCCGATATATAATAATATAAACATAAAATGTGCAAAGTATTAAGCTATGAATAAAGATATTTTAACTCAGAATTATGCAGTTGCGTTATTTGATAATGCTAAATCTGATAATACTCAAGATAAGATATTAGAAGAAATTAATCTAGTGAATAGCATTATTGAGGATAATATAGAGGTCAAAGAGCTGTTATCTTCCCCTATAGTAAATAAAGTTGATAAAATTGGCGTGATTAATTCGCTGGTAAAAAATATTAAAATCAGCAAAATAATGCAAAATTTCTTATTATTGTTGATAAAAAATTCCCGTACTTCTATCTTAGCAGATATAGCAAACATATATAGTAAATTATTATATGAAAACAAGAATATTAAAATAGTGCAGGTTATTTCTGCAAGTAAATTGCAGCCAAAAGAACAAGACTGGGTTAAAACAAATATCGAAAAGGAACTAAAACAAGAAACAAAAATAAATTTTGAAATAGATCCTACTATTATAGGGGGAATCGTGATCAAATATGATAGTATACTGCAAGATTGTTCGATAAAAGGTAGTTTGGATAAGATAGCTAAAAGTTTAAAGAAAGTTGATATTAAGGTTGCTGGTTAGGCTTTATGTCATTCTTAGCAACGGCGGAAATCCAGCAATTGTAAAATACAAATATACTAAAATCTTAAAATTAAAAGTGCGACTTATTTCGCTTTTTTCTAGATTCCTGCTTTCGTAGGAATGACACTATTGTACCAAGATATTAAAAGACATAAACCATATGAAATTAAAACCTATTGAAGTAGCTGAAATATTACAGAAAGAAATAGCTAATATTAATTCTTTAAGCGAGCTTGAAGAAGTAGGGCAGGTAATAAATGTTGGTGATGGTATAGCAAAAATTTATGGTCTTGCAAATGTGCAATCCGGTGAGGTGGTGGAATTTGAATCGGGTGTTAAAGGGCTCGTTCTAAATTTAGAGAATGATAGTGTTGGTGCTGTGATTATGGGTGATGATAATCAGGTACAGCAAGGTGATAAGGTTAAAAGAACCAAAGAAGTTTTAGAAGTACCGGTAGGAACTGCTTTGCTTGGCAGAGTTGTTGATGCACTTGGTAATCCTATTGATGGTAAGGGTGATATTAAAAGCAAAGAATATCGCCATATTGAGATGAAAGCTCCTGGGATAATCGATAGAACTAGTGTTATTGAGCCTGTGCAAACCGGTATAAAGGCTATTGATTCATTAATTCCAATAGGAAGAGGACAAAGAGAATTAATAATAGGTGATAGACAAACTGGAAAAACAGCAATAGCTATCGATACTATTATTAACCAAAAACAAGCTCATTCACTAAATAATGAAAAAGATAAAATTTATTGTATTTATGTAGCAATAGGGCAAAAAAGATCAAGCGTTGTCCAGATAGTAAAAAAATTAGAAGATGCTGGGGCAATGGATTATACAATCATTGTTTCGGCTACTGCATCGGAAGCTGCTGCATTACAATTTGTTGCTCCTTATGCTGCTTGTAGTATGGGTGAGTATTTCCGTGATAACGGCAGGCATGCACTTATTATTTATGATGATTTAAGTAAACATGCTGTCGCATATAGACAAATATCGCTATTACTTAGAAGACCACCTGGACGTGAAGCATATCCTGGTGACGTGTTTTATTTACATTCAAGATTACTTGAACGAGCCGCTAAGATGTCAGAGGAAAAAGGCGGCGGTTCACTTACGGCACTTCCTATAATCGAAACCCAAGTAGGTGACGTATCTGCTTATATTCCAACAAACGTTATTTCTATTACTGACGGTCAAATTTTCTTAGAAAGTGAGCTATTTTATAAAGGTATAAGACCGGCTGTTAATGTCGGGATTTCGGTAAGCCGTGTTGGTTCTGCTGCACAAATAAAAGCTATGAAGCAGGTGGCAGGCTCGATAAAACTTGAACTAGCCCAGTTTAGAGAACTTGAATCTTTTTCACAATTTGGTTCAGACTTAGATTCTGCCACTAAAGCACAAATCGAACATGGTAAAAGGCTTGTTGAGATATTAAAACAAGCACAATATCATCCTTTTTCAGTCGAAGAGCAGATAATAAGTATTTATGCTGGAACTAAAAAATATTTAATTAATATACCCATAGAAAGAATTAAGGAATTTGAAGAAAAAATGCTTAGTGAGATAAAGCAAAATCAAAAAGATATTTTAGAGTCAATAAAAAGTGAGAAGCGTATCACTGAAGAAAATGAACAGAAATTAAAAACATTTTTAGAGAATTTTGCTAAAGATTTTATTAAAACTAATTAGGGTGATTGTGTCGTACCGCGGCTTGACCACGGTATCCAGTTAAAAATACTAATAATATTAGTATTTTTATTTATTTTTTGGACTTCGTGAACAAGTCATGGGGTGACAATAAAAAAGCCTGGATTCCCGTCGTTGCTAGGAATGACATAGAAGAATTAAAAGAAAAATTTCATGTCAAATTTAAAACAGCTAAGAACTAGAATTAAAAGCGTTAAATCTACGCAGAAGATTACTAAAGCTATGCAATTAGTTTCAGCTTCTAAATTGACAAAAATAAAAAATCAAATAGCTCATTCAGATTTTTATGTTGAAGCTATTAGTAAAATGATGTCTACTGTATTATCTGCTGATATTTATGACTTTCCTATAGAAGCACAAAAATTTTTCAATACAGAGACCAACAAAGCAAATTTGCTAATAGTTATGACGTCTGAGCGTGGCTTGTGCGGAACGTTTAATTATATGATAATTAAACAAGTAAAAAGTGATATTGAAAACTTAAAAAGTAAAGGCAAAAAAATCAAGCTTATTATTATCGGGAAAAAAGGTTATGAAGTTTTAAAAAGACAATATGCGAGTTATATTGATAGTTATTTTGAGTTGCCAAAAGTCCATGATGAAAACTTAATGCGGCAAATAAAGGAAAAAATTATGTCAGCAGCCTATAATTTAGAGATCAGTAACTGTACTATTTATTTCAATAAATTTAAAAATGCTATGACTCAAATCATGACAAAGCAGCAGATTTTACCGGTAGAAAAATATCATGATGATTCAGAAGTTAAGGAAGCTAATTATGAATTTGAGGGGAAAAATCTAATTTCTAACTTAATAAATTTATATGTTAATTCACAAATAAATTATGCCCTATTGCAAAATAGAGCAAGTGAAGAAGGGTCAAGAATGACTGCTATGGAAAATGCTACAAATAATGCTCATGATATAATTAATAAGCTAGTGTTAAAATTAAATAGATCAAGACAGGCAATTATTACTACGGAGTTGATAGAGATTATAGCGGGTTCGGAGGCTGTGTGACTCGATGAACTTCAAAAATTGGCTACGTCGTCTTATAAGTTCTGCGGTACTCACGTATTAAGTATACGCTCCGTTCCGAGGGCTTTAGACTCCTTGCTCTTTTTGAAGTTGATCTTCGTCCTACTTCTAATTCCATAATAACGATTTTAGGTAATTATAACAAAAGAAAAAAATGAAAAAGAATAGCGGGAAAATTACTCAAATTATTTCAGCGGTAGTTGACGTAAAATTTACTAATAAAGGTAAATTACCGCCGATTTTGAATACTCTTGAATGCTATAACAATAAGCAAAGAATAGTGCTAGAGATAGCCCAGCATATAGGTGATGATACAGTGCGTTGTATTGCTATGGATTCAACTGAAGGGTTAACTCGAGGTATGGAAGTAGTAGATACCGGTAATCCTATAAGTATTCCTGTAGGGCTTGAAACATTAGGGCGTATTATAAATGTAGTAGGTGAGCCGATTGATGGCAAAGGAAAGATTAAAGGCTCAAGCATTTCGTCTATATATAAATCTGCGCCTAGCTTTACTCAGCAATCAACTGATCGTAATATATTAGTAACTGGTATTAAAGTTGTTGATTTACTTGCTCCTTATACTAAAGGCGGTAAGATCGGGTTGTTTGGTGGTGCGGGGGTTGGTAAAACCGTGCTTATAATGGAGCTCATTAATAATGTTGCGAAAGCTCATGGTGGTTATACTGTATTTGCTGGAGTTGGTGAGAGAACTAGAGAGGGTAATGATCTTTATCATGAAATGATCGACTCAGGTGTTATTAATCTCGAAGAACCTGAAAAATCAAAAGTTGCTTTGGTTTACGGGCAAATGAATGAACCACCTGGAGCAAGAGCAAGAGTTGCTCTTAGCGGTCTTACTATTGCGGAAAGCTTTAGAGATATGGACCAAGGTCAGGATGTTTTGTTTTTTGTCGATAATATTTTCCGTTTTACGCAAGCAGGTTCAGAAGTATCGGCGTTACTTGGCAGGATTCCTTCAGCAGTAGGTTATCAGCCGACTCTTGCAACCGATATGGGTGAATTACAAGAGCGTATAACGTCTACCAAGCATGGTTCAATAACTTCTGTACAAGCTATATACGTGCCAGCAGATGACTTAACCGATCCTGCTCCGGCAACATCTTTTGCACATTTAGATGCAACAACGGTGCTTAGCCGTCAGATAGCAGAGCTTGGAATTTATCCGGCAGTTGATCCTTTAGATAGTACTTCTCAGGTGCTTGATCCGATGATTGTTGGGGAAGAGCATTATAATGTAGCAAGAAAAGTACAGCAAATATTACAAACCTATAAATCTTTACAAGATATTATTGCTATTCTAGGTATGGATGAGTTATCTGAAGAAGATAAGCTGACAGTTTCACGTGCAAGAAAAATACAGCGTTTCTTATCGCAACCTTTCCATGCAGCTGAGGTATTTACAGGAGCTGAGGGGAAATTTGTTAATTTAGCCGATACCATAGCAGGTTTTAAAGGCCTTACAGAAGGTAAATATGATGATTTGCCGGAATCCGCATTTTATATGGTTGGAACTATAGAAGAGGCTGTAGAGAAGGCGAAAAATTTAAAAGCATAATGCCCACGACTTGACTGGTATTGTTGCGTGGCTTCTAAATCGTCATTGCAAGCGAACAAAGTGAGCGTGGCAATCTCGTGAAAATGTCCTGAGATTGCTGCGTCGATGCTATGCATCTCCTCGCAATGACGAAAAAACCAAGCCATGCAACAAAACCGATTACGGGGGACACCAAACTAATTATCCTATGAACGAAACAATTAACGTTAAAATTATTACGCCTTTAAATATCGTTTTTGAAGAGCAGGCTAAAATGGTAACACTTCCAGGTGAAGAGGGTGAATTTGGCGTATTGCAAGGTCATGCTCCAATGATTGTTAGCCTAAAAGCCGGATTAGTCCAGATTTACATAGATGATATGCACAAGCCGAAAATTACTTATCTTATTGCTAATAGTGTAACTGAAGTAACAGGAAGTTATATTAACATTGCTACAGAAACGGCTACTAACGTTACAACTTTAAGTGAAGCAGAAATAACTAACAAACTCACTACTCTTCAAAAATCTACATAAATATCTTCCATATCGGTATTAATTTGTTTTAAAAATCTACGTTTTGAGGTAAGGTTAGGTATAAGCTGTTATCTAACTCACTTGTAGCGGGATCTTAGGATACAGTCTGGTGGTCCAAGACCCCACAGGTACAAGCCACGGAATGACATCATAACGAATATCAAACGAGGAAAATATGCAAAAGATGCATAATTCAGAATATCTTAAAGAATTATCAGTTAATAATATCTCATATAAAATTTACGACATAAATAAAGCTGCAAGTGATATCAATTTGCCTTTAAAGAAACTGCCATATAGTTTGAGAGTGTTGTTTGAGAATGTGCTACGTACCGGTGCAAAACAAAACTTGATGGTATTCAAAGAATGGCTAAAGAATAAAAAATCCGATGCGGAAATAGATTTTATGCCGGCAAGGGTTTTGATGCAGGATTTTACAGGTGTACCGGCTATAGTTGATCTTGCTGCTATGCGTGATGCAATGAAGAAGATAGGTGGTGACCCGCTAAAAATTAATCCGCTTATCCCTGTTGATCTCGTAATAGATCATTCGGTTAGTGTCGATTCTTATGCATCAGATAGCTCGTTTGATAAGAACGTAAGTATGGAAATGAAGCGTAATATAGAGCGTTATCAGTTTCTGAAGTGGGGACAGCAAGCATTTGATAATTTTAAGGTAGTGCCGCCAGGTACAGGTATTTGCCATCAGGTAAATCTAGAGTATTTAGCAAAAGTCGTGTGGCATAGCGATGGTGTGGCTTATCCTGATAGTTTAGTTGGTACAGATAGCCATACAACCATGGTAAATGGGCTGTCGGTACTTGGTTGGGGAGTTGGTGGAATTGAAGCAGAGGCTGCAATGCTTGGACAGCCGCTTACTATGATTCTGCCGGAAGTAATCGGCGTAAAGCTAACAGGTAAGTTAACAGGTACTGCTACTGCCACCGATTTAGTCTTAAAGATTACTGAAATGCTCCGAAAGAAAAAAGTAGTAGGTAAATTCGTTGAGTTTTATGGCGAAGGGCTTAGAGCTATGACAATTGCCGATCGTGCTACCATTTCTAATATGGCACCTGAATATGGTGCTACTTGTGGTTTTTTCCCGATTGATCAGGAAACTATCAAATATTTAGAGCTGACAGGTAGAGATAAAGAGCAGATCAAGCTAGTAGAAGAATATGCCAAAGCTCAAGATTTATGGTGCAATTTTGACCATGCAGCAGAATATACTGATATTTTAGAGTTGGATTTATCTGAAGTGACAAGTTCGCTAGCAGGTCCAAGACGTCCGCAAGATCGGGTAAATTTAGGTGATGTAGCAAGTGGTTTTAAGAAAGAGTTGCCGACTTTTTCTTCAAATAATATAAGTATTGATACAAAACATGCTGTAGCAAATCAGAATTACGAAATTGGTAATGGTGATGTGGTGATTGCAGCGATTACTAGTTGTACTAATACCTCTAACCCTTCTGTGATGATTGGGGCAGCTTTGCTTGCTAAAAAAGCGATAGAGCAGGGATTAAAAGTTAAGCCTTGGGTTAAAACTTCGCTTGCTCCTGGCTCGAAAGTTGTAACGGAATATTTGAAAAGCAGCGGGCTTAATCAATATTTAGATCAATTAGGATTTTATTTGGTCGGTTATGGTTGCACTACTTGTATCGGTAATTCAGGACCTTTAAATGCTGAAATAGAAGATACTATTAACAAAAACGGATTAGTTGTTGCTTCTGTTTTATCGGGCAATAGAAATTTTGAAGGACGAATTAATCCGCTTACTAAAGCTAGCTATCTTGCTTCGCCTATTTTAGTCGTAGCATATGCTCTTAGCGGTAGCCTTAATATTGATCTAACAAATCATCCATTAGGGAAAAATAACAAAGACCAAGATATTTATTTAAAGGATATTTGGTCAAGTAAAAAAGAAATAGACGAAATAATTGCAAATTCCATTAATTCATCTATGTTTGTAGAAAAATATTCCGACATATTTAGCGGAACTAAAGAATGGCAAAGTTTAGAGGTAACTAGTAGCTCTACCTATGCTTGGGATAAAAGCAGTACTTATATTAACAATCCGCCTTATTTTGAAAATATAGGCAGTAAGAATAGTATAAAAGATATTAAATCTGCACGAATTTTAGCAATTTTTGGTGATTCTATTACTACTGATCATATTTCACCTGCAGGAAGTATAAGTAAAACTAGCCCTGCTGCTAAATATTTAACAGATCATCATATAGAGCCTCTTGATTTTAATTCTTACGGATCACGCAGAGGAAACCATGAAGTAATGATGCGTGGCACATTTGCCAATATTCGTATAAAGAATGAAATGTGCAGCGGAGTAGAGGGGGGCTTTACTATAAATCAGCTGAAAAACAATCAGCAAACTATCTATGATGCAGCAATGGATTATAAAGCAAATGGTGTATCTGCGGTAATTTTTGCTGGTAAAGAATATGGTAGTGGTTCGTCAAGAGATTGGGCAGCAAAAGGTCCGCAGTTGCTAGGTGTTAAGGCTGTTATTGCTGAAAGTTTTGAGCGAATACATCGTTCAAATTTAGTCGGTATGGGAGTATTGCCGCTAATTTTTACAAATAATATGACTCGTTTTGATTTAAAATTAGACGGATCAGAATTTATTGATATTATAGGTTTAAATGAGCATATAAAACCTTATAATCCAATTAAATGTGTTATAAAAAAACAAAATGGTGAAACGCAAACTATTGATTTAATATTGCAAATATTTACAGATAATGAGATAAATTATATAAAGCATGGCAGTATTATGCATTTTGTGGTAGAGAATTTAAAGTAATATGCAAAGATATTTAGACCCTACGAATGATGTGGCTTTTAAAAAATTGTTTACGGACAAAGCAAGGTTAATCAGTTTTCTCAACAATATAATGAGATTACCGGAAGAGTTAAGAATTATTGATCTTGAATATATCTCAAACGAGCAAGTACCGGATTTAGGACAGAATAAAAGAAGTATAGTATACGTAAAAGTAAGAGATAATTCCGGCAATATTTATATTGTTGAAATGCAAAATGGCTATGCCGATGCTTTTTTAGCAAGGGTACAATTTTATGGTTGCATAGCTTTTTCTTCACAATTGAAAAGGGGAAAATACTATGCTGACCTTGCTCCTGTAGTGATGATAGTAATTACTTCCGGATTTCAGGCATTGCCTGAAGAAAAAGAGTGTATTAGTTATCATCAAACTATTAATGTTGGTAATGGTAAGAATCAACTTAAGTGCTTATCATACGTGTTTGTAGAACTTGATAAATTTAAAAAGGAAGCACATGAGCTTGGGACAATAGAAGATGATTGGTTATATATGATGGCTAAGTTTGATAAAGCTAAAGAGCCACCGAAACACACTAAAGATGAAATAGTATTGTCAGCTTATAAAACTATTGAACAATTTAATTGGAGTGAAGCAGAATATGATAATTATATTAAAGCTATGCTTGCTGCTCAAACAGAGGAATTAAACCAAAAAAGTAAATTTAATGAAGGGAAAGCTGAAAGAAATATAGAAATAGCAAAAGAAATGCTACAAGATAATGAACCTGTAGAAAAAATAATTAAATATACTAAGCTTTCAAAAGAAGAAATAGAAAAGTTGAAATTAGAAATAGAGAAATAATAAGGTAAAAATATGGATAAACAACTTAAGGAATATACCGAAAGTGGTAAGAAAAATTTAATAGTAGTATATATATTATATTTATGTGGAATAGTAGCGCCGATATTACCTTTAATAGGTGTGTTTTTTGCATATCTCAACAAGGATAAAGGCGATAATTTTGCCACTAGCCATTATATATTCTTATTTCGTACTTTTTGCCTTAGCGTTCTTGCATGGATTGTATGTTTTATATTTACGTTTATTATTATTGGCGTAGTATTATATTTTATTTTAGCTGTTTGGTATATATTACGCATTGCTATCGGCTTTAAATATATGATAGAAGATCAAGCATATCCAAATCCTATGACTTATTGGATTAAGTAAAGATGATAAAACTTACGATAGATAGTCAAGAAATAGAAGTGCCGGAGGGTACTAATGTTTATCAAGCCTGCACAAAAGCCGGTAAAGAAATCCCACATTTTTGTTATCATGAGCGGTTAAAAATTGCTGGTAATTGCCGTATGTGTTTGGTTGAAATGGAAAAATCACCAAAGCCGATAGCTTCTTGTGCAATGCCTGTGGGTAATGGTATGGTTATTCATACTAATACGCCAATGGTGAAAAAAGCCCGTGAGGGAGTGATGGAATTTTTGCTTGTTAACCATCCTCTTGATTGTCCTATTTGTGATCAAGGTGGTGAATGTGACTTGCAGGATCAGGCTTTTAAATATGGTAAAGGCACTAATAGATTCCACGAAAATAAACGTTCTATTAAAGATAAATATATGGGTCCGCTGATTAAAACAGCGATGACCAGATGTATACAATGTACTAGATGTATTAGATTCGCCAATGATATAGCCGGAATAGAAGAAATAGGGGCTATCCATCGTGGTGAGCATATGGAAGTTACTTCTTATTTAGAGCAAACTTTGGACTCTGAAATTTCCGGCAATATGATAGATATTTGCCCTGTTGGAGCTCTTAATTCCAAACCTTATGCTTTTAAAGCTCGTAAGTGGGAGCTAAAACATACCGCTAGTATTGGTGTGCATGATGCTGAAGGTTCGAATATCCGCATTGATAGCAGAGGCGACGAAGTAATGCGAATATTACCAAGAGTTAATGAGGAAATTAACGAAGAGTGGCTCTCAGATAAAAATCGTTTTAGTTATGATGGTCTAAAATATCAGCGTTTAGATCAGCCCTACATTAGAAAAAATGGTAAATTAGTCCCTGCAAGCTTCGGTGAAGCTTTAAAGGCAATAGCTGATAAAATTAAGTCTATTAAGCTAGAAAAAATTGTTGCTTTTGCTGGGGCTCTTGCTTCCGTTGAAGCAATGTTTATGCTTAAAACTTTCTTACAAAAAATCGGTTGTAATAATTATAGTGTTAATCAGTTTGATTATAAAATTGACACTACGCAGCGAGGAAATTACTTATTTAATACTACTATAGCGGGGCTTGAAAAAGCCGATTTATGCTTGTTAATCGGAGCAAATCCAAGGCAGATAGCACCAGTTCTAAATAGTAGAATAGGCGGAAGAGTCCGAGTAGGTTCATTAAAAGTAGCAAGAATAGGAGATGGACATAACCAAACCTATAAAATTAAGGATTTAGGAAGTGATCTCAAGGTAATTGAAGAGCTAGTTTCCGGTAAGCATGAATTTGCAGAAGAACTAAAAGCAGCAAAATATCCGATGATTATAATAGGTGATGGTGTTTATGGGCGAAATGATGGATATGTTATATTATCGCTGATCCATAAAATGGTCGATAAATATAATATCATGCGTGATGATTGGAAAGGCTTTAATATGCTTCATAATCATGCATCGATGGTTGGGGGGCTTGATATTGGTTTTAATACTGGAGCTAATGAATTAAAGGATATAGAACTTGCTTATCTACTTGGAGCAGATGAAGTTGATTTTGATAAGCTCAAATCAACTTTTATAGTATATCAAGGGCATCATGGGGATATTGGGGCTACGAAAGCGGATGTTATTTTACCATCAGCTGCTTATACTGAGCAGAGTGGAATTTACGTGAATTTAGAAGGTAGACCGCAAATAGCCGAAAAGGCAGTATCACCTGTAGGGAAAGCTAAAGAAGATATAGCAATTATTAAAGAGCTGGCTGATTATTTGCAAGTGGATATTGGGGTAAGTGATTTACAGGAAGTACGCACAAAGCTTGTTAAAGAATATCCCATATTTGCTGATATCGGTAAGATTATAGAAAATAAGTTTGCTAAATTTAGCTCTAAGGATAAGATATTAGATGAGCCTATAACTGCCAAACCTATTAATTATTACATGACTGACGTTATTAGTAAAAATTCTGTAACCATGGCAAGATGTGTTGAGGCTAAGGAGAAAAGATATTGTCATACCGCGGCTTGATCGCGGTATCTCAGGACACAATCTGCGGCACAAGAACCTGTGATCAAGCCACGGGGTGACAGAAATAGAGCTGATCTATACAGCAATGTCGACTTGCTCATATATTTGGTAATTAAAAAATAAAAATGAAAGAATATTAAGTTTATATACTTTCAAATAAACTTAAAGGTGTAGTATATATTGGAGTAACTTCTGATATTATAAAACGTGTGTGGCAACACAAACAAAAAATAATAAAAGGATTTGCTATGAAATATAATCTAGATAAATTAGTTTATTTTGAACAGTTTAATGATACTCCTCGCAGCAGAGCTACGAGGTATCTATCCAAAAAGTTTTAACTGTTTTTGTTGAAATGCTTTATAAGAAGGTTTGCCTGAACCTTGATTTTTTACATAATTACGTAATTTCCGCTCATCACCATGTTTACATACTGTGCTCATAAAATATCCTTTACTCCAAAACTCACTTCCCCATAATTTTTCTTTAAGATTTGGATATTTCTTAAACATTTCCTTAGATGTAATACTTTTTATGATTTGAGTTATTTTTGTTGGGCTATACATTGGTATTGACTGTAGTAAAAAATGTACATGTTCTTTATCTACTCCTATTTCCAAAAATCTAATTTCATAACGAGCCTCTATGTCCTCACAAATTTTACATAAATAATCGTCTAGTTCCTCATTGAATATTACTCTTCTATACTTTGCCGGTGTTACTAAATGATATATTAACGCGAGTTTCGAATTAATATAGCATAGGATTTAGCATATCAAGAGAGATGTAATAGAAGGTTTATTATCAGACATTTGATAATTTATCAGTGCTGCAACCATATGCACAAAGGCATTTGTAACTGATCTATGCCTTGAATGCTCAAACTTCCCCAATAGTTTAATTTTACTAAACACAGATTCTATTAATGCTCTTTTAAGCAATAATATTTTATCCAACATAGACATAAGTTTATTTTTCATATTTTTCTTTACCCTAGTTACCATAAAAATTCCTTGCTCTAAAAGTTGTTGAAATAATTGTTGTGAAATATAACCACGATCTCCGAATACTTTACCAAAAAGATTTTTGATCATCAGTTCCAGCTGTTTTCTATCATCCTTATTGCCAGGGCTAAAAGATGCTTTAACTATACCACCGGCTCTATTAATTATTAGATGTAGTTTAAGTCCATAGAACCAACCTTTTGTTGTCTTACTGCGTGCTGCTATGCCGGCGAACACTTTATTCATTGAAATACGGTATCTCTTACATACCTCTATACTACTTGAATCTACAAAAGAAAGGCCATCACACTGATCCAAAATAGAATTGAATATCAGTACTAATAGTGGTAAATGTGGACCTATTGTCATTGTCAAATAAAAAGGGACCAGTAAATTGCACGAAAAAGGGACCACTATATGTAAAAATTTTTATGTCAAATGACCTCCAAATTTATAGTTATTAATACGATAACTTTTACCTGTGATGTTTAGTATATGTGCATGATGTACTACTCGATCAATAATTGCATGAGTTAATAACTCATCAGCAAATATTTCATTCCATCTTTCAAAATCCTTGTTTGTGGTAATAATGGTAGATTTATTTTCATATCGTTTAGCAATAATATTAAAAAAATCATCTACTGAATGTTTTGGTAATTGCTTAAAACCTAACTCATCAAGAATTAATAAGTCAAATGATAAGAGTAATTTAACTTTTTTGTGATAGCTATTATCTGCTCTTGCAATATGTAAATTATAAAGCATATCCGATACCGTAGTAAAATATACAGAGTATTCTCGTGTTAAAGCTTTTAATGCTAATCCAATAGCAAGATGAGTTTTGCCAGTTCCAGAATTACCTATGAATATGACATTGCCCTTAGTATTAATATAATCACAAGTAGATAAATCACTTATTACTTTGGCATCAATACTTGGTTGGAACTGAAAATCAAAGTCTTCTAAATTTTTAGTGACTGGTAATTTAGCAGCACTTTTACGACGACGGTAATTATTATCCTTACGGTGAGATTTTTCATCTTCACATAATAGTGAGAGAAATTCTTTAAATCCTAGTTTATTATTTTGAGCATAAATAATCCTTTCATTTAAGCTATTGACTATACCTGATAATCTAAAACTACGTAGGTCATTAAGCAAGTTCTGCATTCTGACCTCCAAACTCTGGCAATGGTAAGTTTACTGCATTACTATTTAAGATATTTTTAATTTTAGAGTAAGAACTTATACCGTAATGTAATGCTCTATGACAAGCTTTATCTATTAACTCATCATTGTAAACCTTACGTAAAGAAATCAGGAGTTTCGCACTTAGGAAAATTGCATATCAGTTAGAAGCCATCTAATGTTATTCTGAATTGATGTTTTTATAACTTCCCAAGTTTGTTGATATAAAGTAATTTTTTCATTTATCCTCCTTTTGTTCATATCAAGCCATGCCAATACAGCAAGGCAAATATGATTTCTTTGAGCTCGACCCGTGCGTGCCTGACAGCTTTCAATACCACAAGTTTGTTTTAATTCTCGATGATAAACTTCTATAGACCAACGTGCCTTAACAATTTTCTCTATTTGCTCACGTGTAGGGTTTTCTAAATTAGTTGTTATGTAATCAATGCGACCATTTTTTGCCACAAACTTAAATACCGTTACCCAACCGTATCCACGTAGATGAATTTTTAGCCCTTCATCGGGAATCTCCAAAGTGTCCAAGCTAACATTACGATTAACTTTTCTATTTCTTCTTAGGTTAGTAACCCATATCCAACCTAAATTACGTATATGTTTTAAATTATCCAAACCACTATACCAAGCATCCATGACTATGGCATCAGGATTGATACCTCTTTCTTTAGCTAAAGTAAGCATATCACAAAAATGCTCGTTCTTTGTTTTGCCATCAGTTTCTTTATCATATATTCTATAATCTACAGGAGTAGATTGATCAATTTGAGTATTGTAATGCAGTAAGTTTACCATTCCTATACCAGGTATAACATCATGTACAGCCCCAGAATATTGATACTTTACAAGCTCGATCCTCTTACTGTATTGCTTTGACAATAAGGTGTCATCTCCTACTAATAAACAAGGCTCCTCTAGATCAAGATATTTTGACACTTTGCTATAGATTTCGCTAGGGCGAAAATCTTTACTCTTTAACCATCGACTTGCACTATCGTGCGATAGATCTACTGGGCTTACTTCAGATAATGCTTTGCCAGTATATCTTACACTACTTGCTTGTAAAAACGATTGATATAAATCTTTGCTACATTTTGATCTTGTCATTTTTATCTAAAACTATTTTTCTCTAGATTACCATATTCTTTGCTAAGAGCCTATCTTGAAAGACGAATATGCTCATTAAATAGTACTGCAACATATTACTTTAGCACTGTTTGATGTATCAAAAAATTTACAATTTTTAGCAAAATTACTGCTTTTTTATACAAATTGTAAACTGCTTGCTATGAATTAGTGTATTGTTTTTGTTCTCAATACACTTTCAAGACAGGCTCTAAGTGCGAAACTCCTGGAAATAATACCTCTAGCACAACGTTGCCAATCATTTACTCGTGTTTGTTGTAATAACTCTAATAATAAACTGCAATTATTTCCTATCTGCTGCATTTGTTGTTGATAATGTTCACTATATTCTATAAAACCTGGGCATAGACGTTTATATTTGGCATAATGAGACGGATTAGTGGTAAATATTCCTTTGCCATCTGTTCTAACGTGCCTTGCTATTAAATCATTTTGGATAGAAAATATTTGAACAAGTTTTGGTGATAATTGTACCAGTACCTCACTGTATATATATTTTGCCGGTACGGAATAATAATTATTATCTATGGTGATATGACAATCTTTTGCTACTTTTCGATTATGCCACGATGACAAATCAAACGTTTCTAATGGTAAAGGCATTAAATTATTACTTTCTTCTTGCTCAAATAGTTCCTGAGGAATTTTTTTAGTAGTACCATGTATTCGGTTATTTGCTTTATTTAACCAGTTAGCAAGATCATGTGTTAATTCTTCATATCTATGAAATTTACGTCCAGCAAAAAAATTATTTTTGACATACTTTATTCCTGATTCTACTTTGCCTTTTTCTTGAGGTTGATATACACGACAAGGAGAAAGTAAAATTCCATAATGATCAGCTAAACGTTTGTATTCCTTCTGATATACGGGCTCATAGAAATTGCTATCTACCACTCCAGCTTTAAGATTATCAAGTTTTATTACTTTTGGACTGCCAGCAAAATAATTAAATGCATTGATATGACATTGTATCCATGTTTGACAACTTTGATCAAACACTACTTCATAATAATCAAGGCGACTATAACTTAAACGCATATTAAATACATATGCTTTAACTCTACGCCCCTTAGAATTATACTGTAAGCCTATGTCACCAAAATCTACTTGTGCTTCCTCTCCTGCTAAAGTATGAAAACGAATGCAACTGTTATTTTGTATCTTATATTTTTTGATATAACGGGTTAGCGAACCATAACTTTTTGTATAACCTTGAATTTTTAACTCTTCAAAAATTCTTATGTAACTTAGATTCTTTTCTAATAACTCAATTATTTGTTCGTGCCAAGAATCCAGTGCTGAAGATCGTTCATAGGGTGCAGGAGATTCTGTACCAGACTCTACATAACGGTTTACTATTTTTCTTACTGTTTTACGGTCTATTCTCGTTAGTTTGGCAATATTTCTTTGACTATTGCCTTGCTTATAAAGGGTGATAATTGTTGTGTACATATTTATTCTTATCATTGTATCACTAGATATTTATTTTAATTAATTATCTAGTGAATATTGCACATTATAACCTTATTAGGTTACACCAAATTCTCTGGTCCCTTTTTCGTGCAATTTACTGGTCCCTTTTACTTTAGCAATGACATTAATTGATAATCACCGCTCCATGTAGCTTTTACTAATTCACTATTTTTAAATAATTCCCATAGATTTAGTGGAGCATTATATTTCTTTTGACCATTGTAAAATATCAAAGGATATATGAAAGGAAACTTTTTGCTTTTCGTTGATTTCTTAAGGTATTCAGCAATTTTAAACATATACCGAAATAACCTCAAAGCCATATCATACTCAGGCGTGCTTTGATGTTCTAAAAGTAAATACAAGTAACCTTTTTTCTCTCCAAACCTAGTGGAAAATAAAATATCTACTATAGATTTCTTGAGTCTTTTATCTACAAAACTATCTTTTTCCATTTTCAGCTTTTCGGGAGAAATCAAGTTTTGTATATGGGGAGGTAAGTGCATCTCAAAAAACTCTTTAGAAACTAAGAGCCTGTCTTGAAATTAAGGTTTAGTCAATTTTTTTTAAGCATAAGTGTAATCATATTGATATAAATAATATGTTCAGAAGTTTTATAGTTATGCTCATAGTCTTTACTCATACGACGAAAATTATTGAGCCAGCCAAAAGTACGTTCAACTATCCAACGCTTGGGAATCACTTTAAACCCCACTTGATCAACAATTTTACGAGAAATTGTCAGTAATGCTCTTACAGTTAAAAAACACCAAATTTGTAATGCTCCAGCATAACCACTATCTGCAAAAAATTTGATAATACTAGGATATTTTGCTTTTGCCTTGATTATTACATTTTTAGTACCATCTCTGTCTTGTATACCTGCTGAATGTACTTCACATGATAATACTAAACCAAGTGTATCTGTAACTATATGGCGTTTCCTACCCTTAATCTTCTTGCCTGCATCATATCCTCTAGCTCCCCTTTTTGGGTAGTCTTAACAGACTGACTATCTATAATCCCTACAGTAGGAGTGGATTTCTTACTTTCTTTCTCCCTTACTTTTTGGACTAATCTATCATGTATTTCTTGCCATCTACCATTCTTACGCCAACGTAAATAATAGTCATATACTGTTTGCCATGGGGGAAAATCTTTAGGTAATAATCCCCACTGACAACCACTCCTAATTACGTAACGAATGCCATTAATTATATCTCTTATATTATGTTTACGTGACCGTCCTATCTTGCAAGGACCAACAAATGGAGCTAAATGTATCCTTTCTTCTTCCACTATATCACTGGGATACATATTCCTACTTTATTATTTTTTGACAATATAAATTATTTCTTATATCTTTTCAAGACAGGCTCTAAGAAATCCGGAATTATCGTTGCTTTTAAAGTAGGGTATTGAGATATTTCAATTTCCGTAAGCAGAAATTTAATAACTTTATTATTACGAATTATTGAATTTAATAATAATGAAGTGATTAAGATTTCTGCATATTCCTTACCATCAATATTATTTTCTAATTCATTTATTTTAGTTAGGTTAATATCATTAATAGCCATCCAAAGATGTTTAGTATTTTCTTCCTTAGCTATTTCTTTATTTACTATAAATTCAACTACTTTCTGTTCTTGGTCTTTAGATAAATCTATTTCTTCTTCAGAATCTTTTTCAGTATTGCTAAATCCTAATTCTGCTATTGCTTCTTTAAATAATTCTTCTATTTTATTGTCAATTTCTTCTACAAAACTTACGCTATGAGTGGAAGAGTGATAAATTATTGTAAGAATAATTAAACATGTCAAAGAGGAACAGATTGCAAGCAATACCAATTAATAGAACAGATTACTGTCAATTTTTAACAATTAGCCAAAAGAATTATAGTTTAACCTACTACGCTGAACATGCCAAGAAATGTAGCCATGATGTTATTAATAGATTTTTAGAAAATGAAAAATATACTCCTTCTTTGTTATGGGAACACATTAAGAATGATGTTATCTTTTCATCTAACGGATATACAATATTTGATGATACGGTGTTAAACAAAAGGAACACAAAGAAAATAGAGGTTGCTAGATCGCAGTATAGTGGAGCTACAGGTGGAGTTACTACCGGTATAGGAGTAGTGAGTCTTGTATATTATAACCCCGATATTGATAAGTTTTGGGTAATAGATTATCGCATTTTTTCACCTGATCATGATGGAGCGACGAAACTAGATCACCTACTAAAGATGTTCAATAATGCTGTTTATAGTAAAAAGATTCCTTTTCAAACTGTACTTTTTGACACATGGTATGCTACACACAAAATTATGCAACATGTTGACTCCTTGGGCAAATATTATTATGCCCCTATTAAAGCCAATAGAAATGTTAGTAAAACGTGTGATTACGAGCCTTATAAAGCTGTTAGCAAGTTGATGTTTTTAGATGAAGAAATTAAGAATGGAATGGAGATTCATATAAAAGGATTTGCCAAAAATAAGCATGTTAATTTGTTTAAATTTACTGTTTCTACCAACAGAGTTGATTATGTTGTTACCAATAACAAAACTCAAAAATCTTCTAAAGCTGCACAAGATGAGTTTGGCTTGCGATGGGTAATTGAGAGCATGCATAGAAAAATTAAGCAACTGACTGGTATAGAACGTTACCAATGCAGAAAACAGCGTATCCAACGTAATCACATTAGTTGTGCATTTCTAGTTTGGGCTTTTCTCAAAAGAACTGCAAATAAAATAGGTAAAACGGTCTACCAAATAAAGTTAGGGCTTTTAGATGACTATATGCAACAACAGCTTCGTTCTCCATCTTTACGATATTTAGAACCAAACATAGTGTAAGTTTTGTCTATTTTACTTTCAGTAAAAAAATTACTATACTTAATTTTCATAAAATTCTATTCTAAATATTCAAATGATACTCCTCGCAGCAGAGCTGCGAGGAGTATCATTTTTAAAAATTTGCTGTATTTATGCTTTTTTTCCTGGATTCCTGCTTTTAGCTAAGAATGACATATAGGACATTTTCCGATCCACGCAACAATGCCTCCCGTGGCTTGACCACGGGATCTAGAAAAAAGCGAGATGAATCGAGCTTTTAGTGCTAGAGGTTTAACGTATTTAAGTTTTTTTATTCCTAGATTCCTGCCTACGCGGGAAAGCATTGCCCGCGTGGATTAGTTTTTCCGACTGAGCTAAGGAAATTACGAAGTAATTGTACGTACGCAATCCAGTATAAAAATGCTAGCTTATAGCATTTTTACTATTTTTTCTGGATTGCCACGCTCCTTACATTCACTCGCAATGACGTCTCTTAATTCACTATATTTTTTTCCATCTATTATGAAACCAAAACCATTGGCTAGGATTTTGCTTAACCCAATCCCCTAAAATCTGGTTGATATTAAGCATGATATTATAGCAATCTGTTTTACTATCGCCTGTTTGCTCCCAGGTTAAATTTGGATGGATTATTAACTTAAAATAACTACCTTTAGTCCTAACAATTTGACATGGCACAATCGGATATCCATACTGTAAAGCTATTTTAGCAATAGCTTTAGCAGTCATGGCAGGATAACCTAAAAACGGCACTTCGATGCCGTCATTCATTTTCTGATCAACAAGCATAGCAATAGATTCACGCTCTTTAATTGCTCTAACTAAAGCTCTGCTACCATCTGGTCCTTTAGGAATAAGTCTTAGCTTAGAACTAGCACGACTCTCATTAATCAGCTTATTAACATAAGGATTATTAGCTTTACGATAAATTACAGCAAATTTAGGATAAATTTTATGAATAATTTTAACAGCAATATCCCAATTAGCAAAATGACCAGTAAAGAACAAAAAAGGTTGTCCTTTTAGCTTTTTAATATTATCCAAACCTATTATCTCAATTCGGCGTTCTAGTTCTAACTCATCCATTTCATTAATATAAGCAAACTCACCTACAAACCTGCCGAAATTATCCCAAGTCTGATCTATAGTTTTTTCTACATCAAATGCATCGCCGAAAACAGCTTTAATATTTCGTCTGGCAATTTTATTAACAGCAAATAATATACCAATTTTGCGAGCTATAAAACTACAAATATCTGCTGCTTTATCTACACCAAATATGCCAATTATCTTCAAAAAAATTACAACAACAGCATACTCAATTAGATATCTAATCTTTTTTAAAAATTTTTTCATAAAGTAAATCAGGATTATTAATAGATAGTTCTACATCTAAGCATATAATAATATCACTTGAATCGCCAATCTTAACGTAATCTTTTCTTGTAGTAACAAGAGTAGCATTATTTGTTTCAGCAAGTAGAGATAAATTTTCTAAATCTGCTTGTAAATAATTATGATGATCTGGAAAGATTTTGTAACCTACTATATTCAAGCCGTAATTTTTTAGAGTAAGAAAAAAACGCTCAGGATTACCTATACCACTAAAAGCAAAATAATTTTTATTTTTGTCTATATCGCTTGAAACTATTATTTGTGCCTGTATTAATTTATTCGCATAAGAAGCTAAACTAGGCAGTATTTCATCAGAATTATTACCCACTAAAAAAATTAAATCAGCAACACTTAAAGCGTTATTAGGATATTCTCGTAATGGACCTGCAGGAATTAAAAATCCATTCCCGAAAAGCCTTTGTCTATCTACAGAAACTATAGTGATATCTTTATGAAAATAAGGATTTTGTAGAAAGTCATCAACTATTATTATGCTTGGCTTAAGTTCACGAATTAGAGGTAAAATTTGCTTAATATTTTTAGTGGCAATAACCGTTCCATACTTTGCAAGTATTATAGACTCATCCCCTACTTCTAGAGTACTATGCTCTGCTTTTACAATAGTTGCTTCTTTAAGGTTACTACCATAAGCTTTAGTAACTATAACAAAATCTATATTTTGGGTCTTCAGTAAATTAGCCAGATACATAACTATCTGCGTTTTACCGGTACCGCCTACGCTGCAATTACCGACACAAATAACTTTAGCAGGTAATATAACGGGACGTGCAAAAACATGCCGCAAAAAACCTAGAAATTGGTACATTAAACTTATAGGAAATAATATATAAGCTATAATATTTCGCTTTTGCCAAAATTTAGGATATAGAAGTTTAATCATACTAAAAAATTATGTTTCTTCGTATCATTATACACTTCTTTTAAAATTATTTTAAATAAAAAAGCCCCCTTTTTTTTAAAGAGGACTTTACTTTATAACGCGAGTTTCGAATTAATATAGCATAGGATTTAGCATATCAAGAGAGATGTAATAGAAGGTTTATTATCAGACATTTGATAATTTATCAGTGCTGCAACCATATGCACAAAGGCATTTGTAACTGATCTATGCCTTGAATGCTCAAACTTCCCCAATAGTTTAATTTTACTAAACACAGATTCTATTAATGCTCTTTTAAGCAATAATATTTTATCCAACATAGACATAAGTTTATTTTTCATATTTTTCTTTACCCTAGTTACCATAAAAATTCCTTGCTCTAAAAGTTGTTGAAATAATTGTTGTGAAATATAACCACGATCTCCGAATACTTTACCAAAAAGATTTTTGATCATCAGTTCCAGCTGTTTTCTATCATCCTTATTGCCAGGGCTAAAAGATGCTTTAACTATACCACCGGCTCTATTAATTATTAGATGTAGTTTAAGTCCATAGAACCAACCTTTTGTTGTCTTACTGCGTGCTGCTATGCCGGCGAACACTTTATTCATTGAAATACGGTATCTCTTACATACCTCTATACTACTTGAATCTACAAAAGAAAGGCCATCACACTGTGATCCAAAATAGAATTGAATATCAGTACTAATAGTGGTAAATGTGGACCTATTATTTTTATAAATTGACTATAGCTTACTAATTGAAAATCTCTTTGATGATAAATCCATATTTGCTTCAGATAATAATTCTTAAAACAATCATAAGATGACTGCCAGTAGCCTATTATAATTGTTATTACCTCACTTCTGTTAAGTCGACTTTTAGGACCAGATTTGTTGTTATGGTTAGTAATTGAATTTGTATGCTTGTCTAATTCTTGAAAAAAATCATCGACGTAACAAAATATTTCTGTAAAATCCATTATCATAGGTTATTGCTCTTAAAGTTTTTTCAATAACCTATAAACTTTTTTCTTATACTATAAATACCATATTTTAATTAGCAATTTGTATTTTGTACTCACTTTATAACAAAAACAGTATTATCAATATCCCCGTAACCCACTGTTTATCAGCTATACAGCGACTTTTTGAATACGAAACTCGCGTTTTATAGACAATTTTTAAAATTAACTGAGTATACCGCAGATACTTTAAGAGTTGGAAGTCAAATAAGTGGTGAGCCTGCGGAGCGTACAAATAGTACGTGAGCACAGGCGAGTCCCGAAATTTGTCTTTCAACAAAACTTACGCTATGTTTTATGATAAATGGTTTAATACTGGGGTTTTATTAAAATCCTCTAATATGAATAAACAGCTTCCAGTCAAGCTGTTTAGTTACATTTGAGATAACATAGCGTAAGTTTTGCATTCTAGCTAGCTGAGTTTTTCCCATGCCGCTAATGCCTACGATACTTGTTTGTCTGTATTTTTCTAGATTAGTTTTTATGTAATAGTTGAGATTTTATCTTACATTTAGTAAAAATGATACTCCTCGCAGCAGAGCTACGAGGTATCTATCCAAAAAGTTTTAACCGCATAGCGAAAATCTAGGGAGCTTGCTCCCTAGATGGATAGCGTTATAATATAAGCGTTGGCATATTATAATTTAGTAGAATGGAATTGAGGCGTAATAGTCATCATGTTTTTAGAATAATGTATCACTTTGTGTGGATACCAAAATATCGTCATAAAGTGTTTATTGAACCTTATAGAGAAAGCTTAAGGTTAATAATAAAGAAGATTGGTTACGATTATAATATAGAAATAGTGGAGTTAGAGATACCTACTGATCATATTCATATGGTAGTAAAATCTGAGCCAAAAGTTTCTCCGTCGTATATTATGCAAATAATAAAAAGCATATCTGCAAGAAATTTTTTCAAGCTTTATCCAAAAATAAAGCGTAAATATTTTTGGGGTGGTAAACTTTGGACGCAAAGTTTTTTTGTAGAAACTGTAGGTAACGTTAATGATGAGGTAATTCGTGAATATGTACGAAATCAAATAAACGCAATGGATAAAATTGAAAAAGAAACAAAGCAGTTTAACCTGTTTTGAAACTCGGTCGCTTGCGGCCGAGTTCTTCATCTGTTTTTGTTGAAATGCTTTATAAGAAGGTTTGCCTGAACCTTGATTTTTTACATAATTACGTAATTTCCGCTCATCACCATGTTTACCTACTGTGCTCATAAAATATCCTTTACTCCAAAACTCACTTCCCCATAATTTTTCTTTAAGATTTGGATATTTCTTAAACATTTCCTTAGATGTAATACTTTTTATGATTTGAGTTATTTTTGTTGGGCTATACATTAGTATTGACTGTAGTAAAAAATGTACATGTTCTTTATCTACTCCTATTTCCAAAAATCTAATTTCATAACGAGCTTCTATGTCCTCACAAATTTTACATAAATAATCGTCTAGTTCCTCTTTGAATATTACTCTTCTATACTTTGCCGGTGTTACTAAATGATATATTAGTACTGTGACATTATCACTTTTATGTATATAACTGCTTTCTTCCATGCATCTAGTATATCACGAAGCAGACCTTCGGGGAATTAAACCCTAAGAGATTAAACGAGTATACATTTATTCTTGGCTAAATATTAATAACTTAGCACCACTTTCCCATTTTAGCATTTCATCATATCTAGTATGCCAAACACGCATAATTTCTTTTTCATATTCTATAATTTGCTCTTCTAGACCTTTAAAGTTTTCTACCATTTGTCTAGCTCTATATAATATTGTATTATTAGCAATATCAAAAACTTTTTTCAAATGCTTATCTTGTTCTGCTTTATAATTTAGATGGGCTGCTCTACCAAGTTCGGCATCTCTATCCATTTCTTCGCTTCTTATTTGTATTTCAAAATTACGTTTAGAGTATTCAAGCTGCATTATGCTATGAATAGATTGGTAACCATTATTTTTGGGTCTACAAATATAATCTTTGGTATGCAATAATGATAGATGCGGGGACTCTTTTATTATATCAAGAGTATTATAGCATTGATCCTTAGACTTAACAATAATTCTGCATGCAATTAAATCTTTCAATTCATGAACCGCCACCTTTTTTCTTTTCATTTTTTTAAGAACAGAGTAAGGTTCTTTAAGACGCATAAATACTTTGTTCTCTATGTCAGCTTTATGCAAGTCCTCTTTAATTATATTAATTATATCGCAAATCAAGCACTTTTCTCCTATTTACTAAATAAATATACAAAGGAATTTCTTAATTTCAATTCTTAGTAAAGAGCTTATAATGATTTCAAAACTAAAGTTATAAGGCTATCATACCTAAATATTAAGAAAACTAGTAAAATTAATTCTTTAACTAAAAATTAAAAACAAGTTTTTTCAATATATTGTTTAATTAAATTTAACTTAAATTAATAAAATAGTTTCCTTAAAGCAACTTATACGTGTTAGTTTATAGTAAATCAGTAAATTTATCTATCAATACTTCTTGTACATTTCCTAAAACTTCTAGCATATTTTCATACTTCCCAGTACATTCTAGTACTATATCCACCCCTGCGTTCAATACATTTGTAGTAATATCTGCCATACTACCGCTTAAAGCTTTCATATCTATTGCATCAGAAATAATAAGACCTTTATAGCCGATTTTATCTCTAATATAATCAATAACCTTTGTTGATAATGTAGCAGGATTATTAGGGTCAATACACTCATAAACTATATGTGCTGTCATAGCAAGCTTCACTTGATCAAAAGAGCTAAGTTCTCTAAACACCTTAAAGTCAGTTTTCTCTAGCTCTTCTAAACTAGTACTTACTTTCGGCAATTCTTTATGGCTGTCAGCTTTAGCTCTACCATGCCCTGGCAAATGTTTTATACAACCTTGTACATTTTCTTGCTGCAAACCTTCCAAAGCTGCTATACATAAAGACACAACTATTTCAGGTTCTACACCGAAACTTCTATTACCTATAACATCATGAGCTCCTTTATGGCTTATATCGCCTACCGGTGCAAAATCTAAATTAATACCAAGAGCTTTTAGTTCTTTACCTATATTACTGTAATTTTGTTTACATTTTTCTATTGCAATTTCTAACCCTTGATCTTTTGCTAAGTCACCGAAATCTTTAGCAGGAGGAGCGTCATAAAAAGTTGGTTTTGTAAGCCTTTGTACTCTACCACCCTCTTGATCTATAGCAATAATAGAGTTTTCCCCTAATATTTCTTTTATATCAGTGATAAGCTGAGCAAGAACTTCTTTATTTTGCTCACCTTTATCATTCTTCTCAATATTTCTTGCAAACAAAATTATTCCCAAAGGAGAATGGTCTTTTAATAACTTTCTTTCGTCATCAGTTAATCTAATATTTGAGATACCTATAATTACAGGTTTTACAGCTTTTCTTAAAGTCATAATTACTCCAATATAATATTAAATTTGTAATACTATACACACGATCTAAAATTATCAGCAAGGATTTTTTTTATTTGGAGGGATAAATCATTGAAATTAATAAGCAATATATCTATATTATCATCAATATTAATATTTGGAAAGAAGTTAGACATATTTTTATCGATGTTTAAGTGCTTTTGAAATAATTCAAAATCATTCGCAGTGTAATATTTTCTATTTTTTATTTTGTAATTAGATAAGCCTAGAATTTTTGTTTCTAAATACCTTAATTGGTATAAAGCAATGTTTAAAAGCTTTGTTATTTCATTAGCTGAATAATATTTTTTTTTAGTTATTTTCATTAATCAAAGCTTTTAACTTAGAAGATGGGACAAAGCGTAATATATTTTTCGGCTCTATAGTGATTTGAGATTTTGTATGAAAGTTTATTCCAGGACGAGAATTTTTATGCTTAACTTCAAAGCTACCAAAGTTTTTTAAAGTTAATTTCTGCTCTTTTGCAAGCTCTAAAATATTAGAAAAAACTGCATTAACTATCTCTTCGCATAAGCTTTTCGAAAAACCTAATTCAGCATTTAACATAAAGACAATTTTTTCTTTAGTAATAGTCATAGAATACAAATTAATTATATGAGTGTAGTTTAACTTATAGCATGCTTAACTTATTAAAGTCAAATATATGTAATTAGCTGATTTTGTGGGTGTGGATCGTTTTTCCGTCATTGCGAGGAAAAACAACATTGTTTCATGGTTCGAAAAGCCCATCGGTGTCATCCCGTGGCTTGTCCACGGGATTCAATTAAAAATACATTAGTTACGACTTTGCTTTTTCTTCGTTGTGTTCGTTAATATTTTTATTTAATACATCTAATTTATCAATAATAGCTTGATGCATTTGTTCTTGTTGTTTAGTGCCAGCTTTTTTATATTCTTCAATCTTTTCATTAGCATCATCTAAAGCTTTTTGTAGCTCTTTACCTTTTTCGTCTTTTATTTCTGCAATAGTTTGTGACATTTGATTATAAGTATCACTTAAAGTTTGATTAAATTTTTCGCTACCATTTTTTGCTAAATCTTTAAAATTTTCTTTTAACTCTTCTAATTTTTGAGCAATTGTTTTTGTTTGTTGCTCCGCTACTTCCTGTGCTTGTGTTTCATTTTTTGTAGCATCATCAGCAAAAGCATTAGGGGTTAATAATAATGTAGCAGCAGTTGCAAATGTTACTAAAATTCTTTTCATGATATTCTCCGATCATTAATGTTATTGTTTATATTATATCATTCAAATTTCTTACTATTTTTTTAAAATAGTTAACAAAAATTAAACTTAGATATTTTGTATTTACATAATAAATAATCCGATAAAAAAAGCAATATGATAAAAAATAATTTTAAAAATATATATTTTAATATAAGATGATTAGCTATGTTAAGTCCTTTGAACTTAATAATTAAATATGGAAATATTATGACATTAGAAATAGGGAAAAAAGCTCATGATTTCTCTTTACATATAGGCAAAGAGAAAGTAATTAAATTATCTGATTTAAAAGGCAAATTTGTGGTACTATATTTTTACCCAAAAGATGACACACCAGGATGTACTTTAGAAGCACAAGATTTCAATAAATTAAAACCAGAATTCGATAAGCTTAATGCAGTCATTATCGGGGTTTCAAAAGATAAGCTCGACTCTCATGATAAGTTTAAAGAAAAATATTGCTTAGAATTCGATTTAGCTTCAGATGCAAATTCAAATCTATGTGAACAATATGGGGTATGGGTAGAGAAATCAATGTTTGGTAAAAAATATATGGGCATAGATAGAGCAACTTTCTTACTTGATAAGGAAAGTGTGGTTAGGCATATTTGGCGTTCTGTTAATGCTAAAGGACATGCTCAGGAAGTATTAGATAAACTAAAATCACTGCAATAAACTAGGATTAGTTAGCAAGATCCCGTGAATAAATCATGGGGTGACATTATAATTAATCAATTTCATCTACTTATCTCTGTGGTTCATCTAAATGATTTTTTTCATAATTTTCATACCGCGTTTGTGCTTCAATACATAATGTAGCTATTGGTCGTGCTTCTAACCTTTTTATACCTATAGGATTGCCTGTTTCTTCACAATAACCATATTCACCCTCTTCAATACGCTTTAATGCTTGCTCTATTTTTTCACATAACTTACGATATCTGTCTCTAGTACGAAGTTCGAAAGCAGTTTCTGTTTCAGTAGTAGCACGATCATTAGGGTCTGATTCATTCCAATTTTCTTCTTTTAGATGATTTAAAGTTTCTTGAGATTCACTGAGTAAAGAATTTTTCCACTCTAAAAGCTTCTGTCTAAAATATTCCAAGTGATTTTTACACATATATTCTTCGTCTTTAGATGGCTTATATTCTTCAGGCAATGTAGTAATTTTAAACATATTCATAATCTCAATATTATCTATTTAGTACCTATACTTATAAGGTTTTAAATTAATATAATATATAACTTAAAATTAACGCAAGAAGATTGTTAATATAAAATAATATTTTATTTTTTGATTGGATGTGCGGTAACATATGCCATTTCTAAATGCTTTATGCTTGTTTTTGTATAGCTTTGTGTAGTTGATAAACTTTTATGTCCTAATAGCTCTTGAATAGAGCGTAAATCTGCCCCATTTTCTAGTAAATGCGAGGCAAAACTATGTCTAAATGAATGAGCACTTAAATGTTCAGGTAACCCATAAAAGCGTTTCAACTTAATTAACTCACGGTTAAATACAGGAGGTTGCAGTTTCTTACCTTGCTTCCCTCTGAATATCGGTTCATCATCTTTCAATTCATATGGTAATTTTTCTAAATATTCTGTGATCAAATTTCTAGCAATAGTGAGCCAAGGAATTACTCTTTCTTTACTTCCTTTACCCATTATTTTTATAAATTCTAAATTTTGTAAATGAAGCTTTGTAATCGATAATGCTTCAGATATCCTTAAACCTGAAGCATATATGAGAACAAGTAATGCTTTATTTCTAACTTCTATCCACTGACTATTTCCATATTCTTCAATATGATCAAGTGATATATTCACCTCTTCTTCAGATAGGGTCTTTGGCAGTACTTTACTTTTTTTGGGAGATTTAATAGAAAAAACCACATGGTTATGTATATCAGAGGTTTTTTCTAAAAATTTATAAAAATTCTTTATGGCAGATAAACCACGAGCAATTGATGAAGTAACAAAATTATCACATTTTCTTTTAGCAAGCCAACTTCGCATCAATCTTATATCTGCAACCTTAATATAATCCATTGTGACGATATCCGAATTATAATAATTCATGAACTCAAGGAAATGTTTAAGATCATTATTATAGGAAATCATAGTATGATTAGAGTAATTTTTTTGCAAGCTGAGGTATTTTTGCCACTTAATTATTAATTCTTGCGTTTGTGTATCTAACATTTATAAAACTGAATTAATTTTAATACTAACTTACCATCTAACAATTATTGACTCATAATTTTATAAATGTTAGCATGAATTAATGGGTTAAGGGTTCTTAACAAATCCACAAAACACGCAGTCACTTATATTTTACAAAGTTTAATTTATTTTTAGGAGAAAAATAATGTTAAATAATACACAATTTTTAGATTTTATGAAATCTTATATGAATCCTGAACTTTATATGAGTTCTATAAAAAACATGCCTAATATAGATTTTTCATCTACCACCGGAACAATGCAAAGAGCTTTGAATATTTTAGTAACAACAAATCAGATAGCTACTGAAAGCATGCAAAACTTGCTTAAGAAAAACTCTGAAATGGTACAACATAATGTTAACACCATTTTGAATTCTACTAAAGAAGCAATGGGTTCCAATGATTTCAAGCAAGCAAGCGATTGTCATCAGAAATGTTTTAAATCTATTTATGAAACATCTATGAGTAATGCTAAAGAGATTGCAAATATTGCTTATGAAACTTCAGCAAAAATATTAGAAGCAGTAAACAAGAACATTTCTGAAAATGTTCATCAAGCTTCTTCTAATATGCAGAATATGGCTGAGCAAGCACAAAAAAACGTATTCAATAAAAAGCCTGCTTAAGGGTTGTGTCATACCGCAATCAAGTTGCGGCATGACAATCCTATCCATTCCTCGCTTTTCTACTGAGCCAGTTTTGTAGATAAGAATCTGCAAGCTCAGTATCTTCTATAACGATTACATTTTCTGCATTGCGTTTATCAGCAGCGGCAGTAAAATTAAATGAGCCGGTTATAACTTTCTTTCTATCAATAATTATAACTTTATTGTGAGCAATGCCTGGAACTTTATCTATTCCTACCTCAATTTTTGCTCGTTGTAATTCGTGTAATTTAGAAAATTTTTGCTTTAAATTACTACGATCAAGTAAGATTTTCACTTGTACACCATGTGCTTGAGCATCAATTAGAGCGGTAGTAATTAACGAATCACTCATACCATATGCATGCATATAGATAGACTCTCTAGCTGTATCAATTTGATCTGCTATAAACTTGGTGCAGCCTGATGGGGGAGTAAAACATGTACTAACTTTACTTCTAGAAAGTTGCGAAATATTGTAATGCTTTATTTTTGGAGGCGGTATATGCGATACTTTGAACTGATTTATTAAATCAGTTCCATAATCTGAATATCCTAGAACACCTATTGCTATGCCTAAAATAAAGGCAATAAATATTTTCGTAAATTTTTTATTTTTTCTCTTCACAAACTTTTTTATTTTTTAACGTAACTTCCTGGTGCTTCTTCAATTGCTATTAAATTTTTATACTCTAAAGATTTTACTAGTTCAGTATTACTTTTGATAAGCCAATAAAGCCAGCAATCCCACCATGAGCCTTTATGTTCTGTAGCTTTCAAAAGCCATTCTTTACTATTTAAACTTAAATCCTCATTAAGTCTATAATTATATTTAGTAGTTTTTGGAGGATTAACAACCCCTGCTACATGCCCTGAATCAGTTAGGCAAAAAACCTTATCACCATTTATCAATTTCATTCCATCATATATTGAACGCCAAGGTGCAATATGATCTTCCTTAGCTGCCACAAAGAAAGAATTGCAATCAACTTTACCAAGATCTATCTTAGTTCCTAATATTTCTAAAGTATTAGGCTCTTTTAGTAAATTATTATAATAGGTATTTTGTAAATATTCTTGATACATTCTTGCCGGTAAATTTGTAGAATCAGCATTCCAATATAACAAATCAAACGGCATAGGATTTTTACCAAGTAAATAATTATTTACAAAAAATGTCCAAATTAAATCATTAGCTCTTAATAGACTAAAGGTATTTGATAAATATTTTCCATCAAAATATCCTTTCAAATCCATATCCTCTTTAATATACTTCATTGTATTTTCATTAAAAAATACTCCAAGCTCACCAGGACTAGTATAATCAAGCAAGGTGGTAAAGAACGTAGCACTATTAGCATAATCTAGTTTTTTTACTTTTAAATAGGCAAGAATAATGGCAAGAAATGTTCCACCCATGCAATATCCAGCGAAATCAATTTTTTTAAAGCCAAGCTTTCTAATATATTCAATAGGTACTAAAATCCCGTCTTGTAAATAATCATCAAAACCTTTTGCTAAAGACGAATCTGGATTAACCCACGAAATAAGAAAAACTTGAAAATTATTTTCTACTAAAAAAGATATTAATGAATTATGTGAAGATAAATCGAGAATATAATATTTATTTATGCAAGGGGGAATAATTAATATCGGAATCTTATGTACTTTTGCTTTCGGCTCATAGCATATTAGTTGCATCAAATCATTTTGAAATATGACTTTTCCCTTTGTTGTCGCAATATTCTCACCAAGTTTAAAAGCTGATTTATCGGTAGTTCTAATATTTAATATATCACCTGAATTTTTTATATCTCTTAGGAAATTTTCAAGCCCTTGTACTAAATTCTGTCCACCGCTTTCCAGAGTTTCACGCAAAACTTTTGGATTACAAAAAGCAAAATTTGATGGCGAAAAAGCATCAATAAAATGCCTGGTTAAAAAATCTAAATGTTGTTTAAGATCGTCTGATAATTCATATTGATCGATATTTTTCTTAAGCCATTCAGCGGATAGTAGATAATATTGTTTAACAAAATCAAAATAAGCATTATCTTCCCACAAAGAATCTTTAAATCTTTTATCACGATTATCTGGGAAAAATATAGCTTTTGCCGGACTACCAACAAATTTCGCAAAAGCATTCGTAGTAAGCTCTCTTAGCTTTTCAATATACTGGGTATTAATACTACAAAATTTTTCAGGATTTGCCCAAAATTGTTCCACCATCAAGATAGCGATAATTCTATTCTTATCGCTATTAATTAAATTTTGCGGTATTATACTACCCTTACCCTGCATTAAATGCATGATCAGTTCTTGATATTTATCGGCTATTTCTTTGAAATTATTAATAATCGTTTCATGTGGTATGTTGTACATAGTCTAGTTCCAATATACCTTTGATAAATTAGTAAGTAGCTATAAACGGTAGACGAATGTACCAAAGCCTATATCTCTAGACTATCCCACATATCATTTATCTTGTCGATAACTTCCTGATCCATTTCGATTTTTTTACCCCATTTTCTGTTTGTCTCAGGGTATATTTTATCTGTTGCATCTATTCCCATTTTGCTGCCAAGTCCTGACTCTGGTGATGCAAAATCTAAATAATCTATTGGGGAGTTTTCTATGAAAGTTGTATCACGCTTTGGATCAACTCTTGTTGAGATTGCCCAAATTACTTCCTGCCAGTTACGAATATCAATATCATCATCCACCACAATAATAAATTTGCTATACATGAATTGCCGTAAATAAGACCAAACACCAAGCATTATTCTTTTAGCATGACCAGGATAAGATTTTTTAATCGACACTACTGCAACCCTATATGAACAACCTTCAGGTGGCAGCCAAAAATCAACGATTTCCGGAAATTGTTGCTGAATAAGAGGGATAAAAATCTCATTTAATGCTTCACCAAGTATTGATGGCTCATCTGGCGGTTTACCTGTATAAGTACTTAAATATACAGGATTTTTTTTCATCGTTATTGCTGTTACAGTAAATACTGGAAATTCTTCGACATCATTGTAATATCCGGTATGGTCGCCAAAAGGACCTTCAGGCAAATACTCATCTAAACTAACATACCCCTCGAGCACTATTTCACTATGTGCTGGAACTTTGAGATCAACGGTTTTACACTTTACTAGTTCTACTTTTTCATTACCAAGTAACCCAGCAAAATTATACTCTGAAATATTTTCTGGTATAGGCATTACTGCTGACATAGTTACCGCCGGATTTGCTCCAATAACGATAGCAGCTGGAAAAGGTTCTTTTTTTGATTCTTTCCAACGTTTATGATGCTCTGCACCACCTCGCAGTTTAAGCCATCGCATCAATAATTTATTTTCTGAAATAACCTGCATTCTATATATGCCGAGATTATAATTATCAACCTTTTCATCGGTTGGTCCTTTAGTTACAACTATAGACCAGGTAATTAAAGGTGATACATCAAGAGACCAACATTTTTGGGTCGGTAATATACTAAGGTCAGGCTTGTTTATAATAATTTCATGACAAGCAGCTTTTGAGACATCTTTAGGTGACATAGCGAAGATACGCTTTGCTAGCGGTAACATCGATAATGTTTCTTTAAAAGATGATGGTGGTTGCGGTTGTTTAAGAAATGCGAGTAAAACTCCAAGCTCTCTTAATTCCTGAATGTTTTGAAGCTTAAGCCCCATACAAATACGATTTATACTAGCATAAAGGTTAGTCAGAACAGGTATGGTAGATTTATTGCCGTCAGCTTTTATAACATTTTCAAATAGCAAAGCAGGACCACCTTGCTCCAATGCTCTTCTGCTGATTTCAGTAATTTCTAAATCAGTTTTAACTTCGGCAGAAATACGCTTTAATTCACCGTTTTTTTCTAACAATTTTAAAAACTCTGGTAAATCTTTAAAGTTCATATTTTATTCATAAGTAAATAAGGGGCTATTACATAACGAAGCTAATAAAGAGGAATTTATAGGAAACACGGAAGTGCTTGCACCGCAGCGTAACAAAAAGTACACAAGGATACGACCAAATTAACTTTAGAAGCGAGTTATGTTTTCACTTTCATATCATTTTGCTTGATTGTATAGTTAATCAATTCATCAATTATAGAATTTTTAATAGTGTTTACTATATTTTTTTCAGAGTTAGCTTTAATATTTTTAGCTACTTGCTCATCTATATTTGTTGATTTAATATGGGCAAAATATAGCTCATCACCTACTTGAAATACAGGAGTATTAGCACCTATTTTAGTGTTGAAAATGGATAATAATATTTCAGGAGTTAACATCTGATCATTTTCCATTTCTGATCTTATATAAGTTTTTGTACGTATTTTAGCATTTGATGTTTTATCTTCTGTATCAAAATTATTTTCTTTTGCTAAATCTTTCATAATTTTTATATTCAGATCGGCAAGATATTGCTTCATCCAAGTGCTATTTATTTGTTCCTTAATACTATCAAATTCAGGTATTTTTGCTGGATTTATAGATTTTAATTCAACAAGTACTAAATAGCTTTTATCTTCTGCCTCAATCGGATAAGATAACTCCCCCTCACTAAGCTCAAAAATACTATCGGCATTTTCGGCGATTATTTTGTCTTCGATCAAATCGGCATAGCTTATATTATTGATATTGTTAATAGGTAGCTCATATTTTTCTGCGATTTCAACTAAGCTAGAGCCAGCTGCAACATCATCTTCTAAATTTTTAGTAAGTTCCATATTTAGAACATCAATTTTTTGAGATTCTACTTGTTCACGTAACTGTTTTTGTACATCCTCAAAACTTTGTTCTCCAAATCCCTCTTTATTCTCATTATAAAATTCTAATAATTCTTCTTTAGTAACTTGGATTTTCTTTTGTAAGTTTTCAGTAGTAACTTTAATATATGAAAAGCTACGCTTTTCTGGCACTTCAAATGAAGATTTGTTATTCTGATAAAAATCCTTTAATTCTTGGTCGGAAGGAACTGAAATTTGTAAATCTTTTGGCTTGTTTTGTAGATTCATTTGTACTAATTCCACTTCTCTTTTTTCAGCCATATAATTCACTATATTATCAGTCATGGCTTTCGGAACATAAAAGCTATCTAAAAAAGTACCAGCAAAAATATTTTTTAAGGCTTTTTCTTTAAAATTTAACAAATATTTTTCTTCATCTATATAAGAATTTCTAAAATAAGTTTTAAAGAGCTTTATATCAAAAACTCCTTGATCATTTTTAAAAACTGGCGATTCTTTTACTAAATTTTTTACAGTATCGTCGCTTATATCAAAATCATAATAGCTAACTAGATAATCTAAGATATTCTCAAAAACAAGTCTTTTTAAGATTCTATTATCTATATTTAATTGTGCTATTTCTTCTTCTGTTAGTCTTACTCCTACTTGTTTAGATATAGCATTAATTTCTAAAGATTTTGCCCGCAGAAAATCTTCTTGCGATATATTTTTTGCATGAGAAAAAGTTACGATATTACCACCGCTTCTTCCATGTAATACATCTTTAATGCCAAAACCAACAAAGGCAAAAACGATCATTGCGAATAAAACTCGCATTATAAAACTATCGGCAGTTTTTCTAATATTATTTAACATAATTTTTTATTTAAGATTCTTAATATCATCCAGTACATTATAAAGCAAGAAAACCTATATAGTCAAACTATATAGGTTTTTTATTACGTATGTGTCATTCCGTGGCTTATCCACGGGATCCAGAAAAAAGTAAAAAGTACTAATAATTCTAGTATTTTAAGTTGGATCCCGCGATCAAGTCGCGGGATGACAACTGGAAAACCGATCTACGCAAGCAAGCCTCCACGCAGGAATGACATCGAAACCAGTTAAAAATACTAATAACGTTGATTATCCAGCTGATGGTTCAAACCTCCACCTTCAGGTGGAGAAACTTTAGTTTGAATAAGTCATAGTCGTCTTATATAAAATAAGTAAGTAGGACTTATTTTATAGGATGACTATGACAGAATATGAAAAAGGGAAACATACGGTATATTATCACAGGTATCACATAGTATGGATAACAAAATACCGTTATAAAGTATTAACCCAAGTTATCAAAGAAAGGATTAGGGAAATCATAGCTCAAGTTTCAGAGGAAATGAATATTAGGATAGTAAATGGGGTGATATCATCTGATCATGTACATATTTTAGTATCGATACCTCCTAATATAGCAGTAAGTGAATTTGTACAAAGAGCAAAAGGTAGAACTTCACGTAGAATACAACAAGAATTCCCAGAATTAAAAAAGAGATATTGGGGGAAGCATTTTTGGGGAAGAGGTTATTTTAGTACAACAAGTGGTCATATCACAGATGAAGTAATTAATGAGTATATAAATAACCATACAGAAGCTCATAAACCAACTTCTATTTCTAACATTAGATTGGAATAAGCTTTAGCTTAAACTCTACGGCACTTCTAGTGCCTATCATCAACCTACCGGCTCTCAGCCGGTAGTGGTTGAGATTTTAAGTTGTTTTCTGGAACTAGTTCCCAAGCAACTAGATGACACCGAGGATGCTTTTCGATCTACGCAGGCAATACTTTTTCACAATGACGACTCTTGAGTCGCACAATAATATTTTTAGTAAGGAATAATCGAGAAATAAGGATGGTGACCCCTACGGGACTCGAACCCGTGTTCCCACCGTGAAAGGGTGGTGTCCTAACCGCTAGACGAAGGGGCCTTTAAGAAATATTATTATAATTATTACTTCCGCAGGGCGTTGCCCAAGTAGAGGAAAAAGCACCCTCAATGTCAAGCCACACTGTTATATATGGTGTGGTAATGCACTTTAATTACAAAAACCTTCAAAGATTTTATACAATATCTTTTTAAGTATTGCAAGCAAAATTATAGATTTACTTTAAGTTTAATACTACCTTGATGGCTATGATAATTTTCATTCAAATAATAGTTATAGCCAGATAATTATTGACCCTGCTGATATAGAAGCAAGTAGAGAATATTTTAAGGGACTGTTGCGAGATGAGAGGGTAGCAGGTATAATAAAAAAATAAAAAATATGTTTATATGTCAGAGTATCAAATGCTAATGGTAAGTTTAGATGAGTTAGTAAATGCGGATCATCAATATCGTAAATTCAAAAGTTTATTCAAATTCAAAGCAGTTGAAGCTGAGTTATTAGCATTAGAATGCGAAGCTAATTATAAAGGATATGGTATAGAGAGGCTGTTTAAATGTTTGCTGCTACAATTTATGGAAGACTTATCTGATCGGGAATTAGAACGTTATTTAGCTGATAGCACAGCGGCGAAATGGTTTTGTAATTTTGCTCTTACAGAAAAGACACCTGATTATAGTGTATTTAGTAAAATACGTAAAAAAATAGGTACTAATTTACTATCAAAAATATTTACAAAATTCCGCGATCAACTACGAGTACAAGGCTATATGGGTGAAGTATTTACCTTTGTAGATGCTTCTCATTTAATCTCAAAAGCTAATCTCTGGGAGGAACGTGATAAACTAAGAGCACAAAAATATGATAAATTGAATAATGAGACTTTGCCTAAGGTTGCAAAGGATAAACAAGCCAAAATTGGCTGTAAGGGAGGGAATAAATTTTGGTATGGTTATAAAAAACATGTGAGTGTTGATATTCAATCAGGCATGATCAATAAGGTTGCAGTTACCCCTGCAAATGTTACCGATAGCAAAGGTTTTAAGCATGTTATGCCAAGTTCTGGTGCTACATATGTTGATAAAGGTTATTGTACAATCTCTACCAAGAATGCAGCAGCTAAAAAGGGAGTCCATCTTTGTGCAATAAAGAAAAATAATATGAAAGATAAGAATTTTGACCTTGATAAATATTATACGAAAATCAGAGCACCTTTCGAGATGGTATTTTCAAAAGATAATAAGCGGGTTAGATATATAGGAATTGCCAAAAATCAATTCTCCGAATTTATGAATGCCATATGTTTTAATTTAAAACGATTAGTGGTTTTAACAACTTTAATGGCTTAAAGAAATTTATTAATAAAAATTCTAACTCTGTAAACAAATCTCTATTAAATTACTACACTATTGAATAACATTTATCTCTATATTAAACAGAATTTCTTTTTTAAAATATTTATTACCTCCTTTCCTCTTATTTTACTATCAAAAATTATCTTTCAACGACCCCATATGTTGATAAAGGTTATTGTACAATCTCTACCAAGAATGCAGCAGCTAAAAAGGGAGTCCATCTTTGTGCAATAAAGAAAAATAATATGAAAGATAAGAATTTTGACCTTGATAAATATTATACGAAAATCAGAGCACCTTTCGAGATGGTATTTTCAAAAGATAATAAGCGGGTTAGATATATAGGAATTGCCAAAAATCAATTCTCCGAATTTATGAATGCCATATGTTTTAATTTAAAACGATTAGTGGTTTTAACAACTTTAATGGCTTAAAGAAATTTATTAATAAAAATTCTAACTCTGTAAACAAATCTCTATTAAATTACTACACTATTGAATAACATTTATCTCTATATTAAACAGAATTTCTTTTTTAAAATATTTATTAACGCGAGTTTCGAATTAATATAGCATAGGATTTAGCATATCAAGAGAGATGTAATAGAAGGTTTATTATCAGACATTTGATAATTTATCAGTGCTGCAACCATATGCACAAAGGCATTTGTAACTGATCTATGCCTTGAATGCTCAAACTTCCCCAATAGTTTAATTTTACTAAACACAGATTCTATTAATGCTCTTTTAAGCAATAATATTTTATCCAACATAGACATAAGTTTATTTTTCATATTTTTCTTTACCCTAGTTACCATAAAAATTCCTTGCTCTAAAAGTTGTTGAAATAATTGTTGTGAAATATAACCACGATCTCCGAATACTTTACCAAAAAGATTTTTGATCATCAGTTCCAGCTGTTTTCTATCATCCTTATTGCCAGGGCTAAAAGATGCTTTAACTATACCACCGGCTCTATTAAGGGACTGTTGCGAGATGAGAGGGTAGCAGGTATAATAAAAAAATAAAAAATATGTTTATATGTCAGAGTATCAAATGCTAATGGTAAGTTTAGATGAGTTAGTAAATGCGGATCATCAATATCGTAAATTCAAAAGTTTATTCAAATTCAAAGCAGTTGAAGCTGAGTTATTAGCATTAGAATGCGAAGCTAATTATAAAGGATATGGTATAGAGAGGCTGTTTAAATGTTTGCTGCTACAATTTATGGAAGACTTATCTGATCGGGAATTAGAACGTTATTTAGCTGATAGCACAGCGGCGAAATGGTTTTGTAATTTTGCTCTTACAGAAAAGACACCTGATTATAGTGTATTTAGTAAAATACGTAAAAAAATAGGTACTAATTTACTATCAAAAATATTTACAAAATTCCGCGATCAACTACGAGTACAAGGCTATATGGGTGAAGTATTTACCTTTGTAGATGCTTCTCATTTAATCTCAAAAGCTAATCTCTGGGAGGAACGTGATAAACTAAGAGCACAAAAATATGATAAATTGAATAATGAGACTTTGCCTAAGGTTGCAAAGGATAAACAAGCCAAAATTGGCTGTAAGGGAGGGAATAAATTTTGGTATGGTTATAAAAAACATGTGAGTGTTGATATTCAATCAGGCATGATCAATAAGGTTGCAGTTACCCCTGCAAATGTTACCGATAGCAAAGGTTTTAAGCATGTTATGCCAAGTTCTGGTGCTACATATACGCGAGTTTCGTATTAAGATGCCTAAATTATAGTTAAGGAATTTGCCACAATCCTGATTTTTTAAGGCTTTTGGGAGATTGGATAAGTTTCATACTGTAATAATTGGAGTCAAAAAAGACAAATTGCTGAAAATTTATGCATTTTAAGCCCATTTTATAACAAAAACAGTATTATCAATATCCACCGTAACCCAGTATTTATCAGCTATACAGCGACTTTATGAATACGAAACTCGCGTTTTTTATGATTTGAGTTATTTTTGTTGGGCTATACATTGGTATTGACTGTAGTAAAAAATGTACATGTTCTTTATCTACTCCTATTTCCAAAAATCTAATTTCATAACGAGCTTCTATGTCCTCACAAATTTTACATAAATAATCGTCTAGTTCCTCTTTGAATATTACTCTTCTATACTTTGCCGGTGTTACTAAATGATATATTAGTACTGTGACATTATCACTTTTATGTATATAACTGCTTTCTTCCATGCATCTAGTATATCACGAAGCAGACCTTCGGGGAATTAAACCCTAAGAGATTAATAGCACAATAATAATATTGTTTTTTTAATTAAAAGTTATATTTCTAACAAACTTTGTAGCTTCTCTTTAACTTTCGGTAATTTGCTTAAGTCATTTCCACCAGCTTGGGCGATGCTAGGCTGCCCACCTCCACCGCTACCGCCTAAGAATAAAGAGAGTTCTTTTGCGATTAGACCTGCATTAAATTTATCTGTTATAGCTTTACTTATTGCTACTGTGATAGATAATTTAGAGTTATTATTTCCAACATATACTACCACTAAATTTTCTGCTTTTTTAGCTAAATTCTCAGCAGCTTGACGTAAAATTTTATTATCTAAATTTTCTATGTGACGATAAATCAATTTAATTTCCTTGAGCTTTTCAGCTTGTTTTTCAATCTGCTCTACGCTCAAATCTAAACTAGCTAAATAAGTTTTTTCTAACTCCTTTTCAAGTTCTTTATTACGCTCTAAAATATTGTTAACTTTACTAACAAGCTCATTTTTGTTAGTCTTTAGGCTATTTTCTATATTTTTAAGTAATCCCTCTTTTTCCCTAATCAGTTTAATTACAAACTCACCGCAAACGGCTTCAATTCTACGAATACCTGCTGCAATAGCCGATTCGCTGGTAATTTTAAAACAACCAATATCACCGGTATGTCTGACATGGGTACCGCCGCATAGCTCAAGCGAAGTTTCACCCATCCTAACTACTCTAACTTCAGAATCGTACTTCTCACCAAATAATGCCATAGCTCCTTGTTTTACAGCATCTTCGGTAGACATAAGCGTAGTATCTACTTCATGGTTATCTCTGATAATCTCATTTACCTTATCTTCAATTAAAATAATTTCTTCAAGAGTTAAAGCTTTAGGGTGACTAATATCAAATCTTAAATAAGAAGTAGCAACAAGTGATCCTTTTTGTATGACATGTTTGCCCAGTACCTGATGCAATACTGCATGAAGTAAGTGCGTTGCTGAATGGTGGATTCTTAAATTTTGTCTATATTTAACATCAATACTAAAATTAGCATTTTCATTTGTAGTAACCTTACCTTTTTTCAATATACATTTATGAACTATTATAGAGCCAAGATATTTTAGAGTATCTGTTACTTCTATCTCCCAATTTGGGGTTTTAATTACTCCGATATCGCCCATCTGACCACCTGACTCACCATAAAAAGGCGTTTGGTTGGCTATTAAGAGAAACTGCGTATCTATTTCACTAATATCGTTAACTAAAGCATTATCTTTAATTAGAGCAATTACTTTTCCATCAGCTTCATTAAGATTATAGCCTAAAAACTCTGTACTGCCATATTTCGCTTTAATATCAAACCATAACTGATCAGTTTTAGACTCACCTGATCCAAGCCAGGATTTTCTAGCACGCTCTTTTTGCTCTAGCATTTGCTGCTCGAATCCTGAATGATCAACAGCGATATTACGATTTTTTAAAATATCTTCCGTCAAATCAAGAGGAAACCCATATGTGTCATATAACTTAAAGGCTACTTCACCTGATAATCTACCGCCTGTATTTAGATTTTCTGTTTCTTCGGAGAGTAATTTTAAACCCCGCTCTAAAGTCGTTTTAAATCTAATTTCTTCTTGCTCTAATATACTACTTATAAAGCTCTCAGCTCTTTTAAGCTCAGGATAAGCATTGCCCATTAAATCAACAAGCTTCGGTAGTAATTTATACATTAAAGGCTCTTTTGACCCAAGCATATGAGCGTGACGCATGGCTCTTCTCATAATACGCCGTAGCACATAACCACGCCCCTCATTTGACGGCACTACCCCATCAGCTATTAAGAAGCTACAAGCTCTTAGGTGATCAGCAATAACACGGTATGAGAACTTTGCCTCTGCCTCTACTTTCACTTTTAATATATTTTCTGTAAAACTAATTATTCCTTGGAATAAATCTATGTCATAATTATTATTAACATGCTGAAGAATCGCCGTCATACGCTCAAGACCCATACCGGTATCAATCGACTTTTTTGGTAACTCTATTCTGGTGTCTTTATCAATCTGTTCATATTGCATAAATACCATATTCCAAATCTCAATAAATCGGTCACCATCTTCATCTTTGGTGCCAGGTAACCCACCATATATTTGCTCACCATGATCATAAAATATTTCCGAACAAGGACCGCAAGGACCAGTATCACCCATTGACCAAAAATTATCGTTTGTTTTAATTCTGATTATGCGGTCATCCGAAAGCCCTACTATTTTTTTCCAATAAGAAGCTGCTTCGTCGTCAGTGTGATAAACTGTTGCATAAAGCTTATCCTTTGGTAGTTCAAACTCTTTTGTTAGCAAATTCCAAGCGTAATATATAGCCTGCTCTTTAAAATAATCACCGAAAGAGAAATTACCAAGCATCTCAAAAAATGTATGATGTCTTGCAGTATAGCCAACATTTTCAAGGTCATTATGTTTTCCTCCTGCTCTTAAGGATTTTTGGCTGGTTACTGCTTTGTCGTATGCTCTTTTTTCTTGCCCAGTAAAGACGTTTTTAAACTGCACCATACCAGAATTAACAAACATAAGGCTCGGATCGTTATGCGGAATGAGCGAACTGCTACTTACATGCGTATGATTATTTGCTTTAAAGTAAGATATGAATTTACTTCTAATTTCTTCAGTGGTAAATTTAGACATATGTATTATGATAAGTATAAAAATTAATTATATATAATGAATTATAATCAAAATAAACTTAATTTATGAAAAATATTTTTGACTTATTTAAATTGAAAAAAAATATTGTAGTTTTATTAGGCAATAAAGGCATTTTTCTTAGTGCTTTTCTTGGTGATAAAATATTAGATAAATTATTTATTCCTTCTGAGCAGCAGACAGACTTAAATCTGTATAAAAGTTTTTTTAGTAAATTCCCTAAAAGCGATATTTACTTTTTACTTGATAATACTGAATGCAAGATGCGTCATGATCAGTTGCCAATATTGCAATCTATAGTCAAGATAGATCCTATTGAGCAATTTATTGCAGGATATTTTGAAAAAGAAGATATTATAGCTCATTTCGTTTATGATGTTACTTCTCAACCAAGCGAGATTTGGTCGCTTTTAATTATGTCATCTCCTTTTAAAGCTCCTTTAAGTGATATAGTTTCATGCGTAATAGAAAATAGATTGCTCAATTTTAAAGGAATGTATTTCTTAACACTAGAACTACAAGCTATTATCAATAAAATAGTTCAGAATGTAGAAAATAATAAATATGCAAATTATTTTCAAATTTGTGCGTTTGCCACGCAAGCTAGCGGTATAAAGTTCATTATTAAACATAAAGATAACATAATTACCATTAGAAATTTTGAATATCAATTTGATAAGACAGCTAGCTATATTCAAGGTATTATAGAGCAGGAAATTAATGACTGTTTTATATTATTTAAAAACTATATCAATAATCTTAACAAAGAAGTTTGCATTATTCTTATAGTAGACGAAGAATTAAAATCTTTATTAGAGCCTATAAACTTTGAAGATTATCATGTAATCTTTGTTCCAGTTGATAACATATTAAACGAACCGAATTTAGAAAATACTAGGCTTATAGATACAAATATCAGTAAATTACTTATCAAGCATAAAAATTTTCCTGCTTCTAATAGTTATCTAAAATCAATAAAAAAGCTAACTATTATAAGAAGCTTAACATTTAAATTATCTGCTGCATTACTTGCAATACTAATAATTACTGCTGGTATTATAAAATATCGTACAGATATAAATTATAAAGATACTAACTTTATTAATGAAAAATATTATGCCACAAATCAAGAATATGATAATATAAAATATAAATATCCATATATTAAAAACACTACTAGTCTTGCTGATTTATACGTAATAGACAAATTACTGGAAGCACCAGTACCATTACCATTTGAACTACTTGAAAAACTCATTATTACCCTTAATCCATCTTTTAAAGTAAAAGAAATAAAATGGGAATTAACAAATATAGATAATATTTTACTGGTCTCAAAAAGACACTTATTGATTAAACTATTGCTTAATTATAATACTCAAGGTATCTCGTTAGATGAGTCAATCAAAATGCTTAGTGATCATATGACAAGCGTAAAAAATAAATTATCTCATTTGCATATAGATTATGTTATATATAAGGATAAAATAATTGATATATCAAATAAGGTAGAAATCCCGTTATTTGTTAGTATCATTGACGAAAAAACTTAAACTATTTAAGGTAAAGAGAATGCTTCAAAAATATATCGTGTATTTAAAGAATCTTATATTCTTTCAATTTATTATATATTTTTTCTTTATTTCATTAACTATTTGGATAATAAAAAGTTTACAGCAAGAATATGCACAATCGATTTTTAATAAACAATTAGCTCAAAAAAGTTTAACTGAAGAAGTGTTAAAGCTTTATTCCGTGCAAAATTCTAAAGAAGAAATTTTAGAATCTTATAAGAAATATGTTGATTTAAGTTTACCAAATAAAGCAACCTGCTTAAATTATCAAGAATTGATTCCTAAAATAAAAGGTTTAAGCGATAAATATAATTTAATAGAACCTATAGATATATCAATAAATTCAGTCTTTTTTAAAAATAATATTCCGGCAATCGAAAATGAAACTATTCGTGTAAATAATTACAGTATAAATATAAAATATGCAGCTGTGGATTTTATAACTTTCCTAAAAATATTTCATGAGATTTATTCTTATATGCCGCCTAACACTCTCATATCATTTGTAAGAGTACGAAATGAAGAAGTATTAACACCTAAGAATATTTACAAACTTTCAGTAGCTCATCCTCCTAATCTTATTTATGCCAAATTAATATTATATATACGAGAATTATCTTCAACATGAATAATATAGACACTACTTTATTTAAAAAAGATATTATTAATAATTTTATTGTCCCAAATTTGGGAGAAAAACCCCGCACTTGCAGTGCGTCGTTTTAACATATAGAATGTAGAGATGCAGTATTACAAGAAGATAAGCCACACAGTTTACGATTGCACTTATCATATAGTATGGGTGACTAAATATCGATATAATATATTGGTTGGTGATATTGGTAGGAGAGTCAAGGACCTAACCCAAGAGATATGTAAGGATAATGGAGTAGAGATATTAAGAGGGAAGATAGCTTCAAATCACGTACATATCTATGTATCTGTGCCACCTTATCAAAGTATTAGTAAGGTGGTACAGTATCTAAAAGGAAAGAGTTCAAGGAAGATTCAGCAGGAATTTCCAGAATTACGGAAACAGTATTGGGGTAAACACTTATGGGCTGTTGGATATTTTGTCAGAACCACAGGCAATGTGACTGACCAAATGATCAAGGATTATATTGATAAACATGAATCGAGAGATGATAAGTTTGGAAACTTTCAAGTTGAAAACTAGCTATAGCTAAGGCATTGATGCCGTAATCTTAAGCCCTGCATTTGCAATGCAGGGTGGTTAACTAATAACCTTACCGAAACTTACCTGCTCAACTCTTGCAAATATGCTTGCTATAGATTATGCGATAAGACTTAATTCAAAGCCTGAAGCTAAAAGATATATAAATACATGTATTTCAAGACTTAAAAATTACTTAAGGTTGTGTGTTATTAATGATGATAGTTTTTCTCTAGCTTTAAAATTATTTGTAATAATGATTACTCCAGAAGATGAAAATAATCAAAATATTTCCGAACAATCACAGGATATTGTAGCAGAAAATCTAGTAGAAGTATATTTTGGAGTTGAAAAAATAAGTAGCGAAGAAAAAGCAAAGATCAAAAACGTGTTTAAAGTTCTTTTAAAAGAAAAGAATTTTGATGAAATAATTAATTATGCACAATCACACGCAAAATTATTCCGTACATCTTTAAAATATGGCATAAATAAGTACAAAACCCCTAACGAAATAAGCGTTTATATACAACAAGAATTTAGTAAAGTATTAGAAATATCTTCAGAATTTACAAGAAGAAGTAATTTCTTTAAACAAACCACCGGTAAAATTACCGGTGCTGCTTGTGCCCTTTTAGTTGGAGCAATTAGCGTTACAACAGCAGGGGCAGCTTTTTCTATTATAGTTCTGCCTGTTTCAATTTTTGCCGTGAAATATGCCCCTAAAATTGGTGAAAAAATTGGAGAGCTAATTTTAAATAACGATAAGACCATAAAACTAGAGCAGAATAATATCAATCAAATTATAGCAAAAATATCCAATAACAATGAAAATTTATTATCTCAAGAAAAAAAACAAAATATTCAAAAGAGCATAATAACAACACCAATTAAATTAAACATCAAATTAGATAAGAAACTAGGAAATGAAAAACATAGATAAAAAATGATACTCCTCGCAGCAGAGCTACGAGGTATCTATCCAAAAAGTTTTAACTGTTTTTGTTGAAATGCTTTATAAGAAGGTTTGCCTGAACCTTGATTTTTTACATAATTACGTAATTTCCGCTCATCACCATGTTTACCTACTGTGCTCATAAAATATCCTTTACTCCAAAACTCACTTCCCCATAATTTTTCTTTAAGATTTGGATATTTCTTAAACATTTCCTTAGATGTAATACTTTTTATGATTTGAGTTATTTTTGTTGGGCTATACATTAGTATTGACTGTAGTAAAAAATGTACATGTTCTTTATCTACTCCTATTTCCAAAAATCTAATTTCATAACGAGCTTCTATGTCCTCACAAATTTTACATAAATAATCGTCTAGTTCCTCTTTGAATATTACTCTTCTATACTTTGCCGGTGTTACTAAATGATATATTAGTACTGTGACATTATCACTTTTATGTATATAACTGCTTTCTTCCATGCATCTAGTATATCACGAAGCAGACCTTCGGGGAATTAAACCCTAAGAGATTAATAAGCAAGAAGCTAATATTGATAAAATAATATATTTTTGCATTAAGATTAACCAATAAATAAAAGCTAAATAATAATTATTAGATTTATTAATGCAAGTTAATATTTGAAAATTATTTTTAATTATTTTCAAAGCATAATTATTATTTAATCCTTTTTAAAACTCATCTAAGATATATTTTTACTTGAGAATGTAAAATATTCACCTTATTATTCTGTTAATATCAATATAATAGTTTTAAATGAAAAAAGTAGTAATATCAGGCATGATAGGTAATGCCTTAGAGTGGTATGATTATGCATTATATGCACAATTTGCTTATATTATAGGTCAGCATTTTTTTCCTGATTCTGAAATACGTGATACTCTAACTTTTGCAGTATTCGCTGCAGGTTTTATAGTACGTCCTTTAGGAGGTATCATTTTTGGTAATATCGGTGATAAGTTCGGTAGACGTATTGCTTTAGTAGTCGGTATTATTACTATGGTAGTACCAACCGCAGGTATAGGGTTACTTCCTGGATATAAAACTATTGGGATTGCTGCACCTATTATTCTAACTATTATAAGATTAATTCAAGGATTTTCCTTAGGCGGTGAGTTTAGCGGCTGTATTTCTTATATAGTCGAGCATGCCTCACTTGAGCAAAGAGGACTTGCTGGGAGCGCCTCATTCGTTAGTATGTGCGGGGGCATGCTACTTGGACTTATAACCGCCGCCGGGTTTTCTTATTTTATGCCTGCCGATATGCTATTTGAATGGGGCTGGAGAATACCATTTATTGCCGGATTATTTATTAGTTCGGTAGGTTTATATATCAGGAAAAATCTATCAGAAAGCCCTATCTATAAAAAAGCTAAAGAGAGCGGCAGGCTGGCACGTTTTCCTTTGCGGGAAACCTTAACAAAACATCCAAAAGAGTTAATTATAGCCCTTGGGCTTTATATTACGGTAACTGCTCCTTTTTATACTTCAACAGTTTTTATCGGCAATTTTATGCAAACTCTTGGATATACTAATCAGCAAAGCGTTATTGTAAGTAGCATAATATTAGTTGTCATGATGATTGTATTTCCGATATCAGCTTATATTTCAGATAGAGTAGGGCGTCGTCTTGTGCTAATATGCGGTATTATTTTACTAATTCTATTAGTTTATCCTATTTTTATTTGCCTTGGATCAATGAATTTTGCTTTGGCAATTATCTCACAGATATTATTTGCTGGAATTATTGCTGTTTATATGGGACCTATACCGACAGTGTTAGTAGAAATATTTCCAACTAGCGTAAGATTTACCGGTGTTGCACTTTCATATAATCTTGCTGCTGCTATATTTGGTGGCACTGCCCCAATGGTAGCAATGCTATTAATGAAAATCACCGGCGATAATTATGCAATCTCATATTATTTAATTGCACTTGCTTTAGTATCCTCTATAATTCTGAAGTTCTATAAAGAGACATATAAGAAAAATTTAGTGAGTTAAATATACTCGATAAACTTGAAAAATTAGCTAAAATTTTTATTTGTTATATATACTTATAATAGAAAATCTTGTATAATGATTTCCCATTAGTTACAAGATAATATTAATGCCTGATAAAATAAAGCATGATAAGTTTTTCCAAAAAGCTTTATCAAATCCGATAGTAGCGAGAGAATTTTTTAATATGCATTTGCCATCCTCTATAAAAGCTTTATTCTCGCCTACTACTTTAAGGGACTGTTGCGAGATGAGAGGGTAGCAGGTATAATAAAAAAATAAAAAATATGTTTATATGTCAGAGTATCAAATGCTAATGGTAAGTTTAGATGAGTTAGTAAATGCGGATCATCAATATCGTAAATTCAAAAGTTTATTCAAATTCAAAGCAGTTGAAGCTGAGTTATTAGCATTAGAATGCGAAGCTAATTATAAAGGATATGGTATAGAGAGGCTGTTTAAATGTTTGCTGCTACAATTTATGGAAGACTTATCTGATCGGGAATTAGAACGTTATTTAGCTGATAGCACAGCGGCGAAATGGTTTTGTAATTTTGCTCTTACAGAAAAGACACCTGATTATAGTGTATTTAGTAAAATACGTAAAAAAATAGGTACTAATTTACTATCAAAAATATTTACAAAATTCCGCGATCAACTACGAGTACAAGGCTATATGGGTGAAGTATTTACCTTTGTAGATGCTTCTCATTTAATCTCAAAAGCTAATCTCTGGGAGGAACGTGATAAACTAAGAGCACAAAAATATGATAAATTGAATAATGAGACTTTGCCTAAGGTTGCAAAGGATAAACAAGCCAAAATTGGCTGTAAGGGAGGGAATAAATTTTGGTATGGTTATAAAAAACATGTGAGTGTTGATATTCAATCAGGCATGATCAATAAGGTTGCAGTTACCCCTGCAAATGTTACCGATAGCAAAGGTTTTAAGCATGTTATGCCAAGTTCTGGTGCTACATATGTTGATAAAGGTTATTGTACAATCTCTACCAAGAATGCAGCAGCTAAAAAGGGAGTCCATCTTTGTGCAATAAAGAAAAATAATATGAAAGATAAGAATTTTGACCTTGATAAATATTATACGAAAATCAGAGCACCTTTCGAGATGGTATTTTCAAAAGATAATAAGCGGGTTAGATATATAGGAATTGCCAAAAATCAATTCTCCGAATTTATGAATGCCATATGTTTTAATTTAAAACGATTAGTGGTTTTAACAACTTTAATGGCTTAAAGAAATTTATTAATAAAAATTCTAACTCTGTAAACAAATCTCTATTAAATTACTACACTATTGAATAACATTTATCTCTATATTAAACAGAATTTCTTTTTTAAAATATTTATTACCTCCTTTCCTCTTATTTTACTATCAAAAATTATCTTTCAACGGCCCCTTTAATGTTAGAAAATGATAGCTTTATAGAGCCAAACCTTAAAGAATCAATCACCGATATTTTGTTTTCTGTTAAAATAAATGATAGTGAGGGTTACCTATATTTGCTTGCAGAACACCAAAGTAGTTCAGATTACTTATGGCTTTTCGCTTGTTCAAATATATGTTAAATATTGCTGAGAGACACTTAATTTCGCATCCCGATTCTAAAAAGTTTCCTTTTATATATCCGTTAGTATATTCAAATGATCATAAAAAATATACTGCTCCTTTAAACTTGTGGGATTTATTTGAAAATAGCGAGTTGGTAAAAGAAACTTGGAGTGGTGATTATCAGTTTATAAACTTACGTGATATTTCTGATGACAAATTAAAAGAAAGTCCTTGGCTTGCTCCATTGCAAATTTTAATGAAATATATAAATGAGCCTGATTTATTACCAAGATGGCAACAAATAGCCGATATTTTACCCGAGTTTGCTGATTCCAATATTGGAGTTGATTATGTAAAATCAGCTATATCGTATACTTTGACTAAAATAAAAGAAGATGATAAAATAGAATTAGAAAAAATACTTAAATCACATTTAAATCCTGAATTAGGAGTAATTATTATGGGAAGTTTAGCACACCGCTGGGAACAAGATGGAAGAAAAAAAGAGAAAATTACTATAGCTAAAAAATTAATTAAGGCTGGTTTAAAAACTGAATTAATAATTACCTCAACTGGATTACAAAAGGAAGAGATAGAGAAATTAAAGTCAAAAAGTATTTATTGAAAATATTATGAATGAAGTTTTTGAAGTACCTGGCGGTGAAGAGAAAGTATTATTACATACTTGTTGTGCTCCTTGCGTTGGTCCTTTAATGGAAAAAATGATGAGTAGCGGTATTAATTTTACGCTATTTTTTTATAACCCTAATATTCATCCTAAGCAAGAATATGAATTGCGTAAGAATGAAAATATACGCTTTGCCGAGAAGCATAATATTGAGTTTATCGATGCTGACTATGATCCGCAAAACTGGTTTAAACGTGCTAAAGGCTTAGAGTTTGAGCCGGAAAGAGGCAAACGCTGCTCTATGTGCTTTGATATGCGTTTCGAGCGTACGGCTTTATACGCTCACGAAAACGGCTTTAAAGTTATTAGTAGCTCTCTTGGTATTTCCAGATGGAAAGATATGAACCAAATTAATGAATCAGGAGTTAAAGCAGCCTCGCATTATGAGGGTATAACTTACTGGACGTATAATTGGCGTAAAGACGGCGGAGCAAGCCGGATGTATGAAATCGCTAAAGAAGAACATTTTTACAAGCAAGAATTTTGTGGCTGCACACCATCATTACGCGATACTAATAAATGGCGAGTAGCTAACGGTCGCCCAAAGATTGAGATTGGTAAAGAGTATTATTAGTGAAATTTCATCTCGTGTGGGCATTGCCTGTATAGATCGGTCCCCATATCATCCCGTGGCAAATTTGCTTGCGTGGATCGGTTCTCCTATCTGAGAGTCTGTCTTGAAATTAAGGTTTAGTCAATTTTTTAAGCATAAGTGTAATCATATTGATTATCCAGCTGATGGTTCAAACCTCCACCTTCAGGTGGAGAAACTTTAGTTTGAATAAGTCATAGTCGTCTTATATAAAATAAGTAAGTAGGACTTATTTTATAGGATGACTATGACAGAATATGAAAAAGGGAAACATACGGTATATTATCACAGGTATCACATAGTATGGATAACAAAATACCGTTATAAAGTATTAACCCAAGTTATCAAAGAAAGGATTAGGGAAATCATAGCTCAAGTTTCAGAGGAAATGAATATTAGGATAGTAAATGGGGTGATATCATCTGATCATGTACATATTTTAGTATCGATACCTTCTAATATAGCAGTAAGTGAATTTGTACAAAGAGCAAAAGGTAGAACTTCACGTAGAATACAACAAGAATTCCCAGAATTAAAAAAGAGATATTGGGGGAAGCATTTTTGGGGAAGAGGTTATTTTAGTACAACAAGTGGTCATATCACAGATGAAGTAATTAATGAGTATATAAATAACCATACAGAAGCTCATAAACCAACTTCTATTTCTAACATTAGATTGGAATAAGCTTTAGCTTAAACTCTACGGCACTTCTAGTGCCTATCATCAACCTACCGGCTCTCAGCCGGTAGTGGTTGAGATAAATAATATGTTCAGAAGTTTTATAGTTATGCTCATAGTCTTTACTCATACGACGAAAATTATTGAGCCAGCCAAAAGTACGTTCAACTATCCAACGCTTGGGAATCACTTTAAACCCCACTTGATCTGTAATAGTTGAGATTTTATCTTACATTTAGTAAAATAAATTAATTATTAAATGGAGATAAGAAATGAACTTAAATCAAAAAATAATAAAGCCAAAATTAGGATTACTAGAACTCGCTAAGAGTCTTGGTAGCATATCATCAGCATGTAAAGCGATGTGATATAGCAGAGATAGTTATTACAGATTTAAAGAACTGTATGAAACTGGTGGTGAAGAAGCGTTGTATGAGATTAGCCGGAAGAAGCCAATAATAGCGAATAGAGTTGATCCAGCGATAGAGAAGGCAGTAATGGATATGGCAATAGAATATCCAGCATATGGACAGATTCGAGTATCAAATGAGCTTAAGAAGAGCGGTATACTTGTATCACCTGGAGGAGTGAGATCAATTTGGTTACGTAATGATTTAAACAATATCAATAAAAGGCTTAAAGCATTAGAAGCAAGGATGGCTCAGGATGGTATTGTACTTACTGAATCTCAGTTACAAGTACTAGAGAAACGACGTAGCGAAAAAGAAGCCCATGGCGAGATTGAGACACAGCATTCAGGTTATCTAGGATGCCAAGATACATATTATGTAGGAAATTTTAAGGGTATAGGTAAGGTTTATTCTCAGGTATTTATTGATAGCTATAGCAGAGTAGCTGATGCTAAACTATATACTGATAAAACAGCTTTAACTGCTGCTGATATGCTTAATGACCGCGTGTTACCATGGTATGAAACTCAAGGCATACCAATACTTCGTATTCTGACAGATTGTGGGTCAGAATATAAGGGAAATATAGAGCATCATGCTTTTGAATTATTTCTAAGTATCGAAGGTATAGAACATACTATTACTAAAGCATATTCTCCTCAAACAAATGGTATGTGTGAACGTTTTAATAAAACTATGAAACAAGAATTCTTTGATACAGCTATGCGGAAAAAGATCTACACTGATCTTGATGATTTACAATTAGATCTTGATATTTGGTTAGAGCATTTCAATAATGAGCGACCACATTCAGGAAAATATTGTTATGGTAAAACGCCTATGCAAACTTTTAAGGATAGTAAGAAATTAGCTATTGAAAAGAACAATAAAATCTTATATCTTGAATACTTATCTGACAGTCATAATTTATCAGATATTCAGATATAATTTTTATAGTGTCTGTAAGATCAAATCTTGACTTCTACAGACATATAATATGACTATAGTATCTTTAATTCCAAGTAATATATGTGCTTTAAAAGAAGTAGGATGAAAGATATTTCCCCAAGATATGAAATAAATTCCTAATAAAGAGTGTAATAAATAACGAAATATAGGATATTTCTTCAACACTCTTTCATAATCTTCATAATGATGTCTTGTTAAATAATTTTTTACTGGAATAAAAATTAGTTTTTTAATTAAAAATACTAAAGGTATAATAGATACCAACATAACGAATAACATTATTATTTCAGTACTCGATGTACGATATAAATCCATTAAATATTGCATATTTTACCTACCATATTATTATGTATAATCATAAATAAATTTTCATTCTTACTAAGAATTTTATTTTTATCAATAAATTTAACTAAAAAGTACAAAATAACTTTTTAACTATGACATTCCCAAATATTAATCCTATTATTTTCTCTATAGGACCGCTGACTGTATCTTGGTACTCTCTTTCATATGTAGTTGGAATTTTACTTGGCTGGTTTTATGCAAATAAGATTATAGAAAAATTTCCTACACAAATCACTAAGAAAAATTTAGAAGAGTTTGTTACTTACGCTATTATTGGGATAATAGTCGGAGGTAGGCTCGGCTATATTCTATTATATAATCCTTATAAATATTTTTCAAATCCAATAGAGATTTTAAAAACATATGAGGGGGGAATGTCCTTTCACGGCGGTGCTATAGGAGTTATTCTTGCTGCTTATATATTTTGCAAACGGCATAAACTTAATTTCCTAAGTCTTACCGATATTATTGCTCCAGTAGTACCGATTGGCTTATTTTTCGGTAGAATTGCTAATTTTATTAATGGTGAGTTATATGGGCGTGTTACAAATTCATCTATTGGTATAATTTTCCCAGATAGTGATTTAATGCCACGCCATCCTAGTCAGTTATACGAAGCTTTTTTTGAAGGATTAGTGTTATTTTGTATTTTGGCTTATGCTGTATTTAAGCGTAATACAATTAAGAAGCAAGATTTAAATTCTGGTTTATTCTTGGTATTCTACTCTATTTTCCGAATAGCTATTGAGATATTTAGAGAGCCGGATGTGCAAATCGGTTTTATTTTTGATAGTTTAACTATGGGGCAGATTTTATCGATGCTGCTGTTATTTTTAGGTAGTTATTTAATAATAAAAACAGAATGTCGATCGATCACAAAATAAGGGAAATAATTGAGCAAAGTGGCTATATCACTTGTGATCGTCTTATGCAAGAAGCTTTACATTTGAGCCCTACTTCTTATTATAAGCAAACGAAATCTTTAGGAGAAGAAGGGGACTTTATTACCGCTCCTGAAGTTTCGCAGCTATTTGGTGAGATTATCGGTTTATGGTGTATAAAAGAATGGCAAAGAATCGGTAGTCCTAAAAATCTTAATATAGTTGAACTTGGTCCAGGGCGAGGGTTATTAATGCGGGACTTATTACGTACAGCAAAATTAGTTCCTGAATTTTATAATGCTTTATCTATCAACTTAATTGATATCAATGAAAATTTGATTATTCAGCAAAAATCCAATCTACAGAACTTTGATTTACCTATTAATTGGTACGCATCTATAGAAGATATTCCCAAAAAACCTGCTCTAATAATAGCTAATGAGTTTTTCGATGCTATGCCGATAAAGCAATATATTAAAGTTAAAGAATTATGGTATGAAAGAATATTTGTTGTGCAGCCGGTAGATGGAAAAATCAAGTATGATAAAATAGCTGTTAGTAAACAATTACAAGACTATTTACAGAAGACCCATTTAGATGCAAAATATGGAGCAGTGCTTGAGGAGTCCTATAACTCTATAGAGATTATGAAATTTATGTCCGAGCATATAAAAGAATTAGGCGGAAGCGGTCTTATAATAGATTACGGTTATGATATAAACCCGAATATTAGAACTCGACATCAATATAACTCAACCTTGCAAGCTATAAAAAATCATAAATATTGCCCAGTAATTGAGAATTTAGGGGAAGCAGATTTATCAGCACATGTAGATTTTTATGTGCTCAAAACAGTAGCTCAAAATAGCAAGATAAATGTAATAGATACAATTTCACAACGTGATTTTTTAATAGAAAATGGGATTTTATTACGCAAGCAAACAATTCAAGACAAACTTAACCCTCAGCAAGCACAGCTAATAGAACGACAAGTAGATAGGTTGATATCTGTGAAAGAAATGGGTGGCTTGTTTAAGGTATTGCAGGTGATGAAAACGTCACCTACTGTGTCACTTCATGATCAAGCAGGCGTTGTTGCGTAGATCGGAAAGCATCCACGGTATCCAGAAAATAATAAAAAATACTAACATATTTTTAACTGGATCTAGTTCATAAATCACGGGAAGCATTGTTGTGTGACTCCGATGTCATTCTTAGCTAAAAGCAGGAATGACATATAGGATATTTTCCGATCCACGCGCAGGCAATGTCGCCATGGGATGACACCAAAAAAGTTTTTTAATCTACGCAATAACGCCGACTTAAGCACTCCCTATTTGGGAAGAGAAATGTACTTCATCAATGCCTAAATGCTTTAATGCATTATGCCATTTATTCTCAGGATTGTCAGAAAAAATAAATTCTTTATCACAATCCATAACTAGCCATAGATTTTCTTCTAGCTCTTTCTCAAGCTGCCCTGCTTTCCATCCAGTATAACCTACAATTAATAAGCTGTTTTTAGGTCCTTTACCAAAAGCTATATCTTCTGAAATCTCTAAATTAGAGCTTACTGCTAAATCATTATGAAAATCTAATAATAAGTTTTTATTATAATCTGTGGAATGCAAAAAGAATCCCTTTTCATGCTCTACAGGTCCGCCAAGATATATAGGTACCATAACAGGATTTACTATTTCATCATTTTTTATTTTAAAAAATGATTTTAAATCTATATGATTTACTAAACGATTAAACATTAATCCTATTGCACCTTCTTCTGTATGTGATAACATATAAATCAAGGATTTATGGTATATACCTTTTGTAATTACATAAGGTGTTGAAACTAGTGTTTTACCGGATAGGTTATAAAAGATCTTATCATTCATAATAAAACTAGTATTATAATAGTTATTTATTAAGTATATAAGATTTAAATTCAATTATTCAATAGAAGTTAACAATAATGATCACATTTTTTGATATTACTATTTTCTCTATCATCACACTTTTTTCGTTTTTTGGGTTATACCAAGGAATAATAGGCTTTTCGACAAGAATACTTGGTTTTATTACCTCAATAATGTTGACATATTTCTTGTATCCGTATATTTCGCAAATAATAGGCAAGTATGTACATAACGAAGTTGTAAGAGTAATAAGTAGCGGCGTTATATCATATATTATTTCTTTAATCTTATGCATTTTTATAGTCTATAAATTCCTAGCAATAATTTCATTTATGAGAAATGGTTTTATTGATCGATTTTTAGGATTATTAGCCGGTTTTGCAGTAGGAGCTGCTATTTCAGCTGTGGTATTTTTTATAACAATGATTTTTACATCTGAAAATTATTATAAAAGTAAATCTTTAGAGGATTTCATAGCAAGCAGCAAAAGCAATAAATATTCGGGAGTGCTTAAAGAATCTTTAACTACAGACTATTTTGACGAATTAAACAAAAACATAATAGTTATTATCCCTGTTGAGACTTTAAAATCAGTTAAAACCTTAAACAGTAAAGATTTAGGTAACTTCAAAGCTTCATCTACTAAATCTAATGACGAAACTAACCAATCTTCTCAAGAATTAGATGATGAGCTTAATGATAATGATGCATTTTCCGATGTGGATGATTAGAAAAAGACATTCGTTGTCCTGTGATGGCATTTCTCGTATGGATAGAGAGTTGTCATTGCGAGCGAATGAAATGAGCGTGGCAATCTCATAAAGTAGAATTCCTGAAATTAGTCGAACTTTCAGTTTCTTCTCGCAATGATGTTTTTTGTCTTAAGATTTTTTAGTTTCTTTGTTGTGGCTTGATGCGGATTCTAACACTGCTACTACCTTATTTAGTTCTACTTGACTACAAAGTCCAAGTAATACAGGGTCACGTGGGTGAATAGATTTCATATTCCAATGGCTGCGGGTTCTAATAGCGTCGATAGTACTTTTAGTAGTACCAATAAGCTTAACTACTTGATTATCTTGAATATCTGGATAATTGCGTAGTAACCAATATATAGCATCAGGTTTATCTTGGCGTCTTGCAATTGGTGTATATTTAGCACGCTGCTTCTTCTGATTCTTCATTAATTCATAAGCAGGGCTATGAGAAATTTGTAAGACATTTTTAGGGTCTTTGCTACAACGATCAATTTCCTCCAGAGTTAGCTGACCATTTGCAATCGGATCAAGTCCTTTAATAGATTGTGCTACTTCACCATCTGCCATACCTTTTATTTCAAGTTCATGAATACCACAAAAATCAGCAATCTGCTTAAAAGTTAATGAGGTATTTTCAATTAACCACATAGCCGTAGCTTTTGGAAGTAGCGGTAATATTTTTTGGGAATTCATGATATTTGTTTTTTAGCTTAATAAAAAAGGTTATAACAAATGGTGTTATTTAAGTCAATCTTCATTTAGAAAATTGACAATCTCTTCAACTACTTTTTTAGCATCACCAAATAATATAAAGGTATTGTCGTGATAGAATAGCTCGTTTTCTATACCAGCATATCCTGAAGCCATAGAGCGTTTAATGAACAAAACACTGCGAGCTTTTTCGACATCTAAAACAGGCATACCATAAATTGGGCTATCTGGATCATTTTTAGCAGCTGGATTAGTTACGTCATTTGCTCCAATAACTAAAACTATATCGGTAGTAGCGAAATCTCTGTTGATCTCTTCAAGTTCTAAAACTTTCTCATAATCAATATTAGCTTCAGCAAGTAACACATTCATATGTCCAGGCATTCTGCCTGCCACCGGATGGACAGCAAAACGTACGTTAATGTCTAATCCTTCTAATATATCAACCATTTCTTTTATAATATGCTGAGACTGAGCTACTGCCATACCATAACCTGGAACAATTATAACAGATAATGCATTACGCAATAAATTTGCTGCATCTTCAGGACAGCTTGCTTTTGCTACCTTATCATCATCTATATTTTTACTAGTACCACTAGGAGCTGGTAAAAATGCACCAAAAATAACTTTGATTAAGGAACGATTCATTGCCTTACACATTATATAGCTAAGTATAGCACCGCTACTACCAACCAATGCACCAGTAATAATCAACAAGCTATTACTAAGGGTAAAACCAATGCTAGCAGCTGCGAAACCTGAATAGGAATTTAGCATCGACACTATTACCGGCATATCAGCACCACCTACCGGTATTATAAGCAATACCCCAATTAGTAAGGATAGTAATATTATCAGATTAAATAGAAATATATTTTCTGATCGAATAAATAACACTATTAATACGACTAATAATATCGTTGTCAGTAAACATATATATTGCTGACCATAAAATTTTAATGGGCTGCTTTTCATTAAGCCTTGTAGCTTTAAAAAAGCAATAATCGAACCACTAAAAGTTAAAGCACCTATAGACACACCTAATGATATCTCTATCAAAGAACTAGTAGGCAAGCTTCCTGCAATACCTATAGCAAAATTTTCAGGAGCAAGTACAGTAGCATAGGCTACAAATACCGCAGCAAGACCAACAAATGAGTGAAAGCCTGCAACTAATTGCGGCATTGCCGTCATAGAAATTTTAAGAGCAATTACCCCGCCTATTATACCCCCAATTAATATAGTAGCTATAATGGGTAATTTATGGGCAAAATTAGGCAGAAAGAAAGTAACACCGACTGCTATTGTCATTCCTAGAATACCTATAGTACTGCCTAAACGTGCTTGTTTTTGTGATGACAAAAACTTGAGCGATAGAATAAAGCAAATAGCAGCTACGAGGTATAATAATTGAATAACTTGCAGAGACATGAGTGAATGTGTTTTATTTATATGTTTGCGTAAAGCATGTGTCGTATCGCAGCTTAATCGTGGTATCTTGTATCACATTCTGTATCCTGAGATACCGCGGTCAAGCTAGCTAGTATGACACTTAAAATTAAAAACTAAATCCTATACCTATAGAAACTACTAAAGGATTAAGCTTAGTTCTAGAGGTAATATTTTGATTTCCTACTAAACTTGGCTTGTATACAATTTTAGGATTTAAATAATATTGTTTTATATCTAAATTTATTACTGTATCATCTTTAGCATAAAAATCCAGACCTATTTGTCCTACAAAACCGTTTCCGTTTCTTATCTTAATACCGCTAGATTGAGTGATCATATATGAACCATGATAACCTAAACCTACATAAGGTCTAATGCCACCAAAAGGTGCTACATGAAATTGTCCGGTAATAGTTGCTGGGATCATATATAGAGGCTTGCTTTTACCAGGTGTTGCTCCAACGCCATAGTTGTAAGATACATTACTAAGCACTGAATTTTTAGTACGTAACAAATTAAAACCTAAAGATAATTCAGTAGCAAAATAATTGTTGAAGAATATAGTAGTAGATATATCACCACCATAACCATTTTTTACAAACTCACCTATTGGAAGAGGCTGAGGAACTGTAGGAGCAGGTAAGTTTTTCTGCTTAGCATGTGCAAAAACTCCGTTTAGACGTACTTTAACGAGTAAACTTCCTTCATTTTCATAATATGGAACATCATCATAGTTATACTCCGGTACAGCATTTACATCAGCTTCCATGCTTTTGGCAAAGCTATTAATGCTTATGCATGATACAAACAAAATTACTCCTAATCTTTTAGACATTTTTATCATAGTTACAATCCTTTACTTGCTTAAAATTCATTATTATATTATAACATAAGCTTTTCATCGTTATGTATTTATATTCTTTAGAAGATAAGATTTTTTCATATTAAAAGTCAAGAAATTATAAATAAAATTATAGAAATTACTGGAGTATATTAATGAATGATGCATTAAAAACATATTCAATAGGTATAGGCTGGTTCTTACTTAGTCTGGTAAGTAGTAGTGCTAACGATGTAATGTCTAAATATTTAGGAACTAGATTACATAGCTTTGAAGTAGCTTTTTTTCGTTTTTTTTTCAGTAGCATAGTTTTATTACCTTTCGTTGTTTATTATGGTAAAAATACCTTAAAAACAAGTCGTCCTTTTGTTCACATTCTAAGAGGATTACTATTATTTTTCGGTATGACTTCATGGACTTACGGCTTAAGTATTGCCCCTGTTACTACTGCAACAGTTATAAGCTTTTCTATTCCGTTATTTACTTTAATACTTGCCGTATTTTTTCTTAATGAAAATATCATCTGGCAAAGATGGGTAGTAACAATAGTAGGATTCGTTGGACTAGTAATTACGCTTAAACCTCATGCTGAAGATTTTAACCCTGAAATACTCTATTTTATTTTAGCCGCTATTTCATTTGCCATGCTTGATATTATAAATAAAAAATTTGTGGTAAAAGAGTCAATGATTAGTATGCTATTTTATTCAGCAATAGTAACTGCTGTAGTATCGATACCTGCTGCTGCTAACTACTGGCTTACTCCGACTCTTTTTGAATTAGCGTTATTGTTTATTTTAGGCAGTAGTGGGAGTTTAATATTATTTTTGCTACTTAAAGCTTTTTCTATGGTAGATGCTACCGCCACTGCTCCTTACAGGTATTTAGAGCTTGTTATCTCGGCAATAGCAGCGTACTTCATATTTAACGAGTTTCCAGACAAAAGTACATTGCATGGGGCGGTAATCATAATTCCAGCAACTTTATTTATAATATATTCTGAAAAGAAAGCCATAAGCAAAAAAATATGAATCGAAGAAAAATAGTATTTTCAAGCGGCATAGCCAACACTTTTGAGTGGTATGATTACGTACTATTCGGTTGTTTTGCACCAATAATTGGAACTAAGTTTTTCCCAAACGATGATGCTAATACTTCTTTATTGCAGGCTTTTTTAGTCTTTGCTATAGGGTATTTGGCAAGACCACTAGGAGGTATATTTTTTGGTGTTATTGGTGACAAATTTGGCAGAAAAGCAGTTTTAACTGGTGCTTTATTCTGCATGTCTGCCCCAACTGTATTAATCGGAATATTACCGACCTACCATACTATCGGTATCACTGCCACTATATCAATGATTGTTGTGAGAATCTTACAAGGGCTGTCAATGGGCGGAGCTTTAACCGGTTCTATCTCATTTGTTATTGAGCATACTCATCCAAAGCATCGAGGCTTTACTGGCAGTATTTCAATGTCTAGTATATGTGCTGGTTTATTGCTTGGCTCTTTTGTTTCTTATATCGTCAAGAATATCTTAAACGCTGAACAGTTTGATAGTTTTGGCTGGAGGATACCTTTTTTACTCTGTTTCTTTATCCTTTTTGCAGCGTTTTACATTAAAAACCATACGCATGAAACGCCGAATTTTAAAAATTTAAAAGAACAGAAAAAGATACAGAATTCGCCGCTAAAAAAAGTTATTACTAAGCACTGGTTTGATATATTAATTTCGATTTTTATCAATGCTCCAGGTTCGATAATATTCTATTTGCATGCAATTTATTTAGTGTCATTTTTAAAAATCAGTCGCAACCTTACCGAAAATGAAGTAAATAGCCTAGCTAGCGTATGTTACGTGATTATGATAGCTGTAACATTACTCAGCGGTTATTTATCCGATGTTATAGGTCGCAGGAAAATTTTTGTAATTAACCTTGTAGTGATTATTATAGCAACTCCGTTTTTACTTAATAATTTTGAAACAGGTAATTTCACCGGTGTAATTATTTCACAATTTATACTCGCAGTGCTTGCTGCTAGCTATATCGGTCCTGAACCAGCTTTGCAAGCAGAATTTTATCCTACTGAAATACGTAATACTGCACTTTCGCTTTCATATAACACCGCTACAACTATTTTTGGTGGTACTACTCCACTTGTTTTTGAGTATCTAGTGCAAAAAACGGGTCAAGTTACTTCTGCAGTTTATTATATCATTTTAAGCTGCATCCTTGCATTGATAGCATTATTTTTTTATAAAAACCGTACCTAAATATACTCGCTTTTTTTGAAAAAATTGGCTAAATAATCTTTTACTAGGCTATCTTGACATTAAAAATTCAGAAGATGTTGCTCTTCACTTTGAAGAATTCTGTATTTCTAAAGAGGCTGATATATGTGGTGAAGCTTCTGATAATAGTGGAATAATCTAACAAATTCCAAAATTTTTCTTGATTTAATGGCAAATATATGGCAAAAGGAGTTTGAAAAAAACTCTATGCTACTATAGCTCAGGGGTAGAGCACTTCATTGGTAATGAAGAGGTCGGGGGTTCAATTCCCCCTAGTAGCACCACAATATACTCAATAATTTACTAATTTTTTATATTATTTCTGCAAGGGGTAATATAAGAAAACCTCACTAACGACATCAACGTTGCTGTTTCTAATTATAAAATATATTGATACTTCAAATCTTGAGCCTCTTTTGTAAGTTGTGCAGGCTTACCGCTTATTTGATTATCCAGCTGATGGTTCAAACCTCCACCTTCAGGTGGAGAAACTTTAGTTTGAATAAGTCATAGTCGTCTTATATAAAATAAGTAAGTAGGACTTATTTTATAGGATGACTATGACAGAATATGAAAAAGGGAAACATACGGTATATTATCACAGGTATCACATAGTATGGATAACAAAATACCGTTATAAAGTATTAACCCAAGTTATCAAAGAAAGGATTAGGGAAATCATAGCTCAAGTTTCAGAGGAAATGAATATTAGGATAGTAAATGGGGTGATATCATCTGATCATGTACATATTTTAGTATCGATACCTCCTAATATAGCAGTAAGTGAATTTGTACAAAGAGCAAAAGGTAGAACTTCACGTAGAATACAACAAGAATTCCCAGAATTAAAAAAGAGATATTGGGGGAAGCATTTTTGGGGAAGAGGTTATTTTAGTACAACAAGTGGTCATATCACAGATGAAGTAATTAATGAGTATATAAATAACCATACAGAAGCTCATAAACCAACTTCTATTTCTAACATTAGATTGGAATAAGCTTTAGCTTAAACTCTACGGCACTTCTAGTGCCTATCATCAACCTACCGGCTCTCAGCCGGTAGTGGTTGAGTTCTAATTTTTGAAATATCTACATTATATAATATTTCTTAACATAAAAAATAAAATAGTTAAAAATATGAATAAACAACAAGAATCATTATTCAATTTTAGAGAAATATATATTCAATTTGTACATGATAGCATATTAATACAAATGCTTGGTGTTTTAAATAGTACAACTAAAACTCTAGCTCAGAAAATGGATAATACATCGAGCGAGAATAAAGAAATTATAGAAATAGTAATACAAGAAACTTTAGATAGATGTCTCCACTACACGCTATGTATGTTACAAAATAATGATGACGAATTAGTTAAAGTTGATGAAAAATCTTTCGGAGAAGTTAATGATAGTTTATGTAATAAAGAATCACACGAAAAGGATGAATTAATAGCAAAATGTACTAGATATCCTGAACGGATAGCAATTTCCGAAGATATAGAGTTATTTGAAAAAACAATATCTAAATTAGAAGAAATAAAAGATCCAAAAATTTTAGAAAAATTAATAGATAATTTTAGTGATAATTGCGAGTTCCCTGAAGCAATGTATAACTTAATTTATGATATAGAAGCTTATCCTAATGATATGTATGTAACAACTATTCTGAGTAAGTTAAAAGATTTATGTTACAATTTTGAATGTTTTAAGGCAATAATTTATGAAATTATAAATGATCAAGAATGCCTTGAAATTTTAAAAAAGAATCTAAGATTGACAGATAAAAAACAATTATTAAAAATACTTAATATTATAGATGATAAATCTGGGTCTCATCATTTAATAGTTAAAGAAATAAAACAAGAATTGGAGCAATTAACGTAGAGAGTTAGATAAATTTATCTGACTTGGCTTATTACTAAATCACAATGGTTTTTATCGTAATTGCATGAAGTTTTTTATTTAATACCTCAGATAGAGCATTTTTTACTAGTTTATGTTGATTAATTAAAGTAAGTCCTCTAAACTGTATATCTGATAATTCTAGTGCATAATGGTCTTGATCACCTACTAAATCGGTAATTTTAATTATACCGTTTGGAAAAGATTTTTTGAGTATTTTTTCTAATTCTTCTGCAGATATTGCCATTATTTTATTAATTCCTATATAATGTATACGTTATTAATTATATCATTATCTATAGAGTTCTATTGATAATAATGATTCTTGCGAATATAAATATAATTAATATTAAAATAATATATTACAGTAATATGAAAAAAGAAAGTGAAGAACTAAAATTATTTATTTTAGAATGCCTAAATGAAAAGAAAGCAGAAGATATAGATGTAATTGACTTGAGTGGTAAAAATAAGATAGCTGATTATATTATATTTGCTAATGGTAGGTCAACTAAGAACGTTGGAGCAATAGCTGAATATGTGGCATTAGAGCTAAAAAATAAAGCGGGTGTAAATACTAATATAGAGGGGCTTGGTAAATCAGAATGGGTATTAATAGATGCAGGTACTATTTTGGTTAATATTTTTTATCCTGAAGCAAGAACACATTTTAAACTTGAAGAAATTTGGAAAAAATAAATATTTTTAAATGAACGATCATATACTTATTAATGTTATAATTTTACTTGGTACTGCAGTCTTTATCGTGGCTATACTTAAACGATTTAAGTTAAGTCCAGTACTTGGCTATCTAATTGCTGGAGCTGCAATTGGTGATCATGGTCTAAAAATTGTAACATATGACCAGACTAAGTTACTCGGCGAACTTGGTGTAGTATTTCTATTATTTGCGATAGGGCTTGAGCTATCTTTCGAGCGATTAAAAGCTATGAGGCGGTATGTTTTTGGACTTGGTACTTTACAAGTTCTAACAACTGCCATAGTAATTGCTGGTGCGATGGTGCTTATATACGGCAATAGTAGTGCTGCTATTATTACTGGAGGCGGGCTTGCACTTTCATCTACCGCCCTTGTTATGCAGGTCATTGAAGAAAATCGTAGCCAATCCACACAAATCGGTAGAATTGCTTTAGCAATTTTACTGCTTCAAGATTTGGCTGTAGTACCTTTACTTGTAATAGTGCCACTGCTTAGCGGTAATAGTCAGGCTTCTCTTGCGACAGCACTTGGTATTGCATTTTTGAAAGCTATTGTTGCTTTACTTACTATATTTGTTGCTGGTCGTGTTTTACTTCGTCCAATATTTTCATTCATTTCTTCCGAAAGTAACAGTGCTAATGAGCTGCCTATTTCAATGACTTTGTTAATAGTGCTTTCTGCTGCTTGGGCTACTGAAACTTTCGGCTTATCGCTAGCACTTGGAGCTTTTGTTGCTGGAGTATTAGTTGCTGAAACTGAATTTAGACTACAAGCAGAAGAAAGCATTTACCCTTTCAAAAGTTTATTCTTGGGGTTATTCTTCATGACTGTCGGTATGAATATCGACGCACTTGAGATGTATGAGAAACTATCTCATATCCTTACTTTATCTATTACTTTAATAGGTATTAAAACCTTGATAATAACAGCTTTTTGTATTTTATTTGGGTTTAATAAAGGTGTTGCTTTTTATTCAGGGCTTTTATTATCACAGGGCGGGGAATTTGCTTTCATATTATTTAGCTTAGGTAAAGAAAGTGGTGTTTTAGAAGAAAGTAGTGCTAACATATTATTGCTTGTTGTTACCTTTACTATGGCACTTACCCCGCTACTTGCAGCATTAGGACGAAAAATTGCTGAAAAAGTCGATAAAGGTCTTGGTAAGACGCCGACACAAATTATAGAGCTTGGTGCAAGAGATTTAACAAATCATATTATTATTGCAGGACTCGGTAATATCGGTAAAATGGTCGCAAGGGTTCTAGAAGCTGAAGGAACAAGCTATGTAATATTAGATTTAAATGAAGATAGAGTTAAGGAAGGGTTAACAGATGGTTTTCCGGTTTTTAAAGGTGACGTATCACAGGCAGATACTCTAAAAGCCCTTGGTACAGATAGGGCTCTTGCTATTATACTTACTATGAATAATCAAGTAACTATAAAGAAATCGCTTAAAACAATTACCGCTAACTATCCTGATATGCAAGTTATTGTGAAGTTAAAAAGCCTTAAAAATTCTAGAGAGTTCTATGATTTAGGAGCAACAACTATTATCCCTGAAAGTTATGAAACAGGTCTTCAAATTGGTGGTACTGTTTTAAAATTCATAGGTATTAGTGAGCAAGAAATTAATAGAATAAAAGTACAATTTAGGCTTGGTAATTATATAGTAGCAAAAAAAGAGGATAGTTTATCAGAAGTAGAGTATAATGATTAAGATTCTCATTGCTTTAATTGCAATAATACTATCAACTACAATTAATGCTGATAATAAAAAGTTACCTATCCCGAGATTTGTTTCAATAAAATCTAATGAAGTTAATGCACGAAGTGGTCCGACAACTAAAGCAGCAATAGAGTGGGTTTTTGTTAAAAAAGGTGAACCGGTAGAAATAATTGCTGAATATGAACAGTGGCGGCAAGTGCGTGATATTCAGGGTGAAAGTGGCTGGATACATTCAAGCGTCTTATCAGGTAGAAGATCAGTAATTATTATTGCTGATCAAGAGATCGAATTATTTAAATATGCAAATATAGAGAGTAGAGTAATAGCAAAATTAATGCCAAAAGTTCGCTGCACTTTAAAAAAATGCAAAGAACAATTTTGCCAAATTACCTGTAAAAATTACACTGGTTGGGTACTTAAAAAAGACCTTTGGGGTGTATATGATGATAAAGATAGGTATTAAATGAAAGCTGCATTACCTGAACGCTCTATGCATATTAGAGGTAGGCTTGATTTTATAGTGCAGCAGATTTTAGAGCTTGCTCAAGATAAAATTGCTATGATTATCTTATATGGCTCTTTTGCTAGAGGCGATTGGGTACGTGATCTACCTAACGGCTATCATAGTGATACGGATATTTTGATTATCTTAAAGAAAGGTAAGTATAAAGGTCATGCTACTTTAAACCTAAAAGATAGAATATATACAAGATTGAAAAGAAAAGGTGTAATAAAAGATCAAATTATTCCTTATGATTCACGTATATCAATAATTTTAGAATCAATAGAAGAGATAAATAGACAATTAGAAAAAGGACGTTATTTCTATACCGATCTTAAAAAAGAAGGGATACTTTTATACGACAGTAGTGAGTATATTTTAAGCGAGGCTAAAGATTTACCTTGGAGTGAGATGAAAGAAATCGCTCAAGATTATTTTGAAGAGTGGTTTAAGAGTGGTAAATATTTTTTAAAAACTTCTAAAAATGCTTTGGAAGAAGAAATTTTTAATATCAGTGCTTTTTTGCTTCATCAAGCTACCGAAAGTTTATACAGTGCCATTTTATTAGTTTTCTCTAATTATAAACCTAAGTTGCACGATATAGAAGAATTAGGCGGCATGGCAAAAAATTATGATAGTGAGTTATTACAAGTTTTCCCTATTGCAACGCCTGAACAAAAAGAATGTTTTGAGTTGTTAAAAAAAGTTTATGTTGATGCACGATATGATAAAAATTATAAGATTACAAAAGAGCAGCTACTTTATCTAATAGAGCGAATAGAAAAACTAAAAGAAATCACTGAAAGAATTTGCATAGCAAGGATTGGTGGGTAGAGTTTTATCTTAGGACTGAAAGGCGTCGTTGCATGAATAAATCACGGGATGAAATAGGAAAAATTGATCTACGCAACAATGCCTTTCTACGTAGGCGGGAATCCAGTCACCTAAAAGTCTAAACACACTAGATTTGTTAAATTTAAAGTTCAATTTATCTCGCTTTTTTCTAGATCCCGTGGACAAGCTAACTAGATGATATAGACGAAACTGATCTACGCAACGAAGCCTCATGCGGGAGTGAATTAATATGGCAGTAAATACAATATAAAAACAAAAAATGATTTCGATATTTAGCAAATTAAAGCAAGGTTTATCTAAGACCTCAAGTAAAATATCAGCAGGTATTGATAAGATATTTTACAAGAAAAAACTAGATGCAGAAACATTAGAGGAATTGGAAGAGCTATTAATTTCTACTGATATGGGGAGTTTGGTAGCAGCTAAAATTATCGAAGAGTTTAAATCGCTCAAATTCGATAAAGAAGTTGAAGCTACCGAAATAAAAGAAACTCTAGCAAATCTTATTGAACAGCAATTATTAGAATCAGAAATTCCTTTTACCTTAAATGAAAATAAACTAAATGTAATTTTAGTATGTGGTGTTAATGGTGCAGGTAAAACAACTACCATCGGTAAGCTTGCTGCAATGTATGTAATGCAGGGTAAAAAAGTAGCAGTTGCTGCATGCGATACGTTCAGAGCCGCCGCCATAAATCAGTTAGATAGTTGGGTGACAAGAGCGAAAGCTTTGCTTATTACCGGTGAAGAGGCAGCTGACCCTGCAAGCGTTGCTTATAGAGCTGTGGAAGAGTCAATCAAGCAAAATATTGATATACTTTTTATCGATACTGCCGGTAGACTCCACAACAAAAAAAACTTAATGGATGAGCTTACTAAGATTGTAAAAGTTATCAAGAAAGTAGACGAAAATCTGCCTACTCATAGCGTTTTAGTGATAGATGCTATTACCGGACAAAATACCTATAATCAAGTAGAACATTTTAATGAGGCTACTAGTTTAACTGGTCTTATAGTAACCAAGCTTGACGGCAGTGCTAAAGCTGGCGTGATTGTTGGGGTAGTGCAGAAATTTAATTTACCAATATATTTTATTGGTATAGGTGAGCAGATAGAAGATTTGAAAATATTTAACCGACACGATTTTGCAAAAAGCTTGGTGGGGTTATAGTAAACTGATTTGAACTTTGTGATTCGTTACTCGTCGTCTCGCCTATTATTATAGGCGTCGCTCCTCACGCCTGTCACAGAATTCAACTGAGTTTACTCTCGGTATCATCACGTGGACAAGCTACGGGATAATAAGGTGTAATAGTTGAGATTTTATCTTACATTTAGTAAAATAAATTAATTATTAAATGGAGATAAGAAATGAACTTAAATCAAAAAATAATAAAGCCAAAATTAGGATTACTAGAACTCGCTAAGAGTCTTGGTAGCATATCATCAGCATGTAAAGCGATGGGCTATAGCAGAGATAGTTATTATAGATTTAAAGAACTGTATGAAACTGGTGGTGAAGAAGCGTTGTATGAGATTAGCCGGAAGAAGCCAATAATAGCGAATAGAGTTGATCCAGCGATAGAGAAGGCAGTAATGGATATGGCAATAGAATATCCAGCATATGGACAGATTCGAGTATCAAATGAGCTTAAGAAGAGCGGTATACTTGTATCACCTGGAGGAGTGAGATCAATTTGGTTACGTAATGATTTAAACAATATCAATAAAAGGCTTAAAGCATTAGAAGCAAGGATGGCTCAGGATGGTATTGTACTTACTGAATCTCAGTTACAAGTACTAGAGAAACGACGTAGCGAAAAAGAAGCCCATGGCGAGATTGAGACACAGCATTCAGGTTATCTAGGATGCCAAGATACATATTATGTAGGAAATTTTAAGGGTATAGGTAAGGTTTATTCTCAGGTATTTATTGATAGCTATAGCAGAGTAGCTGATGCTAAACTATATACTGATAAAACAGCTTTAACTGCTGCTGATATGCTTAATGACCGCGTGTTACCATGGTATGAAACTCAAGGCATACCAATACTTCGTATTCTGACAGATCGCGGGTCAGAATATAAGGGAAATATAGAGCATCATGCTTTTGAATTATTTCTAAGTATCGAAGGTATAGAACATACTATTACTAAAGCATATTCTCCTCAAACAAATGGTATGTGTGAACGTTTTAATAAAACTATGAAACAAGAATTCTTTGATACAGCTATGCGGAAAAAGATCTACACTGATCTTGATGATTTACAATTAGATCTTGATATTTGGTTAGAGCATTTCAATAATGAGCGACCACATTCAGGAAAATATTGTTATGGTAAAACGCCTATGCAAACTTTTAAGGATAGTAAGAAATTAGCTATTGAAAAGAACAATGAAATCTTATATCTTGAATACTCATCTGACAGTCATAATTTATCAGATATTCAGATATAATTTTTATAGTGTCTGTAAGATCAAATCTTGACTTCTACAAATAAGGGGAAAACTGATCCATGCGGGGCAAGCCTCCTCTCAATGACGAAAACCTTTATCTATCATTCTTAGGTAAGCCCAAGCAATAATGTTTGAGAAACTTTCCATCGCTACTAATTAAATACACAAAATTAGAGTGTTTTAGTTCATATTTACCGGTTTTTGTATCAAATATTTTTGGCTCATAAAATACTTTAAACTCATTAGCAACCTGCGTAATATCACCTATTGTACCAGTTAAACCTACAAAATTATTATCTATATTTTCAAGATATTTTTTGAGTACTTCACTTGTATCATTTATTGGATCTAGAGTAATAAATACTGTCTGTACTACTATATTTTCTTTTTGTAAAATCTTTATAATATCCTCTATCTTTTTCAATGCATTCTCATCATCTAACGAATAATTATAGCTTAATGCGATAAGGTAGTGACTTTTTTAAGAGCATAGTAAATCGCATCAAAAAAGTGCTCAAAATTAGAAACACGCGAGTTTCGTATTCAAAAAGTCGCTGTATAGCTGATAAACAGTGGGTTACGGGGATATTGATAATACTGTTTTTGTTATAAAGTGAGTACAAAATACAAATTGCTAATTAAAATATGGTATTTATAGTATAAGAAAAAAGTTTATAGGTTATTGAAAAAACTTTAAGAGCAATAACCTATGATAATGGATTTTACAGAAATATTTTGTTACGTCGATGATTTTTTTCAAGAATTAGACAAGCATACAAATTCAATTACTGTCATTGCTAAAGTAAAAGGGACCAGTAAATTGCACGAAAAAGGGACCAGAGAATTTGGTGTAACCTAATAAGGTTATAATGTGCAATATTCACTAGATAATTAATTAAAATAAATATCTAGTGATACAATGATAAGAATAAATATGTACACAACAATTATCACCCTTTATAAGCAAGGCAATAGTCAAAGAAATATTGCCAAACTAACGAGAATAGACCGTAAAACAGTAAGAAAAATAGTAAACCGTTATGTAGAGTCTGGTACAGAATCTCCTGCACCCTATGAACGATCTTCAGCACTGGATTCTTGGCACGAACAAATAATTGAGTTATTAGAAAAGAATCTAAGTTACATAAGAATTTTTGAAGAGTTAAAAATTCAAGGTTATACAAAAAGTTATGGTTCGCTAACCCGTTATATCAAAAAATATAAGATACAAAATAACAGTTGCATTCGTTTTCATACTTTAGCAGGAGAGGAAGCACAAGTAGATTTTGGTGACATAGGCTTACAGTATAATTCTAAGGGGCGTAGAGTTAAAGCATATGTATTTAATATGCGTTTAAGTTATAGTCGCCTTGATTATTATGAAGTAGTGTTTGATCAAAGTTGTCAAACATGGATACAATGTCATATCAATGCATTTAATTATTTTGCTGGCAGTCCAAAAGTAATAAAACTTGATAATCTTAAAGCTGGAGTGGTAGATAGCAATTTCTATGAGCCCGTATATCAGAAGGAATACAAACGTTTAGCTGATCATTATGGAATTTTACTTTCTCCTTGTCGTGTATATCAACCTCAAGAAAAAGGCAAAGTAGAATCAGGAATAAAGTATGTCAAAAATAATTTTTTTGCTGGACGTAAATTTCATAGATATGAAGAATTAACACATGATCTTGCTAACTGGTTAAATAAAGCAAATAACCGAATACATGGTACTACTAAAAAAATTCCTCAGGAACTATTTGAGCAAGAAGAAAGTAATAATTTAATGCCTTTACCATTAGAAACGTTTGATTTGTCATCGTGGCATAATCGAAAAGTAGCAAAAGATTGTCATATCACCATAGATAATAATTATTATTCCGTACCGGCAAAATATATATACAGTGAGGTACTGGTACAATTATCACCAAAACTTGTTCAAATATTTTCTATCCAAAATGATTTAATAGCAAGGCACGTTAGAACAGATGGCAAAGGAATATTTACCACTAATCCGTCTCATTATGCCAAATATAAACGTCTATGCCCAGGTTTTATAGAATATAGTGAACATTATCAACAACAAATGCAGCAGATAGGAAATAATTGCAGTTTATTATTAGAGTTATTACAACAAACACGAGTAAATGATTGGCAACGTTGTGCTAGAGGTATTATTTCTTTACGTAAGGTTTACAATGATGAGTTAATAGATAAAGCTTGTCATAGAGCATTACATTACGGTATAAGTTCTTACTCTAAAATTAAAAATATCTTAAATAACGCGAGTTTCGTATTCAAAAAGTCGCTGTATAGCTGATAAACAGTGGGTTACGGGGATATTGATAATACTGTTTTTGTTATAAAGTGAGTACAAAATACAAATTGCTAATTAAAATATGGTATTTATAGTATAAGAAAAAAGTTTATAGGTTATTGAAAAAACTTTAAGAGCAATAACCTATGATAATGGATTTTACAGAAATATTTTGTTACGTCGATGATTTTTTTCAAGAATTAGACAAGCATACAAATTCAATTACTAACCATAACAACAAATCTGGTCCTAAAAGTCGACTTAACAGAAGTGAGGTAATAACAATTATAATAGGCTACTGGCAGTCATCTTATGATTGTTTTAAGAATTATTATCTGAAGCAAATATGGATTTATCATCAAAGAGATTTTCAATTAGTAAGCTATAGTCAATTTATAAAAATAATAGGTCCACATTTACCACTATTAGTACTGATATTCAATTCTATTTTGGATCAGTGTGATGGCCTTTCTTTTGTAGATTCAAGTAGTATAGAGGTATGTAAGAGATACCGTATTTCAATGAATAAAGTGTTCGCCGGCATAGCAGCACGCAGTAAGACAACAAAAGGTTGGTTCTATGGACTTAAACTACATCTAATAATTAATAGAGCCGGTGGTATAGTTAAAGCATCTTTTAGCCCTGGCAATAAGGATGATAGAAAACAGCTGGAACTGATGATCAAAAATCTTTTTGGTAAAGTATTCGGAGATCGTGGTTATATTTCACAACAATTATTTCAACAACTTTTAGAGCAAGGAATTTTTATGGTAACTAGGGTAAAGAAAAATATGAAAAATAAACTTATGTCTATGTTGGATAAAATATTATTGCTTAAAAGAGCATTAATAGAATCTGTGTTTAGTAAAATTAAACTATTGGGGAAGTTTGAGCATTCAAGGCATAGATCAGTTACAAATGCCTTTGTGCATATGGTTGCAGCACTGATAAATTATCAAATGTCTGATAATAAACCTTCTATTACATCTCTCTTGATATGCTAAATCCTATGCTATATTAATTCGAAACTCGCGTAGAAACAGTTTTTCTTATTTCGTTCTTGATTTTAAACCAGTAATGCTCAATAGGATTTAAATCTTACTATTACCCACAAATTTTACCACTAACAATTGATAGCATCATTACGCTCTCTTGAAGGATTTCATATCCCCGCCATAAAGACATTGCTCCGGGCAACCCATCACTCTTTCTTGCCATAAAGCCTCCTAATTTACCAAGCAAAATAATAGCTTCTTTTATATTTGGAGGCTTGCCAGGAGTATTATTTGTTCTGTGCACGCGCATATAAAGCGTTTTCCATTCTTGGGTGGTAAGTATGCTATCGCAGCTCTCTTCAGGACAAGTTGAGGCTATTTTTGATAAATATAAAATTTTAAAAGCAATGAGGCTTTTTATGGCAATTAATTTTTGTAGCTTTGTTTCGGCAGATAAGCGAGAGGCTTCTATCTTGCATCCTGATTTCAGAACTCTAAAATATTCTTCTATTTTCCATCTTAGCTTATACCAAGTTATACGCTCAACAGCATCTTCAAAGCTACTCACGGGGATGTTGGTCAGTATAGTCCAATCGATTGCCTCTACTCCAACAGGGGCATTAATTTCTTTAGCGCTTACAACATAAACAGCTAATTTGTCACTGATTTTGTGATCAGTATTTTCAGGGCCATATAAAGATACAGACCTAATTGGTATGTGCCCATATGTGTATTTAATTTCAACATTTGCTTTTCTTGCTTTATGAAGTCCATTGCCTGGGATTTTCAGTCTAATCTCTTTCTTGGACTGTAGCTTACTTATTTTCGTTTGTATTTTTGTTTTACCATTTTCCGGGCAAATAAATTTCCTATCCTGTCTGTTGCGAATTACAAATTCTGCAGCTGATTCTTCAATTTTCCATAACAAATCAAAGATATCTGCTTCTCTATCTCCAACCGTAATAACTCTAGTATTTTCAGGAATATTGGCAATTGTTTCCTCAAACGCGTTAATCCATTTATAGCTTTCTTTATCTTTGATGTGAGTGATATACTTACGCCTTGCTTTTTCCTTCTGATCCTCTTCCCTTGCGATACGTGCCCAACATTGCTGAGAGGTAAGGCCTAAAGGCAGACCTCCTGGCGTCACTATAATAGTACTATGCATAATAAGACCCTGTTTGTGCTTTGTATAAGCTTTGGAGATACTGCCTAGCCCTTTTGTCTTAATATGAGTGTCATAATCCAGGTAAGTTGTATCCTGAATTGCAAACACTAAATTTTTGCCTTGGATTCTATTTTGTGTTTCCACATGATGCGAAGAATAGACTTCATCTATATCAAACTTATCATTGCTAAATAGTCTGTAAGCTCCCTTCGCATCTTTCCAGGATCTGCAACTTTGATTTATTGTGCCGGATGCTTTGCTATCAAGTAAGTTACTGGTTTTAATAAGCCGATTTATAAGTCTTTTATCTTTAAAGTCAACATGCCTGAGCTCATTCTCTAACCAACCAGTGCTTGATATATTTATCCCGTATGTTACTATATCTTGCATATCGCCTATCCTTCTTATTTAAAATGATCAGTGAATACTCTAGCAGCATTTTATAATTGTGGGTAATAGTAAGGATTTAAATCAGGAGAGTAAGTTGGTAAAAATAAAATACTGCAACCAACAGATTCAATTAACGTTTTCACTTTTGTACTTTTATGAAAAATGATACTCCTCGCAGCAGAGCTACGAGGTATCTATCCAAAAAGTTTTAACTGTTTTTGTTGAAATGCTTTATAAGAAGGTTTGCCTGAACCTTGATTTTTTATATAATTACGTAATTTCCGCTCATCACCATGTTTACCTACTGTGCTCATAAAATATCCTTTACTCCAAAACTCACTTCCCCATAATTTTTCTTTAAGATTTGGATATTTCTTAAACATTTCCTTAGATGTAATACTTTTTATGATTTGAGTTATTTTTGTTGGGCTATACATTAGTATTGACTGTAGTAAAAAATGTACATGTTCTTTATCTACTCCTATTTCCAAAAATCTAATTTCATAACGAGCTTCTATGTCCTCACAAATTTTACATAAATAATCGTCTAGTTCCTCATTGAATATTACTCTTCTATACTTTGCCGGTGTTACTAAATGATATATTAGTACTGTGACATTATGACTTTTATGTATATAACTGCTTTCTTCCATGCATCTAGTATATCACGAAGCAGACCTTCGGGGAATTAAACCCTAAGAGATTAATATTATCCATTACTACTATCTGACCAGGCTTTAACTCTTTGATCAATATCTCTTGTACATAAGTTTCAAAAATGTCCTTATTACATGTCCCATCAAATATTATTGGGGCAATAATATAGCTTAATGCGATAAGATAGTGACTTAGAGTATGAGTTAGATTATACTAAATGAAAAACTTATGGCAAAGGCATATTCATACGATTTAAGAATATGAGTAATAAAAAGTTTAACAGATGGTAAAACAATAAAAGAGACTTCTGAGATATACTCTATTAGTAGGAAGACTATAATAGAATGGAAAAAATTAAAGAAACAAACCGGCGATATCAAAGCAAAAAGTGGTTATCATACAGGACATCGTAGAATAATAAGAGACATAGAGGGATTTAAAAAATTTATAGAATTAAATTTTGATAAAACCACCATGGAACTAGCTAACAACTGGAGTCAAAAAGTATCTGCAAGTACGATATCAAGATTGCTTAATAAATTAGGTTATAGTTATAAAAAAAACTTTTCTTCATCCCAAAAGAGATGTTGGTCTAAGGAATGAGTTTATATTGAAACTAAAAACTATAGACAAACAAGATTTAGTATTTATCGATGAATCTGGGATAGAAGATAATAGCTGTAGAGAACACGGGTGGAGCATTATCGGTCAAAGATGTTATGGTGAAAGGGTCTATCAACATAAATCACAGATTAGTATGATTGCTGGGGTGTCTGCCAAAGATATTATTGCCCCAATAATATTTGATGGGACATGTAATAAGGACATTTTTGAAACTTATGTACAAGAGATATTGATCAAAGAGTTAAAGCCTGGTCAGATAGTAGTAATGGATAATATTAATTTTCATAAAAGTACAAAAGTGAAAACGTTAATTGAATCTTTTGGTTGCAGTATTTTATTTTTACCAACTTACTCTCCTGATTTAAATCCTTACTATTACCCACAATTATAAAATGCTGCTAGAGTATTCACTGATCATTTTAAATAAGAAGGATAGGCGATATGCAAGATATAGTAACATACGGGATAAATATATCAAGCACTGGTTGGTTAGAGAATGAGCTCAGGCATGTTGACTTTAAAGATAAAAGACTTATAAATCGGCTTATTAAAACCAGTAACTTACTTGATAGCAAAGCATCCGGCACAATAAATCAAAGTTGCAGATCCTGGAAAGATGCGAAGGGAGCTTACAGACTATTTAGCAATGATAAGTTTGATATAGATGAAGTCTATTCTTCGCATCATGTGGAAACACAAAATAGAATCCAAGGCAAAAATTTAGTGTTTGCAATTCAGGATACAACTTACCTGGATTATGACACTCATATTAAGACAAAAGGGCTAGGCAGTATCTCCAAAGCTTATACAAAGCACAAACAGGGTCTTATTATGCATAGTACTATTATAGTGACGCCAGGAGGTCTGCCTTTAGGCCTTACCTCTCAGCAATGTTGGGCACGTATCGCAAGGGAAGAGGATCAGAAGGAAAAAGCAAGGCGTAAGTATATCACTCACATCAAAGATAAAGAAAGCTATAAATGGATTAACGCGTTTGAGGAAACAATTGCCAATATTCCTGAAAATACTAGAGTTATTACGGTTGGAGATAGAGAAGCAGATATCTTTGATTTGTTATGGAAAATTGAAGAATCAGCTGCAGAATTTGTAATTCGCAACAGACAGGATAGGAAATTTATTTGCCCGGAAAATGGTAAAACAAAAATACAAACGAAAATAAGTAAGCTACAGTCCAAGAAAGAGATTAGACTGAAAATCCCAGGCAATGGACTTCATAAAGCAAGAAAAGCAAATGTTGAAATTAAATACACATATGGGCACATACCAATTAGGTCTGTATCTTTATATGGCCCTGAAAATACTGATCACAAAATCAGTGACAAATTAGCTGTTTATGTTGTAAGCGCTAAAGAAATTAATGCCCCTGTTGGAGTAGAGGCAATCGATTGGACTATACTGACCAACATCCCCGTGAGTAGCTTTGAAGATGCTGTTGAGCGTATAACTTGGTATAAGCTAAGATGGAAAATAGAAGAATATTTTAGAGTTCTGAAATCAGGATGCAAGATAGAAGCCTCTCGCTTATCTGCCGAAACAAAGCTACAAAAATTAATTGCCATAAAAAGCCTCATTGCTTTTAAAATTTTATATTTATCAAAAATAGCCTCAACTTGTCCTGAAGAGAGCTGCGATAGCATACTTACCACCCAAGAATGGAAAACGCTTTATATGCGCGTGCACAGAACAAATAATACTCCTGGCAAGCCTCCAAATATAAAAGAAGCTATTATTTTGCTTGGTAAATTAGGAGGCTTTATGGCAAGAAAGAGTGATGGGTTGCCCGGAGCAATGTCTTTATGGCGGGGATATGAAATCCTTCAAGAGAGCGTAATGATGCTATCAATTGTTAGTGGTAAAATTTGTGGGTAATAGTAAGATTTAAATCCTATTGAGCATTACTGGTTTAAAATCAAGAACGAAATAAGAAAAACTGTTTCTAATTTTGAGCACTTTTTTGATGCAGTTTACTATGCTCTTAAAAAAGTCACTGCCTTATCGCATTAAGCTATATCTAATTAATTATTTTAGTTTTTCAATCTCTTCTTTTTTAACTTAGTATATTTTATAATTTTTTCTAAAGGCTTTTTATTAGCCACCATTTCTTTTGCTAAAGTAATTTTCTCTTTTTTTCTGCCATCTTGTTCCCAGCGGTGGGGTAAACAATAGAGCATTATATAGATTTCTCTATTATAAGTATACATCTAATAAAGAGTAGATAGGAGATTTATAAACTTAATAAATAATTGTTGTAGTGTTTAATTAACGTTATATAGTTTTGTTGTTTAGCAATTACAGGATATGGAGCTATATAAATATTATTATTAGAAGATGAGACGGCTTTTGTAAGGTTGTTTACTATAGAGGGTATATCGTAATTATAAGCTACTAGACGTACAGAAGTAAGATTATACCTTAAAATAAAATCTGAGGCTTTCTTAATATAATCGTCTTCCGACATTATTTGATTTGGAGCAAGTATTACTTGCTGTTCTAATATATTATTTTCCTTTAACAAATTTTTTAACTGATCAGCAGTTTCAATACCGGTGATAAATAACATAGGTGCATAACCGGCTTTTAATAAAGCAATACCGGTTTCAATTTTATGTCCTCCGCCAGCAAATACTATTATTACATTAGCCGTATTACTACTCGGTTTATAAGAATTTATTAGATATAAATAATAAATAAAACCGCTGATCCAAATGGCAAATATTGTTAAAATTGTAAGGGCAATTTTTCGTATCATTTAAATATTTTAATAAATTCAGCTTCAAGAATTTTATCAAATTCAGTCATTTTAATATAAACTCCTAATTGATTTAGAGATGTTACTAAAGAATTTTCAAGACCACAAGGAATAATTCCGTTGAATTTAGTTAAGTCGGTTGAAATATTTATGGCTATGCCATGATATGTAACCCATTTTCGCACTCTAACTCCTATAGCAGCAATTTTCGATGGTATATCGTTGCTTGTTTTTACCCAAATTCCTACTTTATCTTTTATAGTATATGCCTTTATTCCCAAAATATCTAGACTATTTATAATCCATTCTTCAAGCATTCTTACATATAGCTTTAAATCTTTGGTACGATTTGGTAAGGCTAAATTAAGCATAGGGTAAATAACACGCTGTCCAGCTCCGTGAAAGGTAAACTTACCGCCACGACCAGTATAAATAACAGGAATATTATTATGATTTAATAATTCTTCCTGTTTGTAATTAGTGCCAGCAGTATATACATCTAAATGCTCAACTAAATAGACTGCTTCCGGTTCTTTACCATCGATGACCTTGTTAACATAATTTTCCATTAACGTTAAGCTATCTTGATAGTTTATAGGGGTTGGTATAATAATGAATTGTACCATATATTCAGTACTTTTGATAAAACTGAAACAATTAAAATACTAATTCTTCATATTTTATTGTTACAACTTCATATGATTTAACGCCTCCAGGAGTCATAACTTCCACAATATCACCTACTGATTTGCCAATTAAAGCTTTTGCTATAGGAGATGCAATAGAAACTCTTTTCTTAGTGATATCAGCCTCATATTCACCAACAATATGATACATAACTTCTTCTTCAGTTTCATCATTTATTAACGTAACAGTAGCACCGAATTTTATACTATCACCCGACAATTTAGCAACATTTATAATTTCTGCTCTTGCTGTTATATCTTCCAAATGTTTAATACGAGCTTCCACAAATGCTTGTTTTTCACGTGCAGCTTCATATTCAGCATTCTCGGATAAATCGCCATGTGCTCGTGCTTCTGCTATATCTTCGCTAACTTTTTTACGCTCTACATGTTTTAAATGCTTAAGCTCGTGTTCTAATTTTTCAAAGCCTTTGTCGGTGATAGGAAATTTTGCCATCATATTGTTATTGTGTAAATTTGGTAATTTTAGTATGATATACTAAGATAGAACTTGAAAAATTGGCGTCGTCGCTTCTCATTTTTGATCCTCACGTACTAAAGCGTACACTGCGGTCAAAAATCTAGATGCTTCTTGCTCTTTTCCAAATTGATCTTCGTATATTATTTGGAACAAATTATATCATCTTTATTATCTTTCGTATACCCTAAAAATTAGTAACCTCATGAACATTGAAGATTTTGATTTTGAGAAAAAGCGTAAAGCTTTTCATTTATCTGCTATAATACTACCTTTAATATATATATTTACCTCAAGAACCTCTATTACTCTACTGTTATTTATAGTAACTGCTGCAACTTTATATTTAGATATATCACGTCATAGTAGTATTAAAATTAGTGAGTTTGTAACTAAATTTTTTACAAAAATTATGAGAGCAGACGAAAGTAATGGCTCTTTTGCCTTAAGTAGCTCTAGCTTTATGATGCTTGGTTTTTTCTTAACAGCTCTACTTTTTCCTAAAAATTTGGTAATTTGTTCTTGGTTAATTTTAATTATTTCTGACTGTTTAGCTGCCCTTGTTGGTACAAAAATAGGGAATAGTTTGAATAATAGTAAGTCGTTTGCAGGTTCTGTAGTATTCTTGCTATCCGCAATTTTTATAAGTATATTAGCGTATTTTTACTTAGGATTTAACACTAGTTTTATTATTATAATAATAAGTTCTGTAGCAACTACAGCAATTGAATTTTATTCAAAGGATTTGAAAATTAATGATAATTTATCAATTCCGCTTACTTATTGTTTTTCTACGGCTATCCTTTCTTATATTATTTAAAACATGAAGCTTGCACCGGAATTTTATGAAGTTTTAAGAAAACGTATTAACATATCCGATGTAGTGCGTCAAAAGGTAGTTTTAACTAGAAAATCTGGTAATTATGTAGGTTTATGTCCTTTCCATCAAGAGAAAACTCCATCTTTTACAGTTAGTGATAGTAAAAGATTTTTTTATTGTTTTGGCTGTAAGGCAGCAGGTGACGTTATAAAATTTACCTCTAATATTAGCGGTTTATCTTATAGTGATTCTGCTATAAAACTAGCTACCGATTATGGTATAGAAATACCGAAATTAACCCAGAAGCAAAAAGAATTTTATGAAGAATCAGACGAAGTTTTAAATATTCTTGAGCTTGCCAATAAGTTTTTTAAATCACAATTAACACCTGAAATATTAAACTATTTAAATGAAAGAAATATTACTAATGAGACAATAAAGGAGTTTTTAATCGGTTTTGCACCTAGAGGTAACAAATTTGAAAAATTTTTTCATGATAAAAATATAACAAATGTACAACTTGGAAAAGCAGGTCTTATAGGAAAAAGAGAAGATGGCGAAATATATAGTTTATTTTCAAATCGAATAATTATACCTATCAGAAATATTTACAATAAAATAGTAGGTTTTGGGGGTAGAGTAATTGGACAAGGTCTTCCTAAATATTTAAATTCGCCAGAAACTGTAGTATTCCAAAAAAGCGAAACTCTCTATGGTGAGCATAAAGCCATAAGTAGTAGTTATAAAAAAAATTACTCGATTTTAGTAGAAGGTTATTTCGATGTTATTTCTTTGCATCAAGCAGGATTTAGTGAAGCAGTAGCAAGCCTTGGCACTAGCGTTACTGAAAATCATTTACATAAATTATGGCGAGCAGGAGATGAAATTATACTATGTCTTGATGGGGATAGTGCTGGAATAAAGGCAAGTGTGAGAGCAATTAATTTAGCTTTGCCGCTTATTAATAGTGAAAAGAAAATTTCTTTTATTAGACTACCTAGTGGACTTGATCCTGATGATGCAGTAAATAAAAATGGTGCGGGGTTTTTTACAAAGCTTATAGATGCAAGAATAAGCTTATCAGAAATGATTTGGCAAATAGAATATGTTGGTAAAAATTTTAAAACGGCAGAAGATAAAGCTAATTTAGAAAAGAATTTAAAAGATTATTGCAGTAAAATATCTGATAGTAATTTAAGAGCTAGCTATTATAGGTTTTTTAAAGATCAAATATGGCAAAATTTAGTTACAAAACAGCAAAAGACTGTAGCTAAAAATGTAAACTTGCTTCCTGTTAGTAGCGGTTATTCAGAGCTTGAAATATTAGAGCATGCTTTTTGTGCTTTATTAATAAAATTCCCGCAAATATTACAAGAATTCGAAATTAAAGAATTTATATTAAATTTAAATTTCAGTAATAAACTACTTGAAGAATTCCGTAATTGGTACTTAAGCGAGATTATTGATAACGCTGTAGAAGCAGGTGAAATTGCTGCAATTGTGGAAAAAACTAGCTTTTTTGATATTTTTTTATTATTATCAGAAGCAGATAACTTATTCTTAGATATAGCATTTAATAAAGATAATGTTCGTTTAGATTTATTATGGCAATGGTTATACAAAAGATATTATCTATTAAATTTACAACAAGAATATGCACATATTACAAAAGAATATGTTATAACTAACATTGATGATTATGAAAAAATCTTGTTTTATAAAAAAGAAATCTTAAAGATTGCAAGTGAATTACAAGACTTAAATGAATCTTTTATTAATCATATTATTGATAACAGCAAATAACAAACTATAGAAATCGTGATTTAAGACGGTTTCACAATAAAATATTATTACAATTTAATCAGCTTAATTCCATAGGTATTTAATGAAAAATACAGATAATAATGATCTAAATAAAATAGATAATTTACTCAAAAAAGGTAAATCTAAAGAAGGTCAGGTTACTTATGATGATATAAATAGAGCTCTTCCTAAAGGGGCATCTGTGGAGGAGATAGATGAAGTTATGTTTAAATTTGCCGAGGCGGAAGTAGATATTTTAGATACTAACGAGGATGATGCAATTAAGATTGATGACATGGAAATGGAGGAAGGTTTTAAAATATCTACCAATATTGATCATGAACCTGAAGATGAAGCAGAGGAAGAAAATATAGGTACTACCGATGATCCGGTAAGGCTTTACCTCAGGGATATGGGAGGGGTTGATCTACTTACTCGTGAAAACGAAGTCGAAATAGCAAAAAGAATTGAAGAAGGTCGCAAAACATTGATTGCTGCATTATGTAAAAGTCCTATTGCTATGGATAAGTTTAGGAAATGGTACGCTGATTTAGTTAATGAAAATAATATGCTACTGCGTGATCTCATAGATCTAGAATCTAACATGATGCATGATGATGAGAATTCAGAGAATGAAGATGATCATAATAGCGATCATGAAGAGGAGGAGCATGAACACGACCAGGACCACGAAGAAAATATCTTATCAATGTCTAAAGTAGAAACGCAAATATTGCCTAATATTATAGAGCGGATGAAAAAGGTCGCTTTTATTTGTGAAGAATTATTAATTGAAACTAAAAAATCTTTTGAAAAGTCTTCTGATCCAAAGATGTTACAAAATAGTAAAAAATATAATGATAATTTAGAGCTATTAATTAGCGAAGTTTCAGAAATACATTTTAATTCTAAAAGAACAGAAGAAATTTTGGCTGAAATGTATGGAATAAATCGTGATTTAATAAGTAAAGAAACAGCTTTCTTAAAGCTTGCTGAAAAATACGGAATAACTCGTCAAAATTTCTTAGATGAATATATAGGAGCGGTAATTAATGCAGCATGGAAAGAAAAAATGCTGAAAAATAAGAAAGCTGGTTGGAAAGAATTAATTACTAAAGAATCAGATTATATAGATCAAATGATTGCTGAATTATCAGCGATAGAGATTAATACCGGTCTTTTAGTTAATGATTTTAAAAAGTTAGTAAATACTATCCAAAAAAGTGAGCGACAAACGTTGCAAGCGAAAAAAGATATGATAGAGGCTAACTTACGTTTAGTAATATCTATTGCTAAAAAATATGCTAATAGAGGCTTACAGTTTTTAGATTTAATTCAAGAAGGTAATATAGGTCTTATGAAAGCGGTAGATAAATTTGAATATCGCCGTGGTTATAAATTCTCTACCTACGCTACTTGGTGGATTAGACAAGCAATAACAAGAGCTATTGCCGATCAAGCAAGAACTATACGTATTCCTGTGCATATGATCGAAACAATTAATAAGATAATAAGAACCTCGAGACAAATGCTTAATGAGCTTGGGTATGAACCAACTCCAGCAGAAATAGCAGCAAGACTTTCTATGCCAATTGATAAGGTAAGAAAAGTTATGAAAATAGCTAAAGAGCCAATTAGCCTTGAAAATCCGGTAGGTGATGGTGATGATAATAGCTATTTAGGTGATTTTATTGAGGATAAAAATGCAGTAGCACCGATTGATGCAGCAATACAGTCAAATTTACGAGAGGTCACGACTAGAGTGCTTGCAACCCTTACGCCTCGTGAAGAAAGAGTCCTGAGAATGCGTTTTGGAATAGGTATGAATACTGACCATACGCTTGAAGAAGTAGGGCAGCAATTTAAAGTAACTAGAGAACGTATAAGACAAATTGAGTCAAAAGCCTTAAGAAAGTTACAACATCCTATCAGATCTAAAAAGCTTAATAGCTTTAGAAGTGGTGGAAAACGTGGCGATGGTAATCCTTCTGATTTGTTAGAGGCTTAAATCTAAGTGTCATACCCTGATTTGATCGGCGTATGACACTAAACACGTTTTTCGATCTACGCAACAAATTGATCCGCCATAGGGTAACAATTGCAAAACTATGTACAGATATAAAATTACCATTGAATATTTAGGCACGAATCTTGCAGGTTGGCAAAGACAATCAGAGGTAATATCGGTACAGCAAATATTAGAAGAAGCAATCTATAAATTTTCCGGTGAACAGGTAACATTATCAGCATCAGGTCGAACTGATGCTGGAGTTCATGCGATAGGTCAAGTAGCACATTTGGATCTCTCAAAATATTTTGAGCCTTATAAAATTATTAGAGCTATTAATTATTTTGTAAGACCATATAAAGTAGGCATAGTTAATTGCGAATTAGCCCAAAACGGTTTTCATGCACGTTTTTCCGCAACAGCACGTCATTATGTATATAGAATTCTTAATAGACCATATCCATCAGTAATTGAGCTTGATCGTGTTTGGTGGATTAGTGTGCCATTAGATGTTTCAGCTATGCAAAAAAGTAGCTTATACCTTCTAGGTAAACATGACTTCACATCATTTAGAGCTAGTTCTTGTCAATCAAAATCCCCCATTAAAACTTTAACAAAACTTGATATTATAAAAGAAAATGAGGAAATAAAATTATATTTTTCTTCCCCGTCATTCTTACATCACATGGTGCGTAACATTGTCGGTAGCCTAGTATTAGTTGGTAAAAATATTTGGCAAGCTGAGCAAATACAGCAAGTTTTAGGAGCAAAAGATAGAAAAGCCGCTGGTCCTACCGCCCCTGCCTGCGGTCTTTATTTCATAAAATCAGATTATTGAATAGTTATTAATTTGTTAACGCGAGTTTCGTATTCAAAAAGTCGCTGTATAGCTGATAAACAGTGGGTTACGGGGATATTGATAATACTGTTTTTGTTATAAAGTGAGTACAAAATACAAATTGCTAATTAAAATATGGTATTTATAGTATAAGAAAAAAGTTTATAGGTTATTGAAAAAACTTTAAGAGCAATAACCTATGATAATGGATTTTACAGAAATATTTTGTTACGTCGATGATTTTTTTCAAGAATTAGACAAGCATACAAATTCAATTACTAACCATAACAACAAATCTGGTCCTAAAAGTCGACTTAACAGAAGTGAGGTAATAACAATTATAATAGGCTACTGGCAGTCATCTTATGATTGTTTTAAGAATTATTATCTGAAGCAAATATGGATTTATCATCAAAGAGATTTTCAATTAGTAAGCTATAGTCAATTTATAAAAATAATAGGTCCACATTTACCACTATTAGTACTGATATTCAATTCTATTTTGGATCAGTGTGATGGCCTTTCTTTTGTAGATTCAAGTAGTATAGAGGTATGTAAGAGATACCGTATTTCAATGAATAAAGTGTTCGCCGGCATAGCAGCACGCAGTAAGACAACAAAAGGTTGGTTCTATGGACTTAAACTACATCTAATAATTAATAGAGCCGGTGGTATAGTTAAAGCATCTTTTAGCCCTGGCAATAAGGATGATAGAAAACAGCTGGAACTGATGATCAAAAATCTTTTTGGTAAAGTATTCGGAGATCGTGGTTATATTTCACAACAATTATTTCAACAACTTTTAGAGCAAGGAATTTTTATGGTAACTAGGGTAAAGAAAAATATGAAAAATAAACTTATGTCTATGTTGGATAAAATATTATTGCTTAAAAGAGCATTAATAGAATCTGTGTTTAGTAAAATTAAACTATTGGGGAAGTTTGAGCATTCAAGGCATAGATCAGTTACAAATGCCTTTGTGCATATGGTTGCAGCACTGATAAATTATCAAATGTCTGATAATAAACCTTCTATTACATCTCTCTTGATATGCTAAATCCTATGCTATATTAATTCGAAACTCGCGTTGAGTAATATTATCGACACAGCAATGCAAGGTACACCCCAATGCATTACAAAAAGGGGAGAAGAAGCAGTTGTAGTTATTAGTATGAAAGACTATGCGAAGCTTATAAAACCAAAACTTAGTTTTAGTGAGTATTTATTGAGTATACCTAAAACAGATGATTTAGTTATTGAAAGAGTACAAGGAAAAGCAAGAGATTTTGAATTATGAAATATTTATTAGATACTAATATTATATCTGAAATTCAAAAGAAAAAACCTAATCCTTAAGTAGCAAAACTTACGCTATGAGTGGAAGAGTGATAAATTATTGTAAGAATAATTAAACATGTCAAAGAGGAACAGATTGCAAGCAATACCAATTAATAGAACAGATTACTGTCAATTTTTAACAATTAGCCAAAAGAATTATAGTTTAACCTACTACGCTGAACATGCCAAGAAATGTAGCCATGATGTTATTAATAGATTTTTAGAAAATGAAAAATATACTCCTTCTTTGTTATGGGAACACATTAAGAATGATGTTATCTTTTCATCTAACGGATATACAATATTTGATGATACGGTGTTAAACAAAAGGAACACAAAGAAAATAGAGGTTGCTAGATCGCAGTATAGTGGAGCTACAGGTGGAGTTACTACCGGTATAGGAGTAGTGAGTCTTGTATATTATAACCCCGATATTGATAAGTTTTGGGTAATAGATTATCACATTTTTTCATCTGATCATGATGGAGCGACGAAACTAGATCACCTACTAAAGATGTTCAATAATGCTGTTTATAGTAAAAAGATTCCTTTTCAAACTGTACTTTTTGACACATGGTATGCTACACACAAAATTATGCAACATGTTGACTCCTTGGGCAAATATTATTATGCCCCTATTAAAGCCAATAGAAATGTTAGTAAAACGTGTGATTACGAGCCTTATAAAGCTGTTAGCAAGTTGACGTTTTCAGATGAAGAAATTAAGAATGGAATGGAGATTCATATAAAAGGATTTGCCAAAAATAAGCATGTTAATTTGTTTAAATTTACTGTTTCTACCAACAGAGTTGATTATGTTGTTACCAATAACAAAACTCAAAAATCTTCTAAAGCTGCACAAGATGAGTTTGGCTTGCGATGGGTAATTGAGAGCATGCATAGAAAAATTAAGCAACTGACTGGTATAGAACGTTGCCAATGCAGAAAACAGCGTATCCAACGTAATCACATTAGTTGTGCATTTCTAGTTTGGGCTTTTCTCAAAAGAACTGCAAATAAAATAGGTAAAACGGTCTACCAAATAAAGTTAGGGCTTTTAGATGACTATATGCAACAACAGCTTCGTTCTCCATCTTTACGATATTTAGAACCAAACATAGCGTAAGTTTTGTAATTATAATTGGTAAAATATCAGTGCCAGTGTACTGGAAATCTTTACCGCATGGTGGGGTATGTTCTGGAGAATTGATGGAAGAATTTTTACAGAAATTTATTAAAAATTTGGGTGTTGAAAAAATAAAGTATTTGCTTGCTGATCGGGAATTTATGAATAAAGAATGGTTAAATTTTCTGATAAATAATCACATAAAATTTGCTATTCCCTTAAAAAGAGATAACAAAATTCGCCTTGAAAAAAGTTTAAAAACTCTAAGCATTGTAAAAATATTTAATCTCTTAGGGTTTAATTCCCCGAAGGTCTGCTTCGTGATTGTCATTGCTAAAGTAAAAGGGACCAGTAAATTGCACGAAAAAGGGACCAGAGAATTTGGTGTAACCTAATAAGGTTATAATGTCAGGAGTTTCGCACTTAGGAAAATTGCATATCAGTTAGAAGCCATCTAATGTTATTCTGAATTGATGTTTTTATAACTTCCCAAGTTTGTTGATATAAAGTAATTTTTTCATTTATCCTCCTTTTGTTCATATCAAGCCATGCCAATACAGCAAGGCAAATATGATTTCTTTGAGCTCGACCCGTGCGTGCCTGACAGCTTTCAATACCACAAGTTTGTTTTAATTCTCGATGATAAACTTCTATAGACCAACGTGCCTTAACAATTTTCTCTATTTGCTCACGTGTAGGGTTTTCTAAATTAGTTGTTATGTAATCAATGCGACCATTTTTTGCCACAAACTTAAATACCGTTACCCAACCGTATCCACGTAGATGAATTTTTAGCCCTTCATCGGGAATCTCCAAAGTGTCCAAGCTAACATTACGATTAACTTTTCTATTTCTTCTTAGGTTAGTAACCCATATCCAACCTAAATTACGTATATGTTTTAAATTATCCAAACCACTATACCAAGCATCCATGACTATGGCATCAGGATTGATACCTCTTTCTTTAGCTAAAGTAAGCATATCACAAAAATGCTCGTTCTTTGTTTTGCCATCAGTTTCTTTATCATATATTCTATAATCTACAGGAGTAGATTGATCAATTTGAGTATTGTAATGCAGTAAGTTTACCATTCCTATACCAGGTATAACATCATGTACAGCCCCAGAATATTGATACTTTACAAGCTCGATCCTCTTACTGTATTGCTTTGACAATAAGGTGTCATCTCCTACTAATAAACAAGGCTCCTCTAGATCAAGATATTTTGACACTTTGCTATAGATTTCGCTAGGGCGAAAATCTTTACTCTTTAACCATCGACTTGCACTATCGTGCGATAGATCTACTGGGCTTACTTCAGATAATGCTTTGCCAGTATATCTTACACTACTTGCTTGTAAAAACGATTGATATAAATCTTTGCTACATTTTGATCTTGTCATTTTTATCTAAAACTATTTTTCTCTAGATTACCATATTCTTTGCTAAGAGCCTATCTTGAAAGACGAATATGCTCATTAAATAGTACTGCAACATATTACTTTAGCACTGTTTGATGTATCAAAAAATTTACAATTTTTAGCAAAATTACTGCTTTTTTATACAAATTGTAAACTGCTTGCTATGAATTAGTGTATTGTTTTTGTTCTCAATACACTTTCAAGACAGGCTCTAAGTGCGAAACTCCTGAATGTGCAATATTCACTAGATAATTAATTAAAATAAATATCTAGTGATACAATGATAAGAATAAATATGTACACAACAATTATCACCCTTTATAAGCAAGGCAATAGTCAAAGAAATATTGCCAAACTAACGAGAATAGACCGTAAAACAGTAAGAAAAATAGTAAACCGTTATGTAGAGTCTGGTACAGAATCTCCTGCACCCTATGAACGATCTTCAGCACTGGATTCTTGGCACGAACAAATAATTGAGTTATTAGAAAAGAATCTAAGTTACATAAGAATTTTTGAAGAGTTAAAAATTCAAGGTTATACAAAAAGTTATGGTTCGCTAACCCGTTATATCAAAAAATATAAGATACAAAATAACAGTTGCATTCGTTTTCATACTTTAGCAGGAGAGGAAGCACAAGTAGATTTTGGTGACATAGGCTTACAGTATAATTCTAAGGGGCGTAGAGTTAAAGCATATGTATTTAATATGCGTTTAAGTTATAGTCGCCTTGATTATTATGAAGTAGTGTTTGATCAAAGTTGTCAAACATGGATACAATGTCATATCAATGCATTTAATTATTTTGCTGGCAGTCCAAAAGTAATAAAACTTGATAATCTTAAAGCTGGAGTGGTAGATAGCAATTTCTATGAGCCCGTATATCAGAAGGAATACAAACGTTTAGCTGATCATTATGGAATTTTACTTTCTCCTTGTCGTGTATATCAACCTCAAGAAAAAGGCAAAGTAGAATCAGGAATAAAGTATGTCAAAAATAATTTTTTTGCTGGACGTAAATTTCATAGATATGAAGAATTAACACATGATCTTGCTAACTGGTTAAATAAAGCAAATAACCGAATACATGGTACTACTAAAAAAATTCCTCAGGAACTATTTGAGCAAGAAGAAAGTAATAATTTAATGCCTTTACCATTAGAAACGTTTGATTTGTCATCGTGGCATAATCGAAAAGTAGCAAAAGATTGTCATATCACCATAGATAATAATTATTATTCCGTACCGGCAAAATATATATACAGTGAGGTACTGGTACAATTATCACCAAAACTTGTTCAAATATTTTCTATCCAAAATGATTTAATAGCAAGGCACGTTAGAACAGATGGCAAAGGAATATTTACCACTAATCCGTCTCATTATGCCAAATATAAACGTCTATGCCCAGGTTTTATAGAATATAGTGAACATTATCAACAACAAATGCAGCAGATAGGAAATAATTGCAGTTTATTATTAGAGTTATTACAACAAACACGAGTAAATGATTGGCAACGTTGTGCTAGAGGTATTATTTCTTTACGTAAGGTTTACAATGATGAGTTAATAGATAAAGCTTGTCATAGAGCATTACATTACGGTATAAGTTCTTACTCTAAAATTAAAAATATCTTAAATAGTAATGCAGTAAACTTACCATTGCCAGAGTTTGGAGGTCAGAATGCAGAACTTGCTTAATGACCTACGTAGTTTTAGATTATCAGGTATAGTCAATAGCTTAAATGAAAGGATTATTTATGCTCAAAATAATAAACTAGGATTTAAAGAATTTCTCTCACTATTATGTGAAGATGAAAAATCTCACCGTAAGGATAATAATTACCGTCGTCGTAAAAGTGCTGCTAAATTACCAGTCACTAAAAATTTAGAAGACTTTGATTTTCAGTTCCAACCAAGTATTGATGCCAAAGTAATAAGTGATTTATCTACTTGTGATTATATTAATACTAAGGGCAATGTCATATTCATAGGTAATTCTGGAACTGGCAAAACTCATCTTGCTATTGGATTAGCATTAAAAGCTTTAACACGAGAATACTCTGTATATTTTACTACGGTATCGGATATGCTTTATAATTTACATATTGCAAGAGCAGATAATAGCTATCACAAAAAAGTTAAATTACTCTTATCATTTGACTTATTAATTCTTGATGAGTTAGGTTTTAAGCAATTACCAAAACATTCAGTAGATGATTTTTTTAATATTATTGCTAAACGATATGAAAATAAATCTACCATTATTACCACAAACAAGGATTTTGAAAGATGGAATGAAATATTTGCTGATGAGTTATTAACTCATGCAATTATTGATCGAGTAGTACATCATGCACATATACTAAACATCACAGGTAAAAGTTATCGTATTAATAACTATAAATTTGGAGGTCATTTGACATAAAAATTTTTACATATAGTGGTCCCTTTTTCGTGCAATTTACTGGTCCCTTTTTATTTGACAATGACAGTGATATACTAGATGCATGGAAGAAAGCAGTTATATACATAAAAGTGATAATGTCACAGTACTAATATATCATTTAGTAACACCGGCAAAGTATAGAAGAGTAATATTCAATGAGGAACTAGACGATTATTTATGTAAAATTTGTGAGGACATAGAAGCTCGTTATGAAATTAGATTTTTGGAAATAGGAGTAGATAAAGAACATGTACATTTTTTACTACAGTCAATACTAATGTATAGCCCAACAAAAATAACTCAAATCATAAAAAGTATTACATCTAAGGAAATGTTTAAGAAATATCCAAATCTTAAAGAAAAATTATGGGGAAGTGAGTTTTGGAGTAAAGGATATTTTATGAGCACAGTAGGTAAACATGGTGATGAGCGGAAATTACGTAATTATGTAAAAAATCAAGGTTCAGGCAAACCTTCTTATAAAGCGTTTCAACAAAAACAGTTAAAACTTTTTGGATAGATACCTCGTAGCTCTGCTGCGAGGAGTATCATTTTTAAAAATTTGCTACTTTTATGTTTATTTTTCTGGATTCCTGCTTTTAGCTAAGAATGACATCGGAACCACGCAATAATACCGCCACGGTATCCAGAAAATAATAAAAAATACTAATTTTATTAGTATTTTTAACTGGATCCCGTGAATAAATCACGGGATGACAGGGGATAATGATCCACGCGGGCAATGCCGCCACGGAATGACAGAATCGCAATAATATCTACCAACTAAATTTTTATAATCAGCTCTTCTTTTTTTGCAGTTATTTTTACTACTTTTCCGCTACTTACCTCACCTGCTAAAATCATCTTAGCTAAGTTATTTTGTATTTCACGCTGAATGAGTCGTTTTAAAGGTCTTGCTCCAAAACTTGGATCATAACCTTTTTCAGCTAGATAGTTTAAAGCCGGTTCATCAAATTCTAAAGTAATATTTTGAGCTAATAAAATTTTCTTTAAACTTTCTAGCTGAATTTTGACTATATCGTGAATATTATTTTTATTTAGTCGGTGGAATAATATAATCTCATCTAGCCTATTTAAAAATTCTGGTTTGAAAACCATTTTTACATATTCCATTACTTGATCTTTTACTTTATCAGTATCCTCCCCCTCTTTTTGGTTTACAAGTATTTCTGCACCTAAATTAGATGTTAGCACAATGATAGTATTCTTAAAATCAACTGTGATACCCTGACTATCGGTAAGTCTTCCCTCATCTAGGATTTGCAGCATAATATTAAAAATATCAGGATGGGCTTTTTCCACTTCATCAAATAATATGACTTGATAAGGTCGGCGTCTTATGGCTTCAGTTAGTACTACGCCTTGATCATAACCAACATAACCTGGAGGTGCTCCTATAAGTCGTGAAATAGCGTGCTTCTCCATATATTCCGACATATCAATACGCAAGATTGCGTTACGATCATCGAAAAGAAAGTCCGCTAAAGCCTTAGTCAGCTCAGTTTTACCAACCCCTGTCGGACCTAAAAACAAGAACGAGCCAAGCGGGCGGTTAATATCCTGAATACCTGCACGTGATCTTCTAACGGCATCACTAACGCTTTTAATCGCCTCATCCTGTCCTATTACTGACTCACGTAATTTTTGTTCCATCACAAGCAAACGTTCACGCTCACTTGATAGCATCGTATCAATTGGAATACCGGTAATACGGGAAATGATGCTTGCAATATCGCTTTCCGATACGATTTCTTTTAATAATCCTTTATTATCGCTATTCTCTACTTCCTGAATTTTTTTCATAATCTCAGGAATGATTCCATATTTTAATTCACTAGCTTTAGCTAAATTAGCATCACGTTCTGCTCGCTCTAAATCAATTCTAGCACGGTCTAACTCCTCTTTAAGTTTTTGCTGCCCTTGAATCTTGGATTTTTCGGCTTGCCACTTAGAGCTCATATCGTAAGATTTAGATTCCAACTTTTCTAACTCTGCGGTTAAATGCTCAATTTTCTTTTTAGAATGCTCATCATTCTCTTTCTTCAAAGCTGCAAGCTCTATCTTTATCTGAATAATACGGCGATCCAGCTCGTCAAGCTCTTCAGGTTTACTTGATAGTTCGATTTTCATACGGCTACAAGCTTCATCGATTAAATCAATAGCTTTATCAGGTAGAAAACGATCTGTAATATAGCGGTTAGATAGAGTCGCTGCCGCAACTATCGCACTATCAGAAATACGTACGGCATGATGCAGCTCGTATTTTTCCTTAATACCTCTAAGTATCGATATAGTATCTTCTACTGTCGGCTCGCTAACATAAACAGGTTGGAAGCGGCGAGCAAGTGCGGCGTCTTTCTCAATATATTTGCGGTACTCATCTAAAGTGGTAGCCCCAATACAATGTAGTTCACCACGAGCAAGCATAGGCTTTAACAAGTTTGATGCATCCATAGCTCCATCAGTTTTACCTGTACCAACTAATAAATGTAATTCATCGATAAATAAAATAATTTCACCGCTTGACTCTTTTATTTCCCCGAGCACTGCCTTAAGCCTTTCTTCAAACTCACCTCGATATTTAGCCCCCGCAATTAATGCTCCCATATCAAGCTCGATAATACGACAATTAATAAGAGTTTCTGGCACATCTTTACTAAATATTCGTTGTGCTAACCCTTCGATTATCGCAGTTTTACCAACGCCAGGTTCACCGATCAGTACCGGGTTATTTTTCATACGACGAGATAATACTTGCACTGTTCTTCTAATTTCTTCATCACGTCCAATTATTGGGTCAAGCTTACCACTTTCAGCAAGCTCAGTTATATCTCTGCCATATTTTTTTAGAGCATCATAACTATTTTCTGCTGATTCAGTATCAGCTTTTTTACCTTTGCGAAGCTGTAAAATACTAGCTGCTAGTTTTCTGCTATTAATCCCATTACCGGTTAAAATTTTACCGGCTATAGTACTATCAAAGCTTAAAGCTTCCAAAATACGCTCAATCGTAACAAAGCTATCCCCATTATCTTTAGCAAGGCTATTAGCTTTTTCTAAAACTTTAAGAAGTTCGGCAGAAGAGTAAACTGGTCCTCCACCATCAACTTGCACTTTTGGAATTTTATTTAATTCTACTTGTACTAGATCAGCTAAAATATTTAAGTTACCTCCGCTATTACTAATAAGCGTTCTAATAATTCCTGTATCTTCATTAAAAAGACTAGCCAATAAGTGCAAAGGTAATATTTGTTGATGATCATTTTTAGCAGCAATAGATTGACTGCTTGTTATTATTGATTTAGCATGTGCAGTAAATTTATCAATATTCATATAAATAATATATTTTAATTAATAAGATTAAAATTTTTTAATAGATATTGTTTATATAATTACTTTAAAATTATAATACAAGGGTATATACCTTTAATACTTCAAGATTTGGTAAATACTCAGATAGAACTTCAAAAATTGGCTACGTCGTTCTATAAGTACTGTGGTGCTCACGTATTAAGTATACGCTCCGCTCCTTGTCTTATAAACTCCTTGCTCTTTTTGAAGTTGATCTTCGTATAAGCCAAATTTCGGGCTTCGTCTTTGCTCACGTAGTTTATCTATGCTCTGTTCCTCATGCTTACAAGCTCCTTGCTCTTTGCCGAATAAAACTTTGTCTACTATCTAACTAAACTAAATATTAATATATAAAGCTTTCACTATGTCCTCATTAAAAGAACAATTCGACGCAGATAAATACTTTCTTATAACACAAACAAATGAATTTTTAGTAAATAATAAACAGACTCCTCTACATACAAGCAGAGATGAGGTAAATGAAGCGGTTAAAAGCGGTAAATTTACTGAAGCACTACAAAAGCTTGAAATTTTACGTGAAGAAAAAACTGGTATAATACTTACTAAAATTGATCCGTTAATAGAAGGTACAACACCGATAATAATTCGTGATGCACGAAATACTAAAGAACCGCGTGAGCTCGGAACGGAAAGCTTTGAGATGCAATATTTAAATGTCATAAGAGCAGCAATAGATATAGCTGAAATCGAAGGAAAGCCGGAAGTACTTAAAACAGAATTAAAAAAACAAGCAGTAGATTTTATTAATAGCTTTCATAAAGATAATGAAAAAAATTCTCAAATGCAGATCTCTCCTAATGTAAAGGATAAGATTAATGACATAGCCGTATTGCTAGAAAATAATGGCGTAAAAGAAGTACATAAAAAGCTAAATGTAGCAAAAGATTTTCAGAATTTTAATGATGAACATTGTAATATAGTGACACATCTTAAATGTTAAAGATAATAAAGATCATACTGTTATTGAGGCAGAAGTAGCGTTAAAGGGAATAACTAACGAGCAAAAAGAAGAGTACCAAAATAGAGCTGATAAAGATTGGTTCAAGAAAATGCCAAGCTGGGAAAGGCAGCTAGTTAATAAATATACTGAAAAAATCAAGGAAGGCGAACATGTTATTCCTACTCAATTGCGTCAAATAGTCGGGATGAAAAACGCTTTTGAGAAAATTACAGCTATAGCTGAAGACAATAAATCTATTGAAATAATACATACCTCTAAACATGCAGGAACTCTTGTATCTATTTCTCGTGATAAAAAATCACAACAAAGAATTACTGATTTAAATACTAAGCAAGCTCAAGAATGGATGGGTGATCGTGAATTGCATGCTAATACTTTAAATAGTGGAGCTGCAAATTTTATAGTGCCGCACCCTGATGCGAAGTTAGTAACTCTTACTAAAAGAGCTATAGATCATGTAGGAGGTCGTTATACTAATACAGCGTTTAATAAATTTAGAAAAATCGCAGGTTTTAATCATTTTGATGGTACAAAAGAACAGCTTAATGATTTGGCTAATAATTTACCAAAAGAAGCTAACTTCAGTGATATCGCAACCCATTTGAGACCACGTAGTAAATTAGAAAGATTATTCGGTATTAATAAACCGAAAGGCAACCTAGAAATATTGATACAGGAACTACCAGAAAAAGCTCGTAAAATATTAACTAATGCAGCTAGTTTAAAACAAGATATAGAAAAAGCTGACGCAATTTTTTATAGAGGTGCAGATAAAGAAAATATAAGTAGTAGCATTTCGCGAAAATTAAATTACTTAAGTAACCAAATCTCAAATTCTAATGATTCTGTTTTTAAAGATGTTCCAAAGTACGAAACGCTTACTATGTGTGCAAGTGGTAAGGATCGTACAGGTCTTGCCGAGCATGACCAAACTAGTACTGCTATAGCTAATAAATTAGGAATAGAAGTAAAAGATGCTGATGAACAACTTTTAAAAGCAGGTCATACTGCCGGTCAAGCTGGTGGAGTTTATGCGGGTGGTGCTACAATTGGATGTTATGGTACATTAAAGGTGACAGCCGCAGGTTTCCCTGAATCTAGAGAAGAATCATTAAAAAGTATGATTGAGCCATCGGGAGCTAATAATAAGGTTAAAAAGCTTAAAAAAGGTCAAATAATTAATGAACCAGCAGAACAGGAAAAAGCTATAGAAACCCCCAATATGTATCAAACAAAAACTTATGAAATAGCTACAAGTATACAAACACCAGATGTTAATATAGCTACTCCAAAAAATGAACTAATTGAACTAATACCTGATTTAAATAAAGTTCAACAACAAATGATACACAAACCTACGGTAGAATTAGATAATGTAGGAAGAATTACTCCTAATGTTACACCTGTACCAAAAATGAATCAACGTAATAAAGATAATAATATAAGGAGATAATAAATGTCACATTTAGCAGTTGTAACAGGCGGCACTAGAGGAATAGGAAAGTCTATTGCTGAAGAATTGAAAAATAAAGGTTTTACTGTTATTGCTAATTTTTTTAGTAATTATGAAGCTGCAAAAGCTATGGAAGAGCAATATGGTATCAAAGCCAAACGTTGGAATGTTGCAGATTTTGAAGATTGCAGAAGAGCAATAAAAGAAATTGAAGAGGAATATAAACAGCCAGTAAGTATTTTGGTTAATAATGCCGGAATTACCAAAGATAAAATGCTGCATAAAATGAATCATCAAGATTGGAACGACGTAAATGATACTCCTCGCAGCAGAGCTACGAGGTATCTATCCAAAAAGTTTTAACTGTTTTTGTTGAAATGCTTTATAAGAAGGTTTGCCTGAACCTTGATTTTTTACATAATTACGTAATTTCCGCTCATCACCATGTTTACATACTGTGCTCATAAAATATCCTTTACTCCAAAACTCACTTCCCCATAATTTTTCTTTAAGATTTGGATATTTCTTAAACATTTCCTTAGATGTAATACTTTTTATGATTTGAGTTATTTTTGTTGGGCTATACATTGGTATTGACTGTAGTAAAAAATGTACATGTTCTTTATCTACTCCTATTTCCAAAAATCTAATTTCATAACGAGCTTCTATGTCCTCACAAATTTTACATAAATAATCGTCTAGTTCCTCATTGAATATTACTCTTCTATACTTTGCCGGTGTTACTAAATGATATATTAGTACTGTGACATTATCACTTTTATGTATATAACTGCTTTCTTCCATGCATCTAGTATATCACGAAGCAGACCTTCGGGGAATTAAACCCTAAGAGATTAACGTTAATCTCAATTCTTGCTTTAATATGTCAAGTAACGTAATCGAGCCGATGCGAAATCAAAATTATGGACGTATAGTTAATATCAGCTCAATAAATGCTCAAGCAGGGCAGGTTGGACAAACTAATTACTCTGCTGCTAAAGCTGGAATTATCGGCTTTACTAAAGCTTTAGCACGTGAAACTGCTTCTAAAAATATTACTGTTAACTGTATAGCTCCTGGATATATTGCAACAGAAATGGTAGGAGCAGTACCTGAAGACGTGCTTGCAAAAATCGTTAATAGTATCCCCAAAAAAAGATTAGGGCAACCTGAAGAAATTGCAAGAGCAGTAGCATTTTTAGTTGATGAAAATTCCGGATTTATAACAGGTGAGACTATATCAATTAATGGCGGTCATAATATGCTATAAATAATTTAATGGATTTTAATATGAGCAAAGAAAGGACAAATCCGGATAATAATGACTAGGTATATCATGATTTTAATACAAGAGAAAGTATAAACTCTCTTTTGTCAGGAGGGACTAAATCTTATAGAGAAAAAAATATACAGAAGCACTTAATCAATTTACACATGCCAAAGAATTAGATGCAAATCATGAAGATCCATTTGAACGAAAAAAATTTGTTCATCATTGTGACTATAAGTCGGGTTTGGTTTATAATGAGCTAGCTAAAAAAGAAAGAGAGCCAGTTCAAAAAAAGCAATATTATGAAACAGCCGCATATTGCTTTGAAGAGACACAAACAAACTTTCGGAAAGATATATTTAATGGGCAAGATTTAAACCAGCTTATAGCAACAGCATATGATAATGCTGGTAATCAGGCAAAACTTACGCTATGAGTGGAAGAGTGATAAATTATTGTAAGAATAATTAAACATGTCAAAGAGGAACAGATTGCAAGCAATACCAATTAATAGAACAGATTACTGTCAATTTTTAACAATTAGCCAAAAGAATTATAGTTTAACCTACTACGCTGAACATGCCAAGAAATGTAGCCATGATGTTATTAATAGATTTTTAGAAAATGAAAAATATACTCCTTCTTTGTTATGGGAACACATTAAGAATGATGTTATCTTTTCATCTAACGGATATACAATATTTGATGATACGGTGTTAAACAAAAGGAACACAAAGAAAATAGAGGTTGCTAGATCGCAGTATAGTGGAGCTACAGGTGGAGTTACTACCGGTATAGGAGTAGTGAGTCTTGTATATTATAACCCCGATATTGATAAGTTTTGGGTAATAGATTATCACATTTTTTCATCTGATCATGATGGAGCGACGAAACTAGATCACCTACTAAAGATGTTCAATAATGCTGTTTATAGTAAAAAGATTCCTTTTCAAACTGTACTTTTTGACACATGGTATGCTACACACAAAATTATGCAACATGTTGACTCCTTGGGCAAATATTATTATGCCCCTATTAAAGCCAATAGAAATGTTAGTAAAACGTGTGATTACGAGCCTTATAAAGCTGTTAGCAAGTTGACGTTTTCAGATGAAGAAATTAAGAATGGAATGGAGATTCATATAAAAGGATTTGCCAAAAATAAGCATGTTAATTTGTTTAAATTTACTGTTTCTACCAACAGAGTTGATTATGTTGTTACCAATAACAAAACTCAAAAATCTTCTAAAGCTGCACAAGATGAGTTTGGCTTGCGATGGGTAATTGAGAGCATGCATAGAAAAATTAAGCAACTGACTGGTATAGAACGTTACCAATGCAGAAAACAGCGTATCCAACGTAATCACATTAGTTGTGCATTTCTAGTTTGGGCTTTTCTCAAAAGAACTGCAAATAAAATAGGTAAAACGGTCTACCAAATAAAGTTAGGGCTTTTAGATGACTATATGCAACAACAGCTTCGTTCTCCATCTTTACGATATTTAGAACCAAACATAGCGTAAGTTTTGATAAAAAAGAATGTGAGAAAAAAATATTCCTTGTGAAGAACAAGATTTAAATCATTTTATGTTATTGCTATTGTATAAAATGTGTAAGCTTAATGATGAAAATATCCGTACTTTAAAAGATGAAATTAATCTCTTAGGGTTTAATTCCCCGAAGGTCTGCTTCGTGATATACTAGATGCATGGAAGAAAGCAGTTATATACATAAAAGTGATAATGTCACAGTACTAATATATCATTTAGTAACACCGGCAAAGTATAGAAGAGTAATATTCAATGAGGAACTAGACGATTATTTATGTAAAATTTGTGAGGACATAGAGGCTCGTTATGAAATTAGATTTTTGGAAATAGGAGTAGATAAAGAACATGTACATTTTTTACTACAGTCAATACCAATGTATAGCCCAACAAAAATAACTCAAATCATAAAAAGTATTACATCTAAAGAAATGTTTAAGAAATATCCAAATCTTAAAGAAAAATTATGGGGAAGTGAGTTTTGGAGTAAAGGATATTTTATGAGCACAGTAGGTAAACATGGTGATGAGCGGAAATTACGTAATTATGTAAAAAATCAAGGTTCAGGCAAACCTTCTTATAAAGCATTTTAACAAAAACAGTTAAAACTTTTTGGATAGATACCTCGTAGCTCTGCTGCGAGGAGTATCATTGATAAGAACGAGAAACATGGAAGTATGGAAATAGTCATAGATGAAATGATTGGAGCTCAGGGACCTTATGAAAAAAATATTCGTAATTTTGCAAAAAAGAATAAAGACATAATTGAATTAGCAAGAACTAAAGCTCCGCAATTATTTGTTACAGAACGTAATATTGATTTATGTATTCAAGATGAAACGCACAAAAAGGATGCAAAGGATATATTAAAATTAAAATCTTCAGAACAATTTGTTGAAAGTTGCTTAAAAAAAGTATGTCCTAAGTTAGATGAGTACAAAAAGGCTCAAGCTGAAAAAGTTAGACTGAATATAAAATATGAACCAATAGGTATGGATTTGATGACTTTTGAGATACTTAAACATACTGATGAGCATAATGACGTCTTAAATTTAGGTAATGTGTAAGTATGAGTACTATATACCATATTCTTGATCACGTTCCTGCTATTTATAAAGAGGATATGGAAATAGAATATGAGAATTTAGCAATGCAGATAATTAAGTCGGGAAAGCTAAGAATAGATACCGATGATTGTTGCAATTTTGCAAGATTTAATGATCCTGCTTTTAATATTAGTATGATGGTTAGCAAAGAAGAGTTAACAGATCCGCATTTAATCCCTGAAACTACAAAACTTTTCCAAAATCTATATAGAAATTCTGCTACCGATCAAAAAATAAAATCTGTCTTTGATAATCTAAAAAAACAAATCCATAAATTACAACCAGTCAAAAAAGAAGTAATGGAAATGTTAGCCCGTATTTTTGTGCAATCCGCTCACCCGATTGTCATAAGATGGCTACTTCTTGATAAAACAGAGATATTTATAACCTACTCTCATAATATTGGCGATATGATGGATATGGTTAACTGGCAGAAAGTAGGTGGTAATAGTGGAATGCAAAGCACTAACGGCAAAGATGTAGCTATTTTTGTCTCATGCGGCGGTAATCCTTTCGCTGAAAATAGTAAGGATCACCCGATTTATGGTGGTGGCTTTGCTGCTGTTGCAAGATTGCAGATTATAGCAGCTCAAGAACTTGGGCATTTTGCTGATATAAAAAGGGATGATAGAGGTAGGCAAATCACCCGCCATTCGGCTAATTTTTCTGGTACTAAAGCCACAGATAAAGCACGTATTGCTCGCAAAAAAGATATAGAACATTGCCGTAATTTACTGCACAAATTGCTTAAAGCAGGCATGAAAAAGCAGCTAGATTATGAGACAAAGCTTAAATTTTATCATGCTAATAAAGTAAGAGGTTTAAAAATTCTAGCAATAAACTTCATGATTTTTATATATAAATTTAAGCTTTTAAGATATAGCAATAAACATGGCTTAGTTTTTGTCAGGAAATTTAAATCAGATAAATATATGGCATTAATGATTGATGCTATGTTTAAAGATATGCAAGCTAATTTATCACCATCAGCTGATGTATATAAAAATAAAAATCCTGAAATTGAAGAAGCAGTAGCCTGCACTGAAGCACTAGCACGAGTACCTCAGCAGGCAATAAAGTGGGGATATCTAAACAACTAAGGAAACCATGCATGAGCTTTATAAGATGTATTATAATGAGGTTATCCCGTCATTAATCACTAGCTATGATGCAGTAATAGGTGAAAACTATAAACGCAGTTTGAAAAAAGCTAAAATCAGCTTATTAGCTAAAATAAATATTTTTAACAAGAAAAATTTAGTACTAAAACCAGTCAGAGAATTATAATTCGTTGTAATAAAAAATTCAATCTTTAATTGAAATAACTGTAATAATGCTATATTTATAGTGCAATATATCATTATTACTTATGTCCCAGAAACCTAAACATGACGAAATTATCCGAAGTGCATTTGAAAATCCTTTAGAGCCTGTCTTGAAAAGATATAAGAAATAATTTATATTGTCAAAAAATAATAAAGTAGGAATATGTATCCCAGTGATATAGTGGAAGAAGAAAGGATACATACTATTACTTTATTGCTCCATAATTTCATTTTCTCAAGCGGTATTAACGGGTCAATAGCTAAAACATCCATTGGTACTTCTTCTAGAAATTTTTCATATAAAAGCCCTGCACCTTTGGGAAAAGTAATAATAGGAATATTTGGAAAAGCCTCTTTTAAATTCTTTATTATTTTCTTCGTTGGTTCTATCACAAAGTGATTAAATTCTTCTTCTGGTAAAATACCAGCCCATGAATCAAATATTTTTATTATATTTGCACCTGATTTTATTTGATTTATAAGATGATGAATTGTTTTTTCCGTAATAAACTCAAGTAATTCTTTTGCTAATTCTTCATTTTCATAAATAAATTTTTTGTTAACTCTAAAGTCTTGTTTACCTTTTCCTTATAACATGTAAGTCATTACTGTCCAAGGACTACTTAGCTCCATTTGTTGGTCCTTGCAAGATAGGACGGTCACGTAAACATAATATAAGAGATATAATTAATGGCATTCGTTACGTAATTAGGAGTGGTTGTCAGTGGGGATTATTACCTAAAGATTTTCCCCCATGGCAAACAGTATATGACTATTATTTACGTTGGCGTAAGAATGGTAGATGGCAAGAAATACATGATAGATTAGTCCAAAAAGTAAGGGAGAAAGAAAGTAAGAAATCCACTCCTACTGTAGGGATTATAGATAGTCAGTCTGTTAAGACTACCCAAAAAGGGGAGCTAGAGGATATGATGCAGGCAAGAAGATTAAGGGTAGGAAACGCCATATAGTTACAGATACACTTGGTTTAGTATTATCATGTGAAGTACATTCAGCAGGTATACAAGACAGAGATGGTACTAAAAATGTAATAATCAAGGCAAAAGCAAAATATCCTAGTATTATCAAATTTTTTGCAGATAGTGGTTATGCTGGAGCATTACAAATTTGGTGTTTTTTAACTGTAAGAGCATTACTGACAATTTCTCGTAAAATTGTTGATCAAGTGGGGTTTAAAGTGATTCCCAAGCGTTGGATAGTTGAACGTACTTTTGGCTGGCTCAATAATTTTCGTCGTATGAGTAAAGACTATGAGCATAACTATAAAACTTCTGAACATATTATTTATATCAATATGATTACACTTATGCTTAAAAAATTGACTAAACCTTAATTTCAAGACAGACTCTAAGCTTATATTTTCAAATATTAAAAATATTTGTCATGATCATCTCGGCTATGATAACTATTTCTTATTTATTAAATATTTCTCTTGGTGCTTTTTTAACAAGTTTAGGTGCTGCCGCTGCTCTTTTAACATTCATCTTTAAAGACACTATGATTGGGTTAATTGCAAGTCTTCAACTAACCAGTCAAGATATTATCAATATAGGTGATTGGGTTCGTATTGGTGAAGTCGAAGGGACTGTAGAAAAAATTACTATTTCTGTAGTGACAATTAGAAATTTTGATCAATCTATTTCAACCATTCCTACTTCTAGTGTTTTAAGTTCTAATGTCATAAATTATAAAGGAGTTGATGAAGCAGGAGCAAGAAGAGTAAAAAGAGAATTTAACATAAATATGGCAACTATTAATCTCTTAGGGTTTAATTCCCCGAAGGTCTGCTTCGTGATATACTAGATGCATGGAAGAAAGCAGTTATATACATAAAAGTGATAATGTCACAGTACTAATATATCATTTAGTAACACCGGCAAAGTATAGAAGAGTAATATTCAAAGAGGAACTAGACGATTATTTATGTAAAATTTGTGAGGACATAGAAGCTCGTTATGAAATTAGATTTTTGGAAATAGGAGTAGATAAAGAACATGTACATTTTTTACTACAGTCAATACTAATGTATAGCCCAACAAAAATAACTCAAATCATAAAAAGTATTACATCTAAGGAAATGTTTAAGAAATATCCAAATCTTAAAGAAAAATTATGGGGAAGTGAGTTTTGGAGTAAAGGATATTTTATGAGCACAGTAGGTAAACATGGTGATGAGCGGAAATTACGTAATTATGTAAAAAATCAAGGTTCAGGCAAACCTTCTTATAAAGCATTTCAACAAAAACAGTTAAAACTTTTTGGATAGATACCTCGTAGCTCTGCTGCGAGGAGTATCATTTTTTGTGATTCTACTATTCTAACAAATCTCAAAAAACCTCCTTATTTATCAAAAGATATAATTAATAAAATCACACTTGATAAAGATGAAAAAGATCTAACAAATATCAAAATATTTAAATTATACATTCAAGAATATCTCAAAAATAATCCTGCTGTTTATACTGAAGGATTTACTTTTTTAGTTAGACAACTTCAACCTACTGTTAATGGTCTACCTATCGAGATATATATTTTCGTTAAAGAAACAAGTTTAATAGGATACGAAAAAGTTCAAGCCGATATTTTTGAACATATAATTTCCGTATTGCCTGAATTTAAATTAAAAATCTTTCAAAATATCGGTATATTGTAAGGTATTTTGTCATCCCGTGGCTTGACCATAATATCCAAAAGATAATCTAACAGTAAATGTAGATAGACAAAGTTTAATTTGGAAAAGAGCAAGGAGTTTATAAGGTGAGGAGCGGAGCGTATACTTAATACGTGAGCACAGGCGAATCCTGCAAAATTCGCTTGTATCAAGTTTATTAATTATACTATAGCCAATTTTTCAAATTAAACGAGTATATCCTTGATTATTTTATTTAAATCCTATAAAACTTAAAGCTCTAAAATATAAAAAATTAAGTACTTACTAATGAATAATAATATAGTTAATCTTATAGCAGCCATTGTACTGTCTTTAGGTATAATTTTTGGTTGGCAATATTTTATTGTAAAGCCGGAACAGCAAAAGCAACAACAAATAGCATTACAAAAAGCAAAGGATTTAAAGAAAAAAGAATCTACACAATTAAAAGCTACACCTGTTATTGTTGAAAAAGCAAGTCAAGCACAGCGTATTAAAATAGATTCAAATGCACTTTCTGGCTCTATTTCATTAAAAGGACTTAGATTTGATGATTTAATTTTGAAAAAATATAAGCAAGATTTATCTGAAAATAGCCCTGAAGTAGTATTATTTTCGCCATCTGATACTAAAGATGCATATTTTGCAGAGATAGGATGGGTAAGTAACTTATCTAACGTAAAGCTACCTAATAATGAAACTATATGGAATAGTGATAGTGAAATATTGACACCTGAAAAACCAGTTAATTTATTTTGGGTTAATGAGGATGGTGTTAAATTTTTAATAGCTATCACCGTAGATGAAAATTATTTATTTACTATAGAACAAACCATCGTCAATAATAGCAATCAAGAACTTCCTGTGCAATCTTACGGCTTAATAAATCGTAAATATACTGCTGTAGAAAAAGCCGTAAATATACTACACCAAGGTCCTATTGGGTGTATAGACGAAAATCTAAAAGAATATTCATATGATGATATTAAGGATAAGAAGAGTGAGAAATTTACTGTAAGTAAAATTGATTGGATCGGAATTACTGATAAATATTGGCTTACTTCTTTAATCCCTGATAAATCAAGTAATTATAGTTCAAACTTTAATTATGCAGTTAAACAAGAAGTAGAGCGATACCAAGTAGATTTTATTTCGCCTGTACAAATAGTTAAACCGGGTGAAAATTTTTCTATCAAAGGAAGACTTTTTGCTGGAGCAAAGAAAGTAGATTTGTTAGACAAATACGAAAAACAATATAACATTAAATTATTTGATAGAGCTATAGATTTCGGTTGGTTTTATATAATTACTAAGCCGGTTTTCTATGCTATGAACTTCTTTTATAAATATGTCGGTAATTTTGGTATTAGTATCTTAATAGTTACTGTTATTATTAAGTTACTGATGTTTACTTTGGCTAATAAATCCTATCGTTCGATGAAAAGAATGAAGAATTTACAGCCTGAAATCAATAGGATAAAAAATTTATATGGTGATGATAAAGCTCGTTTAAATCAAGAAATTATGGCTTTATATAAAAAGGAAAAAGTTAATCCCGTAGCTGGTTGTTTGCCTATACTTGTTCAAATACCGGTATTTTTCTCTATCTATAAAGTGCTTTATGTTACTATTGAAATGCGTCAAGCCCCATTTTATGGCTGGATTAAAGACTTATCCGCTCCTGATCCTACTAGTATTTTTAACTTATTTGGGTTATTGCCATTTTCTCCACCTTCATTCTTAATAATTGGTGCATGGTCTATTTTAATGGCTATTACTATGTTCCTACAACAAAGAATGAGTCCTGAGCCTGCTGATCCGGTACAAGCTCAAGTAATGAAATTTATGCCTTTAGTTTTTCTGGTAATGTTCAGTAGTTTTCCAGCAGGTCTTTTAATATATTGGTCTTGGAACAATATTTTATCCATAATCCAACAATATTATATCAATAAGTTAGATAAATAAATGGAGTGTTTATAATATAATTGATGAAAATTGATGAAAATTTACCTAACTATTTGACCATTGCCCGAATAGCTGCAATTCCAGTTATTATACTAACATTTTATGTTAATAGTCCTCTTGCCCGTATACTTGGAGCGTTACTATTTGTGCTAGCCAGTATTACGGATTTTTTTGATGGTTATATTGCAAGAAAATATAATTTAGTTACAAGTTTTGGTAAAATGCTCGACCCAATTGCTGATAAGTTATTAGTTGGTTGTGTTATTATAATGTTATTGAAGAAAAGTGATGTAGATGAAATTCCATGTTTATTGATATTGGCAAGAGAGTTTTTAGTTAGCGGTCTTCGAGAATTTTTAGCATTAGTTAAAGTTAGCGTTCCTGTATCAACACTTGCAAAAACTAAAACCTTTTTACAAATGTTTGCTTTATCAATATTAGTACTAGGCTCAAAAGGTTCTAATATTATCTATCTTGATTTAATCGGAGAAATAATTTTATGGATTGCAGCCTTTTTAACAATCATAACTGGTTATTCTTACTTTAAAGCATGTAAGAAATATTTTTAATCTCTTAGGGTTTAATTCCCCGAAGGTCTGCTTCGTGATATACTAGATGCATGGAAGAAAGCAGTTATATACATAAAAGTGATAATGTCACAGTACTAATATATCATTTAGTAACACCGGCAAAGTATAGAAGAGTAATATTCAAAGAGGAACTAGACGATTATTTATGTAAAATTTGTGAGGACATAGAAGCTCGTTATGAAATTAGATTTTTGGAAATAGGAGTAGATAAAGAACATGTACATTTTTTACTACAGTCAATACCAATGTATAGCCCAACAAAAATAACTCAAATCATAAAAAGTATTACATCTAAGGAAATGTTTAAGAAATATCCAAATCTTAAAGAAAAATTATGGGGAAGTGAGTTTTGGAGTAAAGGATATTTTATGAGCACAGTAGGTAAACATGGTGATGAGCGGAAATTACGTAATTATGTAAAAAATCAAGGTTCAGGCAAACCTTCTTATAAAGCATTTCAACAAAAACAGTTAAAACTTTTTGGATAGATACCTCGTAGCTCTGCTGCGAGGAGTATCATTTTTAGGTTCATTAAATATGCTTGCCGATAAAAAGATTGTAAAATTAGAAGTAAGTAAAGAACATTTAAAAACTCTAAATGAAGCTTCAACTCTTTTAATAAGTTGCGTAGATTTTAGATTGATTGTCATTGCTAAAGTAAAAGGGACCAGTAAATTGCACGAAAAAGGGACCAGAGAATTTGGTGTAACCTAATAAGGTTATAATGTGCAATATTCACTAGATAATTAATTAAAATAAATATCTAGTGATACAATGATAAGAATAAATATGTACACAACAATTATCACCCTTTATAAGCAAGGCAATAGTCAAAGAAATATTGCCAAACTAACGAGAATAGACCGTAAAACAGTAAGAAAAATAGTAAACCGTTATGTAGAGTCTGGTACAGAATCTCCTGCACCCTATGAACGATCTTCAGCACTGGATTCTTGGCACGAACAAATAATTGAGTTATTAGAAAAGAATCTAAGTTACATAAGAATTTTTGAAGAGTTAAAAATTCAAGGTTATACAAAAAGTTATGGTTCGCTAACCCGTTATATCAAAAAATATAAGATACAAAATAACAGTTGCATTCGTTTTCATACTTTAGCAGGAGAGGAAGCACAAGTAGATTTTGGTGACATAGGCTTACAGTATAATTCTAAGGGGCGTAGAGTTAAAGCATATGTATTTAATATGCGTTTAAGTTATAGTCGCCTTGATTATTATGAAGTAGTGTTTGATCAAAGTTGTCAAACATGGATACAATGTCATATCAATGCATTTAATTATTTTGCTGGCAGTCCAAAAGTAATAAAACTTGATAATCTTAAAGCTGGAGTGGTAGATAGCAATTTCTATGAGCCCGTATATCAGAAGGAATACAAACGTTTAGCTGATCATTATGGAATTTTACTTTCTCCTTGTCGTGTATATCAACCTCAAGAAAAAGGCAAAGTAGAATCAGGAATAAAGTATGTCAAAAATAATTTTTTTGCTGGACGTAAATTTCATAGATATGAAGAATTAACACATGATCTTGCTAACTGGTTAAATAAAGCAAATAACCGAATACATGGTACTACTAAAAAAATTCCTCAGGAACTATTTGAGCAAGAAGAAAGTAATAATTTAATGCCTTTACCATTAGAAACGTTTGATTTGTCATCGTGGCATAATCGAAAAGTAGCAAAAGATTGTCATATCACCATAGATAATAATTATTATTCCGTACCGGCAAAATATATATACAGTGAGGTACTGGTACAATTATCACCAAAACTTGTTCAAATATTTTCTATCCAAAATGATTTAATAGCAAGGCACGTTAGAACAGATGGCAAAGGAATATTTACCACTAATCCGTCTCATTATGCCAAATATAAACGTCTATGCCCAGGTTTTATAGAATATAGTGAACATTATCAACAACAAATGCAGCAGATAGGAAATAATTGCAGTTTATTATTAGAGTTATTACAACAAACACGAGTAAATGATTGGCAACGTTGTGCTAGAGGTATTATTTCTTTACGTAAGGTTTACAATGATGAGTTAATAGATAAAGCTTGTCATAGAGCATTACATTACGGTATAAGTTCTTACTCTAAAATTAAAAATATCTTAAATAGTAATGCAGTAAACTTACCATTGCCAGAGTTTGGAGGTCAGAATGCAGAACTTGCTTAATGACCTACGTAGTTTTAGATTATCAGGTATAGTCAATAGCTTAAATGAAAGGATTATTTATGCTCAAAATAATAAACTAGGATTTAAAGAATTTCTCTCACTATTATGTGAAGATGAAAAATCTCACCGTAAGGATAATAATTACCGTCGTCGTAAAAGTGCTGCTAAATTACCAGTCACTAAAAATTTAGAAGACTTTGATTTTCAGTTCCAACCAAGTATTGATGCCAAAGTAATAAGTGATTTATCTACTTGTGATTATATTAATACTAAGGGCAATGTCATATTCATAGGTAATTCTGGAACTGGCAAAACTCATCTTGCTATTGGATTAGCATTAAAAGCTTTAACACGAGAATACTCTGTATATTTTACTACGGTATCGGATATGCTTTATAATTTACATATTGCAAGAGCAGATAATAGCTATCACAAAAAAGTTAAATTACTCTTATCATTTGACTTATTAATTCTTGATGAGTTAGGTTTTAAGCAATTACCAAAACATTCAGTAGATGATTTTTTTAATATTATTGCTAAACGATATGAAAATAAATCTACCATTATTACCACAAACAAGGATTTTGAAAGATGGAATGAAATATTTGCTGATGAGTTATTAACTCATGCAATTATTGATCGAGTAGTACATCATGCACATATACTAAACATCACAGGTAAAAGTTATCGTATTAATAACTATAAATTTGGAGGTCATTTGACATAAAAATTTTTACATATAGTGGTCCCTTTTTCGTGCAATTTACTGGTCCCTTTTTATTTGACAATGACAATTGATAGATGAAACAGACAAATTAATGAAGCAATTGGGTTTAGAAGATGATTTCGATAAGGTATCACTTCCTGGTGCTTCTCTTGCTCTTGTTAATGAAAAATATACCCATTGGGGAAAGACTATAGAAGATACTATAGAAATTCTACAAGACTTACATAACATCAAACAAATTATTTTCCTTGATCATCGTGAATGTGGGGCTTATAAAAAGCTTATAGATGAAGAACGTTTAAGCACTAAAGAAAAAGAAACCGAAGCACATACGGAAATTTTAAATAAAGCCCGTAAGATAATCAAAGAAAAATTCCCTGGGCTAAAAGTTTATACTTTCTTAATGGGTCTTGACGGTGTGATAGAACAGATTTATGAGCGTCATCCTATAGATTGCTAGGCATTGTTGCCCGTTCTTATATCATTCCCGCAAAAGTTGTTATCTTAAGGCTCGATGTCATACCGTGGCTTGTCCATGGGATTCAGCAGTAGAAACCTTAAATATACAAGACATTTCTATAGAGATTTTGATTTGTGCAATAGGTGCTTACACAATTAATATGGTATCATAATACCGCCTTATAGATAAGGTATCTAATAAGCAAAATAGGATATTTTACATAAAGTAGGTTATTGAGCACGGATAGTCATACAATATGATGGTTACACAAATTGATCTTAAATTACATGCAAGATAGGGACAAACGGTAACAAATTTTCAAAATAAATTAGCCTCTCCTCAATCTGCTCTAAAGATTTCTATTTAAGATAAACGATTATGTGCTAATTTATAAACTGTATTTTGATCACGTCGTCCTATAGCTACAACTTGTACTACCAACCTTGTATCTATAACTTTATAGACTAGTCTATAACCTACCGTACGAAGTTTAATTTTATAACAATTCGGCATAGTACTAAGCCTGTTTTTAGGGATATGCGGATTTGTAAGACGTTCTTGTAATTTAGTTTTAAATTGCTTTTGAATATTTGGAGCTAACTTTTTCCATTCCTTTTTAGCGGTTTCTAAAAAGGTTAATTCATAAATCATTAATATTTACCGATATTTCTTTATCATTTTTACGCTCCTCTATAATTTTGACTAGTTCAATATCATCAATCATTTCCATCATAACTTCATATAAATCAGCAGGAACACAATAAAAAACAGGTTGATTACGATTTAATATAGCAAGAGGCTTTCCTCCGGCACTTTGTACGGTTCCCATAGGGTTTGATTTGAGTTCAGAAACACTTGCAACTACATCAGAACAAATTATATGACTCATAATAATACTTTTAAATTACTTTAATTAGTACTAATAATAATACTTTTAACAAAACTATTCAATAGCAAAATATAACTGCTAAAGTTTTTGCTTGCCTTACTCATAAAGAAAAGTTAAAATTCAGTTTATTTATATAGAATATTCTAACATACAAATTAAAGAAATTTTTTCTTGTTCTGTAGAAAAAGCTTGTAAGTTGCCATTATTTGATACAAAAGTACAGGCAGGTTACCCGTCACCTGCTGACGGATATATGAGTAATAGTCTTGACTTGAATAGCCATTTAATTAAACATCCTAAATCAACCTTTTTTCTCCAAGTAACTGGTGAATCCATGATAGATGCCGGTATTAGAGAAAATGATTTGTTGATAGTTGATAAATCTCTACCTCCTACCAATAACAAAATAGTAATTGCGGTTAAATGATACTCCTCGCAGCAGAGCTGCGAGGAGTATCATTTTTTCCAAAGGAAGATTCAAGTTATAATTTCTTCATCTTCTCTTGTAAAGAATTCTGACGCAAGCGGGTTTTTAAGCTTTCAAAATGAACTATTTCTGCTTTTTGATTTTGGCAGCTACAGGCAAAAATATATTTTCTTTCATCTTCAACTTTTTGTATACACTGCCCACAAATCCCTTTCATCATGCATTGCATAGATGAATTAACGCTAACAATTATCTCTGCACTTTCACCGAATATTTTTAAGCTTTTTAACTCTTCTGCTATTTCAGGTGATGCATTAATTATTACTCTATCTACTGAAGTTAGCTTTTGTGTTTTTATCTCAGAATAAGTAAAAAACATAACTTCGTTATTGTTATCTTTTAGAGTTTTAATTAAAACATTGTTCAGTTCGGAATCAACAATCACTATTTTTTTATTTTTCGGTATCTCTAATGGCATCCCGCTTGGTCCCATTAAAATTACTTTTTCATCTTCAGAAAACAATTTACATAAGTTAGTTGATTTGCCGACATCATATATTATAAAACTAATCAAGCCACTTTCTACATTAATATCTGCAACGCTTAGGGCAATAGGCTCTATTAATTTAGTTACATCAGCAGAATAATTTTGTAAGCGGAAAAACTGCCCTGGCTTAAAATTCCTAGCAGCAAGTGGTGAGTGAATTACTAACTCAAAAATTTTATCATCTAAGATGTTTATTTTGTAAACCTTGCTAATTAACAAATCATCTAGCTGTTTTACAAAGTTTTTATAATCACCTTTAAAATTCGGGTTATTATTTGCTAACTTCTTATTAAGAGCCTCATAGCCATCTTTACTATTAGCAAGAGCCTTAACTACGCTACCTGAGTATTTAGGGTTGCAGTCTCCAAAGTAGCTATATTTATCTTCATCAAATTCGGTATTGTTTTCTATACCAATTGCCATGATCACGGTTTTGGCTTTGACGTCATTGCGAGCAACCTTTGGTTGCGTGGCAATCTTAGGAGTTTGATTTAACGAGATTGCCGCGTTAATGCTAAGCATTTCCTCGCAATGACGGTCTCTATTCCCGAACTCCACCGACTCCACATGCCCATATTTATCATTATTAATTCTCAAAGGCTGCATATTTTCTTCAAAATTAACTCCTAATGCTAATGCATATATTAGCTCCTCATGATTTAATTTATATGCCGGCGAATCTTGCAGCTTCCCACGATAATAAATAGTAGCTCCGCCAAGTTTCTTAAAAATCTCTTTTAGCTCTTCATTATTTTTAGCTTTCTCAAATAATTTTGCATGGGCAATAAATTCCTCGGCTATTTCCTTATCTTCTTCGGTCCAATCTTTTTCCATATAACCTTTGCCGTATTTGGCAACAGAAAACTCATAATCTTTAACAAAACTCTCTACCTGTTTTTTATAATAATATAAGCTTTCTGTTGCTGCGTCTAAAGAAGTAAGACCACCACCAACTACTGCAATCGGCATTCTAATAAGCATATTAGTATTAGAATTTTCTAAAAACGCTCCACCGCTTTGCAAAGTCATTAAAAAATCCGAAGCTGTTCTAACACCTTTAGCATCAAAATTCTCTATATCTAAAATTTTTGGCTTGCCGGCTCCAATGCAGAAAGCTATATGATCAAAACCTAAATCAAAGGCTTGCTCTTTCGTTACATTAAAATCTAAAGCCACCCCATCATAATATTTAAACTTGTTATTTCGCTCTAGTATTAGCCTTAATATATCAAGGTTGTTTTTATCCCAACGAACAGTAATACCATACTCAGCTACCCCGCCAAATCCTTTCGGTACTCTTTCGGACAATTTATTTTTATATTCATGCCAGAATTTTATTGGCTTGTGGATATCAAAAGGTAGAGGAGTAATTTTCAAGCCATCAATAGCCGTGACATTATGACCAGATCGTAATAAATAATAACTAAGACTGAAACCTGCCGGACCAAGCCCTGTAACCAGAATATTATAGTTAGTAGATTCTTTTGGCAGCGGGTTATAAATATTAAGCGGATTCCAACGAGTTAAAAGTAGATATATCTCTAAACCATAAGGTAATTTAAGCGTTTCTTCTAAAATATTCGACTCTATTAATGGTATATTTACCGGATCTTGCTTCTGATAAATACAAGCCTTTGAGCAATCATTACAAATTCTGTGACCAGTAGCTGCAACCATCGGATTATCTATAACAATAATTGCAAGAGCACCTAAATTAAAGCCTTGAGCTTTAACGTAATTCATCTCAGAAATTTTTTGTTTTAAAGGGCAACCTGAATTATTTTTTTTCTTTTGAGAATTATTTATACGGCTAAATTCAGAATTCTCACTACAAGGTGAATTTAAGAGCAAGCCTGCGGAGCGTACAAAAGTACGTGAGTAAAGACTTGACTCACGAAATTCGCTTGTATGAGGTTTTCTGAATGACGCCGTACCTTTAGAACAACTATCTTTATCTTGCTTATGGCAATAAATACAATAATGAGAGTGGTTTAAAGCTTCATCCAGATTTAAAAAGGAATCTGTATAATCAAAATTTAACCTTTCGTTTTTTTGATATTTAGATATTTTTTTATCATCTATTAGATTTTCTTTATCTAGCTTTTGAGGGAGATCAAATAGGATATCATCCTGTGACTTCGCCACAGGATTTATTTGTTTTTTCTGGATTTCGTTGCTTGTCCACAGGATGACACTATTACACCAATAAACCCTATAAGCAGCATATTGTGCGGCTATATCAAGTTCTTGTACAAAATTCTCTTCTGCTTGTTGCCATATAATTACTTGTTTAGCGAAATCTCTAGAAGTAAAATTTTTACCTACTAAATTAGCTAATTTTAAATATATATTCTCAAAATCTATATCTTTTATTTTTTCTTGTGAATATTTCTTGATGGCATAACGCTGGACAAATTTTCTTTTACACTCATAAATAATATCAAAATCTTTATGCTGTAATCTTAAACTTGTAACTTCGTTTGAAATACAAAATAATTCTGCTAGAAAATCATCTAAATAAGGAGATACATTTAATAAAAACTCGGAATAATCTTGAGAGAGAACAGAATGAGGATTAGATCTAAATAATAATATATTATTATAAAGCGATTCATTAGCTTTGAAAAGATAATCTAAAAATATTTGATCTAATTTTTTAAAATCTAGATTAAAACCAAGCTTCATAGGTAATAAATAACCCTTTTTGAAAAGCGTTTATATACTAAATAGCTTATACAAACAGTTATAAATGCTACTAATACAGATTTACCTATTGATAATAAATCCGGTAATGTTCCATCAATTACCAATGATTGTGCAGGTCTTATAATTATAAAGAACGGGTTAAGCTCAAAAAAGTCTCTTTGAGCTCCAGGGATTAATGAATATGGATAAATTATAGGTATGCTCCAATAAATGACTCCTAAAACAACATTTAATATTTGTGGTATGTCGCGAATATAAGGTGTTAGAAAAGCCATTGCAATAGAACCACTAATTGTACAAATTATTAGTGGTAAAATTAATATCGGCATAAATATTATTTGCCATGTAAACTTTTCTGGAAATAACAAAATAAAAGCACAATACATTGCCAAAAATGAACAAAACAAATTATATAGCTGTGCTAAAGTATCTGCAACTGGGAAAAAAGTCTTAGAAATTCTGACTTTTTTTATTACTTGGTCACGTGTTACTAAAGAATTTGAAGAAATTGTCAAACTACTCAATATAAAAGTCCATAAAGGCATCCCTCCAACCAAATTCATTATCAAAAATTCTCTTGGCTGATGTAGTAAAAAACCGAAAAAATATGAAATTACTAATATATTAATAAATGGCTGAATTAGACTCCATAAAGAGCCTAAAAAAGAGTCTTTATTTTGTCTTATTATAGATGCTTTGACTAATAATATTACCGCTTCCCAATATTTCTTAGATAGAAAATACTTTATCATTTTCTTTTTTTTTCATATAAATTTTAAATATTTCTGAAGGTTTACCATCTCCAACAATATTACCATCTCGTAATAAAATACATCTAGTACAATTTTCTTTTACTATATTTTCTTGATGAGTTACTATTATTGAAATAGGTGTATTTCTAAACTTATTTTTCATTAATTTTAAAGATTTTTCTACAAAACAACTATCTCCTGTAGCAAAAATTTCATCAAGTAAAAGAATTTGAGGGTCTTGAAATATTGATGTAGAAAAGGCAAGTCGTGCTAGCATTCCTGAACTATAATTTTTTATAGGTAAATCAATTTTACTACCTAATTCCGAAAAATCTATAATTTCCCGTTCTATTTCTTTATTATATTTATCTAACATATTGTTATAAAGCATCAACATTTTGATGTTATCACGACCTGTTTGCTCTTGCTCAAAACCAACACCCATATCTATTATTGGTGCAATATCACCAGAAACATTTATTGTTCCTTTTATTGGTGGATAAATTCCTGCTATCATTTTTAAAAGCGAGCTTTTTCCTGAGCCATTACTCCCTATAAAAGCTATTTTTTCTCCCTCATAGCAAGAAAAACTAATATTTCTTAATATAGATATATTTGGAGAAAAAGAAGTTCCTCTATTAAGAAAAAAATGCTTTAATCCTTGTGCTCTTTTGTAAGTATCTATACCTTCAACGTAAGCATTTTTTATTTCTATAAATACTTTAGAATGATTAAAAGACATAAAATTAATACTTATATATTATTGTTAATCCATTCTATAAGAGAATTTTTCTGATGCAATCCTACTTTAGTATCTTTCTGTTCACCATTTTTAAATAACATTACTGTTGGGATACTACGAATGCCATATTTTGAAGGAATTTCTGGATTTTCATCAATATTCATTTTAAGTACTTTTACTTTGTTCTCTAGCTCTTTACTTATATCCTCTATTATTGGGGTTAACATTCTACATGGACCGCACCACTCAGCCCAAAAATCTACTAATACAGGTAAATCTGATTTTAATACTTCTTCTTCAAAAGATTTATCTGTTACGTTGCTTGCCATATGTCCTCTATATTTTTTACAAGTAAAATTATAAATTACCAAACTATACTTGTAAATAATGAAAATTTTTATTTTTTATTATCAATCATACTAATAAATAAGAAGTAGACAGAAGAAGCTTAATTTGAAAAAGATCAAGGAATCCACAAGACGAGGAACGGAGCTTATAATAATAAGTGAATACCATAGTACTTGTAGGATGACGTAGCCAATTTTTAAAATGATACTCCTCGCAGCAGAGCTACGAGGTATCTATCCAAAAAGTTTTAACTGTTTTTGTTGAAATGCTTTATAAGAAGGTTTGCCTGAACCTTGATTTTTTACATAATTACGTAATTTCCGCTCATCACCATGTTTACATACTGTGCTCATAAAATATCCTTTACTCCAAAACTCACTTCCCCATAATTTTTCTTTAAGATTTGGATATTTCTTAAACATTTCCTTAGATGTAATACTTTTTATGATTTGAGTTATTTTTGTTGGGCTATACATTGGTATTGACTGTAGTAAAAAATGTACATGTTCTTTATCTACTCCTATTTCCAAAAATCTAATTTCATAACGAGCCTCTATGTCCTCACAAATTTTACATAAATAATCGTCTAGTTCCTCTTTGAATATTACTCTTCTATACTTTGCCGGTGTTACTAAATGATATATTAGTACTGTGACATTATCACTTTTATGTATATAACTGCTTTCTTCCATGCATCTAGTATATCACGAAGCAGACCTTCGGGGAATTAAACCCTAAGAGATTAAACAAGTATGTTATACTTATTTTTTCTATTATAGTATATCCTCATTATTAAAGCTGCTGTTTCTTCTATTGATTTTGTTGATACGTCTATTACTGACCAATTTCTTAGTTCACAAATTTTTTTAACTTCTAAACATTCTTTTTGGACTATATTAAAATCTGTATAATTTCTATTTTCATTAATTTGTAGCAAATTCAGCCTAGTTTCCCTTATTTCTATTAATCTATTTGGATTAATTATAAGCCCTACTACCAATTGATCTATATCTTTTTCTATAAAATCAGGAAAAGGACAATTATAAACATAAGGAATATTTGCTGTCTTTAGTCCATTATATGCTAAAAACACGGAAGTAGGGGTCTTAGAAGTTCTAGATGGACCTATTAACACAATATCTGCAAATTGTAATTCATTAAGTAGCTGCCCATCATCATGTCTTATTGCATAATCAATAGCATTAAGAGTATCAAAATAAGTTTTATCGAATTTATAATTATAATTTTGCTCTTTTTCTATCTCAATTCCTGAAAAAACCGACATTTCTTTAATTATTTTACCTATTACCGAAATACAAGGAATTTTTAATTCATAACAAAATTTTGTCAGATTCTTTCTTAGTTCTTGATCTGCAATTGTATATAATACAATACCATGCTTTGATTCTATTTTACTCAATACTTCTTTTAATAATTCTAAATTTCTAATCATTGGCCAATGATATAATTTCGGTTTCAAAGAAGTAAATTGAGCAAGAGCAGAATGAGCCGCACTCTTTGCAGTTTGAACAGAAGAGTCTGAAACTAGGTGAATAATCAGCTTTGTCATATTTTACACATACTAATGTGGATAAAAGTTTTGATAACTTATTATTTTTCTTATTAAAAATTTTTTAAAAATATCCAAAATCCTTATTAAATCAAGGAAATTTCATATTGTTTATTTTAAACAAACAGTTTGTGGATAAAATTGTGAATAAGTAACATTTTTCTTTGAAAATATAGCCTTTTCCAAGTAATACAGAATTATTACACTTAGTTATCCACTTATAAAAACTTCAATTAGATTTATGTGAATAATTATTAAAAATATTGATTTTATATGAATATTTTTAATATATATTTTGTTGATAACTATGTAAAAAACATATAATCTACATAATTCTATTTACATATACAATAAATAAAGAATATATTATAATTATTTTTATTAGTAACAGTA